>NZ_BAAAUN010000001.1:1283482-1925223 GCF_039533965.1 Microbacterium luteolum
AGCGTCTCGAGCGCCGGCGGACCGCCCACGAGGACGGCGCCTGGGTGCGCGAGGCCGCAGCGGCGTATGCCCGCAAGCAGGCCTCTCCTTGGGTCCCTGAGCCCGTCGAAGGGCAGGTGGCCTGATGGCGACGCCCGGCGCCGATGAGCGCGAGCCGTGGCCCCTGTGGGAGGTCTTCGTCCGTGCGAACCGCGGCCTGAGCCACGTGCACGTCGGGTCCCTGCACGCACCGGACGCCGAGATGGCCATCCGCAACGCCCGCGACCTCTACACGCGGCGCGGCGAGGGCGTGTCGATCTGGGCCGTCCCGGCCGATGCGATCACGACCAGCGACCCCGACGCGAAGGGCGCGTACTTCGAGAGCCCGGCTGGGAAGAACTACCGGCACGCCGTGTACTACACGGCATCCGAGGGGGTGCCGCACCTGTGACCGACACCAACCCGGTCGTTGAGCGAGCGAAGCGAGACGAAACGCACGACGTCCACGGCGACGTGTCGGTCGACGCGCTGCAGCTCAGCGACGAGCTCTCCGGAACCGGAGCGACGGCAGCGTCCGCCGACATCGCCGAGTACGCGCTCCGCCTCGGCGACGACGCGCTGATCCTCTCGCAGCAGCTGGGCGAGTGGATCTCCCGCGCGCCGGAGCTCGAGGAGGACGTGGCGCTCGGCAACATCGCCCTCGACCTGCTCGGTCACGCCCGCTCGCTCCTGCACTACGCCGGCTCCTACGACGGCCGCAGCGAGGACGACCTGGCCTTCTTCCGCGACGAGCCGGAGTTCCGCTGCGCCTGGATCGTCGAGCAGCCCAACGGCGACTTCGCGCAGACCATCGCCCGACAGTTCGTGGTGTCGACCTACATGTTCGAGATGTACTCGGCCCTCCGCACGAGCACCGATGAGACATTCGCGGCGATCGCGGAGAAGTCCCTCAAAGAGGTCGACTACCACCGGGATCATTCGGTGCAGTGGATGCTGCGCCTCGCCGGCGGCACGGAGGAATCGCGCGCCCGGATCATCCGTGCGACCGCGGACGTCTGGCCCTACGTGGATGAGCTGTTCCGCGACGACGAGCTGATCGAACGGCTGGGCGACGCCGCCGCACGGCCGTCGAGCCTGCGGGAGGGATTCGACGGCGTCGTCGACACCGTCTTCGCCGAGGCCGACCTGGCCGTGCCCGCGGTGGCCGCCTCTTCCGCCGGCGGACGGCGCGGAGCACACGCGACTCCCCTGGGCCACATCCTCGCCGAGATGCAGGTGCTCGCGCGCCGGCATCCGGGGGCATCATGGTGACCCTCACTCCGACGCAGGCGGCCTGGCGGATCGCGGCGGCCGTGCCCGACCCCGAGGTCCCTGTGCTCACGATCGAGGACCTCGGAGTGCTCCGCGCCGTCGAAGCCGACGGCGACCGCGTGCGCGTCGACATCACGCCGACGTACAGCGGATGCCCGGCGATGGACACGATCCGCGACGACGTGATCATGTCGCTGACCGCGGCCGGCTTCGCGGAGGTCGACGTGCGCCTGGTCCTTTCCCCCGCCTGGACGACGGACTGGATGTCGGATGCCGGCAAGAAGAAGCTCGAGGCCTACGGCATCGCGCCGCCCTCCGGCCGCGCCGCCGTCTCCACCGGACCGATCCGGCTCCTGCTGAGCGTGCGCTGCCCGCGCTGCGGCTCACTCGACACGCACGAGGTCTCGCGCTTCGGTTCGACCTCCTGCAAGTCCCTGTTCGAGTGCCGCGCATGCCTCGAGCCCTTCGACCATTTCAAGGTGCACTGATGTCGCTCTTCTCCTCCGCGCGAGCCGGCGCCCCGGCATCCGTCCCGCCGCGCCGGTCGCCCGGCGAGCGCACGCGCGCACGCTTCCACACGCTCACGGTCGAGGATGTGCGCCCGCTCACCGACGATGCGGTCGAGGTGACGTTCACCGTGCCGGCCGCGCTGGCCGATGATTACGACCACCTGCCGGGCCAGTACGTAGCGCTGCGCACGACGCTCGAGGGCACGGAGGTTCGCCGTTCGTACTCGCTGTGCCGGGCTCCCGAGCACCGCACGGACGGCGCGCCGACACGACTCAGCGTCGCCGTGAAGCGCGACGAGGGCGGCCTGTTCTCCACCTGGGCCCAGACCGGCCTGCACCCGGGGTTCGAGATCGACGTGATGAGTCCGCAGGGCACGTTCACCTCAGGCCTCGACGACCTCGACCACAAGCACGTGGTCGGGATCGCCGCCGGCTCCGGCATCACCCCGCTCATGGCGCTCGCCCACACGGTGCTCACGCGATCGACCACCTCGCGCTTCACGCTGCTGTACACGAACCGGTCGACGCTCGACGTGATGTTCCTGGAGGATCTCGCCGATCTCAAGGACCGCTACCCGACCCGCGTGACACTGCATCACGTGCTGTCACGCGAGCAGCGCACGGCTCCCGTGCTGTCCGGGAGGATCGACGAGGAGAAGCTGCGGACGATCTTCGGCTCGCTCATCGACCCCGCCGATGTCGACGAATGGTTCCTGTGCGGTCCGCTCTCGCTGGTGGACCTGTGCCGCGAGGTGCTCTCCGACGTGGGCGTCGCCCGCGAGCACATCCGCTTCGAACTGTTCACGACGGGAGACGAGCCGCTCCGCACCGCACGGCCGGTCGAGGTGCGCGCGGGAGCTGCGACATTCCGCATCGAGGTCAACCTCGACGGCGTCTCGTCGACGGTGGAGAGTCCGGTCGACGCGCACGAATCGGTGCTGAATGCGGCCCTGCGCGTGCGGCCGGATGCACCGTTCGCCTGCGCGGGCGGCGTCTGCGGAACCTGCCGTGCGCGCGTGATCGAGGGCAGCGTCAGCATGACCGAGAACTACGCGCTGGAGCCCGACGAGCTCGAGCGCGGGTACGTGCTCACCTGTCAGTCCCATCCCACCAGCGACCGCGTGGTCGTCGACTACGACGTGTGACCGGAGTGCGTCACCTGGGTCCCTGAGCTTGTCGAAGGGCCCGCGCCACCTGGGTCCCTGAGCTTGTCGAAGGGCCCACCGAGAGGAAACCCATGATCGATCTCACCATCGCCGATGACGTCGCCACGGTCGTCCTTAACGCCCCCGCGAAGCTGAACTCCCTCGACGAGCAGGCGCTCCACGGGCTGGATGCCGCCTACGCGGAGGCCGAGGCCGCCGGCGTCCGCGCCCTGGTGCTTCGCGGCGAGGGCCGGGCGTTCTGCGCCGGACGCGACATCTCGGGCGTCGACCCCCGTGACGACGACGTCATGGGGTATCTCGGCGGGCTCGTCACGCCGCTGCTGCAGCGCATGTCACGGTTCCCGGCGCCGACGTTCGCGGTCGCTCATGGCGCCTGCCTGGGCGTCGGGCTCGGCCTGCTGATCGCGACGGATGTCGTCTACGTCGCGGAGTCCGCGAAGATCGGCTCGCCCTTCGCCGCGCTCGGAGCCACGCTCGACTCCGGCGGCCACGCGCTCTTCCTGGAGCGCCTCGGCGCCCACAAGACCCTCGACCTCATTTACACCGGGCGGCTGATGAGCGGCGCCGAAGCCGTCGCATCCGGACTGTTCTCGCAGGTCTTCCCCGACGACGAGGTCGTGTCGGCGACGACGGATGCCGCAGCCACCGCCGCACGCGGGGCCACGGCCGCCTTCCTCGCCAGCAAGGAGCTCATCGCACGGATCCGCGATGAGCGCCTGGCGCTCTGGGACTCGGTCGACATCGAGAACGCCGCACAGGCTGCGCTCTGCGAGACCGACGACTACCGCGAGGGCTTCGCCGCTTTTCAGGAGAAGCGCAAGCCGGAGTTCCGCGGGCGCTGAGCGCTGCGGCATCCGACGGCCGTGCGCGGAATCAGGCGACCACGCGGAATCAGGCCGTTTCGCTCGGAATCGGCCTGATCCTGCGTTTTCGCCTGATTCCGGCCGCTGGCTCAGCGCACGATCTGGCTGAGGATCGTCGGATCCGTGATCTTCTCGTCTCGCGAGAGCATCACGACCTTCGACACGATCTCCGCCGTGCGGGGATCGTCGTCGACGAACGGGAGGAAGACGCGTCCACGGTGCTGTGCGCCCACCGGGATGATGAACAGCGTGTTCCCCGGGATGCGATGCACGATGCCGGACCCCAGGTGCACGGAGTAGATCCCGAGTGCCCCCTTCACGCGCGCATGGTGCCCGTCGACCTCGACGTTCTCGAGTCCGAGAAGTCGGCAGGTCTCGTCGACGAGGCGCTGACGCATCTCGATGCTCGACTCCGACGCCTGCGGATCCACGCCGCTGGCATGGGCGACCGAGACCACGAGGTCGAGATCCCGCATGGTCTCGGAGAAGACGCGCGGCGGAACGTCGGCCAGAGGAAGCGCGATGTGCGTGCCTGCGTGAGCGAAACGGACGTCGTCGACGGCAGCCTCCTCGACCTCGCCGGCGGTCCCCCACCCTCCTTCGATGTTGCAGAAAGCGGTCACCTTCTCGTTGTGGAACGTGCGCCCGAACCCGAACCCGTACTCGCTGATCCAGCCGCGGGAGATGAAGAGACCGGATGCTCGTCTCGACGCGAGCTGATGTCCGACGTAGCGCCGCGAGGAGATCCCCTTCTCAGCCTTCTCGTTCTCGTTGAGCACGTAGAGCTCGCGGAACACCTGCTTGAACGGCTGCGGACGTTCGCGCGTCATGACGGCGCGCTGCAGATCGGGCCAGTCGCCGCTCGCCAGCAGATCGAGCGGATGGGCGATGCGCAAGCCGCCGACCGCGCGAAACGCCGATGCATCTGCGTTGACGAGTTCGTCGCCGCCGGCGCTGAGGAAACCTGTTCGGCCTTCACCGTCGACCATGACGAGATCCGACAGCATGCGCCCGAGGATCGGATGCGCCTGTAGGAGCGCGAGCTCGCTCGCGTCGATGACGTCTCCGAGCACGCACGCGGCCTCCAGCGAGGCGCGGACACGCTGAGCCTGCTTCCTGAGGTCGCGCGCTCGGGTCGTCAGCGCAGCGATCTCCTCGGCCTTGCGGCTCTTCGCCGGCACGGCTGCCAGGGTCTTGCCCGCACGGTCCACTGTGATCTCGGGCATGCCGAGATCGTCGATGGTGAGGCTGACGGTCACGTCGCCGTCGACGGCGGTGACCGCGCCGCGGCTCAGGTCTTCGCCGGCCCGAGCCTCCATCGCCCAGATCAGACGCTGCGGATCGCGGTACCCGGCGGAGCGGGCGAGGTTCTCCAGCGCCGCGTGCACGGCTGCCGTCTCGGTCGCCCTGCGCTGAGGACCGTTGGTCTTCCCGGTGCTGACGAACGCGCGGAGCACTTCGTACCGACGCAGCAGTTGGTCCGGATCGCCGCTCAACGGCAGCAGACCGTACGCACGCACAGCATCCTGATGCCGCTTCTCGTACATGCGAGTGAGCAGCTCGTCTTCGGTCACTCTGCCGCGCATGGCGTTCGCGAACAGCTCGGCCTGCTTGTGTTCGGCCGCATTCGAGGCATACTTCGCCGCGTTGAGCACGCGGTCGAGTCGATCGTCGCCGAGTTCGGCGTACAGTCTGTGGAACCACTCGGCGTCGGCGCTTCCTCGATCGCGGTCTTCGGTCGAGAGCGGGGTGCGCTGGTCGATCTCTCGCTTCCGCGCCGCGCCGAGTGCCTGATCCGACTGCCAGGATCTGGTGGCCTCCGGAACTCGCCAGGAGTCAGTGGTGTGCGCGTGCACCCACCAGATCGCTGACGCGAATCCTGGCCACGCCAAATGCTCCTCGAAAGGCTCCGCCCACTGCGGCGCGTACATCGCGGTCTCGATGATCCGGCTCTCCGAGATCTTCGCTCCGGAGAGCGCGTGAGCGATGGATTCGACGGAGTCATCCGTCGCGGGATGATGGATGCGGACGAGATGAGAGAACACGCTCTCGCGCTTGTCAGCGTAGAGATAGCCGCGCACGAAGGGGCGACGCCCCAGAGCCTTGAGCACGCCGGCGAGGCTCTCGACTCCGGTGACTCGCTGGAGAGACATCGCCATGCGGGAGTAAGGCGTCGGGCGGTCACCGCGAGTGATCTCGAGACCGACCACCGTGCGCTGCACTTCTTCGACGATCGCCTGGATCGCGGGATCCGTCGCCTTGAGTGCACTGGCCTCCTCCAACGGATTGAGTCTGTGAGTGTTGAGTTCGCAACTCAGTGCAGGACGAGTGAACAGATGGTCGATGAGGTCGGCGCGCGTGGCGATTCCGCGGGCGAAGGCCTCGAACACGACATTGGACGGTGGTCGGTACCGGAACGGCTGGTCGGCGACGATGTGGACAGCCCCCCAGTAGGACGGATCGACCAGCTCTGCCTTCGGCCCGGCCCACTGGTCGACCGCACCTTCGGGTTCGTCGAGGAACCGGACGATGCGCCACAGACGATGAAGCTGCTGGTCGTCGAGCAATGACGGATCCAGGTAGTCCCACGCATAGCTGAGAAGCCAGCTCAACTCACGGGGATCCCTCCCGACTCGTTTTCGGTCGTCGCCGAACACCACGTTTCGCGGACCGATCAGTTCATCGGTCGGCAGTTCACCCGCCACAAGAGCGAACAGGTCCAGTACCGGCTCCGCCCAGCTCGCTCGGCACTCGCGCCAGGCCAGATGCCGGATCATCTCGCGTCGGAGTCCGTCGTTCCACTCGCTCCGTTCGTCACCGAGCGATCCGAGGACCTGCACGGCCGCATCACCGCGGCCGGCCTGCAGCAGTCGAAGAAGGACAAGTTCCACTCCGCCGTCGACGAGCTCGCCACGGATGCGTTCCCACCACGGATCCAGCAGCTCCCCGAGCGGCATCGAACCGTCGTCGTTCCGTTGGATGCCTCTGATGTTCGCGAGCATCTCCACTCCCCCGCGCGTCTGCACTTCGAGGTTCGCGTGCTCGTCCAGCCACGCTCCGAGCGACTGCCAGATGCGCCGAGCACCGGGGTGGTACGCGGTCCAGCGTGACCGGGGTGGAGCGAGCGGACGCTCAGCGGGCGTGCGGTCTTCGACGCCGTACCTGAGCAGAGGCGGACGATCGTCGGCGCTCGGACTCGCAGCGGCATCGATGCCTTCGGTCGTCGCCGGGGTTCCCTCCGCCAACGCCCCTTCGTGAGAAGCGCCTTCGTCTGCGGTCGGCTTGAGTCCCGCGATCTGAGCGAGTTCTTCGGCCGCGCGTCGCTGGTCGGGCTTTCCCGCCCCGAGCCTCTCCACCGAGGCGGCCAGGGCTGCGGGCGACTGCTTCAGCAGCAGTCGAAGCGCCGTCTTGCGGACGTCATCCGTCTTGCGTGTGAGCGCCCGTTCCAGCGTCAGAGCCTCTGCGATGGTGATCGCATCGACGTCCAGTGCTCGTCGCGCCTCCCGGCGCACACTCTCCGACGCGTCCAGCGCGAGGATGAACAGCTGCTCCCGATACCGAACCGGATCCTTCGCGAACCTCCGCGCGGCGCCGCGACGCGCATCAGCCGACGCGAACTCGAGATCGACGTCCTCGTCGCCCGAGAACGCTGCCAGCGCATCGGCGACATCCGACTTCTTCAGTCTCACGATCTGGGGGGCGAGGAGGCCGATGTCGACGCTCAGCGATGGGGGCCACCCCAGCAGGCGCTGTCGCAGGCTCGCACCCACATCGCCGACAAGACCCTCCCACGACGCGCCGTTGTACGTCGGCCGCGCCCCCAACGCTGCGACGAACACCGAGAGGTCGGCATCCGCGAGTGCTGCCGCGAGTGGCGCGGCCGCTTCGGGGTGTGCGACATCGACGAGGATCCTCGTCGCCGCGAGCCTGCGGCGCGCATCGGCGTCGTGGATGAGTGCGGCGGCGGCCGCGATCGCCGTGGAGACGTCACGCACCGCGAGCGACCACAAGCCGAAGACGACTTCGACGGGCGCGGCGGCGCGGAGCTGGTCGATGTCCGGCGGCTCCTGCAGGAAGCGCCGGGTCGCCGCGAGGGCCTCGGCGACCTGCGCGGATCGTTGCGTGGTCAATTCCTCGCCCGCCCACCCTGCGACACTGAGGATCGCGCTGGAGAACCGGACGAGATCGTTCTCGACGATGATCTCGACGAACCGCGTGAGGGCGTCGGGATGCGCGAGACTGAGGGACCCGAGGATCGTCTGGCGCAATCCTTCGGCACGCCCTGCGGCGAGCAGTTGCCGACCCACGAACTCCCACGCGTCGGGGTCGGACGCTGCGAGCAGAGCGACGTACCCCGGCTGGGACGGCCCGCCGATCGAGTGCGTCCCGTCGATGCTCTCCATCAGGATGCGCCGTACCGCGTGGTTCCCGGCATCCAGGGCCGAGGCGAGGAGTTCGCCGACAGGGTCGGGGCCATACTGCGACGAGGTGTAGAGCAGCCAGCTCGCGTGCCATTCGATCGGCTGCGGATAGTGCGTCGCGTCATGCAGCAGCGAAGCGAGCCGCTGCCAGCGCGCCGATCGGGTGATCGCGGGGTCCGATGAGCGGTACGGGCGCACCCCACTCCATCCCTGAACATAGGGTCGGGCCTGCGCCCACCCCCACCAGTGCGCGAGCTCTGCGCCCAGTGAGGGCGAGAGCGCGGCGAACACCTTCGCCCGCTTCGCTTCGGACAGGTCATCGAGTTCACCGGCGAGCGTCATCGCGGTGCTCCGCACGACGTCCGCCGCCTCGGGGTCGTGGGCACCGCTCTGGTCGTTGAGATTGTCCGCGATGCGACGGGCGAGCCGCGGGGCGAGCAGACCCTCGGCGCGAATCGCGCGTCGCCCCTTGTCACCGCAGGTGCAGTACTTGCTCAGTTGTTCTTTGGCCTGGTCGGCGGTCAGCACTGTTGCCCTATCCGGTCAGAGCGACGAGCCGCACCAGCCGGAGACGTGTGTGCGGCTCGATCGTGAGGGTGTCATCGAGGTCGGTGATCCGGACCTCGTCCAGGAACACGAAGAAAAGCTCGTCGGTGAACGCCTCGACGGCACGTGCATGCGCGGCATCGAGATTCGGCGGCGCCGGAAGAGCGCGCGCCTCCCGCCCATAGCGTCCGGTCTCGACGCCCTCCACAAGCTCAGCGGGTGTGAGGATGCGCATCATCGCCGAACGCGAGCGATGCGCGGCGTACGCGGTCAACTCGTGTTGCACCAGAATCCGCAGCAGCGCGCGCAGCGAGCTCGGGCCCTCGACAGCGGATATGGTCAGCTCCTCGCCGACCGCTCGGCTGCCCAGCAGTGCGGTCTCGACGATCATCCGACCATCCTGGCATGAAGCCGTTCACGTTCCTTCCCGATGGCGTTGATGGGCGGGTTGCCGCGCCGCACGTCGGATGCGAGGCCGATCGAGGTGTCGATAGTCGACGTGGATCGTGGCACGATCGGCCGGTCGGCACTCCGACAGATACAGCTTCTGACCGCCGACGTAGCGCGTGTTCTCCTCGGCATCCGGGTCGCCTGGCAGCCCATCGCGCACCGACATCCGGCGGACGGATTCCATGAACGGGACGTCGAGGAACACCGTCAGATCCCAGACGTCGACAAGCTCCGGACGGTGAAGGAAGATGCCGTCGACGAGGAGGATGCTCCCCTGCTGAACGTCACGACGGGGACCGCTCAAGAGCCTGTCGGAGTCGACGTCGTGTCCCGCAGACAGGTAGGTCCCCCGGCCGCTGCGGAACGGATCGATGACCTCCTGACGGAACTGTTCGTAATCGTAGGAGTCGAGCCAGAAACCCTCCGGCGACCGGGGTCCGCGGCGGTAACGCTTCTCTCGAACGTGATGAAATCCATCGATCGACACCCGCACGACGGGGCTGGACTCGGGCATCCGCGCCGCCAGCTCATCCGCGAGCCGCGTCTTGCCCGAGCCGTCGACGCCGTCGACGCCGTCGATCCCGACGATGAGGTTGGGGCCATGGAGCTCGGGAACCGGCATCAGCGCGAGCAGCGCGCCGAGGAACTCCGTTCGCTGATCGCTCATTCTCCACCTCTCACCGGTCTCCGATGGTGCCACACCGGCATCGATGTCCGACCTCGGTGCGAGAATGCGGGGATGAAGCTCTCCGACCTCGTCTCCACCACAGAAGAGGTCGCCGCCACGTCGTCGCGCCTGGCGAAGATCGATGCGCTCGCACGGCTGCTCGCGACAGCAGAGCCGGATGAGATCGCGCCCCTCGTCGGGCTGC
The DNA here is from genome assembly GCF_039533965.1 of Microbacterium luteolum. Classification (NCBI taxonomy): domain Bacteria; kingdom Bacillati; phylum Actinomycetota; class Actinomycetes; order Micrococcales; family Microbacteriaceae; genus Microbacterium; species Microbacterium luteolum. Next base: position 1,293,600 of record NZ_BAAAUN010000001.1, read on the forward strand.
TCCTCGCGTCGCCGCGTCAGGGCAAGCTCGGCGTCGGATGGCGAGGGATCGCGGCACTGGAGATCTCGCACGCCGACAGCCCGAGCCTGACGATCGCCGACGTGGACGAATCGTTGGATGCTCTCGCCGCGGCATCCGGCACAGGCTCGGCCGCCACGCGTACCGGCGCGCTGGGAGCCCTCGCCGCACGATCGACCGCCGACGAGTGGGACTTCCTCACGCGCGCCATGCTCGGCGAGCTGCGCACGGGTGCCCTCTCGGGTGTACTCCTCGATGCGATCGCGAAGGCATCGGATCGCGCCGCCGCGACCGTGCGAAGGGCCGCGATGCTCTCCGGCGACCTCGGCGAGACGGCGCTCATCGCCCTCACCGGAACCGCCGAAGAGCTCGACGCGGTCGGCCTGCAGGTCGGGCGACCGGTGCTGCCGATGCTCGCGGCCACCGCGGCGACACCGACAGCCGCGCTCGAGATCACCGGCGAGGCATCCGTGGAGTACAAGCTCGACGGCGCCCGCATCCAGGTGCACCGTCACGGCGACGAGGTCGGCGTCTACACCCGCAGCCTCGCCGACATCACCCACCGGGTGCCGGAACTCGTCGAGATCGTGCGGTCGCTTCCGGCACAGGATCTCATCCTCGACGGCGAGACGCTGTCGCTCGACGAAGACGGCGGGCCCCGCCCGTTCCAGGAGACCATGTCGCGCTTCGGCGCCGACGTCGCCCGTGAGCTGCTGCTCCGGCCGTGGTTCTTCGACGTGCTGCACGTCGACGGGCGCGATCTTCTCGACGAGCCGCTGTCGGTGCGTCTCGCCGAACTCGAACGCGTGGCCGGGGAATGGCGGATGCCGGGGATCGTCACGGCCGATCCGGATGCCGCCGAGCAGCTGTCCCGCGAAGCTCTCGCCGCCGGGCACGAGGGCGTGGTCGTCAAGTCGCTCGACGCACCCTACGCCGCCGGTCGACGTGGCAAGTCCTGGGTCAAGGTCAAACCCGTGCTGACCTATGACCTCGTGGTCCTCGGCGCCGAATGGGGCTCCGGCCGCCGACAGGGCTGGCTGTCGAACCTGCATCTCGGCGCCCTCGATCCCGACGGCGAGTTCGGCGATCCCGGCGGCTACGTCATGGTGGGCAAGACGTTCAAGGGCCTCACCGACGAACTGCTGCGCTGGCAGACCGAGACCTTCCCCGAGTACGAGACCCGCCGCACCCAGGGCACGGTCTTCCTGCGACCGGAGATCGTGGTCGAGATCGCGATCGACGGCGTGCAGCGCTCCCCGCGCTATCCCGGCGGTATCGCCCTCCGGTTCGCACGGGTGAAGGGCTACCGCCCCGACAAGACGCCGGCCGAGGCCGACACGATCCAGACCCTGCGCGCGCTGCTGCGCGGGTGACGCATTATCACGCATCCGCGATATCGTTGAACCATGCGACGAGGAGCTTCGTTGATCAAGACTGCGCGTGAACGCACTGGCCTGACGCAGAGCGCGTTGGCGAACCGCTCGGGCATCCGTCAGAGCGTCATCAGCGAGTACGAGAGCGGAAGGCGAGAGCCATCGGTTGCCGCACTCGACAGGCTTCTGGGTGCCGCAGGACTGACCCTGACTCTGGCCGAAGCGCCTGAGACTTTGCGACAGGTGCGCCTCCTTGCTGCCGATCTACGGACGATTCTCGCCGAATACGGTGCGACAAACATCGAAGTGTTCGGCAGCGTCGCCCGCGGCGACGATCATGAGAACAGCGACATCGACCTCCTCGTCGACCTCGCCCCCGATGTGGGGATGTTCGATCTTCTCCGTATGCAGTCCGCGGCTGAGGCATTGCTCGGCCGTCCCGTCGATATCGTTCCGCGCGCCAGCCTCAAATCTGGTGTCGCGGACGATGTTCGGCGAGATGCGGTCCCCTTGTGAGCCGGCGAACTCGAGCACGACTCGAAGACATCGCACTCGCGTGCGCCACAATCTCGCGTTACGTCAGGCGTGCTGACAGCGATGATGAGATCGTGTTCGACGCGATTCGCATCCGTCTGCTGGAGATCGGCGAAGCGGTAAAGGACCTTCCGGCGGATATTCTCGACGCCGAACCCACGATCCCCTGGCGCGAGATCGCCCAGATGCGTGACCACCTGGCCCATCGATACTTCGACACCGCACACGCCGTTGTCACTGCGACCGCACGGAACGATATCCCGCTGCTCGCGGCAGCGACCACCCGCCTCCTCGACGCGCTGGACGACGAAGACTGAGGCGTCGCCGCGTCACGCCGAAGGCGGAAGCCCCAGGTCCTGTTCCCGTACGGTCCCCTGGAACGACCACGGGAAGTTGATCCAGAGATCGGTGTCCTTCCAGGCGTAGTCGGGCTGGATGATGGTCGACGGCTTCGTGTAGATCGTGACCGAGCGCACGTCCGCGCCCTTGTCCTTCAGGAGCTGCACGGCGAGCGCCAGGGTGCGGCCCGAGTCGGCGACGTCGTCGACGAGCAGCACGCGTCGCCCGTCGAGGTACGCCATGTCGAGCTCGGGAGGGAGCACCTCCGGTGCGTCCAGGACGGTGCCGATGCCGGTGTAGAACTCGACGTTGATGGCGCCGCAGTTCTTGGCGCCGAGGCCGTAGGCGATGGCGCCGGCCGGAAGCAGTCCGCCGCGGGCGATCGCCACGACGACCTCCGGTTCGAAACCGCTGGCGAGGATGCTGCGCGCCAGATCGCGTGTCGCCGTGCCGAAGCCGTCCCAGGTGAGCGTCTCGCGCTCGATCGTCGTCGTGGTCATCGCCTCATTCTCCTCCATGAGGTCGTCAGTCGAGACGCGTGACCTCGACGGAGACGAACAGCTCCGACGCGCTCGGGCCCGCGTACACGCCCCGCAGCGGTGCCACGTCGCCGTAGTCACGGCCGTGCCCGACGTAGACGTGCGACTCCCCGATGTCCAGCAGGTTCGTCGGGTCGTATCCGCGCCACTCCCCCGAATACCACTCGACCCACGCGTGCGACTCACCGATCACCGGCTGCCCGATCGGCGCTGTGGGGTCCGGATGCAGGTAGCCCGACACGTAACGCGCGGGGATGCCGGCCGCGCGCAGCACGCCGAGGGCGACATGCGCGATGTCCTGGCAGACACCGGATCGCGCCGCCCACGCCTCGCGCGCGGTCGAGTTCACGCCCGTCACGCCGCTCTGATAGTCCATGGCGCCGCCGACGGTCCGGCAGATCTCGAAGGCCGTGTCGTCGACATCCCGCCCCTCAGCCCTGATCCGCAGGGCGAGCTCGCGCATCTCGTCGTCGGGCGACGTCACCGGTGTCTGCGTGACGCACTCCGCGAGCGACAGGGACGACGGGATGCGGGCGTCGAGCTCATCCCACCCCACCGCCTGCGCCGTGTGCGGCAGCGCGCGCACATCGACGACGCTGGTCGCAGTCACCGACAGCAGTTGATGCGGCGTGAGCACCTCGAACGTCGACACGCGCGTGTCCCAGTAGTCCGCGTAGGAGTGCTGGGTCGCCGACGGCGAGATGTCCAGTGTCGCCTGCAGCACGAACTGCCCCTCGCGCGAGTGCGGCAGCATCCGCGCCTCGTTGTACGACGCGGTCGCCGGCTTCTCGTAACGGAATCCGGTGCGGTGCACGATCCGGAGCCGGCTCACAGCGCTTCTCCGATCCACACCGGCATGGCGATCGACGGGAAGTAGCGCTCCCGGATCGCGTCGCTCGCCACTGAGATCGCCACCTGCACCTCTTCCATGCTCTCCGACAGCCGATGGACGATGTCGGCGACAGGGCGGTACTCCAGTTCCGACCGCATCCTGCCGAGCACCCGGTGCGCACGATCCGGCGCCCCGAACGCCCCGGCCGGGTCGATGCCACGGAGACATTCCTCCGCCTGCAGGACGCTGGAGAGCACCGACCGCGGGAACAGCTTGTCCACGAGCAGGAACTCGACTGCGGAGGCCGCGGTCGGCACCGCCCGGTGGCCTCGCAGATGGGCCTCGTACGCGCCGCAGCTGCGCAGCAGGGTCGTCCAGCTCGGGCCGCCGGCATCCGTCAGCGAGCGGGTCGCCAGCAGGCGGGCCGTCATGTCGGCGCGCTCGATCGAGCGGCCGAGCACGAAGAACTGCCAGGCCTCGTCGCGGCTCGTCGACGAGTCGACCACGCCGAACGCCAGCGCGGACCGATCACGGACCCAACGGAAGAACGGGTGCGTCTTGTCGGAGGCGACCCACCGCGGCATCCGCGCGTTCGACTCGTTGAGGGTCTCCCAGAGGTCGGTCGAGATGATCTCGCGTGCCCGCCGCGCGTTCTCGCGCGCGGCGGCGATCGAGTGCGCGATGGATGCTGCGTGGTCCCGGTCGAGCGCGAGCAGTCGCACCACGTCGTCTCGGCCGACCGTGCTCTCGCCATCCGCCGTCGTGCCCATGACCGAGAGCAGGGCGCGGCACGCGGTGTCCTCCTCGACCCATGGATCCTCCAGGAGCAGCTGCAGGTGCACGTCGAGGATGCGGGCGGTGCCGTCGGCGCGTTCGACGTAGCGGCCGATCCAGAACAGCGCTTCGGCGATGCGGCTCAGCATGTCGCGCCTCCCTGCTGCTGCTGCTGTTGCTGCTGTTGCTGCTGGTGGTGCCGGGTCTCGAGGTCCTCGTCCTGCGGCGAGGACAGGAAGGGCGGATGCGGCTCCTCGCGAGGTGCCGACACGATCCCGATGGCTCCGGTGGCGATCGAGACCTCGTCGGATGCCGGGTCGGAGAGTCCCGCCAGGGTCGCCGTCGGGCCGGTGAACAGCGAGGGATCCAGCACCCAGGTGTCCTTGGATCCACCGCCCTGGCTCGAGTTGACGACCAGCTGCCCCTCGGGAAGCGCGACGCGCGTGAGTCCACCGGGGAGCACCCAGATGTCGTTCCCGTCGTTGACCGCGAAGGGGCGGAGGTCCACATGCCGGGGGCGGAATCCGTCCTCGACGAGCGTCGGGATCGTCGAGAGCTGCACGACCGGCTGCGCGATCCAGCCGCGCGGATCGGCGAGCAGTTGCGCACGCAGAGCGTCCAGCTCGGCACGGGAGGCGTCGGGGCCGACCACGAGCCCCTTCCCGCCGGAGCCGTCGACCGGCTTCACGACGAGCTCGTCCAGGCGATCGAGCACCTCCGCGAGAGCATCCGGCTCCTCCAGGCGCCAGGTGTCGACGTTCGGGAGGATCGGATCCTCGCCGAGGTAGTAGCGGATGAGCTCGGGAACGTACGTGTACACGAGCTTGTCGTCCGCGACGCCGTTGCCGATCGCATTCGCCAGAGTGACGTTGCCGAGGCGCGCAGCCAGCATCAGCCCCGGGGCTCCGAGCACCGAGTCCGGCCGGAAGTGCTGCGGATCCAGGAACTCGTCGTCCACCCGGCGGTAGATGACGTCGACGCGGGTCGGACCGGCGGTCGTGTGCATCCACACCCGCCCGCCGGAGCAGAAGAGGTCGCGGCCCTCGACGAGCTCGACGCCCATCATCCGCGCCAGCAGCGTGTGCTCGTAGTACGCGGAGTTGTACACGCCGGGCGTCAGCACGACGACGGTCGGATGATCGATCCCCACGGGTGCGGCCGCGCGCAGAGCCTGGAGCAGCCGGCCCGGGTAGTCGACCACGGGTCGCACCCGGAGGCTCGTGAAGAGTTCGGGAAGCGTCTGCGCCATCACCCGCCGGTTCGCGAGCACGTAGCTCACGCCGCTCGGCACGCGGACGTTGTCCTCCAGCACGCGCCAGGCGCCTTTCTCGTCGCGGATGACGTCGATCCCCGCGACGTGGATGCGCACGCCGTTCGCGCCGACGATGCCCGCCGCCTGCCGGTGGAAGTGCGAGGAGGAGCTGATCAGCGTCGCGGGGATCACCCCGTCGCGCACGGCTGTCTGCGGGCCGTACACGTCGGCGAGGAACGCTTCCAGCGCCCGCACGCGCTGCTTCACCCCGGATTCGACGTACATCCAGTCCTCGGCGGCGATCACCCGGGGCACCACGTCGAGGGGGAACGGCCGCTCCTCGCCGGCGAAGTCGAAGGTCACCCCCTGCGCCAGGTACGAGCTCGCGAGAGCATCCGTCCGCGCCCGCAGCTCGGCATCGTCCATTCCCGCGAGCGCGGGGTACATGTCGCGGTACGGCAGGCGCACGTCGCCGCCGCCCGCTGCGGCCTCCGACGGGAACATCTCGTCCCAGGGCTGCGGTCCGCTGCGCATCGCGGTGCGACGAGAGGTGTATCCGTTGAACAGCGACTCCATGTCGGAATACTTCCCTGGCCTGGTTTCGGCGATGTTTCCGGGGGAAGACGGGCAGCGACACGACTGCTGCCGCGGTAGAGTCGACGTGTCCGGCGATCTTCCGCCGGTGCCTGAAAAAGAGGCACGAAGCACCTCGCATGGATGCGAGGGCGAGACACATACGGATCCGCAGTTCTCCGTCCCTGTCTCGAAAGGCATTCTCATGCCCACCGTGTCCGCGCATGTCGCCCTCACCCTCGCCCAGCACATCGACGCCGTCTTCGGCGTGATGGGCAACGGCAACGCCTATTTCCTCGATGCGATCGAGAAGCAGACGGATGCCGTCTTCACCGCCGTCCGCCACGAGCAGGGCGCCGTGGTCGCCGCCGACGCGCACTTCCGGGCCTCCGGGCGCATCGCGGCCGGGACGTCCACGTACGGCGCCGGCTTCACGAACACCCTGACCGCCCTGGCCGAAGCCGTGCAGGCGCACGTGCCGCTCGTGCTCGTGGTCGGCGACGAGCCGACGTCGGGCCCGCGCCCCTGGGACGTCGACCAGATCGCCCTCGCATCGGCAGTGGGAGCCCGCACCTACACCGTCGGGCGGACGGATGCCGCGGCGACCACGGTCATCGCCATCGAGCACGCGCTCACGTATCGTGTGCCCGTCGTGCTCGCGATCCCGTACGACGTCGCCGCCCTCGAAGCGGGCCCGGTGGCGGAGGCGCCGTCGCCGCGACTGCCCGCACCGCTCGCTCCGCGCGGGGAGTTCGCCGAAGGGATGCTCGACGAGATCGCCGCAGCGCTGCGCGACGCCGACCGTCCGTTCCTGCTCGCCGGGCGCGGTGCGTGGCTGGCCGGGGCGAGCGAGCCGCTGGGCGAGCTCGCCGAGCTGACCGGAGCGCTCACGGCCTCGTCCGCGCTCGGCCGCGGCGTCTTCCCCGACACGCGGTACGACCTCGGCGTCACCGGCGGGTTCGGGGCCGACGGCGCGATGGAACTCGTGCGCAGCGCGGACGTCGCCGTCGTGTTCGGTGCGTCGCTGAACCAGTTCACGATGCGCTTCGGCGAGCTGTTCGCGCCCGGGACCCGCGTCTTCCAGATCGACATCGCCCCCGCCGCCACGCACGCGCACATCGGGGGCTTCGTCCGCGCGGATGCCCGTGTCGCGGCCGAGGAGCTCGTGAACCGGCTGCGGTCCGAGCCGGCCGCCGGGCACGACTTCGGAGATCGGGCGCGGCACGCCGCGTCCCCCGAGCGCTTCGGCGACGTGTCGGCCGCGGACTCCGAAGCTGTGCCTGCCCGGCCGTGGCGGGAGAGCGTCGACGTGGCATCCGCCCGCTCCTACGACGCCGGCGACGACCTCGCCCCCGACGGACGACTCGACCCGCGTTCGGCGGCACGCCGCATCGCCGAGCTGCTGCCCGAGGACCGGGTGGTCGTCTCGGACGGCGGGCACTTCATCGGCTGGGCGAACATGTACTGGCCGGTCGCCGCGCCGGATCGCATGATGATGATCGGCACCGCGTTCCAGTCGATCGGTCTGGGCTGGCCGAGCGTCGTCGGGGCAGCGCTCGCCCGCCGCTCGTCCACGATCGTGCTCACCTCGGGCGACGGGGGCGGCCTGATGGCGATCGCGGACCTCGAATCGGCCGTGCGTGCTGCAGCCGGCCGGGGCATGGCCGTCATCTGGAACGACGCCGCCTACGGGGCCGAGGTGAACCTCTACGGCCTCAAGGGGCTCGCCGAGGGACCGATGCTCATCCCCGAGGTCGACTTCGCCGCACTCGGCGCAGCGGTCGGGGCGGAGGGCGTCGTGGTGCGCACACTCGCCGACCTGGACCGCCTGGAGACCTGGGCCGCGGAGGATGCCGCGACGCGCCGTTTCCTGCTGCTCGACCTCCGCATCTCGGGTGACGTCATCGCCCCGTACCAGCAGGAGATCATCCGCGTGAACTCCTGACGCTCCCGTGGCAGCTGCGGCGGGTGAATCGGTCTGACACCCACCACACCTGCCACGGGAACGAAGGCGCTAGACCCGGCGACGGCGCATCGCGACGAATGCGAGACCCGTGGCGAACAGCAGCAGCGCGGCGAACAGGAACGGCGTGCTGTCCGCGCCGGTCGTCGCGAGCGCGTCAGCCGCTCCGGTCCCGGGTGTCGTCGCGCCGCCGCCCGGCTGTCCGCCCGGCTGCCCTCCGCCCGGCACGGCTGTCACGGTGAGGGCAGCGCTCGTCTCCGTTCCGCCGGGGTCGATGACGACGATGCGGTGTGCTCCGGGCGCGGTTCCCGCAGGGATGGTCACCGCGAGCCGGAAGGCTCCGGCCGCATCCGTCGTCACCGTCCCGAGCGTCACGGGGGTGGATCGCAGTTCGACGCGCAGCTCGGCATCCGCGGCGAAGTCGGTACCCGTGATCGTGAGCTGTGCTCCGGCAGCCACCGACGTCGATCCGAGGCCGAGTGCGGCCTCGGGTTCCGGCTCCGGCGGCACACAGCCGTCGTCGCAGATCGAGAAGTTCGCGAGCACCGCCTTGTGGTCCGACGGCCACACGGCGTCGGGCGTGAAGATCTCGTCGGCGCTGTCGTCGACTACGCGCTCATTGCGCACGATCGTCGACTGCGGTCCGACGACCGTCGAGCCGTCGATCGCCAGGCGCGCATCCGGGGTGGCGAAGATGTAGTCGATCCGGTCGCGCTCGTCGGCCTCCGGCGCCCAGGTGAGCGACGAGGTCGGGAACAGCGGATTGTCCGACGGCCAGGTGAATCCGGGGTTCGCCGCAGGATCAGGATGCACAGCGCGGAAGGCGTCCACGAGACCACCGTCGAGCAGCGTCTGCGTCGTCTGCCACGGGATGACGACCCCGTTGTGATCGAAGAGGTCGGCCGTCGCCGCGGTCCAGTCCTGCGAGGGAGGTTCGTTGAAGTCGCCGCCGACGACGGAGATGCGGCCGGCAGTCCGCTCGGCGTCGATGTCGGCGAGGAGTTCGGCGGCAGCATCCGGGCGACCCGACTGGAGGTTGGCGGCCAGGATCGCCTCGACGTCGGTGACCGGTGCGTCGAGCTTGTCCCAGGTGTCCCACCCGTCGGGCCAGTCGCCGTGGATCTCTCCCCCGTATCCGCGCGGCAGATACGTCGTGTACCAGCGGTACTCGAGGTGCCCTCCGTAGACGACGACCTCGGTGCCGTTGACGTCGATGACCGCCTTCGACCACCAGCGTCCCACCGTGTCGGTCGACACGATCGGGTAGCGCGAGACGATCCCGGTGTCGGTCGCCGTGAGGTGGTCGCAGCCGAGCAGCGCAGCGACCTGGGAGGGCGCGTCGCCCACCTCGGGCAGGAACGTCACGTCGGCATCGGTCTGCTCGATGATGTCGGCGATCTGCTGCGCGCCGTCGGCGACCTGGGTGCCGCCGTGCCAGACGTTGAAGGTGAGCACGTTCAGTTCGCTCACGCCGTCGACGGCGGGCTTGGGTTCGGCGGGCGGACGCGGCGGCTCGGTCGCCGCCTCCGTGACGGTCAGGTCGATCGGGCCGGCGAGGATGCCGTAGCCGTCGTCCTCGAGCAGGTAGATGTCGTACTCGCCGGCTCCCATCGACGCCGTGTTGCGCGTCCAGCCGTCGCGGGCCGACGGACCCCACGTGAGATCTCCGCTCGCCTCGGGCACGTACCGCCAGTCGAGGGATGCGGGGCCTCCCGGGATCGCACCGTCGCGGTAGATCCCGACCCAGTTCCGGTCGTGGACGGACTCCCCCGCATCGAAGGAGATCGTGACGGTCTCGTCGGTGCGGATGCTCGAGGCGTCGACCGCGAGCGATGAACCAGCGGCATGCGCAGCGGGAGCGACGAGCAGTCCGGCGAACGCGACGCCTGCTCCGAGAAGCGCGAGGAAGCCTCGCCGAGATCGATGGGAGGGGGATGTCATTGCAGCGGAGTCCTTTCGACGCACGGTCCGTCGCGACGGTAGGGCCCGCAGATGGCGGCGCCGTTGCCGCGGGGTGAACGGCTCAGCGGATGCCGAGCGGAGTCGGGTTACAGACTTTCGAACTGAATGCCAGAATATTGCTCTGAACTGGTGTATTTCGGGATCGAATGTCGGTGGCTCTCGGTTGAATGGAAGACATGAACAGCACCTCGGGCTCCTTCGATCAGGTCGTGTCCGGCCTGGATGAAGTGCTGTGCTCAGACGATCTGACGGTGTTGTCGGATGCGGAGCGGATCGAGGTCCTGCGGAGCTCGGGTGACGCGCTCCGGCGAGCCGAGGCACGGGTCGTGGAGGCGATCGCCACGGCTGATGCCGACTTCGGTCAGAGGTTCGGGTGCCGATCGACGAATGAGCTGGTCCAGAGGGCGCTGCGAACCGATTCCGTGGGTGCGGCGCGGGTGATCAAGGCGTCGAAGGTCGTGCGGCGGGAGACCGAGCTGACGACCGGCGCGCCGCTGCCGGCGCGGTGGCCGGAGCTGCGACAGGCGCTGCTCGACGGCGTGATCGGGGTCGCGGGGTTGTTGGCGGCCATGGGGCCGATCGAGCAAGCGGGGCCCCGCATCGGTGCGGAGGACCGGCTGCGGGCGGATGCGGAACTCGCGGCGTACGCACGAGTCAGACTCGGCGCCGATGCCGCTGACGAGGATTCTTCTGACGGCGCGATGGCAGGGGCTCCGGCACCGACTGCAGAGGATCTGCGGACGCTGGCGCAGGTGATCGTCGCCTACCTCGACCCCGACGGCGCGGAGCCTGAGCACGAGCGCGCCGCTCGGTCACGCGGCGTCCGGCTCGGTCGGGCGAAGGACGGGCTGATCCCGATCAGTGGACGCCTGCTGCCGGAGGTCGCGGGGCAGATGCAGCGCATCTGGGATGCGTACCTGAATCCGAAGGTGGATGGACCGCCGCTTCCGGGGGTGCGGTTCGAACCCTCCGAGCAGGACCCGGACTATCTGACGTCAGCGGAGAGCGTTGCCGAGGAGATGCCGGCGGGGAGGACCGACACCCGCTCCCGCTTCCAGCTGCAGCACGACGCTCTCGCCGCAGCCCTCGGCATCGCCGCTCGCCACGACGATATGCCGCCGCCTCGGCGGTGCGGCACCGACCCTGGTGGTCTCCGTGACCGCCCAGGACTACACGACCGGGCGAGGGTGGGCGCACATCGACGGAGTCGACGTCGCCGCCCCGGTTTCCCTTGCCCGGCATGCCGCGTGCGGAGGGAGCATCCAACGGGTGCTGCTCGATCCCGAAGGGCGCATCATCGGCATCGGAACCACGGAGCGCATCTTCACCGTCCACCAACGCCGCGCGATCACCCTCCGCGACAAGGAATGCCTCATACCGGGGTGTCACGTTCCGGCGTCCTGGTGCGAGATCCACCACGTCGAAGAACACGCCAGAGGCGGACCCACGCACACCGACAACGGAGTGACCCTCTGCTGGCACCACCACCGCACTCTGGAAACCTCCGGGTGGGAGGTCCGCATGGACAACGGACGCCCGAAAGTTCGCGGGCCCGGCTGGTGGGACCCCACCCGACGATGGTGGGACCCTCGTTCACCCCTGCGGCGCACTCCGCTGGCAAGCTGAACGACGCGCTGGCCGGAGTCCAGCGCGTCGCTCAGCGGAGATCTCAGCTCTGCGCGCCGTAGTCCGGCAGCTCCTGCAGAGTCCAGGTGTTGCCGTCGGGGTCGTCGAAGCTCACGAAGCGACCCCAGGCCTGCTCGTCGACGCCCACCGCTTCGACGCCGGCGCTCTGCAGGTGCGCCAGCGCCTCATCCGCATCCGGCACCACGACCTGGATGGTGTTCTGCTGCCCCGGCTCGAGATCGATGCCGAGACCGGTGCCGAACGCGATCGAGCAGGCAGAACCCGGAGGCGTCATCTGCACGAAGCGCATCCCGTCGAACGGTGTCTGATCATGATCCGCGTTGAAGCCGATCTTCACGTAGAAGTCCTTCGCCCGGTCGACATCCGACACCGGCACGAAGATGAGCTCGATCTTCCAATCCATCACGCACTCCTCCTGGCGAGCGCCGTCGCTCACCGGGGTCCAGGGTACGACCCTCCCCTGCCCGGCACCAGAGGTCGTCCGGTCTTCAGATCCAGCCCTTGTCGAGCGCGATCTGCGCCGCCTGCGCCCGATTCGACGCCCCGGTCTTCCCGATCGCCGCGGACAGATGGTTGCGCACGGTGCCGGCAGAGAGGAACACTTCGGCGGCGATGGCCGCTGCCGAACGCCCATCCGTCGCGAGTCGGAGCACCTGACGCTCTCGGTCGCTGAGCGGATTCGCCCCCTCGAACAGGCTCTCCTCGGCGAGCGCGGGGTCCAGGACTCGCAGTCCCGCGTGCACCCGCCGCACCGCCTCGGCGAGCTGTTCCGCCGGAGTGTCTTTGACGATGAACCCGCTGGCACCGGCATCCAGAGCTGCGCGCAGATATCCGGGCCGCGCGAACGTGGTGACGATCAGCACGCGCGTGCCGGGGCTGACCTCCCGGATGCGCCGTGTGGCCTCGACGCCATCCATCCCCGGCATCTGGATGTCCATCAGACACACGTCGGGCTTCGTCTCCGCGACCAGCCGCAGCGCCTCCGCACCATCCGCCGCCAGGGCGCACACCTCCAGGTCATCCTCGAGATCCAGCAGCGCGCCCAGCGCCCCTCGAACCAGCGCCTGATCGTCGGCGATGAGGAGCCGGATGCCGCCACCGCCCGTCTGCGCCGTCACCACGTCACCTCCACGCGTGTGCCGGCTCTCTCGCCCGACTCGGCCACTCCGGGTTCGCTCACTCCAGCCACCAGCGAGAACGCCGCACCGGCAGCGGCAGCGCGCTCCCGCATCCCCCGGATACCGTTCCCTTCGTCGCCCCGCGCCCCGACGCCGTCGTCTTCCACGCACAACCGGCCCGGGGCGATCACCACCCGGACGTGACGCGCCTCCGAGTGGCGGAGTGCGTTCGTGGTCGCCTCGCGCAGGATCCAGCTCGCGGTGATGGCCTGCACGGGAGACAACGCGTTCGGTGCACCATCGACGTGGAGGTCGATGTCCGCCGCGCGAAGCGCCTCCCGGCACGATGCCAGCTGTTCGACGAGCGTCGTCGCCCGCGACCCGGCGACCGTCGTCCGGATCCCCGCGATCGCTTCGGCCGTGAGCTGCTCGATGTCGGCGAGCTCGGCCCGCGCGCGCTCCGGATCGGAGTCCATCAGCCTCCGCGCCAGCTGAGCCTTGAGTCCGACGACCGTCAGCGAATGCCCCACCAGGTCGTGCACGTCACGGGCCAGCGCCTCTCTTCCCTCGCTCGTCGCCAGCTCCAACCCGAGGCGCTCTGACTCCACGGAACGGATGATGAGCCATGTCGACACCGTGTTGACCACGCCGAGAAGTGCGACGATCGCGAGGACGGAGAGGTTGTTCATCCCGCCGGGCAGCAGGAACACGCAGAGCGCGGTGATGACGACCGCACTGACGGTGGTGATCCAGTGCCACAACCGGGTGAGCCCGTAGGACGCGAACGACATCAGGAAAGGCAGGAAGCTGAGCGCCGAACCGCCCTCGGCAGGCACGGAGACCAACGTGCAGACGATGAGAGCAGCGAACGTGACCCACTGACGTGCGGCCGGATTCTGCCCGAGCCCACCGCGGCGCATGCCATGCATGAACCCGGTGACATAGAGCACGACGAACACGATCAACGCGACCCAGCCGACCACCACCCAGGCTGCAGGCGCCTCCGAACGCAGCAAGGCGATCACCGGGTAGATCAGGAAGACCAGCCAGATGACCGCCATGAGCCAGCCGAATCTCGCCCAGGGATTCTTCGGCCCCGCGTCACGGGAGAGCGGCTGCACCATCCGTCCAACCTACTGGCGAGCGCGCGAGCGCTTCATCCCGACGGTGACGAGCACAGCGAACAGCGCCAGCCAGACCACGACGTTGAGCAGCAGCATCCACATCTCATCGGTCTGCCCGGTCGTCAGTCGCCCATCGGTGAGCGGCCAGCGGCTCAGTGCGACGAACCCGTAGAGGGGCGTGAACCGCGCGATGTCGAGCATCACCCCGTCGAGCGGCATGAAGACGTTGCCGAAGAACGCGAAGAACGTCATCGAGATCGAGGCGAGGGCCGCCGCCGAATCGGAGCTGAAGAACAGTCCGACGCCGAGTCCGAACAGCCCGTAGATCAGTCCGATGCCGAGGATGATCCCGGCCGTCGCGACCCAGCGCCAGGCGTCGTCGACGTGCGCGCCGCTGAGCATGCCCGCGGTGAACACAGCCACCAGCGCCAGGGCCGCGAACGCGACAGCCGTGAGCAGCTTCGTCAGTGCGTAGCCCGCGGTGGTCAGCGGGGTCATCGCCAGCTGCCGACCCCATCCCTGCTTCGCTTCGGTCGCCGCGAGAGAGGTGAGCGAGCTCATGGCGACGGCCGTGCCGTAGGCGGCCATCGAAGTCATGATGTAGAACGACACGTTGCCGTTGCCCGCCGACAGCGTGCCGTAGCCCATGCTCACGCCGAACAGCAGATACATGGCAACCGGCATCGCGAGCGTGAACGCCAGGGTGTACGGGTTGCGCAGCTGGCGGACGCCTTCGATGCGCAACATGGTGGGTGAGATGAGCATGGGTCAGTCCTCCGTGAGAGCGGTGAAGGCGGTCTCGAGCGTGGGCGCGGCGATCTCCAGATCACGAGCGCCCGCGTCGAGCAGGATGCGGGCGACGATGTCGGAATCGGCCGCGCGCAGCGCGAGGCGGTCGTCGTCGAGCCGCACCTCGATCACGCCCGGTGTCGCGCTCAGCATGGCGACCAGGTCGTCGGCCTCGTGCGATGCGATCGTCGCCGAGACCGTGCGCTCGCCCAGGCTCGCCCGCAACCGCGCGGTCGGCGAGTCTGCGACGACGACCCCTCGGTGCATGACGATGGTGCGACGGGCGAACTGCTCCGCCTCTTCGAGATAGTGGGTGGCGAACAGGATCGTGCGTCCGGCATCCGCATCCGCGCGCATCACGTCCCAGAAGTGTCGCCGTGCCGTGACGTCCATGCCGGCGGTCGGTTCATCCAGCACGAGGATGTCGGGATCGGAGACCATCGCGAGCGCGAACTTGACCCGCTGCTGCTCGCCTCCCGAGCACTTCGCCACCCGACGGCGGGCGAGATGTCCGAGGTCCGCACGCTCCATCACCTCGGGGACCCGGCCGATGGCCGCAGCGCCGTGCAGCGATGCGATGAGCTGCACCGTCTCGAGCACGGTGAGGTCGGACAGCAGGCCGCCGGTCTGCAGCACGGCACCGATCGACCCGCCGGCCGTCGCCCGCTCCGGCGTGGTGCCGAGCACCTCGACCGTTCCGACACTCGGAACGGTGAGGCCCAGCAGCATGTCGAGCGTGGTCGTCTTGCCCGCACCGTTCGGCCCGAGCAGAGCGACGATCTCGCCGCGGCGGATCGTCAGGTCCACACCGTCCACGGCCTGCACGAGCCGGTCGCCCGAACCGTAGTGACGACGTACGCCGGTCAGGGCGATGACGATGGGGTCGTCGGTCGAGAGGGTCGACGCCCGCGCGGCCGCTTCAGCGACGGAGGAAGTGTTCATACCCCCAGCCTGGTCGCGCCGTCGCGACCGCACCGGATGCCGATGTCATCGGCTCGGCATGACACGTGTCATGCCGAGCGGAAGATGCCCACCGCTCAGGATGCCGGCAGCAGTGCCCCCTCGAAGAACTCCGCCAGCTCGTCCACCCCGTCGAGCGGGAGGATCGCCGCGACGTACTGATCGGGCCGCACCACGATCACCACACCGTCGCGGGACAGCTCCCGCGCCGCGAAGATGTCGGTCTCCGTCCACTTCGAGGGTCCAGCGGCGTAGACCTTCTCCCAGTCCGTGAGCCCGAGCGGGCCGGTCTTCGGCTGGAACAGCTCAGGAACCGTCGTGACCTCGATCTCCTCGTACGGCTGCTGGTACACGGCTTTCACGTCGAAGACCGCGTCGACGTCGGCATCCGCCGGTGTGAACCGTGCGAACAACGGCGCGGCGGCATCCGCCCACGCGGCGAGCGCCGTTCCCGTCCGGTCACCGAACGCATAGACCCGCCAGCGGCCGTCGGCCTTGGCGTGGTGTCCGAGATGCACGACGTTGCCGTCGCCGACCCGGATGACCTCGGCCGACTTGAAGCGCTTGCCGAGCGGGAACCCGCCGGCCAGCCCCTGATGCGCATCCGATCCGGTGATCATCGACGAGGTGTACTGCGTCATGAACCCCGAGGGGAACTCCGCCGTCGCCAGATAGTACGTCGCCAGCTCACCGGGGTCGGAGATCTCTTCCGGCTTGCGTGCCATGAGCGTCGACCACTCCCGGTCGAAGTCGATGAGCTGCTGTGCGACCGGCCGCCGCTCAGCGCCGTACGTGGCCAGCAGCGCCTCGGGCGCGCGACCGGTCAGCACCGACCCGAGCTTCCAGCCGAGGTTGAAGCCGTCCTGCATCGAGACGTTCATGCCCTGTCCTGCCTTGGCACTGTGCGTGTGGCATGCGTCACCCGTGAGGAAGACGCGCGGAGTGCGGTCCGACTCCTCGAGCACGTCGTCGAAGCCGTCCGTGACCCGATGCCCGACCTCGTACACGCTGTGCCAGGCGACCTGCTTCACGTCGAGCGTGTACGGGTGCAGGATGTCGTTCGCCTTGCGGATGATCTCCTCGATCGGCGTCTGCCGCACCCGGTGGTCGTCATCCTGTGCGACCTCGCCGAGGTCGATGTACATCCGCGACAGGTATCCGCCCTCGCGCGGGATGTGCAGGATGTTGCCCGCCTGAGAGTTGATCGCGCATTTGGTGCGCCAGTCCGGGAAGTCGGTGTTCACCAGCACGTCCATGACACCCCAGGCGTGCGCAGCGCTTCCGCCGACGTGGGTGCGGCCGATGGCCTGACGCACGCCGCTGCGGGCGCCGTCGCACCCGGCGACGTACTTCGCGCGGACGGTCTGCTCTTCGCCGGCGCGCTCCCCCGCCACGTGGCGCACGCGCACCTCGACGGGGTACTCGCCCTCGTCGTGCACGGTGAGCCCCACGAACTCGACGCCGTAGTCCGGCGCGATCCGTCCGGGACCTGTCGCAGCGGCCTCGGCGAAGTAGTCGAGCACGCGGGCCTGGTTCACGATCAGGTGCGGGAACTCGCAGATGTCGTAGGCGTAGTCCGCCGTGCGAGCGGTGCGGATGATCTCGCGCGGGTTCTCCGGGTCAGGGCTCCAGAAGTTCATCCACCCGATGTTGTAGGCCTCGGCGACGATCCGCTCCGCGAACCCGAACGCCTGGAAGGTCTCGACGCTGCGCGGCTGGATGCCGTCGGCCTGGCCGAGCACGAGACGTCCCTCTCGCTTCTCGATGATCCGCGTCGAGATGCCGGGGTACTGCGACATCTGCGCGGCGAGAAGCATGCCGGCCGGGCCCGAGCCGACGATGAGCACGTCGACCTCGTCCGGCAGCGCGGCCGGACGATCCTTGCCGAGTCCTGCGGCATCGTGCACGCGCGGGTCCCCGGAGACGTAGCCATGGTGGTGGAACTGCATCGTCGTCGATTCCTTCCGACTGCTCTGTCAGGTCATGCTTCGGTGTTGCTTCTCGAACAATCGTGTTCTATATTCGAACACAACGTTCTACTATTGAACACAGCGTATTCCGGCCATCCCCGGAATGCAAGCAATGCCCTGATGGCGAGGAGTGCAGCGATGGCAGCAGCGGAGTCCACCTCTCCCGCTTCCCAGACCCTGAGCCGCGGCATCCGGATCCTCGAGATCCTCGCCGATGCCCGCGGGCCGCTCCTGATCGACGAGATCGCCGGCCGGCTGGGAGTGCACCGCTCGATCGCGTATCGCCTGCTGCGCACGCTGGAGGACCATCGCCTCGTGGGGCGCGATGCGGCAGGCGCCGTCTCCCTGGGCCCCCGCATGGCCGCTCTCGCCGCCGGCGTGGCGCACGACCTGCAGGCCGAGGCCCTCCCCGAGCTCACCGCCATCGCGAACGAGCTCGGCATGACCTGCTTCCTCGCGGTGCTCGACGGGGACGAGTGCATCACCCTCGCGAGCGTCGAGCCCCGACACGCGGTGGCGAGCGTCGCCCAGCGCCCCGGCGCACGGCATCCGGTCACTGCGGGCGCCCCCGGCAAGGCGATCCTCGCGCAACTGGCGCCGGCGGAATGGCCGTCAGAGGTGTCCGCCGCGCTGCGCGCCGAGGTCGAGGTGACCCGAAGCCGCGGCTACGGCACCAGCCATGACGAGGTCATCCCGACCGTCAAGGCCGTGGCCGCACCGCTCGCCCTCCGCGGTCAGCGACCCGCCGCGATCGCCGTCGTGCACGTGGCGACCGCGCTCGACGACGCCGGGATCGCGGTGCGCCTGCAGCGCTCCGCAGCGCTCATCCGCGACGCGCTCGACGGCTGACGCCCCACTGCTCCCGCGGCGCGCGATGCGCCACGGGAGCGGTGGGATGAGACGTGTCAGGCCTTGGCGAGACCGTAGATCGGGCTGACCGACTGCTCCTCCTCGTGATCCGGACCCAGCGGGATGCCGGAACGGTCGCGCAGCAGCAGCGTCGCGATGAGGCCGAGCACGGTCATACCGGCGAGATAGAAGGTGACCCCTTGAGTCGACCCGGTCTCCTTCACGATCGCTGCAGCGATGAGAGGGGCGAACGCGCCGCCCGCGATCGCGCCGATGGCGTAGGAGATCGAGACCCCGGAGAAACGGATGCTGGCGGGGAACAGCTCCGTGTACAGCGCCGCCTGCGGGCCGTAGGTGAACCCGAGGCCGATCGTGAGGATGGCGAGCCCGGCGAACAGGAGCCCGATCTGCCCCGTGTTCACGAGCGGGAACAGCGTGAAGACGCCGATGAGCTGCAGCACCCAGCCGATGATGTACGTGGTGCGCCGACCGATCCGATCGCAGACCCACCCGGCGAGCAGCGTCGCCACGAGCCAGGACACCGCCGAGCCCGCGACCGCCAGCAGCACCGGACCGCGCTCGAGCCCGATCGGCCCTTCGGGGTTCGTCGCATAGCCCTGGATGTAGCCGCCGGTCGTCATGTAGCCGACCGCGTTGTTGCCGGCGAAGACGAGGGCCGCGATGATCACGAGCAGCGCGTGCTTGCGGAACAGTTGCACGATCGGCATCCGCGCCTTCTCCTTGCGCGCGGCGAGCTCGGCGAAGACGGGGCTCTCCTCGACCCGGCGACGCACGTAGTAGCCGACGAGGATCAGGACGACGCTGAGCAGGAACGGCACGCGCCAGCCCCAGGCGGCGAACTGGTCGCCCGGTGCGATCGCGGTCATGAGCGCCATGACGCCCGATGCGAGCAGCAGGCCGAGCGGGACACCGATCTGCGGCGACGCACCGAATATGCCCCGCTTCTGGCGCGGGGCATGCTCGACGGCCATCAGCACCGCGCCGCCCCATTCGCCGCCGGCCGAGATGCCCTGGATGATACGCAGCAGCACCAGCAGGATCGGCGCTGTGACGCCGATCGTCTCGTACGTCGGCAGGAGGCCGATCAGAGCGGTTGCCGCACCCATCAGGATCAGCGTCCACATGAGCACGGTCTTGCGACCGAGCTTGTCGCCGTAGTGACCGGCGAGGAAGGCGCCGAGCGGGCGGAAGAGGAAGCTGACGCCGACGGTGGCGAAGGCGATCAGCGCGCTGTTCGCGCCCAGCGGCTCGAAGAACAGCTGTCCGAATACGAGGCCGACCGCGGTCGCGTAGATGAAGAAGTCGTACCACTCCACGGTGGTCCCGACGACGGTGGCGAAGACGACGCGGCGCCGATCGGCCGCCGTCGCGATGGTTCCGGTGGGCGTGAACCCAGCCTGTGACTGCCCGCTCATGGGGTGTCTCCTTTGTTTGTGACTGCACTGTCACGGCGTGCGGGGACGTGAATCCCGAGGTGCTTGCCGAGGGGTGAACTGATGATATATGATTTCGAATACGACGCACAAGGCGTCTTGCACGACACCGCAGACGAGCGCGAGGAGGCGCCCCGTGACGGACCAGATCGCCCGCCCCGGCAAGATCATCGCGATCCATCTGAGCTACGCCTCACGCGCCGACCAGCGCGGCCGGCGGCCGGCAGCTCCCTCCTACTTCTTCAAGCCGGCCAGCTCCGTCGGCGTCTCCGGCGGCACGGTCGAGCGCCCTGCGGGTACCGAGCTCCTCGCCTTCGAGGGCGAGATCGCGCTGGTGATCGGCACCGCCGCACGCCGCGTCTCGCTCGACGAGGCGTGGGCGCACGTCGGCGGAGTCACCGCATCGAACGACCTGGGCCTCTACGACCTGCGCGCGAACGACAAGGGCTCGAACGTCCGCTCCAAGGGCGGCGACGGCTACACGCCGCTCGGCCCGGAGCTCATCGACGCCCGCACCGTCGACCCCGCCGCACTGCGCGTCCGCGCCTGGGTCAACGGCGAGCTGCGGCAGGACGACACCACCGCCGGCCTCATCTTCCCGCTCGCCCAGCTCGTGGCCGACCTCTCCCAGCACTTCACGCTCGAACCAGGAGACGTCATCCTCACCGGAACCCCGGCAGGCTCCTCGGTCATCGTCCCCGGCGACGTCGTCGAGATCGAGGTGGATGCACCCGATGCCCCGGGCGCACCGTCCTCGGGCCGGCTGATCACCACCGTGGTCGAGGGCGACGTGCCGTTCGATGCGGAACTCGGCTCGCTCCCTGCCGTCGACGACCTGCAGCGCACCGAGGCCTGGGGTTCTGCCGAGGCAGCCGGTCTCGTGGCCACCACCGGTGAGGAGTCACAGAACGCCGCGCCCGCGCCGACTGTCGCGGCGATTCCTGACCCCTCAGGACTCTCCCCCGAGCTCCGGGCCAAGCTTCTCGAGGCGCCGACCGCCGGCCTCTCCGCCCAGCTGCGCAAGCGCGGGCACCACTCCTGCTTCATCGACGGCGTCGCGGCCAACATCGCCGGCACCAAGATCGTCGGCACAGCCAAGACGCTCCGCTTCGTCCCGTTCCGCGAAGACCTCTTCGCGAGCCACGGCGGCGGCTACAACGCGCAGAAACGTGCGTTCGACGCAGTGGACGAAGGCGAGATCATCGTGATCGAGGCCCGCGGCGATGCCACGACCGGCACGCTCGGCGACATCCTCGCCCTCCGCGCGAAGGCGCGCGGCGCGGCCGGAGTGGTCACCGACGGCGGAGTACGCGACTTCGACGCGGTCGCCGAGATCGGTCTTCCCGTCTTCTCGCAGGGCGCCCACCCCTCGGTCCTCGGCCGCAAGCACGTGCCGTGGGACGTCGACGTCACGATCTCCTGCGGCGGCGCGACCGTGCAGCCCGGCGACATCATCGTCGGCGACGGCGACGGCGTGATCGTGATCCCGCCGGCGCTGGTCGAAGATGTCGTCGACGCCGCGCTCGCCCAGGAGATCGAGGATGCCTGGATCGCGGAGCAGGTCGCCGCCGGGCATCCGGTCGACGGACTGTTCCCGTTGAACGCCGAATGGCGCGCACGCTACGAGGCGCAGAGATGACGACCACGGCCGTCAGCAAGTCCGAGGTCGCCTACGAGTGGATCCGCTCGCGCATCACGGGGCACATGTTCAGCCCCGGCTACCGGCTGGTGCTCGGATCGATCGCGGATGATCTGCAGATGAGCGTCGTGCCGGTGCGCGAGGCGATCCGGCGCCTCGAGGCCGAAGGCCTCGTGACCTTCGAGCGCAACGTCGGCGCGAGGGTCACCCTGGTCGATGAGAGCGAGTACGCGCACACGATGCAGACGCTCGGCATCGTCGAGGGCTCGGCGACCGCGCTCTCCGCTCCCCTGCTCGACGAGGACGCCCTCGACGAAGCGGCCAGGATCAACGACCGGATGTCGCGGATGCTCGAGCATTTCGACGCCCACGCGTTCACGGAGCTCAACCGGCAGTTCCACTCGGTGCTGTTCGAGCCCTGCCCGAACCCGCACCTGCTCGACCTCGTGCACCGCGGCTGGTCGCGGCTCTCCGGCATCCGGGATTCGACGTTCGCGTCCGTTCCCGGTCGCGCGCAGCACTCGGTCGAGGAGCACGCCGAGATCCTCGCACTCATCCGGGCGGATGCCGATCCGCTCGAGATCGAACTCGCCGCCCGCAACCACCGCTGGCGCACGATGGACGCGTTCCTCGATGCCCTGCACAACCGTTCCGCCCACGCCACAGGAGAAGCCTCATGACCGACTCGCGCATCCCCGCCGATCTTCCTGACCACATCCAGCACTACATCGACGGCGCCTTCGTCGACTCGGTCGACGGCGACACGTTCGACGTGCTCGACCCGGTGACCAACAAGACCTACACGACGGCCGCCGCCGGCAAGAAGGCCGACATCGAGCTTGCCGTCGCCGCCGCGAAGCGCGCCTTCGAAGAGGGACCGTGGCCGCGGATGCTGCCGCGCGAGCGAAGCCGCGTGCTGCACCGGATCGCCGACATCGTCGAGTCGCGCGACGCCCGCCTGGCGGAGCTCGAATCCTACGACTCGGGCCTGCCGATCACGCAGGCGCTCGGCCAGGCGCGACGCGCGGCCGAGAACTTCCGCTTCTTCGCCGACCTGATCGTCGCGCAGTCCGACGACGCCTTCAAGGTGCCCGGCAAGCAGATGAACTACGTCAACCGCAAGCCGATCGGCGTCGCGGGCCTCATCACGCCCTGGAACACGCCGTTCATGCTCGAGTCGTGGAAGCTCGGCCCCGCGCTCGCGACCGGCAACACCGTGGTGTTGAAGCCGGCCGAGTTCACGCCGCTCTCGGCATCCCTCTGGGCGGGCATCTTCGAAGAAGCGGGACTGCCCCAGGGCGTCTTCAACCTCGTGAACGGCCTGGGCGAGGACGCCGGCGACGCGCTCGTGAAGCACCCCGACGTACCGCTGATCTCCTTCACCGGTGAGAGCTCGACCGGCCAGCTGATCTTCGGCAACGCCGCGCCCTTCCTCAAGGGCCTCTCGATGGAGCTCGGCGGCAAGTCCCCCGCGGTCGTCTTCGCGGATGCCGATCTCGAGGCCGCCGTCGACGCCACGATCTTCGGCGTCTTCTCCCTGAACGGCGAGCGCTGCACGGCCGGATCCCGCATCCTCGTCGAGCGCTCGATCTACGAGGAGTTCGTCGAGCGCTACGCCGCCCAGGCGAAGCGGGTCAAGGTGGGCTACCCGCACGATCCGGCCACCGAGGTCGGCGCGCTCGTGCACCCCGAGCACTACGACAAGGTGATGAGCTACGTCGAGATCGGCAAGACCGAGGGGCGCCTCGTCGCCGGCGGTGGCCGCCCCGAAGGCTTCGACGAGGGCAACTTCGTCGCCCCGACCGTGTTCGCCGACGTCTCGCCCGACGCACGCATCTTCCAGGAGGAGATCTTCGGCCCGGTCGTCGCGATCACGCCGTTCGACTCCGATGAGGAGGCGCTGTCGCTCGCGAACAACACCAAGTACGGCCTCGCGGCCTACATCTGGACGAACGACCTCAAGCGGGCGCACAACTTCGCGCAGTCGGTCGAGGCCGGCATGGTGTGGCTGAACAGCAACAACGTGCGCGACCTCCGCACCCCGTTCGGCGGTGTGAAGGCTTCCGGCCTCGGCCACGAGGGCGGCTACCGCTCGATCGACTTCTACACCGACCAGCAGAGCGTGCACATCACGCTCGGCGGCGCGCACAACCCGACCTTCGGCAAGTAAGCGAGGACGCTGACATGACCAACCGTGACGACATGACCCTGACCTCCGCCGGCTACTACGTCTCGCAGGAGGCCCCGATCCGCTCCGACAACCCGGTGGCGACGCCGACGGCCACCGCTCCCGACATCCTGCGCTGCGCCTACATGGAGCTCGTGGTCACCGACCTCGCGGCATCCCGCCAGTTCTACGTCGACATCCTCGGTCTGTACGTCACCGAAGAGGACGACGAAGCGATCTACCTGCGCTCGACGGAGGAGTTCATCCACCACAACCTCGTGCTGCGCAAGGGCCCGATCGCCGCCGTGGCCGCGTTCTCGTACCGTGTGCGCACGCCGGAGGACCTGGACCGCGCCGTCGAGTTCTACACCGAGCTCGGCTGCGACGTGCGCCGCAACCCCGACGGGTTCGTGAAGGGCGTCGGCGACTCGGTGCGGGTAGTCGACCCGCTCGGCTTCCCGATCGAGTTCTTCCACCAGTCCGACCACGTCGAGCGCATGTCGTGGCGCTACGACCTGCACATCCCGGGCGAGCTGGTGCGCCTCGACCACTTCAACCAGGTCACCCCCGACGTCCCCCGCGCGGTGAAGTTCATGCAGGACCTGGGCTTCCGCGTCACCGAGGACATCCAGGACGACGAGGGCACGGTCTACGCCGCGTGGATGCGCCGCAAGCCCACCGTGCACGACACCGCGATGACCGGCGGTGACGGTCCGCGCATGCACCACGTGTGCTTCGCCACCCACGAGAAGCACAACATCCTCGCGATCTGCGACAAGCTCGGCGCCCTCCGCCGCTCCGACTCGATCGAGCGCGGCCCCGGCCGCCACGGCGTCTCGAACGCGTTCTACCTCTATCTGCGCGATCCCGACGGTCACCGCGTCGAGGTCTACACGCAGGACTACTACACGGGCGACCCCGACAACCCGGTCATCACCTGGGATGTGCACGACAACCAGCGCCGGGACTGGTGGGGCAACCCCGTCGTGCCGAGCTGGTACACCGAGGCGAGCCTGGTGCTCGATCTCGACGGCAACCCGCAGCCGGTCGTCGCCCGCACCGACAGCTCGGAGATGGCCGTGACGATCGGCGCCGACGGCTTCTCGTACACGCGCGCGGACGAGGGCGAGAAGAAGCTGGGCAACCAGCTGTGACCCCCGAGGTCATCGCGCAGATCGCGGCCGAGCTCGCGGAGGCCGATCGCACGCACGCGGTGATCCCGCGCATCACGGCGCGCTACCCGGATGCCACGGTCGAGGACTCGTATGCGATCCAGGGCGTGTGGCGGGATTCGCAGATCGCGGCAGGGCGACGCCTGGTCGGGCGCAAGATCGGTTTGACCTCCAAGGCCATGCAGCAGGCGACCGGCATCACCGAACCCGACTACGGCGTGATGTTCGACGACACGGTCTACGAGTCGGGCGCCGAGATCCCGGTCGACCACTTCTCCAACGTGCGCATCGAGGTGGAGCTGGCGTTCGTGCTGAAGCATCCGCTCGAAGGTCCGGACTGCACGCTCGACGACGCCCTCGCGGCGATCGACTACGCGGTCCCCGCTCTCGAGGTGCTCAACTCGCACATCGAGCTCGAGGGGCGCACCATCGTCGACACCATCAGCGACAACGCCGCGTACGGCGCGATGGTCCTGGGCACCGAGCACCGCCGCCCTGATGAGATCGACCTGCGCTGGGTGCCCGGCGTGCTGTCGCGCAACGGCGAGATCGAGGAGACCGGGGTGGCGGCGGGAGTGCTGGGTCATCCGGCCACCGGCGTCGCGTGGCTGGCGAACAAGTTCCATCAGCACGGCGCGCGTCTGGAGGCGGGAGAGATCATCCTGGCAGGATCGTTCACGCGCCCGATGTGGGTGTCGCGCGGCGACGAGGTGCTGTGCGATTACGGACCGATGGGAACAATCACATGCCGCTTCGTCTAGACCCGTCGTTCCGCGAGCGACTCGCCTCCTCCGATCGTGCGCTGATCGGCATGTGGGCGTGCTCGGGCAGCACGCTCGTCACCGAGGTCGCCGCGGGTTCCGGTCTCGACTGGCTGCTCATCGACATGGAGCACTCGACGAACACGCTCGAGTCGGTCCTGCTCCAGCTGCAGACGGTCGCGGCGTACCCGATCACCCCGCTCGTGCGGGTCCCCTCCAACGACACCGTCGCGATCAAGCAGATCCTCGACCTCGGCGCTCAGAACCTGATCGTGCCGATGGTGTCCTCCGCCGATGAGGCGCGGGCCGCCGTGGCGGCGACGCGCTATCCGCCCGCCGGCGTCCGCGGCGTCGGCAGTGCGCTGGCGCGCAGCGCCCGCTGGAACCGGGTCGACGGCTACCTGCAGGAATCCGCGCAGCACACCTCCCTCACGGTGCAGATCGAGACGGCGGCCGGAGTGGATGCGGCGGCGGAGATCGCCGCGGTGGACGGCATCGACGCGGTGTTCGTCGGGCCTTCCGACCTCTCGGCCTCGATGGGGCTCCTCGGTCAGCAGACGCACCCCGATGTCGTCGCCGCGGTCGAGAAGGTGTTCGCGGCGGTCAAGTCGGCGGGGAAGCCGGTCGGCGTCAACGCCTTCGATCCGGCCGCCGCCGATGCGTACGTCGCCGGCGGTGCCGACTTCGTGGCGGTCGGTGCCGACGTGGCGCTGCTCGCCCGTGCGTCCGAGGCGCTGGCCGCGCGCTTCATCACCGCCGAGGGATCGGCGCGCGCCAGCTACTGACGTGGCAGGATCGTCTGATGCAGACGAGGGCGGTGAACCGGTGAGCCGCGGGCTCGCCGCGATGCGGGACCGCAACTTCCGGTGGTTCTTCCTCGCCAGGGCGATCACGATGATCACGGGCTCGATGTCGTCGATCGCCCTCGCGTTCGCGGTGCTGGAGATCGACAACGACGCCCGCTCCCTGTCGTTCGTCCTCACGGCCTTCACCGTCAGCAACATCGTCTTCCTCCTGTTCGGCGGCGTCGTCGCCGACCGGTTGCCGAGAGCACTGATCATCCAGACCTGCTACGTGATCGACATCCTGACGATCGGCGCGATGGCGGCGCTGCTCTTCACGGACTCGGCGACCGTCATGCTGCTGGTGGTGCTCTCGGTCGCCAACGGAGCCTCCACCGCGTTCGTGCTGCCGGCCATGCAGGGCATCATCCCGCAGCTGACGACGCCCGAGAACCTGCAGCAGGCCAACGCGATGCTCTCGTTCGTGCGCTCGGCCGTCACGATCGGCGGCCCGATCATCGCCGGGATCCTCGTCGCCACCGCCGGTCCTGCCTGGGCCATGGTCGTCCAGGCGGCCGGCTGGCTGATCGCCATTCCGGTCCTCGCCCTGGTCAAGCTCCCGCCGCCCGCGCACGCCGGCGGCACGACCATGTTCCACGATCTGCGCGTCGGCTGGCAGGAGTTCTGGAGTCGTTCCTGGCTCTGGACGATCGTGCTGGCCTTCATGGTGATGAACGCCATCCACGTCGGTGCCTGGGGCGTCGTGGGTCCGTACATCGCGAAGAACGACGACCGGCTCGGCATCGCGGGCTGGGGCTGGGTGCTCAGCGCCGAGGGCGCGGGTGTCCTCGTGATGACGCTGATCCTGATGTGGTTCCCGCTCAAGCGACCGCTGCGCTACGGGATGCTCGGCATGGCGGCGTTCGCGATTCCCGTGACCATGCTCGGCGTGCACCCCGCCGTCGTGCTCCTCGCCATGGCGGCGTTCATCGCGGGCGCCGGTGCGGAGGTCTTCAGCACGGGGTGGAACCTCGCGATGATGGAGAACGTCCCCGGTGAGAAGCTCTCCCGCGTGTCGAGCTACGACATGCTCGGGAGTTTCGTGGCGATGCCGATCGGCACGCTGGTCTTCGGCTGGCTCGTCACCCAAGCGGATGCTGCGACGGTGCTGATCGCATCCGGGATCGTCTACGCCTGCGTCGCGCTCGTGACCCTCCTCGTGCCGAGCGTGTGGCGCATGGGGAGGCCGGACGGCGCCCTGACACGGCGCAGCTGACTCTGGCGTATTCATAGCAATCCGGGCGAGACTGTCAACATGACCTTCGCCGCGCTCCAGCCCCTCGCCGACCGTGCCGCCCTGTTCACCGCGCTCCGCCAGGACGCTCTCGCCGCCGCGGCCGACGCGCTGGGTGAGCATCGCTGGGACGCCGACATGGCAGCCGGCACCATCACCTTCACGGCGAACGCCGACCCGTCTCGTCAGCTCGTCACTCGGGCGCACCTGATCGCGACGATCGCTCCGGGACCCCGGTCGATGCTGTGGGCCTGGGCCCACCCGCAGGGAGATGCCCAGGGCGTCGCGGCTCAGCTGCGCGCGTACGGCGCGGAGCACGGCATCGCGGACCTCACGGCCCCCGAGGTCGCCTTCCCGGCCGACGCCGCCGCGGACGAGGAATGGATCGCCCAGGCCGCTCACGTGGTCGGCGGGGTCGCGGTGGAGCTCACCGGTCGCTCGCCCTACTACTCCGCGCCGGTGGGCGGCGGCACCCGCGCCGTGTTCGTCCTCGACGCCCCGCTCCCCGCCCTCACGGTGTCGGACGCCGTCATCGCCCTCCCCCGCATCCTCTCCGGTCTTGCTCTCACCGACGCCCGCACGGCCGTCTGGGATCTCGCCCGTCTCGCCGGCTGGACCCTCACCTGGACGGATGAGGCGTTCTCCGGAGCCTCGGTCGTCGACGCCTCGGGCTCGGCGACGTTCCGCTTCGACGAGCAGGCGCGGATCAGCGGGATCGAAGGGTCACTCGCCGGACACGCCTGATCCGACGCGGGCGCGGCACCTGCGGGATCCGGTGCGGTGTGGGACTCTGGTCGCATGAAGAACGGAATCGTCCGGTTCGTGTCGCTGTACGTGTTCAACGTCGCGGTCCTGCTGCTGATCGGCCTGCTGCTGCGCGGCGTCTCCGTCGGGTGGAACGCCCTCTGGGCCGCCATCATCCTCACGCTCGCGGCGCTCTTCGTGAAGCCGCTGCTGCGGAGCGTGTTCCGGCGATCGGCCGCGAAGTCGGCGGCCGATCGCACGAAGACGGGTGAGAAGGTCGTCCAGTACGTCCTGGTGTACATCGTCGAGCTGATCGTGTGGGTTCTCACGGTGTGGCTGAGCGGCGTACGCTCCACGAGCTTCTGGGGCTACGTCATCCCGCCGCTGATCCTGCTGCTCGGCTGGGTCGTCTACGATCAGATCGACGACAAGCTCCACGCCAAGGCCGGCGAGATCTACGACGTCGTCCAGGCGCGCGTCAAGGGCGGCGGTCCGAGGCCGACGGCATCCGCTTCTGCGCCCGAGCGCGAGACCCCCGAGACCGCGGCCGCG
The DNA here is from genome assembly GCF_039533965.1 of Microbacterium luteolum. Lineage (NCBI taxonomy): Bacteria > Bacillati > Actinomycetota > Actinomycetes > Micrococcales > Microbacteriaceae > Microbacterium > Microbacterium luteolum. Next base: position 1,322,781 of record NZ_BAAAUN010000001.1, read on the forward strand.
CGCGACGAGCTCACAGACGGCCTGACTCCCGAGCAGCGCCGGATGCTCGACGAACTCGGCTGACCCGTCAGGCGAGCCGCTCTGCGGCCTCGACCACGTTGGTCATGAGCAGGGCGACCGTCATCGGCCCGACACCACCCGGGTTCGGCGACAGGTAGCCGGCGATCTCGGCCACGTCGGGGTGCACGTCGCCGAAGACCAGGCTCTTGCCGGTCTCCGCATCGCTCTCCCGCGTGACGCCGACATCGAGCACAGCGGCGCCTGGCTTGACGTCCTCGGCGCGGATGAGGTGCTTGACCCCGGCCGCCGCGACGATGACGTCGGCCTTGCGGAGGTAGCGCGGCATATCGATGGTTCCGGTGTGCGTGAGCGTGACCGTGGCGTTGAGGTCACGACGCGTCAGCAGCAACCCGATCGAGCGTCCGATCGTGACACCGCGTCCGACGACGACCACGTGCTTGCCCTTGAGGTCGTAGTCGTTGCGCAGCAGCAGCTCGATCACGCCTCGCGGCGTGCACGGCAGCGGGGTGTGGATCGGCGCGTTCACGTTCAGCACGAGCCGCCCGAGGTTGGTCGGGTGCAGCCCGTCGGCATCCTTCGCGGGGTCGATGCGCTCGAGGATCGCATCCGTGTCGATGTGCTTCGGCAGCGGCAGCTGGACGATGTAGCCGTGGCACGCCGGGTCGGCGTTGAGCTCGTCGATCAGCGCCTCGACGTCGGCCTGTGTGGCGTCGGCGGGCAGCTCGCGCTGGATCGAGTTCATCCCGATCGCCTCGGACTGCCGGTGCTTCATGCCCACGTAGAGCTGCGAGGCCGGGTCGGCGCCGACGAGCACCGTGGCGATGCCGGGCGTGATCCCCTTCGCCTTCAGCGCGGCGACACGCTCGGTCAGCTCGGCACGGATCTCGGCGGCCGCCGCCTTGCCGTCGAGGACGACAGCGGTCACTGCTGCAGGTCCGGGTAGAGCGGGAAGCCGGCGGCGAGCGCGTCGACCCGTACACGGAGCGCCTCTACATCGGCACCGGGGATCAACGCCAGCGCGATGATGTCGGCGACCTCGGTGAACTCGGCGTCGCCGAAGCCGCGGGTGGCGAGCGCGGGCGTGCCGATGCGCAGCCCCGAGGTCACCATCGGCGGACGCGGGTCGTTCGGCACCGCGTTGCGGTTGACCGTGATGCGGATGTCGTGCAGCAGGTCTTCGGCCTGCTTGCCGTCGATCTCGGCGTCGCGCAGGTCGACCAGCACCAGGTGCACGTCGGTGCCGCCCGAGCGCACGCCGATGCCGGCATCCTTCACGTCCTGCTGCGAGAGGCGCTCCGCGAGGAGCGCGGCGCCGCGCAGGGTGCGCTCCTGGCGCTCGGCGAACTCGGGCGTCGCCGCGAGCTTGAACGCGGTCGCCTTGGCGGCGATCACGTGCATGAGCGGTCCGCCCTGCTGGCCGGGGAACACGGCGGTGTTGATCTTCTTCGCGATGTCGGCGTCGTTCGTCAGGATGAAGCCCGAGCGCGGGCCGCCGATGGTCTTGTGCACGGTCGACGAGACGACGTGCGCGTGCGGCACCGGGTTCGGGTGCAGGCCCGCGGCCACGAGCCCGGCGAAGTGCGCCATGTCGACCCAGAGCAGAGCTCCGACCTCATCAGCGATCGCGCGGAAGGCGGCGAAGTCGAGCGTGCGGGGGTAGGCGGACCAGCCGGCGATGATGACCTTCGGCTTGTGCTCGATCGCGAGACGACGGACCTCGTCCATGTCGATGATCGAGGTCTCGGGGTCGACACCATAGGCGACGATGTCGTAGAGACGGCCGGAGAAGTTGATCTTCATGCCGTGCGTGAGGTGGCCGCCCTGGTCGAGGGAGAGGCCGAGCAGCGTGTCGCCGGGGCGGGCGATCGCGTGCAGCACCGCCGCATTGGCCGAAGCGCCGGAGTGTGGCTGTACGTTCGCGAACTCCGAGCCGAACAGGCTCTTGGCCCGCTCGATCGCCAGCGACTCGGCGACGTCGACCTCTTCGCAGCCACCGTAGTAGCGGCGACCGGGGTAGCCCTCGGCGTACTTGTTCGTGAGCACGGAACCCTGGGACTGCAGCACCGACACGGGAACGAAGTTCTCCGAGGCGATCATCTCGAGGAACGTCTGCTGACGCTTCAGCTCACGGTCGAGGACCTGAGCGATCTCGGGATCGACCTCGGAAAGCGGGGCGTTGAAGTAACGGTCGGTCATGATGACATGCTCCTCTGACAACGGATTCGAAAGGGTGTACCGATCGGCCCAGGCGCGCGGTCGAATTCCGTGGTCAGTCGCTCCCCGGTGGTAGTCCACCCAGACGCCAGTTGCGACGGTTACGAGCATAGCGGATCGGCGCTGCCCGCTGCGTCCCGCGACGACGCCGCGATCTCATCCGATCGCTACCACGTGGACGTCGGCATGGGTGCCCGGGACCGTGGCGAGTTTGCGGTCGGTGGTCAGCACCCTGGCTTCGAGCACCTCCCCCAGCACCAGGTACGCCGCGCCGTAGGCGGTGGCATTCATGGCGAGGTCGGCGACCCGCGAGAGGAGCGGCGACACCGGAAACAGCACCAGCTCCATCCGCTGGAGCAGCGCGAGCTGACCACGAAACTCGTCATCGGTCGTCAGACGGGCGAGACGCAGCCCGCGCAGCGCGTTCGCGACTTCCGTCGGGCCATGCGCGGGCATCGCCCAGTCACCATCACCCATCATGACCTCACGCACCTGCTGTCCCCGAGCGCCGACGTCGGTGATCGCCTCGACCACGGCCGATGCGTCGAGAACGATCACGAATCGGCCGGCTTGCCCAGCGCGTCCATGATGCGTTCGTCACGTCCGTCCCGACCTTCGCGGATCAGCTCCGCGATGCGGTCGGAAGACATCTCTCCGGAGACCGGAATCGGCGCCATCTCACGCAGGAATTCACGGTTTCGCGACTTCCTCGCCTCGACTTCCAGGACTTCGCGGAGGAACACCTGCAGGGATTGCCCCCGCTCGCGCGCCGCCCGCATCAGATCGTCTCTGATCGCTCCCGGCACGTCGCGCACTTGAATCGCCACCATGGAATGGAGGGTAGCATGCACATCTGCATGCATGGTCTTCGCGGTCAGCATGGGACGACGGTAACGAGGGAGAACCCACCGCCGCAGAGATTGTCCACAGAATCGATTCGACTTCCACCATTCCGCTGGACGGTGCGGCCGGGTAGGTTTTGTTCATGGTCTTTACCCATTCCCTTCCGCTCGTGCCAGCACCCGTGTCCGCCACCGCAGGAGAAGGACGGATGCCGATCACCGTGACGACGCGCGTGCTCGGCTCCTCCCCCGCCGCGACGCAGCTGATCGAGGCGGTCGAGCGACGCAGCGGCATCCGCCTCTCCCGCGCCGACGCGTCTCCGGCCGACATCGAGCTCCGCGTCGACCCGGCCGTGGCCGCCGCCGAGGGCTACACGCTCGCCGTCGGCGATCGGGCGGTCGTGGTCGGCGCCGACGAGGCCGGGCTCTTCTACGGCGTGCAGACGCTGCTGCAGCTGCTCCGCGAGGACGAGAGCGGCTGGGGCGTCCTGCGCGCCGAGGTACAGGATGCTCCGCGGTTCAGTCGCAGGGGCGTCATGCTCGACGTCGCGCGGCACTTCTTCGACGTGGCCGAGGTGAAGAAGTTCATCGACAGCACGAGTGCTCTCAAGTTCAACCACCTGCACCTGCACCTGAGCGACGACCAGGGCTGGCGCATCCACATCGACTCCTGGCCGCTCCTCACCGAGCTCTCGTCCAGCACGTCGGTCGACGGCCACCTCGGCGGTTTCTACACGAAGGACGACTACCGCGAGATCGTCTCGTATGCGGCCGAGCGGCACATGATCGTGATCCCGGAGATCGATCTGCCCGGTCACACGCACGCGATCGGCGTCGCGTACCCCGATCTCGTCGAAGCGCCGGTACTGAACGACGGTCTCGTCTCGGAGTCCGCCCGCCTGGGGCAGCCGCTGCCCGTCGCCGGCGAGATCTACCTGGGCTGGGGCGTCGGCCACTCCAGCGTGCGCATCCACGAGGAGCGCACCTACGAGTTCGTCCGCGACGTCGTGCGCGAGCTCGCCGAGCTCACGCCGGGTCCGTACATTCATGTGGGCGGAGACGAATCGCTCGGCACCCCTCAGGCGGACTTCGACCTCTTCGCCGAGCGGGTCACGGCCATCGTGTTCGAGGAGGGCAAGACGCCCGTCGCCTGGCACGAGATGGGCTCCGCCGCCGAGATTGCCGAGGGGACCATCGGCCAGTACTGGGGCAAGACGACGCCGGAGGGCACGCACGCCGAGGAAGCAGTGCACTTCGTGGAGCGCGGCGGGGCGCTGATCATGTCCGCCGCTGATGTCACCTACCTCGACATGAAGTACTCGGAGGACTTTCCGCTCGGACTGACGTGGGCGGCGATCATCGACGTCCGTTCCGCGTACGAGTGGGAGCCGACCGCGGTCCTCGATGTTCCGGATGCCGCCATTCTCGGGATCGAGGCTCCGCTCTGGTCCGAGACCACGCGCACGCTGAGCGACGTCGAGAAGCTCGTCTTCCCGCGCGCCGCAGCACAGGCGGAGGTCGCGTGGTCGCCGAAGGAGGCACCCGACCGCGTCTGGGCGTCGTTCCGCGAGCGGCTCGGCTCGCTCGCCCCGCTGTGGAAGGCTGAGGGGGTCGATTTCCACCCCGCAGACGAGATCCCCTGGAGCGAACGTTGAGCATCCACTCCTCCGCGACCGGTTCGCTGGTCATCCACTCCGCCCGCATCATCGACCGGGGCGAGGTCGTCGAGGACGGCTGGGTCCGCTTCGTCGACGGCGCCGTGGTCGCCCGCGGGACGGGCACGACCTGGGAGCCAGCGGACGAGGCGTTCGACGCCGCCGAGCTCGCCGGCCGCGGTGCCGTGCTGACCCCCGGCTTCATCGACATCCACGGGCACGGAGGAGCGGGATCCGCGTTCGACGACGGCGTGGAGGCGATCCGCACCGGGCGCGCCCTGCACCGCGCGCACGGGACGACCCGTGCGGTGATCTCGCTGGTGACAGCACCGCTGGACGAGCTCGGCCGCAGCGTCGCCGCGATCGCCGATCTCATGGAGACGGATGCCGACATCCTCGGCACACACCTGGAAGGGCCGTTCCTCGATCCCGCGCATCACGGCGCCCATGAGCCCTCGCTGCTCAGGGCACCCACGGCGGCCGATGTCGCCCGCCTCCTCGAGGCGGGTCGCGGCACCGTCCGTCAGGTCACGATCGCGCCCGAGCTGCCCGGCGGCCTCGATGCGATCCGTCAGATCGCCGCCGCAGGAGCGGCGGCGGCCGTCGGCCACACGAGCGCGGACGCGGCGATGGCGGTCGCCGCCTTCGAAGCGGGGGCGTCGATCCTCACGCATGCGTTCAACGCGATGCCGGGCATCCACCACCGCGCGCCCGGTCCGGTTCTCGCCGCAGCGGCGGATCATCGCGTGACCCTCGAGGCGATCGCCGACAACGTGCACCTCGATCCCCACGTGATCAAGCTGATCTTCGACTCCGCGCCGGGACGCGTGGCACTCATCACCGACGCGATGGCCGCAGCGGGCAGCGCCGACGGGCACTACGACCTCGGCGCCGTGAGCGTCACGGTCGAGGACGGCGTGGCCCGCGCCGACGACACCGGCTCGATCGCCGGGTCGACCCTGACGCAGGACGTGGCGCTGCGCCGGGCAGTCGATGCAGGCGCGACACTGACCGAGGCCGTGCGGGCCCTCACCGAGACGCCGGCGCGGGCAATCGGCCGCGATTCTGCGCTCGGCAGCCTGCGCGAAGGCATGACGGCGGATGCCGTGCTTCTGGATGCAGAACTGCACGTCGCGCGCGTATGGGTGGGATCACGGCTGCTCGCAGGATGAGAGCCGCGCATCGCGCGACGACGCGCAGCTCTGCGCTCTCCGGTCGTTCGTGAAGTGGGGCGGGAGGCCGCCTATCCCCAGATCGGCGGCCTCATCCCCTCACAGAGAGGGGGGCCGAGAACTCCTCCCCCGAGGCTCTCGACCCACCCAGCCGGTGCAGTTGCCCCTCGCACCAGCGCCTGAACTCCGCCCCCCGGTGGAATTCGTACGGCTATCTCTATGGGATGAGACGACGCGGACGCCGATTCATTACGCGACTTCTCAGATTTTCCTCGAATCTTTTCTCGACGATCTCAGGAAATTGATCCAGACCTGGGTTTTATCACATCAAAGAATCTGCCGGTGAGATCTCGCCGAGGGGTGGCCAAGCTGGGAGATCCGGGAGAGAATGGAAAGACGCGTGATGAGATCCTCTCTCGCGCGTCTCTTCCTGTGGAGGCGTTCCTGCGCCCCAGGAGCGATGGATGACAGTGCACGAACAGAACTCACACCACGACGAGCCGATCGGCGACGCCGACCTGATCCTCCGCGCCCGCTCGGGCGACACGGAGGCGTTCGGCGAACTCTGGCGACGCCACTACCCGTCCGGCCTCTCCGTCGCCCGCTCCATCACCTCGTCGATCGACCCCGACGACCTCGTGCAGGAGTCGTACACCCGCATCTATCAGGCGATCATCAAGGGTGGCGGCCCGAACGGCTCGTTCCGCGCCTACCTGTTCACGAGCATCCGCAACACGGCGGCGGCCTGGGGCCGTTCCCGTCGCGAGACCGCGATCGACGAACTCGACACGGTCGCCGACCCTGACACCACAGACCAGGCCGCCAACGAGGCTCTCGACCGCAGCCTGACCGCGCAGGCCTTCCGCAGCCTCCCCTCCCGCTGGCAGGAGGTGCTCTGGTACACCGAGATCGAGCAGATGAAGCCGCACGAGGTGGCCCCGCTCCTCGGGATGAAGTCCGGCGCCGTCTCGCAGCTGGCCTTCCGGGCCCGCGAAGGCCTCCGTGAGGCATGGATCCAGGCGCACCTGCGCAGCGCAGCCGAGGGATCGGACTGCCAGTGGACCATCGAGCACCTCGGCGCGTACTCGCGAGGCAACCTCGGCACGCGCGACCACAAGCGACTCGAGCTGCACCTCGACGAGTGCGCGCGCTGCATGATCGTCGCGGCCGAGGCGAAAGACGTCTCGAAGCGTCTCGCTCTGGTCCTCCTCCCTCTCGTCCTGGGCGTCACCGGCGCCGCGGGGTATCTCGCGACGCTGCAGGGCGGCGGAGCGCCGATCGTCGCCCTCGCCGCGATGCCCTCCAGCATCCCCGGCAGCGTGTTCGCAGGCGACCCCGGCGCTGGTGCCGTGGCTCTGGGAGCAGGCTCGGGGAGCGGCACGGCCGGTTCGGGCGGTACGGCAGGCGGCGGCGCGGGTGTCGCCACCGGCGTCGGCACGTCCGGTGGCGTGCTCACCGGGATGGGTGCGCTCGTCGGCGTGGGCTCTGCGGCTCTGGTCGTCGCGGGCGTCGTCGCCGCAGCGACGATCATCCCCGGCCTCGCCGGGGCCGAACCCGCGACCTCGTTGGCCAGCGCCGCCGACGGAGGCTCGTCGTCGATCACCTCCGACGTCGGACCCGACGCCTCGATGAACCTCGAAGAACCGGTCGTCATCGAAGAACCGGTCACGAAGCCCGACGCGACGCCGACCCCGCCGGCCGAAGAGCCCGCCGCGCGGTCGACACCGGAGCAGACCGGGCCGGTCGTCGCTCCGCCGGTGCCGCCGACGACCGACCCCGAGGACGAGGTCGACCCAACCGATCCCACGGACCCCACGGACCCGACCGACCCCACTGATCCCACGGACCCGACGGACCCGACGGACCCGACCGATCCCACGGACCCGACGGACCCGACCGATCCCACCGACCCGACCGACCCCGCAGTGCCGACCACGGCTCCCTCCTGGTCCGCCGCCACGATCTGGTTCGAGGGTCTGCGCATCCACTACAGCGTGCCGATCACGGGAGTGCCCGGAACGACCGTGGAGGCGCTGCTCGACGGAAGCCGCGGCGGAGGCGACGAGATCGTCCTGGACTCCCTCGGACAGGGGACGATCGACCTGCGGCCCGGTCTGGTTCAGCTGCTGTTCTCGGCCGACACGACGGTGACCTTCCGCTATGTGCTCGCCGACGGCATCGGCCCGTCCGCCGACACGACTTTGCGTGCGCTGGGCGAACCCCCGCTCATCGACGCGGATGTGCCTCCGGTCGACGCCACGATCCTCGATGACAGCGCAGGCACCGTTCCGGCCGCCGTGCCGGATGAGCCGGCCGCCCCCGTGGAACCGGAGCCCGTTCCCGCCCCGGTCGAGCCCGCTCCTGCGCCTGTCGAGCCCGCTCCTGCGCCTGTCGAGACGGAACCGGCTCCGATCGAGACCGCACCCGCCGTCGTCGAGTCGGCCCCGGTCGACGAGGCGGCCACGGCCCCGGTCGACGAGGCTCTCGCACCGGCCGAGGAGCCTGCACCCGCCGAATAGACTGGGAGCATGCCCCAGGATTCCGCACCCGTCCCCGGCGTCGACCGTCCGGTCATCACCGCGCTCGACATCGTCCGCGCCGTCGTGCTCGTCGTCGCCGTGGCATCCCTCGCTCTCTGGGGCTTCGCCAGCTGGTCGCTTCCGTGGAACGTCGTCGCAGGTGTGGGCGCCCCGATCGTCGTCCTGCTGATCTGGGCGCTGTTCCTCTCTCCGCGCCCGGTCCTGCGGGTGCATCCGTTCCTCCGTGCGGCCGTCGAGCTCTTCATCTACGTCGGCGTCACCATCGCGTGGTGGTCGATGGGCCAGGCGCTCATCGGCACGGCATTCGCCCTGGTCGCGATCGTCACCGGGGTCCTCAGCGGCCGACGCACCCTGTCGTGAGCGCACGTCCGTGAGTGTGCAGGCGTGAGCGCGAGGGCGCGGACGTGACGGCGCTGCCCCTTCTGCAGGAGGAGCTCGGCCCGCTCGTCGATGTGCGACCCGAGGCGCTCGAAGAGGCACGGGCCGACCGCTCCGGTCACGCGGCCGTCGGGCGCCCGCTCGCCGTCGTGCACGCGGAGACCGTGGATCACGTTCAGCGGACCATGCGGATCGCCACCGCCACACGCACGCCCGTGGTCGTCCGCGGCGCCGGCACGGGGTTGGCGGGCGCGGCCAACGCCGGCGAGGGCGAGATCGTGCTCTCCACCCGTCGGATGGACGCGATCCTCGAGGTGCGGCCCGACGATCTGCTCGCCGTCGTCGAACCCGGGATCCTCAACGCCGACCTCAACGACAGGCTCGCCGCCTCCGGGGTGTGGTGGGCGCCCGACCCCGCCAGCCGCGACATCTCGACCGTGGGCGGCAACATCGCGACCGGTGCGGGAGGGCTTCTCTGTGCCAAGTACGGCGTCGTGCGCGATGCGGTGCTCGGCGTCGACCTCGTGCTCGCCGACGGCCGCCTGCTCCACCTCGGACACCGCAGCGTCAAGGGCGTCACGGGCCTCGACCTCACCTCGCTGGTGATCGGCTCGGAGGGCACGCTGGGCGTCGTCGTCGGCGCGACCCTGAAGCTGCGCCGCCTGGTCGCGGGCGACGTCTGCACGCTGACCGCGACCTTCCCCGACGTGCGGGCCGCGGCCGCGGCATCCGCTGCGGTCACCGCTGCCGGTGTGCAGCCCGCGATCATGGAGCTGATGGATGCCGCGAGCCTGGCCGCCGTCCACGCGCTGCTCGACCTCCCCGCCCCGGCGCCTGGGGCAGCGCAGCTCACCGTCCGGACAGACGGCCCGGCGGCCGCTGCGGAGGCCGAGACGATCGCCGGGATCCTGCGCGATCACGGTGGCCTCACGACACTCGCCCGCGACCGCGAGGAGGGCGAGCGGCTTCTCGCGATCCGGCGCTCGATGCACGCGGCGATGGCCTCTCTCGGCACCACGCTGATCGAAGACGTCTCGGTGCCGCGCAGTGCGATGCCGGCCATGTTCGACGAGATCGCGCGCATCGAGCGCGACTTCGGTCTCACGATCCCCACGGTCGCGCACGCCGGCGACGGCAACCTCCACCCGAACTTCATCTTCGAGGGCCCGGAGACTCCGACGCACGTCTGGGCCGCCGCCGACGAGCTGTTCCGCTCCGCGATCCGCCTGGGCGGCACGCTGACCGGCGAGCACGGCATCGGCGTGCTGAAGCGTCGCTGGCTCGCCGACGAGCTCGGTGACGACCAGTGGCGGCTGCAGCGTCAGATCGCCGGGGTGTTCGACCCGCTCGGCATCCTCAACCCCGGGAAGGTCTTCGAGCCCGATGCCTGACATCCATGTGAGCGCGGCCGTGATCGTCGACGACGACGGGCGCGTACTCGTCGTCCGCAAGCAGGGGACGACGAGGTTCATGCAGCCCGGCGGCAAGCCGGAGCCCGGTGAATCGCCCGCGCAGACGCTGATCCGCGAGCTGCACGAGGAGCTCGGGCTGCGTCTCGACGAGGCGGACCTCCAGCCGCTCGGCACGTTCATCTCCGAAGCGGCCAACGAACCCGGTCACCGCGTCGTCGCCGAGGCGTTCGCGACCTCCGTCGCCCCGGACGCCGTGTCGGTGCAGGCCGAGCTCGCAGAACTGCGCTGGATCACGCCGTCCGACGTCGCGACGCTGCCGCTTGCGCCGCTGAGCCTCGAGCATCTGCTGCCGATCGCCTGGCCGGCGCACACCCCGTAGGGCGCTCCCGCTAGATGCCCTGCCAGGCGGGCTTGTTGGCGAACGTGTAGCGGTAGTAGTCCGCGAGCTTCAGACGCGATGCCGCGGCCTCGTCGACGACCACGGTGGCATGCGGGTGCAGCTGGATCGCGGAGCCGGGGAGGAAGGCCGTGAGCGGCCCCTCGACCGCGTCGGCCACGGCCTGCGCCTTGCCCTCGCCGAACGCCAGCAGGACCAGATGGCGCGCCTTCAGGATCGTGCCGAGCCCCTGGGTGATGCAGTGCCGCGGCACGTCGTCGATGGAGTCGAAGAACCGCGCGTTGTCCTCGCGGGTCTGCTCGGTGAGCGTCTTCACGCGGGTCTGCGAGGCGAACGACGATCCGGGCTCGTTGAAGCCGATGTGCCCGTCGGTCCCGATCCCGAGGATCTGCAGGTCCACTCCGCCCGCCGCGGCGATCGCGGCCTCGTAGTCGTCGCCGGCGTGCTGGATGGTCGCCGCGGCGCCATTGGGCACGTGGATGCGCTGCGGGTCGAGCCCGAGCGGCTCGACCACCTCGCGCGTGATCACCGAACGGTAGCTCTCGGGGTGCGCGGGGTCGATGCCGACGTACTCGTCGAGGGCGAAGCCGCGGACCTGCGAGACGTCGTGCCCGGCGAGCTGCGTGCGCAGCGCGAGGTAGACCGGAAGCGGCGTGGAGCCCGTGGCGAGGCCCAGCACCGCGTCGGGGCGGCTCTCGATGAGCTCGACGATCTCGGTGGCGACCAGCGCGCCGGCAGCAGCCGCGTTCTCGACGATGACGACCTCAGCCATGGGGGACGATCTCCTTCTCGGGTACGGAGGCGCCCACCAGAGCGGCGCCGAAGGCAGCCGCGGGGGAACCCGCGGAGAGCAGTTCGATTCTCTCATCCAGGCGCAGCGACCGCATGAACGGCGACGCCTCTGCGCCGGCGTGCAGGGCGGTGCGGATGCCGTCCTCGAGCCGCGCGCCGAGCGCGGTGAGCCCACCGCCGATGACCACGGTCTCGACGTCCGCGGACAGCACGAGGATCCGGACCGCCGCGGCCGCCCCGTGGTAGAGATCGTCGCGGAGTGTCGACGCGTGGGCGTCTCCGGCATCCGCCGCATCGAAGATGTCCCTGATCGGGAGGGCACCGGGGCGTCCCCAGGCCTTCGCGAGGGCTCCCCCGCCGCAGAACGTCTCGATGCAGCCGAGCTGTCCGCATCCGCAGAGGCGTCCGTGCGGGTCGACAGAGATGTGTCCGACCTCGCCGGCCGTGCCGCGCGAACCGCGCCAGATGCGCCCGTCGATCACGATGCCAGCTGCGACGCCGGTGCCGAGGTTGAGGTAGGCCATGGATCCCGCGACGCCGCTGAGCACAGCGGCGCCGAGGGCGGCGGCCTTCACGTCGTTCTCGACGCGGAACGGAATGCCGAGCATCCGCTCGGCGCGCGCGGCGAGATCGAGCGACTTCACCCCGAGGTTGACCGCGTGGTCGACGCGCCCCTCCGCGACGTCGACGAGACCGGGGATGCCGATGCCGACGGAGCCGATGTCGGAGACGGGGAAGCCCGTCTCGTCGGCGAGCGCGGTGACGGCCATGACGATGCTCTCGACCACGGCGTCGTCGCCCCAGCCGGTCGATCGGCGGATGCGGCCGAGGATGTCGCCGGAGCCGTCGACGGCGACCGCGTCGATCTTCGTCCCGCCGACGTCCAGGCCCACTCGAATCTGCCGACCGGCTCGGTCGGCGGTCTCTGCCCCGCTCATCGGATGGCGCTTGCGTCTGTCGTGGTGTCGGCGCGGGTCACGACACCCCCAATTGCCCGGAGAGCACCATCACCGCGGTTCCGCGCAGCACGATGTCATCCTGGTGGGTGCGGCGCACCACGACGTCTTCGAAGACGCCCTCGAGCGTGCGCGCATGCAGCGTCTCGATCGCCGCGTCGATGAGGATCCCGTCGAGCAGGTCGGCGGGACCGGAGAGCACGACCTCGGACAGATCGAGGGCCGCGACGATCGGGGCGATGGCGATCGCCATGCGCGTTCCCGAATCACGGAGGATCTCGTCCCGCGCACCGGGGTCGGCTGCGAGCGCCTCGCGCATGCGGCTGACGCTGAGCCACGCCTCGAGGCATCCGTCCTTGCCGCAGGCGCACCGCGGTCCGCCGTCGGTTCCGACGACGACGTGCCCGATCTCACCGGCGGCGAATCGGCTGCCGAGCAGCGGCTGGCTGCCCGTGATGAGTCCGGCGCCGACACCGCGTCCGAGCTTGATCAGCATGAAGTCGGCCTTGGCGTCACCGAACGTGTATTCGGCGAGCACGGCCGCGTTGGCGTCGTTGCGGGCCAGCACCGGAAGGTCGAGATCGACGCTGAGCTTGGCCTCGAGCGGGAAGTTCGACCAGCCGAGGTTGGGCGAGCTGAGGACCACGCCGTCGGGGCGCACGACGCCGGGGGTGCCGATGCCGACGCCCAGCAGAGGCTGCGTCGACGCCGCGACGAGCATGCGCGCGAGCTCGAGGGTCGCGGCGTACACCGCGTCGCCGTCCGGAGACTCCGGACGGGCGACCTCGCGACGTTCGAGGACGTCGCCGTCGAGGCTGAGCACGGCGCCCTCGAACGCGCTCGGACCGGAGAGATCGAGCCCGAGGATCTGATGACCGATGCGGTCGATGTCGATGAGGATCGGGGGCTTGCCCGGCCCCACGGCTTCGCGCACTCCCATCTCGATGACGATCCCGTCGGCGATGAACTCGGCGACGAGGTCGGAGATGGTCACGCGGGTCAGTCCGGTCTCGCGCGAGAGGTCGGCGCGGCTCATCGCTCCGGCGTGATACAGGGTCTGCAGGACGAGGGCGCGGTTATGACCGCGCGCGTGCTCGGGCAGCACCTTGGACCGGGAGCGAAGGTGGCGGCCGGGGCCGAAGGCGTGGGCATTCGCACCGCCGTACTCCGAGGGCGATGCGGCACGCTGTTCATCCGAAACGGACATGTTTGTTAGTAGACCTTACGAACAAAATTTGTGCAACCTCTGCCGCGAGGCGGACGGCGAGGGTTACCGAAACGTTACATTACTTTCGAGGCGGAACGGGGCGAGAATCCGAGAGCTCCACGAGCCGGGCGACCAGCCCCGCGACGATCGCCTCCCGCGCCTCGACGGTGAGAGGCTTTCCCGGGACGCCGGGGCGCCGCTGATCCGGTGCCGGGCCGTCCTGGGGGCGATAACGCACCCCCGCGACTTCCAGGCGGCGCAGGTGCGTCGGGAGTCGCCGCCCGAAATCAGCATAGGGCGCTGGTTCCCCGCCGGCCCAGAGCCGTTCGGCGATCGCCGCGACCCGGGGGAACATCGCGAAGTCGACCCGGTCGCGCGTGGGCAGATGCTCGCTCCACACGTTCGCCTGACCGCCGACCGCGCCGTCCTCGATGCGCAGCGTGTACGCCCGCTCGATGCTGAGCGGAGGACCGACGCGGATCGGCTCCTCGGCGGACTCCGACTGCGGATAGTCCAGATACACCTCGAGGTCGGGGCAGGCGATGACCGGGATGCCCCGCCTCAGCGCCTCCCGCATCGCGACGGGACCACGCCAGGCGAGGATGCGGACACCCTCCGGCACCTCGCCTTCGAGCACCTCGTCCCACGCCAGCGCGGTGCGGCCGCGGCTGCGCACGTGCGCGACGAACTGCGCCGTGAACCATGGCTGGACGTCGTGCGGAATGGCGAGGCCGAGTTCCCGCATCCGCTCGGCGGCCGCGGGACTCTGCGCCCACTCCGTCACGGGCACCTCGTCGCCGCCGATGCCGATCCATTCGGCGTCGAACGCATCGCACAGCGCGTCGATGGCCGCTCGACCGAACGCCAGCGAGGCCTCGGTCGGCGCGAGCGTGCGCGGATTGACCCCGAAGCGCTCCCAGGGCGCCGTGACAGGTTCCCCGACATCGGTGTTGCCCAGCTCCGGGTACGCGGCCAGGCCGGCCTGGATATGACCGGGGAGCTCCACCTCCGGCACGAGCGTGACGAAGCGCTCCGCCGCGTACGCGACGAGCTCCCGCAGCTGGTCGGTCGTGTAGAACCCCTCGTGGACGCCCGGTTCGACGGTCGCGAGCGGACCATGCCCTCGCTGCGTCGACGATCGACGGGAGCCCACCTCGGTGAGCCGCGGGTAGCCGGGCACCTCGAAGCGCCAGCCCTGATCGTCGGTGAGGTGCAGATGGAGCACGTTCAGGTGGTGATCCGCGAGAAGGTCGATGAGACGCCGTACCTCGTCCACGGGGCGGAAGTGGCGCGCGACGTCGAGCATCACTCCGCGCCAGCCGTACGCGGGCGCCCCCTGCCACACACCCGCGGGCAGCGCCGCCGTCGCGGCATCCGGGTCCCGCAGCTGTCGCAGGGTCGTGGCGCCGCGGAAGACGCCGGCCGCGCTCGCACCGCGGATCTCGATGCCGTCGGGGGCGACGGTCAGCCGGAACGCCTCCTCGCCGACCTGGCCACTGCCGGCGACCTCGGCGGCGATGCCCTCCTCGATCAGGAGCCGGATCGGCGGCGAATCATCGGCCACCTCTCCCCCGCCCAGCCGCACCACGGATGCCGTCAGTCCCGGCTCCGCGATGATCGGCGTCGAGGGCCCCCAGGAGAACGCGGGAACGGACGGGTCTATGCGGGCATCGATGCGCGGCACCGTGGCACGGTGCGCGGGCGGCGGCATCCGCAGCGCTCGCCCCGGCGTCGCTCCCGTGACCTCTCCGCCGGACAGCACCGGGACGCCGGCGATCAGCACCTCGACGATGCCGATCGGCACCTCGAGCGGGCTCTCGAACGTGGCGCCGGCCGCGACCGTCTCCGGGTCGAACAGCACCAGGTCGGCGGTCGCACCCTCACGGACGACACCTCGGGGCGCGTCGCCCCGGTCCAGGCCGAGGCGCGCGGCCGGCGTCCCGGCGAGATGCCGCACCGTCTCCTCGAGCGTGAGCACGCCCAGCTCGCGCACATAGTGCCCGAGATACCGCGGGAAGGTTCCGCGAGCGCGAGGGTGAGGACGCGCGCCGATCAGGATCCCGTCGCTGCCGCCGGTGTGACGCGGATGCCGCATGATGGCGCGGACGTTCCCCTCGTCTCCGATGTGCATCAGGATGCCGGTCGCCCCGGCATCCGCGGTGATCGTGTCGAGCACGACGTCGATCCCCCGACGCCCCGTCGTCGCCGCGATCTCGGCGACCGTGCGCCCGACCAGGTCGGCGAGCGCCGGGTTCGCGACCCCGGAGATCTGGATCTCCGACCAGTCGGCCTTCTCGCCGTGGAACCCGTCGCACCCGGTCTCCTCGAGCTCGACCCGGACGGCTTCCCTGCCGTCCGCATCCAGCTCGGCGATCGTCCCCAGCAGATCACCCGACGCGGCGAGTCTGCTGGGCAGCAGAGCGGACAGCGTCGTGGCGCCGGGGAGGTACGGGTAGGTGTCGAGCGTCACGTCGACGCCGTCGCCGATCGCCGCGTCCACCAGCGCGAGCAGCTCCTCGGCGCGTCCGCGATTCGGTGCGAAGTTCATCGTCGCGTGGGTTAGGTGGATCGGGCAGCCCGTGCGTCGGCCGATGTCGAGCACCTCGCGATAGGCGTCGAGCGCTCCTCCGCCGTAGCTGCGCGTGTGCGGAGCCCAGTAGCCGCCGCGCTCGGCGACCACGCGGCACAGGGCCTCGAGCTCGTCGGCGTCCGCGTACATGCCGGGCGTGTAGGTGAGACCGCTCGACATCCCGAAGGCGCCGGCGTCGAGTGCCTGGCCGAGCATCTCCGCCATGGCGGCGACCTCCGTCGGCGTGGCGCGACGGTTCGCGTGTCCGACGACCATCATGCGGAGGTTCCCCTGAGGAACCAGCACAGCCGCGTTCCCGACCGTCGCGGCGTCGATGGCCACGAGCAGGTCCTCCATCGTGCGCCAGGGAGCGACCTCGGGCCTGCCGTTCCAGCCGGCGATCTGCCCGGGGATGACGGATGCCGTCTCCTCGTCCAGCGGCGCGTATCCGAGGCCGTCCTGACCGAGCACCTCGGTCGTGACGCCCTGGCGGATCTTGGCCTGGTGAGCCGCACCGGTGAGGACCGCGAGGTCGCTGTGCGCGTGCATGTCGATGAACCCCGGCGCGAGGACGAGACCGCTCGCATCGACCTCCACGGCACCGTCCGGCAGCTCGAACTCGACGGAGGAGGCATCCGCGCTCTTCACGATCGCGACGATCCTGGCGCCCTCGACCGCCACGTCGGCGGCGTACCGCGGCGCGCCCGTACCGTCGACGACGGTCGCCCCGCGATAGATCCGGACGAGGCCGGCCGCGGCCTTCTCGGCGCTCAGAAGCATGTCGCGACCGCTCCGATCACACGAGGGTCGGCGGCGTCGGGGTCGTCGATCACGGCGACCACCCGCCACTTGTCGAAAGCTGTGCACGGATGCGAGAGCCCCAGCCGCACCACGTCTCCGACGGCTGCCGTCGCTCCGTCGGCGAGACGGAGGAAGGCGTGCTGGTCGTTGAGGGCCGTGATCTCGCCGTCGACCGACTGCGGCACGGGGAGGTCGAGATCGAACGGCACATCGCGCCGACCCGCGTCAAGCAGGGCCAGGCCATCCTCGGGCTGCGAGACCACTCGCGCCCACGCATGCATCGCCGACCGCAGCGGCGCGGTGCCCGTGAGCGGCCCGAACGGCGACATCCGGCTGTAGAACCCGTCGTCATGGATCTGGAACGCCCCGGATCGCAGCACCACGTCGGCGCCCTCGCTCCGCGCCAGCACGGCGGCCGCACGGTCCGGGAAGGAGCTGCCGCCCGCGCTGAGCACCGGACGGATGCCGTCGGGATACTCGATGCGCTCATGCAGCTCGATCAGGGTCTGCAGGTACCGGTCGACGGCCCCCACCGAGGCATCGCTGCGATCGGGACCGAACGGCCCCTCGTAGCCGGCGACGCCCGCGAGCCTCAGACCGGGGGCTGCCGAGATCGCCGCGGCGATGCGCTCCCCCTCCTCGACCGTGCGCGCGCCGGTGCGTCCGCGAGCGCCGCCGAGTTCGACGAGGACGTCGAGCGGCCGCGCCGCATCGGCGAGCGCTGCCGCCAGGATTCCCACCCCGGCGACGGAATCGGCCCAGCACAGGATGCGCAGTCCCGCATCGGCGGCGAGGAGATCGCCGAGCCGGGAGGCGGCTGCGGCATCGGTCACGGCGTTCGCGATCAGCACGGTCGACACGCCGGCGTCCACGGCGACCTCGGCCTGCCACGGGGTCGCGACCGAGATGCCCCACGCTCCGGCGTCGAGCAGGCGCTGCCACAGCGCCGGTGCCATCGTCGTCTTGCCGTGCGGGGCGAGGAGGACGCCCTGGGCCCGCGCCCAGGCGAACACGGTGTCCTCGTTGTGGGCGAGCGCGCTCTCCTGCACCGTCAGCACCGGCGTGACCAGGTCGGAGAGGTGCAGATCCGCGTCGGCGATCTCCGAGAGACGCAGCCCGGATGCGCGGGCAGGGAAGCCCTTCGCCCAGGCGCCGAGAACAGGATCCGGAATTTGTAGAGGCACCTAACAAGGCTACTAGGGTGGAACCATGACCGCGAAGACCCGAGTTTCCACCGATGCCGCTCCCGCCCCCGCGCACACCTTCTCGCAGGGCGTCCGCAAGGGACCCATCGTGCAGGTCTCCGGCCAGGGACCGGTCCACCCCGAGACGAACGAGTACCTCTTCCCCGGAGACGTCGCCGCCCAGACGACCCGCACCCTCGAGAACGTCAAGGCGATCGTCGAGGCATCGGGCGCCACGTTCGACGACGTGGTCATGCTGCGCGTCTACCTCACCACGCGCGAGGACTTCCCCCTCATGAACGAGGCCTACGGCGCCTTCGTGACCGCTCACACGACGAGCGGCGTGCTCCCCGCGCGCACCACCGTCTTCACGGGACTGCCGCGTGAGGAGATGCTGGTCGAGATCGATGGGCTCGCGGTCATCAGCTGACCTATACCCCCGCGCGGCCCGCGCGGATAGCACCGTTGCCTCCCTGTTACCTGCCATCCCGTACTATTGAGCAACAGGACACGTGAGAACCGGGGGGTGAAGTTCGTGACCGATGTGATCTCAGTACCGGGCGCAGCACAGGCGCATGGCGACGACGGCGCGGCTACGGCCGTCATCGCACCCACCGGCGCACCCACCGACTCCATGCCTCCGACGACCGGCGAGCAGCCGCTCGCGTGGGCTCCGATCGAGCCCGCGCCGAAGAAGCGCCGCCTCGGTCTGTGGATCGGCCTCGGCCTCGGTGTCCTCGCCATCGGCGCTGGTGCGGCCTCCATGGTCCTCATCGCCCCGGGAACGACCGTCGCCGGCATCCCGGTCGGCTGGATGACTCCCGGTGCCGCCGCCGATGCGATCGACGCCCATCTCGCCGAGACAGAGGTCACCCTCACCGGCGACGGCGAGGGCACGGTGCTGACCGGCGCCGACCTCGGCGCCTCCGTCGATGCGACGGCTCTCGCCGACAAGGCATTCGCCGCGGCGCCGATGTGGAACCTCGGCGCCTGGATGGGCGAGCCCGTGCCCGCCGAGATCACCTTCGACGCCGAGAAGGCGACGAGCGCCCTGCGCGCAGCCGTTCCGACCAGCTTCGAGGACCCGATCGATGCCGGCGTCGTCTTCGACGCAGCCACCGCCGCCTACGTCTCCACCCCGGCCGAGGCCGGAACCGGCATCGACGTGAGCGAGCTCAACGCGGCATTCGTCGACGCCGTCGCCGGCGGCGGCAAGACGCTCGAGTTCCCCGGCGGCCCGGCCGAGGCCCCCGCCGCTGTCTCCGATGACGACGCTGCCGCGATGGCCGCGAAGATGAACACGCTGCTCACCACGATCGGCTTCTACGTCGGCGGAGAGCGCACGGTCCCGATCGATGCTGCCACGGCCGCCACCTGGCTCACCGTCGTGGACGACGGCGGCCAGCTGCGCATCGACGCCGACGCGCAGGCCATCAGCGCCACTTCCGACTACCTCGCCCTGGTCGTCGACCGCGCTCCGGTCAGCGCGACGAGCATCGTCGACTCCGGCGGCAACGTCCTTCGTGAAGAGCAGGCCGGCGTCACCGGTCGCGCAGTCGGCGACACCTCCGACGTGGCGGAGCAGTTCGCTCAGCAGCTCGCCGCCGGCGACGGCGTGTTCGCCCTCTCGGTCACCGAGGTCCCCTTCGAGACCGTCACGCTCTTCCGGCGGATCGACGTCAACCTCAGCACACAGCAGACGACGCTGTACGAGAACGGTGCCGTCGTCCAGTCGTGGGCGATCTCCTCCGGCCTGGACGCGACCCCCACCCCGACCGGCAATTTCACCGTGTTCGCACACACCGAGATCCAGGACATGATCGGCGAGGACTACGTCACCAAGGATGTCCAGTGGAACACCTGGTTCGCGAGGGACATCGCCTTCCACGGCGCCTATTGGCACAACAACTTCGGCAACCAGATGAGTCACGGGTGCGTGAACATGCCGGTCTCGGTCGCGAAGTACGTCTTCGACTGGGCGCCGGTCGGCCTCGAGGTCTCGGTCCACCACTGAGCGGACGTCTCCTCGCGGGGACGCACGCGAAAGGGGCCGGATGCGATTCGCATCCGGCCCCTTTCCGTGTTCGTCAGCGCAGGGCGTCGACGATGCCGTTCAGCGTGGCCGACGGACGCATGACCGCCTCGACGAGCGCGTCGTCCGGGCGGTAGTACCCGCCGATCTCGACCGGCTTCCCCTGCACCGCGTTGAGCTCGGAGACGATGGTCTCCTCGTTCTCGGCGAGAGTCGCGGCGATCGGCGCGAAGGACGCGGCGAGCTCGGCATCCTTGGTCTGCGCAGCCAGCTCCTGGGCCCAGTAGAGGCTCAGGTAGAAGTGGCTGCCGCGGTTGTCGATCGTGCCGAGAGCGCGGCCCGGGGAACGGTCCTCCTCGAGGAAGGTGCCGGTCGCGGCATCCAGGGTCTCGGCGAGGACGCGGGCCTTCTCGTTGCCCGTGCGGTCGGCGAAGTGCTCGAGCGACGCGGCCAGCGCGAAGAACTCGCCCAGGGAATCCCAGCGCAGGTAGTTCTCCTCCACCAGCTGCTGCACGTGCTTGGGCGCAGAACCGCCGGCACCCGTCTCGAACAGACCGCCACCGGCGAGGAGCGGGACGATCGAGAGCATCTTGGCGCTCGTGCCCACCTCGAGGATCGGGAACAGGTCGGTCAGGTAGTCGCGCAGCACGTTGCCGGTGACCGAGATCGTGTCGAGCCCGTGGCGCATCCGTGCAAGCGTGTAGCGCGTGGCCTCCTCGGGCGCGAGGATCGTGATCGTCAGCCCCTTGGTGTCGAGCGTCGCGAGACCCTGATGCACCTTGGCGATGATCTGCGCGTCGTGCGAGCGGTTCGCGTCGAGCCAGAACACGGCAGGCACGCCGCTCGCCCGTGCGCGGTTGACCGCGAGCTTCACCCAGTCCATCACCGGGATGTGCTTGGTCTGCGTCGCACGCCAGATGTCGCCGGCGCCGACCTTGTGCTCGATCAGCACGGTGCCCTCGCCGTCGAGGACCTGGACGATGCCGTCCGCAGCGATCTCGAACGTCTTGTCGTGGCTGCCGTACTCCTCGGCCGCCTGCGCCATCAGACCCACGTTCGGCACGGTGCCGATCGTGGCGGGATCCAGCGGACCGTTCGCGATGACGTCGTCGAGCACGGCCTGATAGACGCTCGCGTACGAGGAGTCCGGGATGACCGCGAGCGTGTCCGCCTCGCCGCCGTCCTTGCCCCAGAGCTTGCCGCCGTTGCGCACGAGCGCGGGCATGGAGGCATCGACGATCACGTCGCTCGGCACGTGGAGGTTGGTGATCCCCTTGTCGGAGTTCACATACGAGAGCGCGGGGCCCTCGGCGATGGCCTTGTCGAACGCGGCGGCGATCTCGTCGCCTCCTGCCACGTTCGCGAGACCCGTGAGGATCGAGCCGAGGCCGTCGTTCGCGCTGAGGCCCGCGGCGGCGAGCTGTTCGCCGTACTGCGCGAAGACGTCCGTGAAGAACGCCCGCACGACGTGGCCGAAGATGATCGGGTCGCTGACCTTCATCATCGTCGCCTTCAGGTGCACCGAGTAGAGGATGCCGTCGGCCTTGGCCGTCTTCAGCGTCTCGTCGAGGAACGCGTCGAGTTCGGTCGCCGAGAGGAACGTCGCGTCGATGATCTCGCGCGGAAGGACCTTCAGCCCCTCCTTGAGCATGGTGACGGTACCGTCCTCCGCCGTGTGGCGGAAGCTGAGGACGTCGTCGTGCGCGGCGACCCAGGATCGTTCGTTGCTCTTGAAGTCGTCGTGACCCATCGTCGCGACGCGGGTCTTCGACCCCTCGGCGAACGGCTTGTTGCGGTGCGGGTGCTTCCTGGCGTAGTTCTTCACCGCCAGCGGCGCCCGACGGTCGCTGTTGCCCTCACGGAGCACGGGGTTGACCGCGGAGCCCTTGATGCGGTCGTACCGCGCCCGCACGTCCTTCTCCTCGAGGGAGGAAGGCTCGTCCGGGAAGTCCGGGATGTCGTAGCCCTGCTGCTGGAGCTCGGTGATCGCGCCCTTGAGCTGAGGGATGGATGCCGAGATGTTCGGCAGCTTGATGATGTTCGCCTCGGGCAGAGTCGCGAGGCCGCCGAGCTCGGCGAGCGAGTCGCCGACCTGCTGCTCGGGGCTCAGCTTCTGCGGGAAGGCGGCGAGGATGCGGCCGGCCAGCGAGATGTCGCGGGTCTCCACCTCGATGCCCGCCTGGCCGGTGTAGGCCTGGATGATCGGCAGGAAGGAGGCGGTGGCAAGGGCCGGCGCCTCGTCGGTATAGGTGTAGATGATGGCGTCGTCGGTCACCAGGAGGTTCTCCGTTCGCGGGGTCTATTTGTCTCGATACCAAGATACCTGAGCCGCTCTCGCCGTGTGGGCCGCACCCCCTGTCACAGCATCCGGAAGACGCTCGCGTTGCGGCCGTGAGCGAAATGTTCGGCGGAAACGTGTTCCTCCGCGCGGGAGGGGTTAGCCTGGGATCATGTCCGAACTGCGCATGGTCGAACTCTCCGCTGCGACGATCGTCGCTGTGAACAACCTGTCGCTCAAGCCCGGACAGGAGCAGTTCCTCGCCCCCGTCTCCTACGGGATAGCGGCCACCGTCATCAACCCGCAGACTTCCTGGCAGCGGGTGATCCTCGATCGCAACGAGGTCGTGGGGTTCGTCAGCGCGAACTTCGACGACGAGGCCCCGGAAGACCACTTCCGCTCGGTGCTCTGGCGCATCAACGTGGACGCCGACGACCAGGGTCGCGGCGTCGGGCGCTTCGCGGTCGAATCGCTCATCGACGAGGCGCGACGCCGCGAGGTCGACCACGTGAACGTGATCTACGAGGCGGGCGACGGCGGACCCGAGAACTTCTTCCACCGCGTCGGCTTCACGCCGGTCGGCGAGACGGCATACGGCGAGATCATCGCCGAGATCCGCGTCACACCCTGAGACCGGCGGCGGGGTCTCGAATCCCCTCCCCCATCGAGACTCCGTCGCCTTTCATCGACCATCGGCGGGACCGCTCCCACGCCGATCATCACGAATATGTTGCGAGCGACCACAAAAAGCTTGCGCTCCTCTCCCCGCCGTGCGTATCATCGCTCCAGAGGCGTTAGCGAAACGCTTCGACAGCGTTCCCCGCACGACGACGATGGAGTCACGATGACGACGATCCATGAGGTGGCCGAAGCCGCCGGCGTGTCGATCAGCACCGTCTCCTACGCGCTCAGCGGCAAGCGGCCGGTGTCCGAGAAGACCCGCGTCCGCATCGAGGACGCCGTGCGCGTGCTCGGCTACGAGCCGGATGCCGGGGCCAGGATGCTGGCGGGAAGGCGCACGCACATCTTCGCGCTGACGGAGCCGCTGCGCGCCGACACGCACGCTCCGACGCACATGGCCTTCGTGCTGGCCACCGCGGTGGCCGCGCGACAGCGCGGATACGACATCCTGCTGCTGACGGACGAGCAGGCCTCCGAGGGCATGAACCGTGTCGCGGCCAGCAACCTCGTCGACGCGATCCTCGTGCTCGATGTCGCTCCGGACGACGCGCGTGCTGCGATCGCGCGCACCGTGCGCACCCCCACCGTGTTCATCGGGATCCCCGACGACCAGGAGGGGCTGACCTGCGTCGACCTCGACTTCGAGGCGGCCGGACACCTCGCCGTGGATCGCCTCGCCGACGCCGGGCACACCCGCATCACCCTGCTCGGGCAGACGGAGGTCTCCTACCGGAAGTCGAACTTCCCTCGGCGGCTGCTCCACGGCGTCCAGGATCGGGCCGTCGAGCGCGGCGTCGGCCTGGACTGGGTCACCACCGGCACATCGGCCACCGACACCGCCGCCGTGCGGGCGGCCGCCGAGGCCGCGATCGCACGCGGCGACCGGGCCTTCATCGTGCACGCCGTCGACGACGTGCACGCGGCGCTCCTGGCGGTCCTCGACGAGCGCGGACTCCTGGTCGGCGAAGACGTCTCCGTCATCTCCGCGGCCGCTTCCTTCGACACGACCACCCTGCCGGTCCCGGTCGACACCATCCCGCTCGTGCCGCAGCAGTCCTGCGAACTCGCCGTCGACCTCGCGGTGCGCCGCCTGGAAGAGGCGGACGTGCGGCCCGGCATCCATCTCATCCCGCCCGAATACCGCTCCGTCGGATCCGTCGCCCCTCGGGGCTGACGTCCGCCGAAGCTCCGCTTCCGCTTGCGCTTTGTCGAAACGCTTCGACGATTCGCTCCCCCACAACTGAACACCCGACCCAGAGAAGTGTCCGGCCCGATGGGCCACCGAGAAAGGAGTGCCGACGATGGCACGCAACATCCGCAGGACGAAGGCGCTGGCCGTGCTGGCCGCGCTCACCGTGACGGGGATCGCTCTGAGCGGCTGCTCAGCCGGCTCCGGCGATGACGGCGGCGATGGGAAGACCCTCAAGCTCTGGCACTACGAGGGCGCAGACAGCGCGATGGGCAAGGCGTGGGCCGAGGCCATCAAGGTCTTCGAGGAGGAGACCGGTGCGAAGGTCGAGTTCGAGGAGAAGTCCTTCGAGCAGATCCAGAAGACCGCCAGCCAGGTGCTCGACACGGATGCCGCACCGGATCTGATGGAGTTCAACAAGGGCAACGCGACGGCGGGCTTCCTCGCATCGACCGGGCTGATCACGGACATCTCGGATGCCGTCGAGGAGTACGGCTGGGACGAGAAGCTCGCACCCTCGCTGCAGACGACGGCGAAGTACTCCGAGGACGGCGTCATGGGCGGCGACACCTGGTTCGGCGTGCCGAACTACGGCGAGTTCGTCGGCGTCTACTACAACCAGGACGCGTTCGCGGCGGCGGGGCTCGAGATCCCCACCACCTACGACGAGTTCGTCGACGTGCTCGACGCGTTCGTCGCGAAGGGGATCACGCCGCTGGCCGAGGCCGGTGCGGAGTACCCCCTCGGGCAGCTCTGGTACCAGCTCGCGCTCCTCGAAGGCGACCGCGGCTTCGTCGACGACTACCAGCTCTACAAGGAGCCGGTCGACTGGAAGGGTCCCGAGGTCACCTCCGCGACCGAGACGCTGAAGGAGTACGTCGACAAGGGCTACATCGCCTCCGACGTCTCCTCGGTCAAGGCCGAGGACGCCGGTGTCTCGTTCATCAACGGCACCTCGCCGATCTTCGTCTCGGGATCCTGGTGGTTCGGCCGCTTCGCGGCGGAGGCCACGGGCTTCGACTGGACGATGACGGCGTTCCCGGGCGCGGACCTCTCGCTGGGCTCCTCGGGCAACCTCTGGGTGGTCCCGGAGAACGCCGCCAACAAGGAGCTCGCCTACGAGTTCATCGACATCACGATGCGGCCCGAGATCCAGGCGATCATCGGCAACAACGGCGGCCTGCCCGTCGCTGCAGACACCGCCGACATCACGGACGAGAAGAGCGCCGCGCTCATCGAGACGTTCAACGGCGTGCTCGACGCGGATGGTCTGTCGTTCTACCCGGACTGGCCCGCCCCCGGCTTCTACGACGTGATCGTCCAGGAGCTCCAGGGTCTCATCACGGGCTCGCAGGACGTGAAGACGACGAACACCAACCTCGGTGAGCAGTACGACGAAGGCACCGCCGAATTCCGTTGATCCGACCGCGGGGGCGGCATCCGCAGGATCGCCGCCCCCGCCTCCACCTGGAGATGAACATGTCGCTCGCCACTCGCGAGGGCCGCCGCCAGAAGCTGCCGCCCGAACAGCCGTCCATCCCGCAGCGCAGCGGCGGGACCGGCGCCTACTGGATGTACCTGCTTCCCGGATTCGCTCTGCTGCTCGTCGTCGTCATCGTCCCGCTCATCTGGAACGTGTACCTCACCTTCACCAAGTGGAAGGGCGTGCGCACGCCGGAGTTCATCGGGCTGGAGAACTGGCAGAAGATCCTCACCGACAGCGACTTCTGGACGTCGTTCACGAACTCCGTGTGGATGATCCTCGCGATGGTCGTGGTCCCCACGATCGTCGGGCTCGTGGTCGCCGCACTGCTGTTCGACGTCGTCGGCCGCAAGTTCGGCGGCAGGGTCGGCAGCTTCCTGCGGGCCACCTACTACCTGCCGCAGATCCTCCCGATCGCCGTCGCGGGCATCGTGATCGGCTGGATCGTGCGCCCGGGCGGAGACGGTGCGCTCAACCAGATCCTCGGCGCCTTCGGGCTGCCGTCCTACGACTGGCTGGGCCAGATGCCCTCGGCACTCATCGTGCTCATGCTCGTCATGGTGTGGGTGCAGCTCGGCTACCCGGTCGTCGTGTTCATGGCAGCGCTGCAGCGCGTCGATCCGGAGCTGTACGAGGCCGCGGAGCTCGACGGAGCGAACTGGCTGCAGCGGTTCACCGCCATCACGATGAGCATCATCCGCCCGGAGATCTTCGTCGTGACCCTGACCTGCACGATCGCCGCCCTCAAGGTGTTCGGCCCCGTCTACATCATCACGCGCGGCGGACCCGCGGGCGCGACGCTCGTGCCCGCCTACTACGCGTACCAGGAGTTCTTCACGAAGCGGAACGTCGGCTACGGCGCGACGATCGCCACCGTGCTCACCATCGTCGTGGTCATCGTGTCGATCGTGTTCATCCGCGTGCAGAACTCGCTCGAGCGCAAGGAAAGGGCGGGACTGTGATGCACGCCACCACTGCCATCGTCACCGGCAAAGCCCCGAAGAGCCGTCCGCGCGGCGGCATGACCAAGAAGCGGCCCGTCGACTGGCTGCTGCTCGCCCTGGTCGTCGTCGGCGCGCTGCTCGTCATCGCCCCCTTCTACCTCGTCCTGGTGAACTCCTTCAAGTCGCCGGTCGACTACGCGACATCCGGCCCGCTCGCCTTCCCCGAGACGCTCGACTTCGGCGGCATCGTCAAGTTCTGGGAGCGGGTGAACTTCCCCGAGAAGGTGTGGAACTCCATCTTCATCTCCGGCATCGTCGCGGTCCTGGCGGTCGTGATCTCGATGCTCAACGCCTTCGCGATCGGCATCGGCCGCATCCGCGGACGCAGCTGGATCGTGCTGCTGTTCCTGATGGCCAACCTGCTGCCGCAGGAGGCTCTCCTCTACCCGCTGTACTACATGTTCAAGTCGGTCGGCCTGTACGACAACGTGTGGGCGGTGATCATCGTGTTCACGGTCATCCAGGCCGCCTTCGGCACGTACCTGCTGTCGTCCGTCTACGGCACGTTCCCCAAGGAGATCCTCGAGGCCGCCTCGCTCGACGGCGCGACCCGCTGGCAGATCCTGTGGCGGGTCATCTTCCCGATCAGCCGTCCGACCCTGTCGGTGCTGCTCATCTTCTTCTTCATCTGGACGTGGAACGAGTTCCTCATCCCGCTGACGTTCCTCGCCTCGAACGCGAACCAGACGGTCCCGGTCGCGATCAGCGTGCTGCAGGGCGACCGACTCATGGACGTCACCACCACGAGCGCGTCGGCCCTTCTCGGCATCATCCCCACGCTCATCTTCTTCCTCATCTTCCAGCGCACGCTGACACGCGGCATCACGGCAGGAGCAGTCAAGTAATGAAGTTCACCGACGGGTTCTGGCAGCTTCGTCCCGGCGTCACTGCGCTGCACGCGCAGGAGGCGTACGACATCGTGGAGACGGATGACACCCCCGATGGCCCCGGCATCGTCATCACGGCTCCGACGATGGTGATCGCCAAGCGCGGCGATGTGCTCAACCGCGCCGTGCTGACCACGACGCTCTCCTCCCCTGCCGAGGGGGTGATCCGCGTGCGGATCGCGCATCACTCCGGCGGCCGATGGCACGGCGGGTT
The DNA here is from genome assembly GCF_039533965.1 of Microbacterium luteolum. Classification (NCBI taxonomy): domain Bacteria; kingdom Bacillati; phylum Actinomycetota; class Actinomycetes; order Micrococcales; family Microbacteriaceae; genus Microbacterium; species Microbacterium luteolum. Next base: position 1,350,689 of record NZ_BAAAUN010000001.1, read on the forward strand.
CACGCTCCCCGGAGCGGCGGCCAGCACGGCATCCGTCGCTGTCTCGGATGCCGGCGGCGTCGTGGACGCCGGCGCGCTCGTGGCCCGCATCGCACCCGGCGCTCCGTGGAACCTGTCGTTCGAGGTCGACGGCCGTCGGGTCACCGGCAGCGGGCACAAGGCGCAGGGGTACATCCAGCTCGCCCCAGCAGCCCAGGTCGATCAGGGCATCGTGTCCAATGCCCGCCAGGGCGGGACCGCACCGGCCGCAACCGCCTTCGTCCACGAGCAGCTCGACCTCGGCGTCGGCGAGCACATCTACGGACTCGGCGAGCGCTTCGGTCCGCTGGTCAAGAACGGCCAGACCGTCGAGATCTGGAACGCCGACGGCGGAACCTCGAGCGAACAGGCCTACAAGAACGTGCCGTTCCATCTGTCCGATCGCGGATACGGCGTCCTGGTGAACGACCCGGGCCACGTCTCCTACGAGATCGGCTCCGAGGCCGTCGAACGCGTGCAGTTCTCGGTGTCGGGCGAGGTGCTGGAGTACTTCGTGATCGCCGGACCGACCCCCAAGGACGTGATCGGACGCTACACGGCGCTCACCGGGCGGCCGCCGATCGTGCCGGCCTGGTCGTACGGACTCTGGCTCTCGACGAGCTTCACGACCGACTACGACGAGCAGACCGTGAACTCGTTCATCGACGAGATGGCCGCCCGTGAGCTGCCGGTGTCGGTCTTCCACTTCGACTGCTTCTGGATGCGCGAGTTCAACTGGTGCGACTTCGAGTGGGACCCGCGGGTCTTCGCCGACCCGGAGGGCATGCTCGGGCGCCTGCACGACAAGGACCTCCGCGTCTGCGTGTGGATCAACCCGTACATCGCGCAGCGCTCGGCACTCTTCCGCGAAGCGGCGGATCAGGGTTTCCTCGTGAAGCGGGCAGACGGATCCGTCTGGCAGTGGGACCTCTGGCAGGCGGGCATGGGGCTCGTCGACTTCACGAATCCCGACGCCACGGCCTGGTACCAGTCGAAGCTCCGCGCGCTGATCGACCAGGGGGTCGACTGCTTCAAGACGGACTTCGGCGAGCGCATCCCCACCGACGTCGTCTGGGCGGACGGCTCCGACCCCGAGCGCATGCACAACCTCTACACGGAGCTCTACAACCGCGCCGTGTTCGAGGTGCTCACCGACGCCCGCGGCGAGGGCGAAGCGGTGCTGTTCGCGCGGTCGGCGACCGCGGGAGGGCAGAGCATGCCCGTGCACTGGGGCGGCGACTCGACCTCGACGTTCACGTCGATGGCCGAGACTCTGCGTGGCGGCCTGTCGCTCGCGCTGAGCGGCTTCGCGTTCTGGAGCCATGACATCGGCGGGTTCGAGGGCACGCCGGATGCCGCCGTGTTCAAGCGCTGGACCGCGTTCGGCCTGCTCGGCTCGCATTCGCGCTTCCACGGGTCGAGTTCGTACCGCGTGCCGTGGGCGTTCGACGACGAGGCCGTCGAGGTGACGCGTCGGTTCACGCATCTGAAGATGCGACTCATGCCGTACCTCTACCAGCAGGGTCTGGATGCCGCGGCGTCGGGTACTCCGTTGATGCGGCCGATGATGATGGAGTTCCCGGACGACCCGGCCACCGCCTACCTCGACCGGCAGTACATGCTGGGGTCGAGCCTGCTGGTGGCCCCGGTGTTCTCGGCGGACGGGTCCGTCGACTTCTACCTGCCGTCGGGCGAGTGGACGTCGCTGCTCACCGGCGAGACCGTCACCGGCGGCTCATGGCGGCGGGAGACCCACGGCTTCGATTCCCTGCCGCTGTACGTGCGCCCGGGGACCGCACTCCCCTGGGGCGCCCGCATCGACAGCCCTGAGTACGATTACCACGACGGACTGCAGCTGCGGGTCTTCGCCGGCGGCGCGGGAGCCGCCTCGGTGACCGTGACCAGCCCCGACGGACGCGCCATCACGTACGACGTCGACCTCGAGGAGATCACCGGATGACCACCCCGCTCACCCCGCGTGACGACTACCGGGGCTCCGGTCTCGTCTTCCCCGAGGGGTTCACGTTCGGCTCCGCCACGGCCTCGTACCAGATCGAGGGCGCGGCGGCCGAGGACGGGCGCACCCCGTCGATCTGGGACACCTTCAGCAAGACGCCGGGGCGAGTCTGGAACGGCGACACGGGCGACGTCGCGTGCGATCACTACCACCGTGTCGACGAGGACCTCGATCTGATGAGGGATCTGGGCCTGCACGCCTACCGCTTCTCGATCGCGTGGCCGCGCATCGTGCCGACGGCTTCCGGCGAGGTCAACCAGGCGGGGGTCGACTTCTACTCGCGCCTCGTCGACGGTCTGCTCGAGCGCGAGATCCGCCCGGTGGCGACCCTGTACCACTGGGATCTGCCCCAGTACCTGGAGGACGCCGGCGGCTGGACCTCCCGCGCGACCACCGACGCATTCGAGCGCTACGCCGAGATCATGGGTGCCGCGCTGGGCGACCGCGTGCACACCTGGACCACGCTCAACGAGCCGTGGTGCTCGGCCTACCTCGGCTACGGGCAGGGCGGGCACGCGCCTGGTCGGCATGAGCCGGCGTCGGCGCTGGCGGCGGTGCATCACCTGAACCTCGCCCACGGGCGTGCGATCCAGGCGCTGCGGGCGACGTCGAGCGGCGATCCCGATTACTCCGTGACCCTCAACTTCCACGTCCTGCGCGGGCAGGGCGACGGCGCCGCTGAGGCCGTGCGGCGCATCGACGCTCTGGCGAACCGCGCCTTCACCGGGCCGATGCTGCGCGGCGAGTACCCGGCCGATCTGCTGGCCGACACGGCATCCGTCAGCGACTGGGACTTCGTGCAGCAGGACGACCTCGCCACGATCGAGCAGCCGATCGACGTGCTCGGCGTGAACTACTACTCGACCGCGACCGTGCGGCTCTGGGACGGCATCTCGGAGAAGCAGCAGAACGACGGCCACAAGGGCGCCGAGGGCGGCACGGCCTGGCCGGGAAGCGACGGCGTCGTGGAGTTCGTGGAGCAGCCGGGACCGTACACGGCGATGGGCTGGAACATCGCGCCCGAGGGACTCGAGGAGCTGCTCGTGTCGCTGTCGGAGCAGTTCCCGGAGCAGGCACTCATGGTGACGGAGAACGGCGCCGCCTTCGACGACGAGGTCGCGGAGGACGGCTCCATCCCCGACCCGGAGCGCACCGACTACCTTCGTCGGCACTTCACCGCCGCGCATCGCGCGCTCGAACGCGGAGTCGACCTGCGCGGCTATTTCGTGTGGTCGCTGCTCGACAACTTCGAGTGGGGGTACGGCTACGCCAAGCGTTTCGGGATCGTGCGGGTCGACTTCGACACGCTCGAGCGCACCGTGAAGGATTCCGGGCACTGGTATCGCGAGCTCGTGCGCACGCGGACGGTGGGCGCCTAGGACAGGCGCCGGCACTCCCGCCGCGCGCTCAGCTCGGCGGAGCCGTCGACGACCTGACCACGAGTGCCGTGGGGAGCGGCGGCGGGGACTCAGCGTCCTCTTCCCGCAGCAGGGCGAGCAGGGCCTTCACCGCCGCCTCCCCCTTGGCATCGATGTCCTGGCGCACGGTCGTCAGCGGCGGAGATACGCGCGCCGCGAGCGGATTGTCGTCGAAACCGACCACGGACAGCTGCTCGGGCACGCGGATTCCCCGGTCCCGAGCCCGCTCCATCACCTCGAGCGCCGCGAGATCGGAGAAGGCCAGGACGGCGGTCGGCGGATCATCGAGCATCCGATCGACTCGTTCTCGCAGGACGGCGTCGATATCGAGGGCAGGGGTCCCGACCAGCGTCGGGACGATTCCGGCCTCGTCGAGTGCCCGCATCCATCCGTCCATCCGTGCCGCGATGGTGGTCGAAGCGGTCTCGAGGGAGATCTCGGAAGACGGCCGGTTGTCGGCATCGAGGGCATCGACGACCACCGCGATGCGGGAATGCCCCAGCTCGACGAGGTGCCGGGCGGCCTGGTACGCGCCGGCGGCGTTGTCGATGCTGATGTCGGGAACTCCGGGGAGGGGCGAACCCTCGACGTTCACGATCGGCAGCCGACGCTCCCGCAGCGCCGTGTACGCCGACATCGCCGGCGCGCAGGAGTACACGATGGCGCCGTCCATCGCGATGTCTCGTGCCGGAACGACTCCGGATTCTCCGGAGGAGTGCAGCAGGACGAGCGAGTACCCCGCGTCGGCGAGCGATCCCGCGACCGCCCGGACGAATCCGACCGCCACGTCATCGGTGAAGGCGTCTCGCGGCGAGTTCGTCAGGACCATTCCGATGACCCCGGTGCGTCCGCGTGCGAGAGCGCGCGCCGCCGGATCCGGACCCGCGTATCCGAGCTCGTCCGCGGCGCTCAGGATCCTGGCGCGAAGATCTTCGGAGAGCTGATCGGGTCGGGAGAAGGCGTTCGAGACGGTCATGCGGCTGACCCCCACGTGCTCCGCGATCGTCTTCAGCGTCACCCGTCCCACCTCGACCACCTCCGCCCCCATTCTGCCCGACGGCAGAACGGAGTCGGGGATCAGCACGGATCGGGGACGCTCGACGCGGTGACCGGGCGCGGCGGAGGCTCGACGGCCTCGGCGAGGCGTCGGATGCCGCGTGCCACTTTCGCGCGCACGCGTGCGCGCCATTCCTCCCTCGCGCGTGCGGCGAAGACCCGGTCCCGCGCACGCATCGCATCGAGGCGTCGCTGGGTGTGCGGGTCGCGTGATGTGGTCCGGCGTTCGGCCTGGACGAGCGCCGCGATCATCTGGTGTTCCATGATCCTGTCTTTCTGTAGCGGTACAGAAGAGGTTACTATACCGGTACAGAGATCGCCAGTGCTTTCTCGAGATCGATGGTCGCCGGCGAGCCGACAGTCAGCTGCGGTCGTCCGGCTTCCCAGGGCGGCGGCGCGACGTCCATGCCGAGAGAGCGGATGCCGCCACTCCCGCCGCCCGGTCGATCGCCTCGGCCGAGCGGCTCAACACGTCCTGCGCCGCGTCCTGCCACGCGGGGATCGTGGTCGCCTCCCCCGCCTGCACCTTCGCCGCGTGCTCTGCCACCTCGAAGGCGCGCTCGAGCTCTGCCACGGCGTCCCGGTACGCGCCGAACGCGGCCGGCGTGACCCTGCCGGTCGCCGCCCGGCGCATCTCCTTCGCATGGTCCGCCGCACGCAGATACGCGGCCGTCTCCGGTCGCTTGACGTCGGTCATCGCCGGATACCCGATCTGCAGAGCCGGGTCGGTCTCGTAGCGCATCCATCGTGCGATCACCGAGTCGTGCTCGGCCTGCAGACGTTCGAGCGGACGAGGAGCGGATGCCGCAGGGATCGCCGCCCGCGCCGCATTCAGCCGCACCTGACGGGCGCGCACGTCGGCCGCGGCGGCCTTCGCGTCGCGCTCTCTCTCACGCAGCATCCGTCGTGCCGCGGCGACCTGCTCCGCCGACGCGCGCTGCGCCGCACGCTCGGCCGAGATCCGCGTCAGGTCCGCCCGTGCGATCTTCCATGCCGTCCGTCGCTCCGCCGCGACCTGCTGCGCTGACCGGAGGTCATGACGCGCCGCATCGACGGCGAGGCGCCTGCCACTGACTGTGCTGTTGCGTCGGTTCACGCCGATCACCCCCACTGTCCCCACGGCGACCGCGGAAGGCGCGATCCACCACCACTCGGCGACGAGCAGCAAGGGGTCCATCCTTCGATGCTACCCAGGGGCAGGTTGCGGCACGCGGGCCCGGGCGGCTTCTGCGGCCGATTCCCACCTCGGGGCGGCCGGTCGGGCCCGCGGGGGTGGGACGGCAGGTTCTGCGGCAGATCCCCCCTTTTGCGGCCAGGTGCGCGCGATGTGGCCGCAGAAGTTGGAGATGGCCGCAAGAGTTAAGACCGATTCCGTCCTGCACAGTCAGATATTCGGATGGGTTCTCCCCGATCACCGATCGTCTCCGGTCGTAGCGCCACGTGGACGTCACCGAGCAGGAGCATTCTGGGGCGATGGAACTGACGGAATGGGTCGCCTCGCGGGGCGGTATCGCACATCGGGCGGATGCTGCAGCTCGGGGCTTCTCACCCGATCGGGTCCGCGCGGCGATTCGGGCGGGCGCCGTGCGCCGCATCCGAGCGCGATGGATCGCACTCCCCGATGCACCCGCCGATCTGACCGCGGCGGCAACGGCATCCGCTCGTCTGACCTGCATCTCGCTCGCGCGACATCGCAGCTGGTGGCTTCCTGATGGGGCCGCATCACGGCTCCACCTGCAGGTCGGCCCCAACGCGCACAAGCATCCCGACGATGCCGTCCTGCATTGGGCTGCGCCGCTCGTGGATCGCGGACCTCGAGCGCTCACGGCATCCGTCGAGGATGCGCTCGCGCATATCGCGCGGTGCTTCGATCATGAGGATGCGCTCTCGATCTGGGACTCCGCGATCAGGGTGGAGTCACTCGACCTCGAATCCCTGCGCGCGGTGCGATGGCCGAGCAGTGCCTCGCGCGAACTCGCGGGGACCGTGCGCGGACTGTCGGATTCGGGGATCGAGACTCTATTCGTCGTGCGGCTGAGTTCATGGGGCATACCGCTGCGCCAGCAGGTCGTCCTCGCCCGACATCCGGTCGATGTCGTGCTCGGCACCCACCTCGTCGTGCAGATCGACGGCTTCGCACACCACTCCTCCGCCGCCGAGCGCGGGCGGGATGTGGCCCACGATGCAGAACTCCGCCTGCGGGGCTACACGGTGTTGAGGTTCACGTACGCTCAGATCGTTCACGGATGGGACCGCGTCGAGGCGACGATCTCCGCTGCGATCGCGCGCGGACTGCACCTGGCTCCGGCATCACGAGCGCGGCGAGCATGACCGCGCCCTCCATGTTCCGCGGCAGATCCGAACTTCTGCGGCCACATCGCTCGGATGTGGCCGCAGAAGTGGGAGATGGCCGCAGGAATTGCCGCGGCCCGGAGCCGGCCTGGCTAGACCAGGGTCCCCTGCCACGCCGCGTGCAGCTGCGCGAACTTGCCGGTGCCGCCGATGAGCGCCGCCGGGGCGTCGTCCTCGATGATCCGCCCGTGCTCCATCACCAGCACCCGGTCGGCGATCGCGACCGTCGAGAGCCGGTGCGCGATGATGATCGCGGTGCGGTCCTTGAGCAGGGTCTGCAGCGCGTCCTGGATCAGGCGCTCCGACGGGATGTCCAGCGAGGCCGTGGCCTCGTCGAGGATCAGCACCGCCGGATCGGCGAGGAACGCCCGAGCGAAGGAGATCAGCTGGCGCTGACCCGCCGAGACGCGGCCGCCGCGCTTGTTGACGTCGGAGCCGTAGCCGTCGGGCAGCGACGAGATGAACTCGTCCGCACCGACAGCGCGTGCCGCCGCTCGGATCTCCTCGAGCGTCGCGTCGGGCTTGCCCAGAGCGATGTTGTCGGCGACCGTCCCGCTGAACAGGTAGGCCTCCTGCGTGACCATGACGATCGCGCGGCGCAGGTCCTTCGGGTGCAGCGAGCGCAGGTCGACGCGGTCGAGCGTCACATGCCCCTCCGACGGGTCGTAGAAACGCGAGATGAGCTTGGCGAGGGTGGACTTTCCCGCACCCGTCGTGCCGACGAGCGCGATCGTCTGACCCGCGGGGATGTCGAGCGAGAAGTTCGGGAGGATGGTCTTCTCGCCGTTGTAGCCGAAGGTCACCTCGTCGAACGTCACATGCCCGCGGGACTCCCACAGGTCGACGGGCTTCTCGGGGTCCGGAACCGTCGGCACCTCCTCGAGCACGCCCGACACCTTCTCCAGCGCGGCCGTGGCCGACTGGTAGGAGTTCAGGAACATCGCGATCTCCTGCATGGGCGCGAAGAAGTTGCGCACGTACAGCACGGCCGACAGCAGCACGCCCACGGTGAGTGCTCCGTCGGAGACGCGGATGCCGCCCCAGAGCACCACGATGCCGAGCACCAGCGCTGCGACGCCCATGAGTCCGGGCTCGAACGTGCCGAACAGCAGCATCGACCGGCGGTTGACGTCGCGGTAGTCGCCGGCGACGTCCTGGAACGCCTTGTCGTTGCGCGGCTCCTTGCGGAACGCCTTCACGGCGCGGATGCCGGTCATCGTCTCGACGAACTGCACGATCACCTTCGCGCTGATGACGCGCGATTCGCGGTAGACCAGCTGCGAGCGCGAGTAGAACCAGCGCATCAGGAAGAACAGCGGGATGCCGCCGATCGCGAGGATCAGGCCCGACTGCCAGTCCCAGAAGCACAGGGCGATGAACGTGAAGAGGCCGAAGAGCACGCCGGAGACGAGCTCGTTCAGCCCGCCGTCGAGCAGCTCCTTGATCGAGTCGAGGTCACTGGTCTGGCGCGAGATGATGCGACCGGACGTGTACGACTCGTGGAACTCCAGGCTCAGGCGCTGAGTGTGCAGGAAGATGCGCTTGCGCAGATCGAGCAGCACGGCCTGCGTGAGCTTGGCGGCGATGATCACGTACCACGCGATCAGGATCGACGCGAACAGGCCCGCGAGCAGGTAGATGCCGCCGACCATGAAGGTCGGCATCCAATCGGCGTCGTTCAGCACCGCAGGGAGGGCACGGTCGAGTCCGATGCTGATCAGGATCGGACCGGCGACCTGCAGAGCGGTCGAGACCACCAGCACCGCGGCGGCCAGCACGATCTGCGGCTTCAGCGGGCGCACCAGCGATCCGAGCAGACGCAGGGACCGACGACGGATCTCCTTGCTCTCCTCGCGGGTGTACTGGGAACGATCCTCGTTCTGCGTTCCGGTGACGGCGGAGCTCATCGCTGCACCTCCTTGTCCATTTCGGTTGCTGAGCCCGACGAAGCATCATCGGAAGCCGACATCCTGAGGCCTTCGCGGACCTCTTCGTCGACCTCGCGCTCTTCGTCGCGGATGATCGGGATCGATCCTGTGCGCGCTGCTTCCTCCGCCTCCAAGCTGGAGATGACGTGACGGTAGTGGCGGCTCGTCTTCAGCAGTTCGGAGTGGGTGCCCACGGCCGTCACCCGCCCGGCTTCGAGCAGAGCGACGCGATCGGCGAGCGCGACCGTCGAGGGACGATGCGCCACGATCATCGCCGTGGTGTCGGCGAGGACATGCCGGAGCGCCTCTTCCACGAGCGCCTCGGTGTCCACGTCGAGTGCGGACAGCGGATCGTCGAGCACGAGCACCTTCGGCTTCGCCGCCACTGCACGGGCGAGGGCGAGCCGCTGACGCTGGCCACCGGAGAGGCTGAGCCCCTCCTCGCCGATCACGGTGTCGACGCCGTCGGGCAAGGAGTCCACGAATGCCGCCTGGGCGACATCCAGCGCTTCGCGCAGCGCGCGTTCGCCCTCTTCGCTGTGCACGTCGAGGTCGGCGCGGCCGAGGAGCACGTTCTCGCGAACGGTCGCCGAGAAGAGCGTCGCGTCCTCGAAAGCCATGGCGATGTGCTGCCGCAGCTCGGCGAGCGGAAGATCGCGCACGTCGACGCCGTCGAGCGTGACTCTGCCGCCGGTCACGTCGTACAGACGCGTGGGCAGGGTCGTCAGCGTCGTCTTGCCGCTGCCGGTGAGACCGACCAGCGCCATCGTCTCGCCCGGGCGCAGCACCAGGTCGATGCCGTCGAGCAGGTCGCGTTCGTGCGCACCCGCGTCCTGGTAGCGGAAGTGCGCCGCCTCGAAGGCGAGCTCACCGCGCGGGTTCTCGATGTGCACCGGGTTCTCCGGGTCGGTGATCGTATTGATCTCGGAGAAGATGTCGAACACGCGGTCGGTCGCCGTGCGGGCGTCGAGCATGAACGAGAACAGGAACCCGATGGACTCGATCGGCCAGCGCAGCACCACGGCCATGGCGAAGAACGCGAACAGCTGAGCCTCATCGATGGCGCCCTGCGAGATCAGCCAGATTCCGGACATCAGGCTGACACCGAAGGCGATCTGGGGCATCAGGTCGAGCCAGAACCAGATCGACGAGATCGCACGGGCCTTGCTCATCTCGGTCTCGCGCAGCGTCTCAGCCTGGCGGCTGAAGCGGCTCAGGGCGTGCTTGCCGCGCCCGAAGGCCTTCAGCACACGGATGCCGTGGACACTCTCCTCGACGCTGGTCGCCAGGTCGCCTGCCTGATCCTGGCTGCGACGGGTGAGCGCGCCGTAGCGCTTCTCGAACAGGTATCCGCGCACCCACAGCGGGATGGCGGTGACGAGGAAGATGGTGCCGAGCAGCCAGTGCCAGCGGAAGAGCAGCACCGATCCGATGGCGATCGTGAGGATGTTCACGACGAGCAGCACGAGGCCGAACGCGAGCCAGCGGCGGATGAGTCCGATGTCCTGCATCATGCGGCTGAGCAGCTGACCCGACTGCCAGCGGTCGTGGAACGAGACCGGCAGAGTCTGCAGGCGCGAGTAGAGGGTCGTGCGCATCTGGTACTCGACCTCGGTGGCCGGGTTCAGCACGAACTGCCGGCGCAGCCACACCATCACGGCCTCGCCGAGGGCGAGGGCGAAGACGATGAGCGCACCGAAGACGATGACGCTGATCTCGCCGGACCGCACGGGTCCGCCGATGATCTGCTCGAGGACGATCGGGATCATCAGAGCGATGATCGCGGCGATGAGCGCACTGGCGGCACCGCCGGCGAGTCGCCAGATGACCGGCTTCACGAAGGGCTTCAGGCGCCACAGTGCGGCCGGAGTGGAGAGGGTGGAAGAGGGCGAGGTGTTCTGCGAGGAAGGCGAGGAAGACATGTCTCTCAGATGAGTTTCGTATGGAAAAAACAGTTGCGGAGGGGACGGATGACAGCGCGGACTCTCCGAGTCCGGCATCCGTTGCGAGAGAGGCGGCTCTAGATGAGCGGACGCACCGGGGTCGAGCCGAGAGCGTCGATCCGCACAGCGGCGATCGTGGTCATGATGTCCTCCTCAGGGGCTCGGCGGCGTCGCCCGGTCGGCGCGACAGCCCACCAGCCTATTGCTGTGAACCAGCTGGACGCAAGAGTCATTCCCGATTCGCGGTTCGACTCTCGGCAGACACCGTCAGTGGCGCCCGGTGCGCCCCAGTTCTGCCAGCAGAAGGCGCTTCAGGTTGAGGCCGAGCACGGCGAGGATGTCGTCCTCGCCCCATCCACGCCGCAGCAGCGCCTCGGTGACGAGCGGCAGCCCGGTCGGACCTTCGAGTCCCGGGATGTAGCAGTCGACCGGCACGCCTTCGACCAGCTCCTCCACACAGCACGGCGCCGTCGTGTCTTCGAGTACCTCGCGGACGAAGTCGGGGCCCATGCCGACATGCTCGATGCCGGCGACCGAGACGACGTGCTCGAGATGGTCGACGACCGTGTCGAGCGTGTGGGTGTCTGCGTGCAGGTAGGAGGCGAAGAAGTTGACGCAGACCACACCGCCGCCGGCCGCGATCCCGGCGATCTGCTCGTCGGTGAGGTTGCGATGGTGGTCGAACAGTGCTCGCGCCGAGGAATGGGACGCGATGACGGGGCGGGTGGCGAGCTCCAGCACATGATCGACGCCGGCGGCGCCGAGGTGGCTCACGTCGAAGATCATCCCCATCCGCTCCATCTCGGCGAAGGCGCGGATGCCGGGACGCGTGAGCCTGCTCCCCGCGGCATCCTCTCCGCTGCCGTCGGCGAACGCGCTGCGCCCGAAGTGGGCGACCGAGCCCACGCGCACGCCGAGGCGGTGCACGGTCTCGAGCAGCTCGACGTCTTCGGCGATACCCGGCATGCCCTCGAGTGCGAGCACGAGCGCGATGCGCCCTTCGGCGATCACACGTTCGATGTCGTCGCCTGTGACGCAGAGCGTCACGGCATCCGCGTTCCCCTCGGCGAGGCGGTGTGCGGCCTCGATCATCCGCAGCGTGCGTCGCAGGGCACCTTCGGGGCGATAGAACTCGTCGATGAAGACGGGGAGGATCTGGAGCTCGACACCGCCGGCCTGCAGCTGCGGAAGCCACTGCCTGCGGAAGAACGACGCCCACTCGTCCGACGGCCGAGTCGCGACCGCGCAGAGCAGGTCATTGTGCGCGTCGGCGACGAGAGCGCTGCGGTGCAGCGCGGCTGCTCGGTTATCGGTCATGCGCCCATCCTGCCGCCCCGGGCCGCCCGATCCGGGCATATCGCCCGAACGGCGCGAGAAGTAACGTGATCGTCACGCAGATCTCAGCGTGCGGAGGACTCTCGGGCCAGCAGGCTCTCCTTCACCGGGAGCCCCCATGCGAAGCCGCCGAGGGAGCCGTCGGTGCGCAGCACCCGGTGGCACGGCACGAACAGCGCCGGTGCGTTGCGCGCGCAGATGGATGCCGCGGCCCGCACGGCACGCGGGTTGCCCAATCGTGCCGCGAACGAGGTGTAGGTCAGGGGCTCCCCCGCGTCGATCGCTCGCAGCTCGGCCCAGCCGGCGAGCTGCAGCGCCGTTCCGGTCTGCTTCACGGCGACCGCGTCGATCGCGGAGAGGTCCCCCGCATAGTAGGCGAGGGCCGCAGCGGCGGCATCCGTCTCTCCCTCGCGGATCGCTTCAGGACGAGCGGAGGCTGCCAGCCGGTCGACGATCGCGTCGGCGTCGGCCGTCCAGCCGGACGAGAGCACGCGCTGCCGGTCGTCGACGAGGATCGTGAAGGCGCCGTCGGCGGTGTCGATGGTCTGGATGATGGCGGTCATGATGTCTCCTTCGAAGTGACGGTTCGGGTGATGCGCGCGGGGCGGACCGGTGCGGCTCGCCAGAGATGCGCGCTGAGGTAACTGCGCCAGGGGGCGGTGCGCTCCGCCCAGGCGATGAGGGGCTTGGGGTCGCCCGGAAGCCCGGATGCCGCCGCGCCGGCGCGCAGAGCGACGTCTCCCGGCAGCAGGATGTCGGGGTCGCCGAGCACGCGCATGCGCACGTAGTCGGCGGTCCACGGACCGATTCCCGGCATCGCGAGCAGGGCGGCGCGCTGTTCGGCGCCGTCGTCACCGACCGTGAGGCGCAGGGATCCGTCGGCGAGGGCCGCCGCGGCACCGGTGATGGCGCGGATCCGGGCCGCGGGGCCACGGAGCACCTCGGCGCCGCGCTCGGCGATCGCCGCCATCGTCGGGAAGAGCAGGCCGTTCTCCGTGCGCTCCCCCAGCGCCTCGGCGAGTCCGCTGAGCGCGGTGCGTGCGGCCACGACGGTGATCTGCTGGCCGATCATCGCGCGGATCAGCATCTCGTGCGGATCGGCGGATCCCGGCACCCGGATGCCGGGCGTGCGAGCGACGAGCGGGACCAGCTCGGGATGTGCGGCGAGGGCTTCGTCGATGGCGATCGGGTCGGCGTCGAGGTCGAAGATGCGGCGGACGGTCGCGACGAGCGGTGCGAGGTCGCCGAGCTGGGCGACGCGGGCCCGCAGATGCAGGCGCTCAGCGGCATCCTGACGCACCTCGAACCAGGCCGGCCCTCCGGCCATGCGCAGGTGTCGGGAGAAGGAGGTGGGTGTCGCCTCCTCGACCCCCGGCAGCGCGCGCGCCGTCATCCAGGCGAAGATGCCGCCGGCGTCGAGCGGGCCGCGGTACGGCAGCACGAGGTCGATCACGCCCGGCGCGACCTCGATGCCGGACGACCGGCGGCGCGCCCGCACTTCGCCCGGCGTGAGTCCGAACACCTCGCGGATCGTGTCGTTGCCCTGCCGGATGCTCGCGAAGCCCGCCGAGAACGCGACGTCGGAGATCGGCATGTCGGTGCCGACGAGCAGCATGCGAGCGGTGTGGGCCCGGTGCGCCCTGGCGAGCGCGAGGGGGCCCGCACCCAGCTCGGCGCTGAGAAGGCGCGTGAGATGGCGCGAGGAGTATCCGAGCCGTGCGGCGAGCCCCGGCACTCCCTCGCGCTCGATCACGCCGTCAGCGATCAGACGCATCGCCCTGGCCGCCGTGTCGCCGCGCACATTCCAGGCGGGCGAACCGGGAGCCGCCTCCGGCAGGCATCTCTTGCAGGCGCGGTACCCGGCTTCGTGGGCGGCCGCACTCGTCGGATAGAACGTGACGTTCTGCGGTTTCGGCGTGCGTGCGGGGCAGCTCGGCCGGCAGTAGATACCGGTCGAGCGCACCGCCGTCACGAACTGCCCGTCGAAGCGCGTGTCACGGGCGTTGATCGCCCGATAGCGTTCGTCGAAGTCGGTCAGGGGGAGGCTCATGCCCCCACTCTGTCACGACCCGCCGACATCGACTGGCGGGAATCGGACATCGCTGTGGATGCCCCGGATCAGTGGAAGAAGTGACGCTCTCCGGTGAAGAACATCGTCACGCCGGCCTTGCGCGCGGCGTCGACGACCTCCTCGTCGCGCACCGAGCCACCCGGCTGCACGATGGCCGTGACACCGGCATCGATGAGCACCTGGGCGCCGTCCGCGAACGGGAAGAACGCGTCGGATGCCGCGACCGATCCGGCTGCGCGATCTCCCGCACGCTCGACCGCCAGGCGGCACGAGTCGACCCGGTTGACCTGGCCCATGCCGACGCCGACCGTGGCGTTGTCCTTCGCGAGCACGATCGCGTTCGACTTCACGGCGCGGCAGGCCTTCCACGCGAAGATGAAGTTCACCATCTCCTCGTCGGTCGGACGCTCGCCCGAGACGAGCTCCCAGTTCTTCGCGACCGACACGATGTCGTCGGGGAAGCGGTCCGCGTCCTGCAGCAGCAGGCCGCCGGAGACCAGGCGCACGTCCATCCGCTCCTGCTGCCAGTCCTCCGGCAGCTGCAGCAGACGGAGGTTCTTCTTCGCCTTGAACACCTCGAGCGCCGCCGGCTCGAACGACGGCGCGACGATCACCTCGGTGAAGATGTCCTTCAGGTTCTCGGCCATCTTGAGGGTCACGGTGCCGTTGGCGGCGATCACGCCGCCGTACGCCGACACCGGGTCGCACTCGTGCGCGCGCAGGTGGGCGCTCGCGATCGGGTCGAGGGCGTTCGGTGCCGTCGTGGCGATGCCGCAGGGGTTCGCGTGCTTGATGATCGCGACGGCCGGCTTCACCATGTCGTAGGCGGCGCGCAGCGCGGCATCCGCGTCGACGTAGTTGTTGTAGGACATCTCCTTGCCCTGCAGCTGCATGGCCTGTGCGATGCCGTGGCCGCCGGCGCGCGTGTAGATCGCGGCGCGCTGGTGCGAGTTCTCGCCGTAGCGCAGGGTCGCGAGGCGCTCGGCCTGGATCGTCAGGTGCACCGGCAGATCGCCCGCCTCGGCGAGGGTGCCCTCGGCGAACCACTGCGCGACGGCCGTGTCGTAGGAGGCGGTGTGCGCGAAGGCCCGGGCGGCGAGTTCGCGGCGCTGGGACAGGGATGTCCCTCCTTCGCCGATCGCCGCGACGACCGCGGGGTACGACTGCGGCGAGACCACGATCGCGACGTTGGCGTGGTTCTTCGCCGCGGCGCGCACCATCGCGGGTCCGCCGATGTCGATCTGCTCGACGACGTCGTCGCCGACCGCGCCGGAGGCGACGGTCTCGACGAACGGGTAGAGGTTCACCACGACGAGCTCGAACGGGGCGATGTCGAGCTCGGACAGCTGGCGCTCGTGATCCTCGAGGCGGAGGTCGGCGAGCAGGCCGCCGTGGACCTTCGGGTGCAGCGTCTTCACGCGTCCGTCCAGCATCTCCGCGACGCCGGTGACGGCGGCGACGTCGGTGACCTCGAAGCCCGCGTCGCGGATCGTCGCTGCCGTCGATCCGGTCGAGACGATCTCCACCCCGGCCGCGGCCAGCGCTTCGGCGAGCACGAGCAGATCGGTCTTGTCGCTCACCGAGACGAGCGCGCGCCGGATCGGCACGGTGTCGCGGTCGCGGTAGAGCGAGGGGTCGTGGCGGGGGCCGGCCATGGTGGGCTCCTTCGTGCGTGAGGTGCGTCGGGTGGAAGCTGTCAGGGTGCGGGTGTCAGTGCGAGCTCGCCGGTGGCGATGGCGCGCACGACGTCGATGAGGAGTCGGCGTTCGACGGGTTTGATGCGTTCGTGCAGGCTGTGCTCGGTGTCACCGGGGAGGATCGGCACGCGCTCCTGTGCGAGGATCGGTCCGGTGTCGACGCCGTCGTCGACCACGATGACGCTCGCGCCGGTCTGCTCGACGCCGGCGGCGAGGGCGTCGCGCACGCCGTGGGCACCGGGGAACTCCGGGAGGAACGCGGGGTGGGTGTTGAGCAGTCGCGGCGAGTACTCGGCGACCAGCGCCGGCGGAAGCAGGCGCATGAGCCCGCTCAGCACCACCAGATCCGGACTCCACACGGCGAGCTGGCGGCCGAGCTCTTCGCCCCACGCCGCGCGGCTGTCGTGCTCGTGCCACGGAACGGTGAAGCTGGGGATGCCGAACTCCTCGGCGTGTGCCAGCCCGTCGGCTTCGCGGTCGGCACCGACCACGACGACCCTGGCGGGAAAATCGGGGTGACGAGCGGCCTCGAGGAGGGCGCGAAGGTTCGAGCCGGTGCCCGAGATGAGAACGGCGACCGTGAGCACGCGCCCAGTCTACCGGGGCGCAGGGCGTGCTCCCGCCCGGCATCCGTCGGCGTCGTCGTCGTCAGTCGAGACGGTCCGAGGGGTCGCGTTTCGGGATCACGAACCCACGGAGGTCGTCCAGCGGCGCCGTGTCGTCGAAGGAGGCGGGGCCGGGCGACCGTGCGGCATCGGATGCCGGCGCCGGGATGCCGTCGGCCTCTTCCACGAGGGGCTCGGCCGACATCTCGGCCAGCCACCGATCGGTGCGCTCCTCCGCCAGCTCGTCGCGATGACGCGGCGACAGCAGCAGGATCGCGGCGCCGAGGAGCGCTTCGCCGCCCAGCGCGAGGGCGAACGGAAGCGGCGACGGCCCGACCTCCGCCAAACGGCCGGGTCCCATCGATCCGGAGGCGAGCACGGCGGCGAGAGCCGCGACCCCGGCGGTGACCGCGCCGATGCCGAGTGCGATGACGGTCCGCTGCGACATGCCCAGCGGGGTTCCCTCCCACACCAGGCGGGAGCGGACCACCCAGCCCGCGAACGCACCGGCGGCGATGGGGACCAGCACGATGATCAGCATCCAGATCGAGCTGTTCTCCGGCAGCAGGCCGAAGACCGGGATGCCGGGCACCACGCCGAGCTGCGTGCCTGCCGGCGACACCGCGGTCCCGGCGCCGACCGCGAAGCCGGGTCCCGCGATCCACGACGCCACCCACACGATCAGCGTCGGCAGGTAGACGAGCTGTCCCAGCGTCATGACCGTCAGGCCGAGCACGTCGACGCGGGCCGCCTGGAACAGCGCGACGACCTCGCCTCCGCGCAGCGCGATCATCACGGCGAGCGCCGTCGCCGCAGCCCCCGTCACGGCCACGATGACGATGGCCGTGCCGCGCACGATCGCGGCAGGGACCGACGCCCAGTCCTCCCGGGCGTCGAGGGCGTCGTGGATGCGGTCCAGCAGGCCGCCGTCGCCCTCCTCCCAGGCGACGCGGACTCCGCCGCAGATCGCACCGACGAGGTACACCGCGGACGGAAGGAGGATCGCCAGGACCAAGGAGGTCCGCGCGGCCGCGAGTCCCGTGCTGAGGGCGACGCCGGTGGCGATCAGGGCGAACACGGCCGAGCCGGCGAGCGCGCCCAGGAGCCAGGCGCCGGCGTGCGCGGCGCGCGCTCCGGAGCGGGCGGCGAACAGCAGCGTGAACAGCAGGAATGCGAGCGGGGTGATCGAGACGGCGAAGCTCGCCGCTGCGGTCGGCAGGCCGAGCGCGACGATGAGCGTGTCGGGGATCGTCACGGCGAGCGGCACGCCGTGACCGAATTCCCACAGTGTGCCGGTGAGCGGCCAGAGCGCGCCCCAGTCCGCGGTGACGCCGAACGCGAGCGTCCAGAGCAGCGTCAACGGCGCCAGGAGCACGGCGAGGCCGACCGCGGCGGCGATGGCGGCGTCGAAGGCGGCGAGGAGCGCGACGAGGAGGCGTTGCATATCGAATCGAGACTACGACGACTTCCCGCTCACCTCCTGGGGGCGCGCGCTGGGCGGACGACACGATAGCGTCTTCTCCGGAGGTTCCCCCGATGACAACTGCCCCGTCCCCCGCGCCCACCGAGACCACCGAGCCCACGAGCGCTCTCGATCGCTTCTTCGAGATCAGCAAGCGAGGATCCACGGTCGGCACCGAGATCCGCGGCGGCCTGGTGACGTTCGTCACGATGGCCTACATCGTGATCCTGAACCCGATCATCCTGTCGGGCAAGCCCGACGTCGCGGGCGACATGCTCGCCTTCAACGCGGTGGGAGCCGCCACCGCCCTCACCGCCGGCGTGATGACGATCCTGTTCGGACTCGTCACGCGCCTGCCGTTCGGCTTCGCGGCAGGTCTCGGCATCAACGCCTTCGTGGCCTTCTCGGTGGTCGGCCAGGTCACCTGGCCCGAGGCGATGGCGCTGGTGATGATCAACGGTGTCATCATCGTGCTGCTCGCGGCCACCGGCCTGCGGAAGGCCATCTTCGACGCGGTGCCCTTCCAGCTGAAGATCGCCATCACGGTCGGCATCGGCCTGTTCATCGCGTTCATCGGCTTCGTCAACTCCGGCTTCGTCACCGCCACGGGATCGTCGTCTCCCCCGGTCGGCCTCGGCGTGAACGGCTCGGTCGCCACCGTGCCGAGCCTCCTCTTCGTGGTCACGCTCCTCCTCACCGGCATCCTCGTGGCGCTGCGGATCAAGGGCGGCATGCTGATCGGCCTCGTCGGCGGCACGGTGCTCGCCGTGATCGTCGAGGCCATCTGGCACATCGGTCCGCGCGGCTTCGACGACGAGGGCAACGTCGTCAACCCCGGCGGCTGGGGCCTGACCGTCCCGGCGCTGAACGGCTCACCCGTGAGCGTTCCCGACCTGAGCCTGGTGGGTGCGGTGGACTTCACCTTCGACTTCGGCAAGGTCAGCATCGTCGCGCTGGTCATGATCGTCTTCACGCTGCTCTTCACGAACTTCTTCGACGCCATGGGCACCATGACGGGGCTCGCGAAAGAGGCGAATCTCGCCGATGACAACGGCGATTTCCCGCGGATCAAGTCCGCCCTGATCGTCGAGGGCGTCGGCGCGATCGCGGGTGGCGCGACCTCGTCCTCGTCGAGCACGGTGTTCATCGAGTCGGGTGCCGGCATCGGCGAGGGGGCGCGCACCGGCCTCGCGAACGTCGTCACCGGCGTCGTCTTCCTGCTCGCGATGTTCCTGACTCCGCTGACGTCGATCGTCCCGACCGAGATCGCCGCTGCTGCGCTGATCATCGTCGGCGCGATGATGATGGCGCAGATCCGTCACATCGACTTCGCCGACTTCCGCGTGCTGCTGCCGGTCTTCCTCACGGTCTCGGTCATGCCGCTGACCTACTCGATCGCCAACGGCATCGGCGCAGGGTTCGTGAGCTGGGTGCTCATCCACGCGTTCTCGGGTAAGGCCAAGAGCATCAGCCCCCTGCTGTGGGTGGTCGGAGCGGGCTTCCTGATCTTCTTCGCGCGTGGCCCGATCGAAGCGCTGTTCGGCGTCGGGATCTGACGACCCCCACATCGCGAAGATGTGGGGGCTGCTCGCCTGACGGGAGGTCAGGCGAACGCCTCCGCGAACTCGGGCGAAGGCTCGATCGGCTCGATCACGTCGATCAGCACACCGCCGGGCGCCTCCACGATGAAGTGCCGCTGGCCGAAGGCCTCGTCGCGCAGCGGGAGGCGCTCGGGAAGGCCGCGCTCCCCCACCAGACGGGCATGCTCGGCGGCGGCGTCCGCGACCTCGACGTTCAGGAGCAGGCCCCGCACCGGCTCGCGGAAGCCCGGCGGGATGGTCTCGTGGTGACGGTCGAGGATCGCGAGCTCGCCGCCCTCGAAGCGCAGGCTCACGTACCAGTCGGCCTCGAAGGTCGTCTCGAAGCCGAGTTCCTCCCGGTAGAAGCCCGCGGCCCCGGCGACGTCGTCGACCATCAGCACCGGATAGAAGCTCGTGATGTCCATGCGGATCTCCTTTACATACTTTGTGTTTGTATCCGTGGGTCTAGGATACATACACACCGCACGTAAAGGAAACCCCATGCCTCGAGCATCCGCCGCCGATGCCGCCGCGACCGCCCGTCGCGTCCTCGATGTCGCGAGCGCCCATTTCGCCGAACACGGGTACGCGGCGGCATCCGTCGACGACATCGCCCGGGCCGCAGACGTCACGCGGGGCGCGGTCTACCACCACTACACGTCCAAGCCGCTCCTCTTCGCGGCCGTGGCCTCCGCGCAACAGCAGCTCGTCGCCGATGCGATCCTGGCGGCAACCGAGAACAGCACGCCGGATTCCGCGCTCCACGAGGGCAGCCACGCCTTCCTCGACGCGATCACCCGCGGGGCTGCTGCGCGCGTGCTGCTCGTCGACGGACCGGCCGTGCTGAGCTGGGAAGACTGGCGAAGGTTCGACGCCGACGGCCCCGCGGCCACGCTGCGAGAGGGGCTCACGGAGGCCGGCATCACGCCGGCGCTGCAGGACGCTCTGACCGCCGCGCTGTCGGGAGCCATGAACGAGCTGGCGCTCTGGCTCTCGGAACGGCAGACGGATGCCGCGGCCCGCGCCCAGGCGCACGACGCGCTCGACCTGCTGCTGGATGCCGTGGCTCCGCGCCCGCAGTAGGCGCCTCCGGGGCGTAAGTTCAACGGCCCCATCGAACTTCTGCGGCTTCCTGGGCGCTGCATGGCCGCAGAACGTGGGATCGGCCGCAGAAGCTCAGCCGCCCGGGCATGAAAGAAGGCCCCAGAGTGGAGTCCGGGGCCTTCCTTTCCAGCGTAACTCAGATCAGAGAGCTTCGACTACTTCGACTCGTCGCTGCGCTCCTCGCTCAGCAACCAGTCGGAGTCGCTTCGCGACTAGAGCGACTCGATCAGTGCACGCATCAGGTCGGCGGTCTCGGACGGCGTCTTGCCGACCTTGACTCCGGCGGCCTCGAGGGCCTCCTTCTTCGCCTGCGCGGTACCGGCCGAACCGGAGACGATCGCACCGGCGTGACCCATGGTCTTGCCCTCGGGAGCCGTGAAGCCGGCGACGTAGCCGACGACCGGCTTCGTGACGTTCGCCTTGATGTAGTCGGCCGCGCGCTCCTCGGCGTCGCCGCCGATCTCGCCGATCATGACGATCGCCTTGGTCTCGGGGTCGGCCTCGAACGCGGCGAGCGCGTCGATGTGCGTGGTGCCGATGACCGGGTCGCCGCCGATGCCGATGGCGGTCGAGAAGCCGAGGTCGCGCAGCTCGAACATCATCTGGTACGTCAGGGTGCCCGACTTCGACACGAGGCCGATCGGTCCCTTGCCGGTGATGTTCGCCGGCGTGATGCCGACGAGCGCCTCGCCCGGGGTGATGATGCCGGGGCAGTTCGGCCCGATGATGCGGGTCTTGTTGCCCTTGCTCTGCGTGTACGCCCACGCCTCGGCCGAGTCACCGACGGGCACGCCCTCGGTGATGACGACGAGCAGCGGGATCTCGGCGTCGATGGCCTCGATCATCGCGTCCTTCGTGAAGGCGCCGGGGACGAAGGCGATCGACACGTCGGCGCCGGTCTCCTTCATGGCCTCGGCGACCGAGGCGAAGACGGGCAGCTCGATGGCGCTGCCGTCCTTGTCGGTGTGCGCGACCGTGGTGCCGGCCTTGCGGGCGTTCACGCCGCCGACGACCTGGGTACCGGCCTTCAGCATGAGTGCCGTGTGCTTGGTGCCCTCGCCGCCGGTGATGCCCTGGACGATGACCTTGGAGTCCTTGTTGAGGTAGATCGACATTTCTTCAGTCCTTGTGTCTCAGCGCCGGGTCAGGCGTTGGCGAGCTCGGCGGCCTTGTCGGCGCCCTCGTCCATGGTGGCGGCCAGGGTGACGAGCGGGTGCGCGTACTCGGCGAGGATCGCGCGACCCTCGTCGACGCGGTTGCCGTCGAGACGCACGACGAGCGGCTTGGAGGCCGTGGCGCCCAGCGTCTCGAGGGCGCCCTTGATGCCGTTGGCCACGGCGTCGCACGCCGTGATGCCGCCGAAGACGTTGACGAACACGCTCTTCACCTGCGGGTCGCCGAGGATGACGTCGAGGCCGGCGGCCATGACCTCGGCCGAGGCGCCGCCCCCGATGTCGAGGAAGTTGGCCGGCTTCACGCCGTTGTGGTTCTCGCCCGCATAGGCGACCACGTCGAGCGTCGACATGACGAGTCCTGCGCCGTTGCCGATGATGCCGACCTCGCCGTCGAGCTTCACGTAGTTGAGACCGGATGCCTTGGCCTTGGCCTCGAGCGGGTCGGCCGCATCCTTGTCCTCGAGCGCCTCGTGCTCGGGGTGACGGATCTCGGAGGCGTTGTCGTCGAGCGTGACCTTGCCGTCGAGCGCGATGATGTCGCCCTCTTCGGTGCGGACCAGCGGGTTGACCTCGACGAGCGTCGCGTCCTCGCCCTTGTAGACGTCGAACAGCTTCACGAAGACGTCGGAGACCTTCTCGACGAGGTCCTCGGGGAAGTTCGCCGCGCGGGCGATCTCGACGGCCTTGTCCTTGTCGATGCCCGTGAGCGGGTTGACCTCGATGCGGGCCAGCGCCTCGGGGCGCTCGACGGCCAGCTCTTCGATCTCCATGCCGCCCTCGACCGAGCAGAGGCTCAGGTAGGAGCGGTTGGCGCGGTCGAGCAGCACGGAGAAGTAGAACTCCTCGGCGATGCGTGCGCCCTGCGCGACCATGACGCGCTTGACGACATGGCCCTTGATGTCGAGGCCGAGGATGGCCTTGGCCGCCTCGTATGCCTCGTCGGGGGTCTTGGCGACCTTGACGCCGCCGGCCTTTCCACGGCCGCCGGTCTTCACCTGAGCCTTGACGACGACCACGCCGCCGATCTTCTCGGCTGCCGCCCTCACCTCTTCCGGGGTGTCCGCGACGATGCCGGCGAGGACCGGCACTCCGTACTTCTCGAAAACGTCTCGTGCCTGGTACTCGTACAGATCCACTGTGGTTCCTTCACTGGGCTGCTGTCTGGTAATTCTCTCGATGTCGAGACATCGACCAGTCCCCCAGCCTACTACCTCTGCCGGGGAGCTCCCGCGGCGGCGGCCCTGCCCGCGCATCGCTCGATCCCACGGATCGCGCCCCCGATTGCGCAATCGTGCGGACGATCTAGGCTTTCGCTATGCGAGACTTCCCCGAACCGCGCGCCGCCGTCGTCGCCGCAGCCCTCGAGCTCTTCCAGGATCAGGGTTTCGACCAGACCTCGGTCGAGCAGATCGCGAAAGCGGCCGGAGTCTCGCGATCAACGTTCTTCCGGCAGTTCGGCGGCAAGGAGGATGTGGTCTTCGCCGACCACGAGGTTCTCCTGGGGCAGCTGAGGGAGTTCCTCGCGGAGGGGCACGAGGATCCGTGGGCGGCCGTGTGCGCGGCATCCGAATCCGTCTTCGCCCACTTCGCCCACGATCCCGAGCTCGCACGCCGCCGCTACCAGATCGTGCGCCAGGTGCCGGTGCTCCGCGAGCGGGAGATCATCACGGTCTTCCGCTACGAGCGGCTGTTCGACGACTACCTGCGGGGAGCCCTTCCCGGCGTCGATCCCCTCGACGCCGTCGGCTTCGCCGCCCTCGTGACAGCCGTGCACAACCACGTTCTGCGTCAGCTGCTCCGCGGCAAGAAGAAGGTGCCGCTGGCGACGCTGCAGACGGCGCTCGCCGATGTCCGGCGGCGCTACGGCGTGGGAGCGGATGCCGCGGCCGGGGCTCCCGACGATGTCGTCGTCGCGGTGTTCCCGCGCTCGATGCCGATCGCCGAGGTGACCAGAAGGCTGCGATCCGAACTGGACTGACGATCCTGGGTCGTGGGACCGAGTATCGAGGAGTACGATACTTGGTGCCACGAAGGAGTACCCATGAGCATCGAAGCCCCCTTCCCCGGCGAGCGCGTCTCGTCGTATGACATCACCGGGCGCCAGGACAGCGACTACTACGCCGTCTTCGCCGACATCCCCGCCGCCGACCGCGAGGCCTGGGATCGCGCGAAGGCCTACGTCGACGAGGTCGCCCCGCAGATGGCGGATGCCTGGGACCGCGCCGAGTACCCGCTCGACGCCGCCCGCCGTATGGGCGAGATGGACCTCGTCGTCGACGGCATCGACCACCCGTCGCTGACGCGCCTCTCCCCGCTGGCCGCAGGCCTCGTCAACATGGAGATCTCCCGCGGCGACGGATCGCTCGGCACGATCCTCGCCGTGCAGGGCGGCCTGGCGTTGCGCACGCTGGCGCTCTTCGGCTCCCCCGCCCAGCAGGAGAAGTGGCTCACGGCCCTCGCAGACGGCACGGTGCTCGGCTCCTTCGCCCTGACCGAACCCGACCACGGCTCCGACTCCGTCTCGCTCGAGACCGTCGCCCGCCGCGACGGCGAGGAGTGGGTCCTCCGCGGCGCGAAGAAGTGGATCGGCAACGGCGCCTCCGGAGGGATCACGTTCGTCTGGGCCCGCGTCGACGACGAGAGCGCTGACGAGCACGGGGCCGTGCGCTGCTTCCTCGTGGAGCAGGAGACCCCCGGCTACACCGGAACGGTCATCACAGGAAAGGCCTCGCTGCGGGCGATCCATCAGGCGCACATCCGGCTCGACGACGTGCGCATCCCCCTGGACGCCGTGCTCCCCGGAGCCGCGAGCTTCAAGGACGCGTCTACCGTGTTGTACGCGACCAGGTCGGGCGTCGCGTGGTCCGCGCTCGGCCATGCGACCGCCTGCTACGAGGCGTCGCTGGCCTACGCCAAGGCACGGGTGCAGTTCGGGAAGCCTCTGGCGAAGTTCCAGATGGTGCAGGAGCGCCTGACGCACATGCTCGAGGACCTCACGGCGATGCAGCTCTACTGCCGCCGCATGGCCGATCTCGAGAACGCCGGAGAGCTGCGTCCGACGCAGGCGTCGCTGGCGAAGTTCCACAACACGCGCGCTGCACGACGGGTGGCCTCGACCGCACGCGACCTGCTCGGCGGCAACGGCATCCTGCTCGAGAACGGCGTGATGCAGCACATGGCCGACATCGAGGCCATCCACACCTACGAGGGCACGGAGAGCGTGCAGGCGCTGCTGCTCGGACGCGACATCACCGGGATGAGCGCCTTCGCCTGATCAGCTGCAGCCGCGAGCTGTCCTGACGGATCATGCAGACGAGTCGGTCACGCCCGTCCCAGCTCGGCACCTGAGCGAACCCGCGCGATGCATAGAGACGCATGGCTCCGACACGCCAATCCCAGACGGACAGGCGCACGGCGCCGCCCGCTGTGGCCACGGCCGCGTCGAGAAGAGCGGATCCGATGCCGCGGCCCCGCGCGGCGGGTGCCGTCCAGAGCCGCTTGATCTCGGCCGCCTCGTCGAGCGGCGCCACGACGACGACCCCCAGCGTCTCATCGTCGACCTCGGCGAGGAGCACGTGGAAACCGGCATAGGCGGCGGCGGGGTCGTCGACCTCTGCGCGATAACGCTCGGGAAGGGCACCGTCGCCGTCCGGCCGGGGCGAGAGCCCCTCGCGGCGCTTCTCCTCCTCGGTCTGCCGGAGGTACGCACCGACAGCGGCGGAGACCACTGCGGCATCCGATCCGGAGAGGTCGGCCGACCGGATCATCGGGAGCAAGGCATCCACCGCCATCTCAGGCGCTCCCGATCAACTGCAGCCGCAGGCACCGGCCGGCGTCTTGACCATGAAGCACACGTCGCAGACGCCGTAGTCGCGATCGGCCACGGGTGTGGGCGCACGCTCCCCACGGGGTGCGGAGACGCGCGGCGTGGTGGTGCGCTTCGGCTTGGGCTGCGCGATCGGCATGAACTCGGTGGGGTGATTGACGTAGAAGTACGGCGCACGCCCCTCACTCGGCTGCAGACGCAGCGGAGCCGCACCGATGACGAGGCGATCGTCTTCGCTGAAGCCGTTCGTGTAGGTGCGGCCGATGTGGAGCGATGCCCCCTCGCCACGGCGGATCGCCTCGATGTAGCGACCGCGGTCGATGTAGGAGCTGATGCCGATCGCCTCGACGATCGCCGTGATGAACGCGTAGTTGGAGATGTCGATGCGATGTGCGCGCAGCGCTTCGTTGAGCGAACGGTATGGACGGGAGGTGCCTGCGGGGGTCGGCCCCTGTGCTTCTTTCATCACCTCCAGGATCGCACGTCTGAGCGCCGTCTTCGACCGCTTCCCTCCCGCTCGCGTGCGAGACTGGCGTGATGGCACGGGCGACGATCATCGGCGCAGGTCCCAACGGACTCGCCGCCGCCGTCGCGCTCGCACGCGCCGGCTACGACGTGCACGTGCTCGAAGCGTCCGACACGGTCGGCGGAGGCGTGCGGACGCAGGAGTCCACGCTCCCGGGATTCCGGCACGACGTGTGCTCCGCCGTGCATCCTGCGGCCGTCTCCTCCCCCTTCTTCCAGGCGTTCGGTCTCGCCGAGCGCATCGAGTGGATCCGCCCGGAGATCTCCTATGCTCACCCGCTCGACGGCGGGCGTGCGGCGATCGCCTGGCACGACGTCGCGCGCACGGCGGCCGGGCTGGGCGTCGACGGGCAGGCATGGCTGGCCCGCGTGCGGCCGCTGAGCACCCGTATCGAGGGTCTCATCGACTTCACCGAGAACCAGCTGCTGCGCGTCCCCCGCGACCCGCTCACCGCTGCGCGCTACGCGATCCGGATGCTGGATCAGGGCACTCCCCTGGCCGAGCGCGCTTTCCTCGGCGACGCGGCCGCCGCCCTGATGTCGGGGGTCGTCGCGCACGCGAACTCGCCGCAGCCGACGCTCGCGGGCGCCGCTGCCGGGCTGCTCCTCGCCGCCTTCGGCCACGCCGGCGGCTGGCCCTACCCGCGCGGCGGTGCACAGCAGATCGCGGATGCCCTGGTGGCCGACATCGAGACCCACGGCGGCGTGCTGGAGGCCGGAGTCCACGTCACGGACCTGCAGCGGCTCGACTGGGGCGACCCCGCGCGAGGCGACCTGCTCTTCCTGAACACCTCGCCCCGACTCGCCCTCACGCACCGCGACGTCCCGTCGGGGTACGCCAGGGCGATCTCGGGGTATCGCTACGGCGCGGCGGCGGCGAAGGTCGACTTCGCGCTCGACGGCCCGATCCCGTGGGCGAATCCGGATGTCCGGCAGGCACCGACCGTGCACCTGGGTGGGACGCGCGCCGAGATCTGGGCCAGCGAGAACGCCGTGGCCGCCGGACGGGTCAGCGAGCGGCCGTACGTGCTCGCTGTGCAGCCCTCGGTGCTCGATCCCTCTCGCGCGCCGGCGGGCAAAGCGGTGCTGTGGGCGTACATCCACGTGCCGAACGGTTCGGAGCTCGATCCCACCGAACTCATCACCGCGCAGGTCGAGCGCTTCGCCCCCGGCTTCCGCGACCTGATCCTCGCGCACCACGCCGTGCCGGCATCCTCACGGGACGCCATCAACCCGGCGGAGATCGGCGGAGACATCTCTGGGGGCGTCTTCGACATCCGGCAGGCGCTGCGTCGGCCGACGCTGTCCCCGGCGCCATGGCGGACGCCGATGCGCGGGGTCTACCTGGCCTCGGCGTCGACCCCGCCCGGCCCCGCGGTCAACGGCATGGCCGGTTGGCACGCCGCGCGCACCGCCCTGCGCGACGCGGGGACCCCCGCGGAGCTCGGCGACCTGTTCGCCTGAGCCGGTCCCCCTTCCCCCGCACGGTACCCGCGGCCAGGATGGGACCATGCGCTACGACATCCCCTCCCCGATGCTCGCGAAGGCCGTTCCGGCGGTGCCCGACCCGGCGAAGACGCCCGGTGGACTGCTGTACGAGCCGAAATGGGACGGTTTCCGCGGACTCATCGCGTGGGACGGCGAGACGGTCGAGATCGGTTCCCGCGGCGCGAAGCCGCTCACCCGGTACTTCCCGGAGCTCGTGGAGGCGATCCCGGAGCTGCTTCCCGGACCGTGCCTGCTCGACGGCGAGATCGTCGTCGCCACCGGACCGCAGGGCGCCCAGCGCCTGGACTGGGAGGCGTTGAGCCAGCGCATCCACCCCGCGGCCTCCCGCGTCGCCAAACTCGCCGTGGAGACACCCGCCATGTTCATCGCGTTCGATCTGCTCGCGTACGGCGAAGACGACCTGCTCGGGCAGTCGTTCGAGACCCGCCGCGCCCGCCTCGAGACCGTGATGGACGCCGTCGACCATCCCCTGCACATCACGCGCACCACCCGCGACCGCGACGCCGCCGTCCGCTGGCTCGCCGAGTTCGAAGGGGCGGGACTCGACGGCGTCGTCGCCAAGCCCCTCGACCAGCCCTACGCCCCCGGCAAGCGCACGCTCTTCAAGATCAAGCACGCGCGCACCGCCGATGTGGTCGCCCTCGGCTACCGGATCCACAAGTCCGGCTCTGGCGTCGGCTCGCTGCTCGTGGGGCTCTACGACGACGACGGCACGCTGCGGCAGGTCGGCGGCGTCGCCGCGTGGAGCGACGCGCGTCGCCAGGAGCTGGTCGAGGAGCTCGCACCCCTCGTCGAGCGCGACGACAGCGGCGACGCGGTCACCGGAGAGGGCGAGCGGTCGCGGTTCAGCGGCTCGAAGGACGTGTCGTTCGTGCGGCTGCGCCCCGAGCGCGTGCTCGAGGTGCGCTACGACCAGCTCGAGGGTGCGCGCTTCCGCCACACCGTGCAGTTCGAGCGCTGGCGTCCCGACCGCGATGCCCGCTCCTGCACCTACGACCAGCTCGACACGGTGGCCGGCTACGACCTCGCCGACGTGCTGTCCTGAACCGCGTCAGTCGTCGATCGGATTCCCCTCGGCATCCCAGTTGCCGGCGACCTTCTTGCTCGGCTGCACGCGCGGCGGCTCCCCCGGCATCTTCGGGAACTCGGGCGGGAACGACAGCTCGCCGAGACCGTTCTCCTTGTCGCGCTCCCACCACTCGAGCAGGGTGTCGATGCGACCCGGCGAGGCCTGCATGTCCGCCCACGGATCGCCGATCTCCGCCAGCCGCTGCGGGATGCTGCGCACCGTGAAGACGGTCGGGTCGAGCCCGTCGAGCTCCTCCCACAGCACGGGCGTCGAGACCGTCGCGCCCGGGAGGGCACGCGGGCTGTAGGCGCCGGCCATCGTGCGGTCGCGGTTGGCCTGGTTGAAGTCGACGAAGATGCGCTCCCCGCGCTCCTCCTTCCACCAGTTCATGGTCACCTGCTCCGGCATCCGGCGCTCCAGCTCCCGCCCGGCGGCGATCACGGCGTGACGCACGTCGAGGAACTCATGCGTCGGCTCGATGGGGGCGAAGATGTGCAGACCGCGGTTGCCGCTGGTCTTGGCGAACGCGTCGAGGCCGGCCTCCCGAAGCACCTCGCGCAGCGTGTGCGCGGCGGTGACGGCATCCGCGAAGTCCGTTCCCGGCTGCGGGTCCAGGTCGATGCGCAGCTCGACCGGGTTGTCCGGATCCGTCGCCAGCGATGCCCAGGGGTGGAACACGATCGTGTTCATCTGGACGGCCCAGACGATCGCGCTCGTGCGGTTCAGCACGATCTGCGGATGCTGACGACCGCTGTTGTACGTCATCATCTCGGCGTCGACGAAGTCGGGAGTGCCCTTGGGTGGGTTCTTCGAGAAGAATCCCTCCTTCCGCGGCTTTCCCGCGGCTTCGATGCCATCACGGAAGCGCTCGAGGGACACGGCCCTGTTGCCGTTCGCGTTGAGGAACGGGGTCGACACCAGCTGCACGTACTCGGCGAGCTCCGCCTTGGTGATGCCGAGGTCCGGCCAGACCACACGGTTCGGGCTGGAGAGCGCGACCTCGCGCTCTCCGTCGGGGTCGACGACGGTCAGGGTCACACGTTCGGAGGCCATGCTCCGACCCTAGGGTGCCGACGGATTCCGGGGAAGACCGCGCTCAGTCGCCGAGATCGACCGCGAGCACCAGGACCGGCGCGAGCGCATCGCGCTCGACGACGATCGACGGCCCCGCGGTGTCGACGATCACGCCGGCCATCTCGTCGTGGCTCGAGAGCACCTTGGCGAGCTGCTCCGGCTCGAACGGGAGTGGCCGATCGCCGCGGCCGAGGGCGATGACCTCGAGCGGGTGCGAGAAGAGCTGCAGGAACCGTCGGCCATCGGTGGTCTGCGCCTCGGCGATGCCGACCTGACCGCTGCCGTTGCCGTCGTTCACAGCCACCCACATGCGCTTCGATGCGAGCGCCTCCCCCACCTTCACGGCGGAATCCTGTTCCCGCGGGGCGGCGAGCAGCGACTTGACCGCCATGTCGACGTCGGCCTGATCGAGCGTCTTCTGGAGCAGCTCGGTCGGGAACACGACGCGGTGCGGCGCGGAAGCGTTGTCGACGATGAGGCCGGCGAAGTCTCCCGACACCACCTGCTGCAGCACGGAGGTGACCGGCTGCGCGACCGCGGAGGTCGCCGTGGGATCGTCTTCCAACTGCACCGAGTCGCGGACGGCGGCCGCAGAGCTGAACGCGAGCATGAACTGACGCTCGCCGTCGCGGACGACCGCGACCGCCAGCGGCGTGCCCTCGCTGATCTGCGTGCGCGCGTCGCCGATCACGCGGATGTACAGGTGCCCCTGCAAGGCCTGGCGCATGACGCCGAGCAGCTGCTCGTTCGTCGCGCCGGCCTCGACCTCCTTGAGGGCCTCGCGGAGCAGGACGTTGTCCTTCATCCCGGCGATGGTCTCGGTCTGCTCCGGCGGCAGGCTGGGCGCCAGCGGGAGCCTGCGGTCCTGCGGGATCGCGAGCTTCGGAGCGGGCTGCGCCGCCGACGACTGCGAGCCCGGAAGAGCGGACGGGCTCGACGGACGAGGGGCGGATGCCGCTGTCCCGGGCGCCGTGTCGGCGTCGGGCAGGGAGACCTCGGGGCCGGCTTCCTCTCCGACTCCGCGGAACGCCTGGACGGAGATGCCGATCGTGGGCGCTGCGGCCACCGGTTCGGCGACGGCCGTCTCGGCGTCATCGTCGGCGCGAGCGCTCGATTCGGTCTCGGGGGCGTCTGCTGCCGGGGCGACGGCGTCGTCGCTGGACTTCTTGCGGCGGGAGAAGAGGGCCATATGAGCCAGCCTAACCCGCCTGCGAGACCTAGATCTTCTCGATCGGCGCGACCTTGATGAGGAGCTTCTTCTGTCCCGCCGTGTCGAAGCGCACGTGTGCGATCCGCTTCGCTCCCTCGCCGGTCACGGCATCGACCCGACCCTCGCCGAAGTCGACGTGACGGATGCGGTCGCCGGCGGTGAGCTCGAGGTCGCCGTTGTCGCGCATCTTGGCGGTGACCCGGTTGGGGAACTTGTCCATCGCCGTCGAGAGCGGCTTTAGCGAGTCCCTGCCGGGCAGCGCCTTGACACCGAACCGGTCGCCCGAACCCGAGCCGCCGAATCCCCCGGAACGACGCGCATTCAGGGCACGGGACTGCATGCCTCCGCGCGAGTTGACGTCGCCCGGCGACTGCCGCCAGTCGATCAGCGCAGCCGGGATCTCCTGCAGAAACCGGCTCGGCATGGCGACGGTGACCTCGCCGAACTGGGCCCTGGTCATGGCGAGCGAGAGGTGCAGGCGCTTGCGCGCACGGGTGATGCCGACGTAGAAGAGGCGACGCTCCTCCTGCGGACCACCGGGCTCGCCTGCCGAGATGCGGTGAGGGATGAGGTCTTCCTCGACGCCTGTCACGAACACGGCGTCGTACTCGAGGCCCTTCGCCGTGTGCATGGTCATCAGGGAGACCGTTCCCGACTCGTCGTCGAGGTCATCGGCATCCGACACCAGTGCGACCTCGGTGAGGAAGTCGACGATCGTGCCCTCGGGGTTGTTGCGCGCGAAGTCGCGGGCGACGGCGACGAACTCGTCGAGGTTCTCGACACGGGCCTCGTCCTGCGGGTCGCGGCTCGCGCGGAGCGAATCGAGGTACCCGCTCTTCGAGAGCAGCAGGCTCAGACCGTCGGCGACGGTGGTCGGAGCCGGAAGCTCACCGGACGCCGGGAGCATGATCGCGGTCGCCTCGGCGAGCACGGCGTCGAGGTGCGCGATCGCGGCCTGGATCTTCGGGCCGAAGCCGAGCTGAGCCGAGTTCGCCAGAGCATCGCGGAAGCTGATGTCGTGCTCTTCCGCGAAGCGCGCGATCGCGGTCTCGGTCACATCGCCGATGCCGCGACGCGGCTTGTTCAGGATGCGGCGCACCGACATCTCGTCGGCCGGATTCGCGACCGCCACGAGGTACGCGAGGGCGTCTTTGATCTCGGCGCGCTCGTAGAACTTCGTGCCGCCCATGATCTTGTACGGCACGGCGGAGCGGATGAAGATCTCCTCCAGGGCACGGGACTGCGAGTTGGTGCGATAGAACACGGCCATCTCGGAGTACGGCATACCCGCCCGCCGCAGCACCTCGATCTCGTCGGCCACGAACTGCGCCTCGTCGTGCTGCGAGTACCCCGTGAACCCGATGATGGCGTCGCCGTCGCCCTTGTCGCTCCAGAGCTTCTTGTCCTTGCGGTCGAAGTTGTTCCCGATGACGGCGTTCGCCGCGGACAGGATGTTCTGCGTGGAGCGGTAGTTCTGCTCGAGCAGCACCACCCTGGCGCCGGGGAAGTCGCGCTCGAACTCGCTGATGTTGCGGATGTCGGCACCGCGGAATGCGTAGATCGACTGGTCGGAGTCGCCGACCACCGTGAGCGAGGCGCCCTCGAGGGCGGGGGTCGTCTCGGGTTCGAAGATCATCATGCCGTTGGAGGCATATGGATCGGGGGCGTCGGACGAGACCGGCCGCGTCAGCTCATGGATCAGCGCGTACTGTGCGTGGTTGGTGTCCTGGTACTCGTCGACGAGGATGTGCCGGAACCGGCGACGGTACGTGTCGGCGACCTGCGGGAACGCCCGGAACAGGTAGACGGTCTGCCCGATGAGGTCGTCGAAGTCGAAGGCGTTGGCCTTCCGCAGCTGGCGCTGGTAATCGGCGAAGAGCTCGACGAATTTGCGCTCCACCGGGTCGCTCATGTTGGCCTGGCGTGCGTAGGACTCGGCGTCGGACAGCTCGTTCTTCAGCTTCGAGATGCGCCCCATCACCGAGGCCGGTGTGAGTCCGTAGGCGTCGGCCTCGTGCTCTTTGACCAACCGCTTGAGGAGGGCGCGGGTGTCACCCGAGTCGTAGATGGTGAATGACTTCGTGAAGCCGAACTGCTCGGCCTCGCGGCGGAGGATGCGCACGCACGCGGAGTGGAAGGTGGAGATCCACATGCCGCGGGCGGCGTCGCCGATGAGCCCCGCGACGCGCTCGCGCATCTCGCCGGCGGCCTTGTTCGTGAACGTGATCGCGAGGATCTGGCTCGGCCATGCCTCGCGGCCACGCAGCAGCGAGGCGATGCGGCGCGTGAGCACGCTCGTCTTGCCTGATCCGGCGCCCGCGACGATGAGCAGCGCGGGTCCGCGATAGGTGACGGCTTCGAGCTGCTGCGGGTTCAGTCCGGCGAGGAGGTCGTCCTGTCCCTCGGCCCCGGAGGAGCGGGGACCGGCGGTTCCGGGGACGATGAGGGGAGCTTCGGTCATGGCCTTATGAGTCTAGGCGGCGGCACCGACACCGCGGCACGGATCTGCCCCCGGGCACGGCCGCGGGAGGGCACGCGAACGGACTCGCGCACCCTCCCGACGTCCTCAGGCCGTGCGCTTCCGACGGCGCACGGCGACAGCGCCCGCCGTCAGCAGCATCAGCGCGAGCGCGACAGCCGCGATGGGCAGCTCCGAACCGGTGGCGGCGAGGCCACCGGAGGCAGCCGTGATACGGATGTCCGCCCATCCGAGCAGCGTGCCGTCGGCGGCGTACACCGCGATCCGGTGAGCGCCGAGCGCGGCATCCGCCGGGATCGTGACGGTCAGGGCTCCGGATGCCGAGAGCGATCCGGTCGCGATGCGCACCGGGTCGGAGTACATCCAGACCGCGACGTCCTCGCCCGCGGCATCCGCCCCGACCGTGACCGTGACCTTCTGGCCGCGCGTCGCGACCGCCGGGTCCACCGTCACGCCGTTGCGGTTGCCGTCGACCAGATCCGTGCCGGGCAGCGGTGGCGTCTCCCCGCCGGGGTTCTCGCCGTCGACGCCCGGAAGGGTACCGACGCGCAGCGCCTCCGAGGCGAATCCGTCGGCGAACCACCAGACCGGGCGCTGACCCTCGACCGACAGCGAGGCCGGCGCCGTGGCGAAGCCCTCGTTGTTGATGTCGGGCATGCCGGCGGGGCGCGCGTAGTGCGCGATCCCCGGCTTCGCCGTGCCGTTCAGCGTGATCTCGGCCGAGCGGCCCTGGCATCCGTCGTCGCAGACGGCCCACAGCGTGTTCCGCACGGTGTCGTAGTCCAGCCCCATCACACCGGTGAGGCCGGGCGCGATCTCGGACACGAGCGTCGCCGTGCCGTCTGCGCCGAGCGAGAAGCCGTACACGTGCCCGTTGTCCTCGACGGCGACGAAGAACAGCCCGTCGCCGTGACCCGCGTAGCCCGCCGGGTCGTACGCCGCGCCGGTGTTGTCGTCGAAGAGCTTCCCCGCGAGCGCCGCGTCGGGCACCCACTGGACCGCCTCCATGCCGAGGTTGGCTCCGACGGCCGGAAGCAGCGCGGTCAGATCCCACTCCTGCTCGGCGACGAGGTCGCCCGCCGCGGCATCCGGATCCACCTTCAGCACGACGTTCTGGTTCACGCCCTTCGCGCTGTTGTCGCGCTCGGAGGCGACGTAGACGCTGCCCGCACCATCGACCGTGATGCCCTCGGTGTCCGGGCCTGCGGCGCCGGGGTTCGCGGCGTCCTTCTGGAAGCGGACGCGCTTGCCGTCCTCCCAGCCGTCGACCTTCTCGACCGAGCCGTCGGCGTGCGCCTCGAGCTTCCAGATGCGGCCCTCGCCGTTGTCGACGGCCCAGAGGAACGCGCCGTCGGCGGTCTCCTGCACGTCGAGACCGGAGCTGTCCTCGAGGAACGTCGGGACCTCGTCGAGCGCGCGCACGTCCGCGGATCCGGGCCACGGCGAGACGACGACCTCGCCGTCGCACACGTTCGCGGCACCCTTGGTCGGTTCTGCCGTGACCGCGAACACACCCGTGGCGTCGGGGCAGCGACCCCACGTCGTCGCCGCGTGTCCCTCACCCCAGGTGGTCTCATCGATCAGCAGGTCGCCGTCGAACAGGCGCACCGCGTCGCCGCCGCCGAGGCCGAAGCCCAGCTGCTCGCGCTCGATCACGAGGTATCCGCCGGCCGGGATCGAGGAGCCTGCCGGGATCACGTAGGCGTGCGCGTCGTCATCGTCCTTCACGACGATGCCCGAGACGTCGAGGGTCCCGGTCGTCGGGTTCACCAGCTCCACCCAGTCGTCCGGGGAGCCGCCGTCGGACTCGACCTCGTTGATCCGCACCGGGTTGCCGCAGGCGTTGCGAAGGCCCTTGGTCGAGACGGCGACGTCGGCGAACTCGCCCGTGCCGTCGGCGCAGCGCGCCCAGACGCCATCGGCGTGGGTCGCGTACACGTGCTCGTCGACCGTGTTGCCGTTGGCGTCGCGGATCGTCACAGTGTCGCCGTTCCCGAGCCCGAAGCTGAAGTTCGCGGGCTGGTCGAACACGAAGAAGGCGCCGGGCTCGAGGACCGTGCCGGCCGGAAGCGGCGTGGTCTCGGAGGCGTGGCCGTTCGGGTCGTTGTCCATCACGGACCAGCCGGAGAGGTCGACCGCCGTCGCGCCGGTGTTGACGACCTCGACCCAGTCGGTCGTGTCGCCGTTCGACTCGACCTCGTTGATGACCACGTCGGGCATCACGCAGGAGTTCGCCGCACCCGGAGTGGGGCGGGCCAGCAGGAACGCTCCCTCGCCGTCGGGGCAGCGCGCCAGGGTCGCCGCCGCGAAGTCGCCGTCGATCGCCGCGTGCCCCTCCCAGGGAAGCGTGTCGTCGATCATCGTCCCTGTGGTGTCGTACAGCCGGATACGGTCGGCGCTGCCGATGCCGATCGGGTCGCGGAACGCGGTCTCGACACCGCCGACGAGTCCGATGGTCCCCTCCTCCACGACGAGGAACGCGCCCGCGTCGATCGTCGTGCCCGGCAGGAACTGCCAGTGGTGGTCGTCGGAGTTGTCGCGGATCTCGTAGCCCGAGATGTCGAGGGCCGCGTCGCCGGGGTTGTGGAACTCGACCCAGTCGGCGGGCTGCGAATCCACCTCGTTGATCACGATCGCGCCCGAGACGGGCGCCACGGTGCAGTCGTTCGCCGCTCCCGGCGTGGCAGCCGTCGCGTGCGCCCAGTCACCTGTGCCGTCGGGGCAGCGCGACCAGTCCGACAGCGGTGCGGTGTTCTCGTACGCGTACGCGTCGATCTCCGCTCCGGCCGGATCGAACAGCACGACCTCGTCGCCCTTGCCGAGACCGAAGGAGAAGTCGACGTCCTTCACGAGCACCAGGAACTCGCCGGGAGCCAGCGACGTGCCCTCGGGTGCGAACCCGAAGGTGTCGCGCTTCTCGTCGGCGATGTACCAGCCGTCGAGATCGACCGACTCGCTGCCGGCGTTGTAGAGCTCGACCTGATCGGCGAGACCGGTCGCCGCGTCGTCGTAGATGATCTCGTTGAGCACGAGACCCGCGGTCGCGGTCGCGCCCGGAGCCTCTTCGAAGGGGCGGATGCCGGGATCGGCGCCGACTGCGGCGGCCGGGGTGGCGAGCAGGGCGGCGGCGCTGAGGGCGCACGCGGCCGTGACCGCCGCTGCGAAGTGCAGGCGGGGCATGGAGGACTCCTGGCTAGGGGTTCAGACGGGTAGGCCTCCAGACCACCGAGTCCGCGTGGCCGCGCGGAGACGCGCGGATGCACAGCAGGTGAACGACGCGTGGCCGTTCACCCGACAGCTGCTGAGTTCAGGCGATGCGGGTCCCCGGTGGCAGCCGTCGCGCAGGAGTGCGCGTGCGCGACCAGGCTCCGGCGAAAAGTCCGCCCGCGATGACGATCTGCACACCCAATCCGACGAACCAGCTCGGCACGGTCGAGCCGAGCACTTCCTCCGGCGTGCGATAGCCGCCGTTCTCATCGCATTCGTCCCAGCGCTGCTCGAGCGGGGACAGCTGTGCACTGCGCACGCCGAACTTGATCTGGCCGAAAAGGTCGACGGGGTATCCGTCCGGGGAGAACTTCGTCGGCGTCGCATCCGCGAGCACGACGAACGGGTTCGCCGCGAGTACCCACCAGACGAGATCGAACCTCGGCACGTCGTACGTGGTCGTCACCTCCCAGTTCTCGCAGTCGACGTCGCCCGTCGCGTCGTGCGGACGGTTGTAGCTCGTCGCCTCCCCTCGCACCGCCATGCCGCCGAGGGCGAACACGATGAGGGTGCCGATGACGAGGGTGGCGACGACGAGATAGGTCGTCGCGACCGAGAACAGCGGACGCGCGAGGAGGCCGCTCAGTCCGACGCCGATCGCGGCGACCACGATGATCTCGGCGGCCAGGATCAGTAGCGAGACGACCAGCACCCATCCGTCGGCGCCGCCGCCGAGCAGCGAGAAGGCGAGGAACGGCAGCGCGACGACCAGGAACGCCCCACCCGTCGCGATGGCGGCGACGAGCTTGCCGATCATGATGTCGCCGGTGGACGCTGCCGTGACCTGGATCGCGGCGAGAGTCGCGGCATCGCGGTCGCCGTTGATCGCGTTGCCGCTCAGCGTCGGCGAGACGAGCACGACGAGCAGCAGCACGATGTTCACGACGATCGAGTAGACCCCGGCGCCGACGTCGTCGCCCCAGGAGTACACGGCGAACGCGAGGCCCGTGATGCCGAGCAGCACGACCGCGAACACGCCGAGCAGGACGTACCAGCTCACGCTGCGGAGCCGCTGCGTCAGCTCGAGTCGGGCGATCGTGCCGATATGCGAGATGCTCATGCGCCCGTCTCCTCTCCGGGGAACCTCACGGTCGGTGCGGGTGGCGGCGGCGCTGCCGGCTGATGCGACGGAAGGTTCAGGAACGTGTGCTCGAGGGCGCTCTGCGCCGGCGCGAACTCGGTGATAGGAAGGCCGGCCGTGACCAGCGTACGCAGCGACTGCGCCGCCGCATCCTCGCTCGCGAAGCCGACGAGCACGGCACCTCGATCGGCTCCGAGCAGTTCGGGGGCGATCCCGAGATGGGAGGCGACCTGCCAGGTGTCGGCGCTCATCCGCTCGGGGTGGGCGCCGGCCAGCCGGATCCGCCATGCCCGCACCGCCGCCTGCGCCGGGGCGGCGTCGACGACCGCTCCCGCGACGAGGAAGACCGCATCGTCGACGACCTCCTCCAGCTCGGAGAGGATGTGGCTCGAGATCAGTACCGTGCGCCCCTCGGCGGCGAAACGGCGCAGCAGCTCGCGCAGATGCACGCGCGCCTCGGGATCGAGACCGGATGCCGGTTCGTCGAGCAGCAGCACCCGAGGATCGTGGACCAGCGCTCTGGCCAGTCCGAGCTTCTGCTTCTGCCCGCGCGAGAGAACCTTCGCCGGAGAATCGGCGAGGTCGGCGAGCCCGACGAGGGCGAGAAGCTGCTGGGCGCGGACCGCGGCATCCGGCTTCGGGATGCCGTAGAGCAGCGCCGTCGTGACGATCGTCTCCCGTGCCGTGAGCGAGGGCCAGGCGCCGAGGGCATCCGGCATCCAGCCCAGGAGGCGGCGCGCGGCCAGCGGATCCGCCGACGGGTCCACTCCCCCGATGCTGATCGATCCCGTGTCCGGGGCGAGGAGGGACGCGAGCATCAGCAGGAGCGTGGTCTTGCCCGCACCGTTCGGTCCGACGAGCCCGGTGACGCGGCCCGGCTCCGCACGGAGCGTCGCCCCGCGCACCGCCTGAACCGTCCCGAATGCTCTGCTGACGTCTTGCACGACGATTCCGGTCATGCCGTCAGTCTGGCATCCGGACGCCGCGAGGTCGGGGAGCTCCGGGCGGATGCTCAGCCACCGCAGACGGCAGGTGACACAATCAGCGGATGCGCACGATCCTCAACATCATCTGGGTCATTCTGGCCGGATGGGCTCTGTTCCTCGGCTACATCCTGGCCGGTGTGCTGCTGTGCATCCCGATCATCACGATCCCGTGGGCGATCGCGTCGTTCCGCATCGCGCGCTACGCGATCTGGCCGTTCGGCCGCGAGGTCGTCAGCAAGCCGACCGCCGGCGTCGGCTCCTTCCTCGGCAATGTGCTCTGGGTGATCCTCGCCGGCTGGTGGCTCGCGATCGGGCACATCATCTCGGGCATCGCGCTGTGCATCACGATCATCGGCATCCCGATGGGCATCGCCGACTTCAAGATGGTGCCGGTCTCGCTGATGCCGCTCGGCAAGGAGATCGTCTCCACCCGCAAGGGCGCTTTCGACCGCACGCTCTGACGCCGGCGCCGCGAGTCAGCTGCGGAAGAAGCTCACGCCGAGGTCAGGGTGGTCGACGAACACCCCGTCCACTCCGGTGCGGGCGATCACACCCCACTCCGACTCGTAGTCGCCGAAGGCCCCCTTGCTTCCGGGGCCGCGGAACTCCGCCGCGAGGAATGCGTTCTCGGGGCGGCACGTCCACGTGAAGACCTTGAGGCCTCGCTCATGCGCATCCTGGACGATCGTGTTGCCCCGAGCCAGCAGCATCCGCTTGCTCACGCTGATGCCGTCGACCTTCCCGATCAGTCCGTCGAGACCCCGCGGCGTCACGGTCGCCTTGTAGGTGAGCGCCTGCTTGCCCTCGGCGACGAACAGGTCGTACGGGCGTCCCGCCGCCTCGATGAGGTACACGTACGACGCCGCGATCCCCCGCGCGCGCAACTGGCCGAGCACGGTGGACTCGAAGCACTCGATGATCAGCGGCAGCTCTCCGTCGGCCCAGCCCGCGTCGCGGAGCTCCTGCTCGATGAGCGGCGCCAGGTCCAGGCCGATGCTGGCGAAGTACGTCGCGTGCTTGACCTCGAGCACGACGCCGATCTCGCGCCCGTGCTCCGCCGAGCCCTCGCGCACGATGTCGAGCACGTCGCGGAGGCGGAGGATCGCCTGGGAGTCGTCGAAGCTCGCGCTGGTCGCGCGCACCTCGGGCAGCCGCTCGCGCCCGCGCAGGGTCGACAGCTCCGCCCAGGTGAAGTCCTCGGTGAACCAGCCCGTCAGCGCCTGCCCGTCGACGCGCTTGGTCGTCTTGCGGTCGGCGAACTCCGGATGCCGGGCGATGTCGGTGGTGCCGGAGATCTCGTTCTCGTGGCGGACGACCAGGACGCCGTCCTTCGTGGCGACGACGTCGGGCTCGACCGCGTCGACACCCATCGCGAGTGCGAGTTCGTAGGAGGAACGGCTGTGCTCCGGGCGGTAGCCGGGCGCACCGCGATGCCCGATGACGAGGGGCGATTTCCTTGGCACGCTCTCAGCTTAGAACACCCCATACCCCCCACCACGCGGGTATCGTAGAGGAAAGCGACCTACGACCCCCTTTTGGAGTGAGGCCCACCAATGAGCAACTTCGCCTTCAACAACCCGGCGTTCAAGCAGCAGGATCCGCGCAATGTCGCGACCTACCCGGGCGGACCGCAGGCCGCTCAGGGTGCGCAGAACGCCTCCTTCCAGCACGCCACGATGGATGCCGCGGCCAACGCGCAGCTCGAGGGCATGTACGCGGCACCTCCCGCCGGAGCGATCGAGACCGACCGGATGTCCGTCGAGGACACCGTCTGGAAGACCGCCGGCCTCTTCGCCATCCTCCTCGTGACCGCAGCCGTCGGCTGGGTCTGGACGCTCGGCGGGGTCGACCTCAGCTCCACGCAGAGCGTCTCGATGCTGCCGTGGATCATCGGCGCCCTCGGCGGCTTCGTGCTCGCCATGGTCATCACGTTCACGTCGCGCAAGAAGGTGCGTCCCGCGCTGATCTTCGCCTACGCGGCCTTCGAGGGCCTGTTCGTCGGTGGCATCTCGGCGTTCTTCGAGATCATCTACCCGGGCATCGTCTTCCAGGCGACCCTCGCGACGGTCTCTGTCGTCGGCGTCACGCTGGCTCTCTTCGCGAGCGGCAAGATCCGCGCCTCGAAGAAGGCGACCAAGGTCTTCATGATCGCGATGGTCGGCTACCTCGTCTTCTCGCTGCTGAACCTCGTCCTGATGTGGACGGGCGTGCTGCCGGAGGGACAGGCGTTCGGCCTGCTCAGCGCCTCGATCGCCGGCATCCCGCTCGGCCTGATCATCGGTGTGCTCGTCGTCATCATGGCCGCGTACTCGCTGGTGCTCGACTTCGACCAGATCCAGCAGGGCGTCCGCAACGGCGCTCCGCGTCAGTTCGGCTGGATGGGTGCCTTCGGCATCATGGTCACGGTCGTCTGGCTGTACGTCGAGATCCTGCGCATCATCGCGATCGTCCGCAGCAACTGATCACGAGCGCCTGCTGATCTCAGCTCGCGTCGAGAGGCCCGTCTCCCTGGGGAGGCGGGCCTCTTGCCATATCCGGGGAGGTGCGCGCAAGGGGGTGTCTTCCAGGGTGACCGAGCGGCATAGTCATCTGCGAGACCCGACACCACGGGTATTCGCAACACAAAGGAGCAGACCATGAGTTTCCTCGGATTCCTTCTTCTCGGCCTCATCGCCGGCGCCATCGCCAAGCTGATCCTCCCGGGCAAGCAGGGCGGCGGATGGATCGTCACGCTCCTGCTCGGCGTGGTCGGCGCCTTCCTCGGCGGCTGGCTCGGATCCGTCATCTTCGGCGTGGGTCTGGAAGAGTTCTGGAGCCTGCAGACCTGGCTCCTCGCGATCGGCGGCGCCATCGTCGTGCTGCTGATCTACGGCCTGATCGTCGGTCGCGGCAGCAAGGCCCGCAACTGAGCGGATACTGACGCCCGCACAGCACCCAGAGGCCCGTCCCTTCGGCAGCGAAAGCTCCCGGAGGGACGGGTCATCTTTCGTGTCCGTGCGCCTTGCGGTTCAGCAGCGCCCTCTCCCGGTCGTTCCCGGCGAGCCCTGCGGCCACGGCGAACTCGCTCCGTGCCTCTTCCTCGCGCCCGAGACGCAGCAGCAGCTCCCCGCGCGTGGCCGGCAGCAGATGGTAGCCCCGCAGCACGCCCGACGAGGACAGCTGGTCGATGATCCGCAGCGCCGATGCCGGCCCCGTGGCCATCGCCACCGCGGCGGCCCGGTTCAGCTCGACCACCGGTGACGGAGCGATCCGGCCGAGCGCTTCGTAGAGCAGCACGATCCGGTCCCAGTCCGTGTCGTCGACGGATGCCGCGACGGCATGGCACTCGGCGATCGCGGCCTGCAGGCTGAACGCCCCGCGACCGCGACCGACGGCATCCGCCGCAGCCAGCGCCGCACGACCCCGCGAGATGCGGCTGCGATCCCAGCGGCGCCGGTCCTGGTCGGCCAGCAGCACCGGATCGCCGTTCGCGTCCACGCGGGCGGGGAAACGCGCCGCGGTCAGCTCCATGAGCGCGAGCAGACCGTGTACCTCCGGCTCTCCCGGCATGAGCGCCGCCATCACTCTGCCGAGCCGGATCGCCTCATCGCTGAGTTCCGGCCGCATCCAGTCCGGACCGCTCGACGCCGCATGGGCCTCGTTGAAGATCAGGTACAGCACGCCCAGGATCGCTCCGAGGCGCTGCGCGTGCTCCTCGCGAGGGGGCACCTCGAACGGCGCGTTCGCGGCGGCCAGCGTCTTCTTCGCGCGCACGATCCGCTGCTGCACGGTCGCCGTCGGCACGAGGAAGGCCCGCGCGATCTCCTCGCTCGACAGACCTGCCACGACGCGGAGCGTGAGGGCGACCTGCGCCTCCTTCGAGAGCACCGGGTGGCACGCGATGAAGATCAGGCGCAGGACGTCATCGTCCACGGCATCCGGATCCCACAGCATGTCGCCCGCTTCCGCCTGCTCGCGCTCCAGGTCGTGGGCCAGCAGCGCGACCCGCGCGTCCAGCCGCTCGCGGCGACGCCAGCCGTCGATGGCCTTCCGCTTCGCGACCGCGGTCAGCCAGGCCGCCGCGTTGCGCGGAACGCCCTCGACCGGCCACTGCCGCAGCGCGTCCACCAGCGCCTCCTGCGCGAGGTCCTCTGCGAGACCGAAGTCGCCGACGAGACGAGTGAGCGCGCCGACGATGCGGGCGGACTCGATGCGCCAGACAGCGGCGACGACGCGCTCCACCGACCCCTGATCGGGGGCGGAACGCGCCGTCTCGCTGTGAGAGGAATCGTCCATCACTGCTGCGCGCGCTGAGCCTGCTCGTCGCGCCAGCCGGCTTCCTTCTCGATCCACTCGTTGTCGGCGGGGAAGTCCTCGACACCGGTCACCCGACGCACCTCGAGGAACGAACCGGGTCCGAGGGGAGCACGACTCGCCCACTCCGCCGCCTCCTCGCGGCTGGAGACCTCGATGATCCAGAACCCGTTGAAGAGCTCCTTGGTCTCACCGTAGGGGCCGTCGGTGATCAGGGGCGTCTCGGCGCTGAAGTCGACGACGAAGCCCTCGGCGGCATCCGTCAGTCCCTCGCCCGCTGCCAGCACGCCGGCCTTGATCATGGACTCGTTGTACTTTCCCATGGCCTCGATGACCTGCTCGAACGGCATCTCCTTGAAGGACTCCACCGCTTCGTCAGTCGCGCGCATGATGAGCATGTACTTCATGATGTTCTCCTTGTTCGAGGGGGCCGTCTCTCGACCCTCTCATCACAGACGTCGAACGGGAATGCCCCGGATCGACATCCGCCGGAGATTTTCTTGAAATTCTTTTTTTGCGACGGAGCTCAGCGGCGGGAGGGACGCGAGACGGCGTCCTGGATCACCGCGGTGAGGGCGGCGAGAGAGTGCTCGGGATTCCACGCCGCGGCGACCGAGGGGGTCTCGGCACTCAGCCGGGTGCGCAGCCCCTCGTCGGTGAGCACTCGACGCAGCGCCTCGCCCAAGGCATCGACGTCTCCGCCGGGCACGAGGACTCCCCCGCCCTGCTGCAGCACATCGCGGATGCCGTAGCGCACGTCGTACGCGATGACCGGCGCCCCGTGCAGCAGCGCTTCGACCACTCCGAGCGGCTGACCCTCGAACGCCGTGGACGTGACGACGACCGACGCGCGTTCGAGCACCTGTCCCGGCTCGTCCGTGTAGCCCGCGAGCAGGATCCTGTCCCCCGCCCCCAGCTCGTCGAGCAACGTCTGGAGCCGCCCGTGCTCGGGGCCCTCGCCCCAGATCTCCAGCCGGGCGCCTGGAACATCGGCGGCGAGGAATGCGCGGATCGCGTGATCGACGCGTTTGGCGGGGGCGAGCCGACCGAGCACTACGACGAGGCCGTTCTCGCGCAGGTCGTCCCGACGCTCGACGGGTGTGATGGGGTTGGGAACGACGACGTGCCGCGCCGCGTCACCGAACCGGGCCACCACGTCGTCGCGCTGCGTCTTCGTCGGCCACACGACCGCGTCGAACCGCTCGGCGAGCGTGAACCAGCGCGTCCAGAACGCGCTCATCGGCGCGTCAGCCGTGTAGGGCGCTTCGAGGTGGATGGTGTGGATCGGGTGGATGATGCGC
Organism: Microbacterium luteolum; assembly: GCF_039533965.1. NCBI lineage: Bacteria > Bacillati > Actinomycetota > Actinomycetes > Micrococcales > Microbacteriaceae > Microbacterium > Microbacterium luteolum. The sequence continues at coordinate 1,395,070 of NZ_BAAAUN010000001.1, forward strand.
ACTCGGGGATCCGACCAGTCGGCGATGAGTTCACCGAGCTGTCGGGACTCGCAGATCACGACGATCGTGCGATCGCCGAAGGATGCCGTGACGTGATCGAGCCAGGCCCGGTACAGCCCTCGGAAGCCGCGCACGCCGCCGACGACCTCGCCGGACGCATCGTGGATCAGGACCGGCTCCTCCGTGAGATGCCAGTCGGGGTTCCCGAGGATCACCGGCAGCGCCGCGAACGGGCGTCCGGCGGCATCCTCGAGCACGCGGTACTCGACGGCGGGGTCGGGTTCCGCCGCGGCATCCGCCGCCGCGAGGAGCCAGGCCGCTGCTCCCCCGCCGGGCGCGACGGCCTCGTCGAAGAGATTGCGCATCCGCGACGGATCGGTCAGCGCGCCGTGCTCGGCGAAGGTCGCCCGGTGCTCCGCATGCGCGGCCGCCGTACCGGGATCGAAGGTGAGCAGCTGCGGCCCCGCACCGTCGGCGATGCCGGCGCCTGCAAGCTGCCGGGCGCGCGCGAGCGCGGCGATCGCGTACCCGCCGTCCAGCCCGGGGATCAGCCGGCTGGACAGCACCAGGTACTCGGCGTCGGGAAGCTTCCCGGCCGCCGCTTCCGGGGACACGGCGTCCCCTACTCCCACTCGATCGTTCCCGGCGGCTTCGACGTCACGTCGAGCACGACGCGGTTCACGTCGCGGACGCCGTTCGTGATGCGGTTGGAGATCTTCGACAGCACGTCGTACGGGAGGCGCGTCCAGTCGGCCGTCATGGCGTCTTCGCTCGAGACCGGGCGCAGCACGATCGGGTGACCGTAGGTACGGCCGTCGCCCTGAACACCGACCGAGCGCACGTCGGCGAGGAGCACGACGGGGCACTGCCAGATCTCCTGGTCGAGGCCGGCCTTCGTCAGCTCCTCGCGAGCGATCGCGTCGGCCTCACGCAGAATCTCGAGACGGTCAGCGGTGACCTCACCGATGATCCGGATGCCGAGACCGGGCCCCGGAAAGGGCTGGCGGCCGACGATGGCCTCGGGGATGCCGAGCTCGCGGCCGATCGCGCGGACCTCGTCCTTGAACAGCGCGCGCAGCGGCTCGATGAGCTCGAAGTCGAGGTCGTCGGGAAGTCCGCCCACGTTGTGGTGCGACTTGATGTTCGCGGTGCCCGCTCCGCCGCCGGATTCGACGACGTCGGGGTACAGCGTGCCCTGCACGAGGAACTTCACCGGAGCGCCACCCGAGGCCTTGGCCTCGGCGACGAGGTCGAGCTGCACCTTCTCGAACGCGCGGATGAACTCGCGGCCGATGATCTTGCGCTTCTCCTCAGGGTCGGTCACGCCCTCGAGGTGGCCGAGGAACGTCTCCGCCGCGTCGACCGTGATGAGCCGCACACCGGTGGACTCGACGTAGTCGTTCTCGACCTGCTCGCGCTCGCCCTTGCGGAGGAGGCCGTGGTCGACGAAGACCGCGGTGAGCTGGTCGCCGATCGCCTTGTGCACGAGGGCCGTCGACACCGCGGAGTCGACCCCGCCGGAGAGGGCGGAGATGACGCGGGCGTCACCGACCTGCTCGCGGATGCGCTCGATCTGCTCGGCGATCACGTTGCCGCTGTTCCAGTCAGACGCGAGACCGGCACCCTTGTGCAGGAAGTTCTCGATCACGCGCTGACCGTGGTCGGAGTGCTTCACCTCGGGGTGCCACTGCACCCCGTAGAAGCTGCGCTCCTCGTTCGCGAACGCCGCGACCTTGGTGGCGTCGGTGGTGGCGAGGACTTCGAAGCCCTCCGGCGCCTTGGCGACCTGGTCGCCGTGACTCATCCAGACGTTCTGCTCGGCCGGCTGGCCACCGAGCAGCGTGCCGCCGTCACCCGAGATGACGGCATCCGTCGCACCGTACTCGCGGAGCCCCGTGTGGGCGACCTCGCCGCCGAGGGTCTGGGCCATGTACTGGAAGCCGTAGCAGATGCCGAGCGTGGGGACCCCGAGATCGAACACGGCGGGGTCGAGCCGCGGAGCACCCTCTTCGTAGACCGACGAGGGGCCGCCGGAGAGGATGATCGCCACGGGGTTCTTCGCCGCGATCTCCGCGGCCGTGGCGGTGTGCGGCACGATCTCGCTGTACACGCCCGCTTCGCGGACGCGACGGGCGATCAGCTGCGCGTACTGCGCGCCGAAGTCGACGACGAGAGCAGGACGCTGCTCGGTCTCGGAATGCTCGGTCAACGGACACCTTCCGGGGCATTGTTCGGGTGGGTCGCTGAGCTCGTCGAAGCGTCAGCGGCCTCCCTCGTGGCGAGATAGGTCTTCACGTCGCGGGCGACGATCGTCTCCATGATGAAGGACAGCAGCGGGATCACGCCGCCGAGCGCGAGCAGGATGAACCGCAGGAACGGCCAGCGCATCAGGCTCCACATGCGGAAGCACGCGAAGAGGTACACGACGTAGAACCAGCCGTGCGCCACCAGGATGAAGAGCGAGAGGTTGAAGCCGTCACCAGTGGACTCGAGACCCTCCGGGCCCTCGACGACCGGTGCGAACCAGAGCGGTCCGCCGGATCCGCCGGCGAAGAGTTCGAGGTGGATCGGCGTGTACTTCAGCACCATCTCGGCGACCAGCAGGAGCAGCATGACTCCGGTGATGATCGACGCGATCTGGTAGAACTTCAGCGCACCGCGGATCGCCGGAAAGCTGGCGACTTTCGGTTCGGGCATGCACCCAGTCTAGACGGCGTGAGAACGGTCCGATTCAGGCGCCGGCACCGCCTCCGCGCATGCACGACTTCGGAGATCGAAGGCGACCCCCGGGGGTCCGGTCCGTTCCGGCGGCGTGTTGCTCCCCACCTCCGCCGTTGTGCGCGGGATGCCGCCTCAGGGCGCGGGCGGACGCGCGACCAGCAGCTCGCCGTCGCCGCTGACCTCGAGACGGCCCGCGGCCGCAGGCACGAGCACGGTCGCCCCCGCCGTGAGCTGCTGCCCTGCGAGATCGACCGCACCGGCGGTCACGATCACGATCGCGAAACCGGGCTCGAGGATGGCTGCGCCGTGCACCGGCATCCGCACGAGTCGGAAGTACTCGTCGGCATCGCGGGGGAACACCGATCCCGACGACGGTGCAGCGTGCACGAGCGCCCCCATCTCGGCGACGCTCCGCGCCGTCCGCGTCACTGCGGTGAGCGCGAGGTCGAAGCCGAGACCCAGATGCCCCTCCTGAGGCCCATTGATCTCGAAGCCCTCCCATTCGAGCAGGATCGACAGATCCTCGGGCTGCTGCAGCTCGAGCAGCAGCACGCCTGCACCGATCGCATGAAGCTCGCCGGGAGGAACCCAGACGACATCGCCCGGATGCACCTCGATGACATGCAGGAGTCCGAGCAGAACCTCGACGTCCTGACGCGCGACGAGATCGGCGAGGGTCTCGACCGCGACGTCCTCCCGCAGCCCGACGTGCACCGTGCCGCCCTCGAGGATGTACCAGGCCTCGGCCTTGCCGTGCGTGCGGCCCAGATGCGAGGCGGCGAAGTCGTCGTGCGGGTGGGCGTGCACCGGCAGGCGCTGGCCGGCGTCGAGGAGCTTGACCAGCAGACGGGCGTCCGAACCCCAACGCCGTGCGTGGCGGTCGCCGAGCCAGGCGACGGGATCCGCCTCGATCGCGTCACGGAGGAGCCGGCCGTCCGGGAGCGTCGTGAGGCCAAGTGCTTCCTCGCCGCGGATGGTCGAGGTGGATCCGACCCAGTCCTCCGGCTCGCGTGGAGCCGCCTCCTCCTCTCCACGGAACGCGGAGATGCGCGCGCCTCCGCGGTAGAAGCGCTCCGGCGGACGATTCGAGGGGAGGACGATCGGGTTCACTGCTGCTCTCCGCTCCGGGCGTGCGCGGCGAGGAACCCGCCGACGAAGGTGTCGCCGAGGCCGATGGTGGTCGGCGATGCGACATCGAGAGAGAAGGCGGCGACGCCGACGGCATCCGGAATCGCGTCCTCGATCGCACGGACGAGCGCGACTCCCCCGGCATGCCGATCCATAGCGGCCGTCTCCGCCGCGTCCGCGGCCGTGAAGCCGTCTCCGAGCCGGAAGCGGGTCGCAGCCACTCGTACCGCGCTCTCGAGAGCCTCTCGATGGCGGGCTGCATCCGGTCCGACCGCGAGCGCCCAGCAGCGCGTGTGCACCACGAGGGCGGGCACGGGGATCAGCCGGTGGATCTCCTCGAGCGCCGGGGCGACCTGAGCCGGATCGAGCAGATCGACGGCTCTGCCGAGATACTCCTGCAGCTCGTCCTCGTTCATCCCGTACACCTGGATGTGCGGCAGCAGCCGTGCCCGCACCGTCTCGGCGAAGGTGCGGGTGTAGAAGCCGGCGTCCTCGTAGTAGACCAGGGCCCCCACCGCCAGGCGCGCCATCGCGGTGAGGAGCTCGCTCAGCCGACGCACCAGCAGGTCGTGATCCTGCATCGTGTTGAACCCCGAGATGAGGAACGCGGAGGCGTCGGCGAGTGCATCGGACAAGTCGGCGGCGATCGCCATCGTCCGATTCGGCGGATCGTTGGCGAAGATGAGCCGATTGGCGCCGGGCGAGACAACCTCGCCGTCCGCGAGGCGCACATGCGCTCCCGCCGGATACTGCACGATCAGGTGCGGGTCCAGGGTGTCCCCCTCGGCGGACGACACGATCGTGATCCTGTCGGGAAGCAGCCGGCGCACGTTGTCGTCGATGCTCACCAGATGCTGCACGCTCGGGATGCCGAGGCTGTCGAGCACCAACCCGGCGCGGACTCCCGTGCCGCCGAGTGTCACCTCATACGCGAAGTGCGCGGCGAAGCGCTCGACGACCTCGGAGGATGCGACGAAGCGCTCCGCCCCGATTCCGTCGGCGGCGAAGGCGAGGATCGCGACCAGGAGGGAGCGCTCGTCGACGATGGGCGCCGTGGTCGTGAGCTCGTCCATGCGCACGTCATGCGCATGGACGAGCTGCTCGAGAACCGCGGAATCCCACCGCAGCTCGTAGTCGACCGTGCCGCCGAGCCCGAGCACCAGCTGCCTGTCCACATCGCCGATCATCCGTCGAGCGTCCTCACTGTCGATTCGTGTGCGTCAGTAGAGACCGGCCTTGCCGTCGGCACCGAACAGCTTGATCTTCTCAGCCGCCGTGGCCTTCATGGCGGCGATCGGCTCGGGCTGGATCGCGTTCGGCTCGCGCAGACGCTCGTCGGTGCCGAGGATCTCGCGCATGCGGTTGTGGTACGCCACCTTGATGTCGCTGGAGATGTTGATCTTGTTGACGCCGAGCTCGACGGCGCGGCGGAGCTCGGAGTCGGGGTTCGACGATCCGCCGTGGAGGACGAGCGGGATGCCGACGGCGGCCTTGATCTGCTCGAGCAGGTCGTGCCGCAGCTCGGGGTTCTTCTCGGCCGGGTAGAGCCCGTGCGAGGTGCCGATCGCGATGGCCAGGCTGTCGACGCCGGTCTCCTGCACGAAGCGCACCGCATCGTCGGGGTTGGTGTAGATGATCTCCGCCGCCCCCGACTCGCCGTAGCTGTCGTTGGCGCCGATCGTGCCGAGCTCGCCCTCGACCTGCACGCCGACCGCGTGCGCGGCCTCGACGACCTTGCGGGTCAGCGCGACGTTCTCCTCGAACGGCAGCAGCGAGGCGTCGATCATGACCGAGGTGAAGCCGGCCTGGAACGCCGTGATCATCTGCTCGTACGTGCCGCCGTGATCCCAGTGGATCGCGACCGGGACGCTCGCCCTGTGGGCACGCGAGCGCATCGCGGTGATCAGATCGGTCGTGATGTGCGAGACCTCGTCGGGGTGGATCGCGATGATGACCGGGGCGTTCAATTCCTCGCTGATGTCGATGATGCCGGTGAACATCGCCCAGTCGCTGATGTTGAACGCCGGGATCGCGAAGTTGTTCGCATTGGCGACGTCGAGGATGGATTTGCCGGTGTAGAGCACGTGTTTCTCCTGTTTCGTGGTGGTCGTGGGTCCGTTCGGACGGCGTCAGCTCTTCACGGAGCCGGCGGTCAGCCCGCTGATGAAGTAGCGCTGGAAGAAGAGGAAGAGCAGCAGCACGGGGATCGAGCCGAGCACGCTCATCGCCATGATCTGGTTCCACTCGTAGGAGTGCTGGCCCATGAGCAGCTGGATGCCGATGGGCACCGTGCGCATGTCGATCGTGCGTGTGAGCGTCAGGGCGAACAGGTACTCGTTCCACGCGATCATGAACGTGTAGATGCCGACCGAGACGATGCCGGGAACCGAGATCGGCACGAGGATCCGCCACAGCGCGGTCATGGATCCTGCGCCGTCCACGCGCACGGCCTCATCGAGCTCACGCGGCAGGGTGTTGAAGTAGCCGGTCATCATGATGATCGCGTAGGGCAGCGTGAACACCATGTAGGTGAGGATGAGCCCGGCGTAGGAGTTGTAGAGACCGAGCGCCACCATGAGTCCGAAGTACGGGATCAGCAGCGTGATGGGCGGCACCGCCTGCACGCTCACGATCACCACGTTCAGGATGCGCTTGCCCCGGAAGTCGAACCGGCTGAACGCGTAGGCCGCCTGGATCGCCACGATCAGAGTCAGCACGGTCACGGAGCCTGCGACGACGTAGCTGTTCAGGAAGAACCGCATCGTCTCGGGGTTCGTGAAGATCGCGATGTACGCGTCGAACGAGAACGTGTCGGTGAGCAGCCGCGGCGGCAGCTCGAAGATCTGTGTGTTCGACTTGAACGAGCTGGACAGCATCCAGAGCACCGGGCCCGCCGCGAAGACCGCGCCGATGAGGAGGCCGATCGTCACCCCGGCGGTCCCGACGCGGCGCTTGCCCTTGACGGTGAGAGCCATGGTCAGTCCCTCGCTTTCTGGTGACGGACGTAGAACACGGCGAGCACCATCGACATCAGCAGCACGAGGACCGCGGAGGTCGCGGCGAGCGAGAAGTCGTACTTGGCGAACGCCAGCTTGTAGGTGAAGGTGCTGAGCACCTCGGTCACGTCGATGGGGCCACCACCCGTCGTCATCCAGATGAGGGCGAACTGCTGGGAGGTCCAGATCAGGTCGAGCAGCACCAGGCTGACGATGATGGGCCGCAGCTGCGGGATCGTGACGTTCCAGAACCGCTGGATCGCGCTCGCACCGTCGACGGTCGCCGCTTCGTTCAGCTCACCGGGGATGCCCTGGAGCCCGGCGAGCAGGCTCACCATGAAGAACGGGTACCCCGCCCAGATGTTGATGAACGTGATGGTGCCGAGCGCGAGCTGCGGAGAAGCGAGCCACTCGATGTCGGTGTTCAGCAGGAAGTTGATCACACCGTTCGGGGCGAGCAGCATGCGCCAGAGGACGGCGATCACCGCGACGGTGAAGAGCCACGGGAGGACGTAGAGGGCCCGGAAGATCGCACGGGCCGCGTGGTGCAGCAGGGTGCTGTTGAGCATCATCGCGAAGCCGAGCCCCAGGACGAGGTGGGCGATCACACTGCCGATGGTGAAGACGAGGGTGTTGCCGGTCGCCTTCCAGAAGCCGGGATCACCGAGGATCTCGACGAAGTTCGCGATGCCGACGAACTCGGGCGACTTGTTCAGGATGACGTTGTCCTGGAACGAGTAGCCGATCACCATGATGATCGGCACGATCATCAGCACGAGAAGCAGGATGATCGTGGGCGACAGGAAGGCGTAGGACTCCGTGGTCTTGCGCAGCTGACGTCGCCGGCGCGACAGCGGCACTCCGGTGACGATCACCTCGGTGTCGTCGGTCGTTCTCAGGCTCATGGGAACCGGTGCTCCTTGGTTGGTCGGGTGCCGCATCGCAACCGCGATGCGGCACCCCGTTCATGCGGGAGGCGGGAGATCAGAACTCCGCTTTCCAGGCCTCCTGTGCCTTCTTGAGCGCATCGTCGATCGACTGCTGGCCGTCGAACGCCGACTGCAGCTGCTCACCGAGCTGGCGCATGAGCTCCTCCGCGACGGGGAGGCCCGTGAACTCGTTCGCCGGGTATCCCGCCTGGTAGATCTCGAACGCCTTCTTGAACAGCTCGTCGTCCTCGACGAAGGCCGGGACGGATTCCGAGTTGCCGGGGAACGCGTTGGCCATGGTCGAGAGCTCGGAGTTGGTCTCCTCGCTCATGAGGAACGACACGAGCTTGAACGCGGCATCCTTGTGCTCCGAGTTCTCGGCGACGCCGATGCCCCAGGACGCGTAGGGGATGCCCCGTTCGCCGTCGTAGCCGTCCTCAGCGGGGAGCGCTGAGATCGAGAACTTCAGGTCGGGGTTCGTCTCGCGGATCAGGTTGATGTGCGCGAGCGAGTCGATCATCATTCCGGCGCGGCCGTTGGTGAACTCCTCGACCTTGTCCTGCTCCTTCATCGTGAAGGAGCCGGAGGCGATGACGCCGTCATCCCAGAGACCGCCGATGTACTCGACGGCCGAGGTGACGTCGTCGTTCGTCAGGTCGGGCTGACCGTCCTTCAGCATCGAACCGCCGGATGCCCAGACCCACGACATGACGTCGTTCTGCACGCCGTTCGGCGTCTCGAGCGACAGCGGGAGCACCCAGCCGGAGACGTCTCCGCCGAGGGCGGTGACCTTCGCCGCGGCATCCGCGAACTCCGTGCGGTTCGTCGGCGGCGCGTCGACGCCGGCCTGCGCCAGCAGATCGTCGTTCGTGAACATCGGGTAGACGAAGTTCACGACCGGGATCATGTAGGTGCTGCCGTCGACCTGGATCTGGCTGGCGAGCTGGCTGTCGTCGTAGTCGTTCTCCTTCATCAGCGCGGTGAGATCGGCGATGACGCCCTGTGAGGCGAAGTCGTTGACCCAGGCGCCGTCGAGACCGACGACGTCGGGCATGGTTCCGGATGCCGCACCGGCGAAGAGCTGTTCCTTGGTCGATGCGTACGGCCCGCTGACCAGCTCGACGGTGATGCCTGGGTTCGCCTCCTCGAACTTGTCGATGAGCGCACGGAACTCGCCGTCCGGCAGCTCCGGCTCCCACCACTGGGCGAACTCGATCGTGACGTCTTCGCCGTCACCGCCGCCACCGTCTCCCGTCGTGCTGGGCGCGCAGCCCGCCACGGCCAGCAGGGTAACCGCCGCGGTCGCGGCGCCGACGATGTTCCGGGTTCGTCTGCGCCCTCGTCCCACTGTGCTCATCACTTCTCCTCTTCGAGATCGTGCCGCATGACGCGCTTCAATGCTTCTTCATGCGGTTTTGAGCCATGTTATGCCGACATCTGCATGTTCGTCAAGGAGGACTTTCCTGCGATCGGGCGGTTCAGTCCCCGAATCTCGGTGATCTAGCCCGCCAATCGCTCGCCGCAGCCTGTGCCGTTTTTTGCACGACTATGCCGTGTTGATCCTCTGAATGTGCTAAAGATGAGGTCATGGATGCTTCCGGAACGGCGCGACGCCGCCTCCCTGCGGGCAGGAAAGCCGACCTCGCCAGCTATGTCGAGCAGACGGGGCAGGTGACGGTGAGCGATCTCGCCGAGCACTTCGGCGTTTCGATCGACACGATCCGCCGCGACCTCGATCAGCTCGACCGCGAGGGTGTGCTCGTCCGCACGCACGGCGGCGCGGTCAGCTCCGCGAGCGGCCCCCTGAAGGACCGCGCGCTCGACGTGCGCATGCGGGTGCAGACCGAGGAGAAGGAGCGGATCGCGCGAATAGCGGCCGGCCTGGTCGAAGACGGCTCGGTCATCATGCTGAACGCGGGCACGACGACCCTCGCGGTCGCGCGGGCACTGCGCAATCACCACGACCTGACGATCGCCACGAACAACCTCCGCATCCCCGGGGAGCTCTCGCCGTCCGCCTTCCGGGATCTGTACGTGTTCGGCGGGGCCGTGCGATCGATCACCCAGGCCACGACGGGACCTGTGACGTTCACGATGACGCCGGGAGGACCGGAGGTCGATATCCGCTGCGACCTCGCTCTCATCGCGGTCGGCGCCATCGACGAGGCCGGATACTCGACCTCGAACCTCGGCGATGCCGCGATGATGTCCGAGATGATCCAGCGCGCGGAGCGCACAGCGATCCTCGCCGACTCCACGAAGCTCGGCCGCAGGTTCTTCGCGCAGATCGCCCTGCTGGACCGCGCCGACTACCTAATCACCGACGCGCCCCCACCCGCGCGCATCGCCGCCGCCCTCGCGCAGGCGGACGTGCAGGTGCTCACCCCCTGACGAGTCGGCGATCCCGGGCATCCGGTCCGGGCATCCGGTCCGGGCATCCGGTGTCCAACTTTTGCGGCCACCCCGAACTTCTGCGGCCAAAATATGCCGATGTGGCCGCAGAAGTCAGGATCGGCCGCAGAAGTTCCGCGCATCTGAGCGACGCGCGCATCTGAGCCGCCCGCGCAACAGCGGAGGCCGTCGGGGTCTCCCCCCGACGGCCTCCGCCCTGTCATCCTGCGTGCAGGATCACCACCATCCGGTGAGGAGATCCCACAGCCAGTCGAGGATGTCCTGGATCGCGCCGCCGATGCCGCCGGCCCGGTTGACCGTGACGGTGGCCGTCGCCTCGTCACCGTCCGCCTGCGACACGGCGACCGTGTACTTCCCGGGCTGCGTCTTCTTCGGAACCGTCACCGACGCGGTGAACGAGCCGTCGTCACCGACCTGGATCGTGCCGACGTCGATCGGCTGCCCCTTCTTCGGACGCAGCTCCACGGTCACGGTCTCGCCGGGCTGATATCCCTCGCCGGTGATGGTGAGCTTCTTGCCCGCCGCCACCTTGGAGGAGCCCAGCTCGATCGTCCCGGCGAACTCCTCTTCGCCGGCGATCGTGAACGGCACCTGCACGGTCGTCCCGGTGCTCGCGACAGCGACGGTGAGCTGCTGCTCACCGAAGACGCCCGACGGCACCGTGAACGTCAGGCTCGCCCGCCCGACCTCGTCCGTGGTGTCGACGATGGCCGGGTCGATCGCTCCGGCCGCGAGCTGCGTGCCGCCCAGCGAGAGCGTCACCTCGCCCGGAGCCGGCTCCCCCGCGCTGAACGCGAGCGAGGAGAGCGATACGGTCACCTGGTCGCCGGCGCTGTAGCCGTCGGCATCCGCCGGGCTGACCGCGACGCCGACCGCACGCTGGGCGTAGTCGGGGCTCGCGGTCTTGTTCGCGTCGAACCAGTCGACCATGGACTGCAGGTCGATCTTGCCCGTGTCGCGCTTGCCCGTCCCCTGCTTGAAGGTGGAGAAGTTGTCTCCACCGGCGGCGAGGAACGAGTTCGCGGCGACCGTGTACTCCGCTGCGGGGTCGATCGGCGTGCCGTCGAGCGTGATCGACGTGACCCGCGAACCCTGCGCCCCGGCGGGGTCGTAGGTGTACACCAGCCCCTTCGAGACGCCGAGCTTCAGGAACGGCCGTGCCGAGCCCGCGGGCTGCCACTGCTCCTCCAGCACGCCCTTCAGCTGCGCACCGGTGAGAGTCAGCGTCACCAGCGTGTTCGCGAACGGCTGGACCGTCGCCGCCTCGCGGTACGTGACGTTGCCGTCGGGATCGGATGCTCCGGCCGAGGCGTACGCGAGGTTCGCCCGGATCCCGCCCGGGTTCATCAGCGCGATGTCCGCGTCGGTGGACCACTTCTGCACGTCGGCGACGAAGTTGCCGATGGTGGACTCGCCACCGCGGTTCTCCGAGCCGGCCGTCTGACGCGCGCGGTTGAAGTCGGCGGTGATGTCTCCGACCTTGATCGCGCCCAGCACGTCGGCCTCGGCCTTCGCCTTGGCGACGATGTCGGCGACCTCGGGGACGGCCGGGTACAGCGGCGCGCCCGCAGCCGTGAGGGGCTTGATCTCGTTGGCGATCGAGATCAGGTCCTTCGTCTTCGGGTCCACCTGGATGTTCATCAGGCCCAGGTTCTCGCCGTACTGACCTGCCGAGACGACCGGGCGGCCGTCGATGACGTGGTTGTACGCGAGGTGCGTGTGCGCCGAGACGATGGCGTTCACGTCGTCGTCGACGCCGTAGACGATCTCACCGAGCGGCGATTCCGGGGTGATGGCCCCGACGTCGACGCTCTCCGCGCCCTCGTGGACGAGGAGGATGACGACATCCGCTTCGCCGTTCGACTCATCGCCGTCGCGCAGGTCGTCGGCCACCGCGTTGACGGAGTCGACGATGCTGCGCACCTCGAGGTCGGCGATGCCCTCAGGCGAGACGAGCGAGTCGAGGTCCTCGGTGACGGCGCCGACGAAGCCGACCTTGACGCCGTCGAGCTCCTTGACCCACGCCGGTGCGAGTGCGGGCTCGCCGGTCTCCGTGACGAAGACGTTCGACGAGATGTACTCCCAGTCCGCGCGGTCCTGCACACGATCGCGCAGATCCTCCCAGCCCTGGTCGAACTCGTGGTTGCCCGCGGCGCTGACATCGAGACCGGCCGCGTTGAGGGCGTCGATCGTGGGGTTGTCGTCGTTGATGAACGAGGTGAACGTCGACGCACCGATCAGGTCGCCGGCTCCGGCGAAGATCGTGTTCGGGTTCGCCTCGCGGAACTGCTTGACCGCGCCCGCCAGGACGGCCGCGCCCGCGGCAGCGCCGTCGGCCTCGATCCGCCCATGGAAGTCGTTGACCGTGACGACGTCGATGCTCACCGGCGGGAGCTCCGAGGAGACGCCGACGATGATCGGGTCGTGGTCGCTGGACCGGTAGGGCGTACCCTCCTCGGTGGCGCCGAAGGCGTAGCCGCGGTCGCTCCACTCCGGCGAGTTGATGCCCCAGACGCCGGCGCCCGTGATGGACGCGGCGAGCGACGGCGACGCGATCACGTGGTCGAGCGAGCCGAGCTCGCCGTCGAACGTGTACGTGTACTGACCGGCCGCCTTGTCGGCGACCAGGTCGCTCCAGCCGTTCGAGGTGAAGACGTCGATCGGGTCTTCCTTGCCGTACGCGTTGAAGTCGCCGATCAGCAGCATGTCGCCGCTGCCGGTGGTCTCCTCGAGCTCGGCGGTGAACGCCAGGATCGCGTTCGCCTGCGCGACGCGGTCGGCGTTGAAGAAGCCCTGGCCGTCGGCCGGCTCCGCTCCCGCGCCCTGCGGCGGCGACTTCGACTTCAGGTGGTTGGCGACCACGGTGACGACCCGGCCGTCGATGTCGAACGCCTGGGCGATCGGCTCGCGCGCGTTGCCCCAGACGGTCTCATCGGTGACGGTCGCGCTGTCGCCGACGGTGGAGACGGCATCATTCTTGTAGATGATCGCGTTGGTGATGTAGTCGGTGGTGGCCGCGTCGTTCAGCGCGTCGGGGGTGGGCACGTAGTCCCACACCTCGCTGCCGGCGTCCGCGTTGAGGCCGTCGACCAGATCCGCCAGCGCCGAGTCGATCGGCTCGCCCAGCTTGACCGAGTTCTCGATCTCCATGAGCGAGACGATCTCGGCATCCAGGCCGTTGATCGCCGAGACGATCTTCGACTTCTGGATCGCGAACTCCTCGGCCGTCTCCGCTCCCCGGGCGTCGGGGTTCTCGGAGGTCAGCGTCGTGAAGTAGTTGTAGACGTTGAACGACGCGACCTGCACGTCTCCGCCGACCTCCGGGGCCGACTCGGTGCGCGGGTTCGTCGCCGTGAAGCCGACCTTGAGGTCTTCGGGAGAGGCGTCGTCTATCGGCACGACGGGCTGCAGCCGCCAGTCGTCGAAGCCCCACTGGAGGACGTAGCCGTTGTCGCCGAAGTCGACGGTGTCGCCGTTGCGGACCACCGCGTCCTTCGTGAAGTACGGCTGAGCACCGGGGTGGCCGTTGTTCGTCACCTGGATGGACCAGCCGTCGTCGAGCAGGAGGCGATTGGCGCGATTGGCCGCGGCGATGGCCGCCGCCGCGTCTCCGGGCCGCGTGGTCTCGGTGCTCTTGACGTTGAGGTCTGCCCCGGCGTTGAGCCAGAGCGTTCCGAAGTTGAACAGCTGGTGGCTGGATGCGAGGCGGTAGGTGCCCTCCGGAGCCACGTACATGTTCTCGTACTGCTCCCGGTCGGCGCCGCGCACGGCGTCGGGAAGCGGCGTGACGGCGGGCACTCCGGCGCCTGCCGCGAGCACGGCGATGTCGGTCACCGCGCCGGGGTTCAGCTGCGTCTGGCCGAAGTACTCGCCGACCGAGCCCGTCACCGAGACGAGGTCGCCGATCGCGAGGGTCGGGGCCAGCGCGTTGAGGAAGACGAAGACGCCGTCGGATGCGCCGGGCGTCGCGTCGTCCGCGCCGCCGGAGCCCTGCGTCTGGATGACGATGCCCTTGTAGCCGCCGGTGCGGTAGTCGGCGGTGACGACGCCCTCGACCGTGACGGTCTGGCCGCTCAGCGGCGAGACGTCGGCGGTGCCCTGCACCTCGGCGATCGAGACCGTGGTCGGATCGGGATCAGGATCGGGGTCCGGATCCGGGTCGGTGCCGCCGGTGCCCTGCGGGGTAATGGTGGCGGAGAGCGTGAAGTCGACGCTGTTGTCGTCGGTGTCTGCGCCGCTCGTGCGGTTCAGCGACTTGACGTCGGTGTTGCCCGCCGGCGGAGTCGCCACGGCGGTCTCGAACGTGTTGGAGGTGCCGTAGCCGAGCAGGTCGATCACGCCGTCGACGCCGACGACCGAGCCAGGGGTGAGGGTGACGGCGGCCGTGCCCTCGACGAGCGCGAGTGTGCCGGTGGTGCCGCTCGGCGTGAGGGTGCTGACCGCATCCGGAGCGGGAAGGTCTGCGCCGTTCGCACCGTTGCTGTTGCCCTGCACCAGGTAGTAACCGCCGGCGGGGATCACGCCGGTGAGCGGTGCCACGCCGTTCGAGGCGCCGGTTCCGGTCGCCGACCGGTACTGCAGCGACTTGCCGTCGAGGGTGATCGGCTCGGAGGTCGGATTGTAGAGCTCGACGAACTTGTTCTTGAAAGCCGCCCCTGCGCTGCCGCCGGAGAGGTACGCCTCATTGATCACCACCCCCGTCCCTGCCGGATCGGCGAAGGCGGGCACGGCGGTCAGCGAGCCGAAGCCCAGCGCTGCCACACAGGTCAGGGCGAGAGCGCCGACGCGCCCCCTGTTTCTACGGTGAGCGACGGGAGCCATGCGGTTCCCGTCCTCTGGAGCGGACATCATCGGTGCGGTCTCCTCGGTCGGTGGTGCGACATCTCTCATGAATCTGTCACGGCGCGCACCGGGGTCTCCCAGCCCGCACACATGTTGCGAGCATACGGAGCGCTCCGGACATCCTCAATGGAGTTCTCCGATTCGTCACCGACCGCTCACCGGATGGCCGCGGCGACCCCCGACGAAGGTCCATATGCCGGCATTCCGGCGCACATGTGCGCACCCGCCCCCGCGCAGATGCGCGACGTGATCAGGCCGTTTCCACGCCTCGTGCGTCTTCGAACTCCTCGACCTCGCGCTCCCACGCGTCCTTCGCCAGGCGGTACCAGAGGTAGAACGCGAAGCCCGCGAAGATCGCCCACTCGACGGCGTAGAAGATGTTCAGCCAGTTGATCGGCGACTGCTCCTCGGGTGCGGGAGAGGAGATGTCCACGAGTCCGGCGGTCGCCGTGGTCGAGGCGAGGAACGGGCGGTACACGTCGAGCTCCTCGGTGTCGTGCCAGCGGCTGAGAAGCGCCGCCGTCGACATCCGATCCATCCGATCGGGGTCCGTGCGCGGTGGGACGGACGGCCCCTCGTCGGAGATGATCCGGCCGCCGATCTCCACCTGGGAGCCGTCGACCTCGGCGTCGAGCCGTTCGATGGCGGCATCCGCCGTCTCGCGATCCGGCGCCCAGCCGATCGCGACCGCGATCGACGTGCGGTCAGCGACCCGCAGCTGGCCGGTGACCCAGTAGCCCTCGACATCGTCGTTGAAGCGGCTCGACACGACGAGGAAGTCCCCCTCGACCCACTCTCCCGAGGTCTCGACCTTCTGCCCGACCAGCGGCTCGGGAAGGTACTGCCCGGGTTCGACGACGTCGGTGAGCGGCCGCACCTGCTCGGTCGCCCCCGCCGGGGGCGGATCCGTCTCGATCGCGCGCTCGAGCTGCCACTGCCCGAGCCACGCGAACACGCCGGCGACGACGAGGCACAGCAGCAGCATCCCGATCCAGCGTCCCCGCAGCATGACCTCGCGAAGGGTCGGCGGGAACGGCGCAGTAGTCGACACGGTGACGAGCGGGTCCTCAGGCCTCGTACGGCGCGAGCACGACCTCGACCCGCTGGAACTCCTTGAGGTCGGAGTATCCGGTGGTCGCCATGGACTTGCGCAGGGCGCCGATGAGGTTCGCGGTGCCGTCGGCGACGGGGGCGGGACCGTAGAGGATCTCCTCGAGGGTGCCGATGCCGCCGACCTCGACGCGGCGTCCGCGCGGCAGCTTCGAGTGGTGTGCTTCCGGACCCCAGTGGAATCCGCGGCCGGGAGCGTCGGTGGCGCGGGCGAGCGCGACGCCGAGCATGACGGCATCCGCCCCCATGGCCAGCGCCTTGACGATGTCGCCCGACGTGCCGACGCCGCCGTCGGCGATCACGTGCACGTAGCGGCCTCCGGACTCGTCGAGGTAGTCACGACGCGCAGCAGCGACGTCCGAGACCGCGGTGGCCATCGGCGCGTGGATGCCGAGCGTCGCGCGGGTCGTGGAAGCCGCTCCGCCGCCGAAGCCGACCAGCACGCCGGCAGCGCCGGTGCGCATGAGGTGCAGTGCCGCGGTGTAGGTGGCGGCGCCGCCGACGATGACCGGGACGTCGAGGTCGTAGATGAACTTCTTGAGGTTCAGGGGCTCGTCGACGCTGGACACGTGCTCGGCGGACACCGTGGTGCCGCGGATGACGAAGAGGTCGACCCCGGCAGCGGCCACGGTGTCGTAGTGCTCCTGTGTACGCTGCGGCGTGAGGGATCCAGCGACGGTGACGCCGGCTTCACGGATCTCGGCGAGGCGGCGGGTGATGAGCTCGGGCTTGATCGGCTCGGAGTACAGCTGCTGCATGCGCACGGTCGCTTCGCCGTCGTCGAGCCCGGCGATCTCCGTGAGCAGCGGCTGGGGGTCTTCGTATCGCGTCCACAGCCCCTCGAGGTCGAGCACGCCGAGGCCGCCGAGCTGCCCGAGCATGATCGCGGTCTGCGGGCTCACGACGGAGTCCATCGGCGCTCCGAGCACCGGGATGTCGAAGCCGAACGCGTCGATCGTCCATGCGGTCGAGACATCCTCGGGGTTGCGCGTGCGGCGCGACGGCACCACCGCGATGTCATCGAACGTGTACGCGCGGCGTGCGCGCTTTCCTCGGCCGAGCTCGATCTCCATGGTCACCCGTCCAGCCTACCCGGCGCTCGACGAAGCCTGCGGCTGCGAGGCGGGAGCGGTCGCCGGCGCTGACCGGGTCGAGGGGTCAGAGAGTGCCGCCTTCGACCGCGACGCACGGCGTTTCCTGACCCCTCGCACTCGGCTCACCTCGCGCGTGCGACCCGTTTCTCGTCCCAGACCGGCGCGTCGGACTCGTAGACGTCGCCGTCCGAGCCGAACACCAGGAACCGGTCGAAGGATCGCGCGAACCAGCGGTCGTGCGTCACCGCGAGCACCGTCCCCTCGAAACGCGCGAGCGCGTCTTCGAGAGCCTCGGCCGACTCCAGGTCGAGGTTGTCCGTTGGTTCGTCGAGCAGCAGGAGCGTCGCGCCGGACAGCTCCAGCAGCAGCACCTGGAGCCGCGCCTGCTGTCCGCCCGACAGGGAGTCGAACGTCTGCTGCGCCTGCCGGACGAGCCCGTACCGGTCGAGCGCGGAGCTGGCGGCATCCCGCGGCATCCCCGCACGGCGGTCGTCTCCGCGGTGCAGGATCTCCAGCAGCGTGCGCCCGACGAACTCCGGGTGCGCGTGCGTCTGCGCGAAGAGGCCCGGCACGACCCTGGCGCCGAGCGTCGCCGTGCCCGTATGCGGCACCTCGCTCAGCTGCTCTCCGGTGGACGTGACATGGCCGAGCGTGGCATCCGGATAGCTGCCGCCGCGTGCCAGCAGCCGCAGGAAGTGCGACTTCCCCGATCCGTTCGAGCCGAGCACCGCGACGCGATCGCCGTACCAGACCTCGGCATCGAAGGGCTTCATCAGCCCGGTGAGCTCGAGGGCGGAGGCCACCACGGCGCGCTTGCCCGTACGAGAACCGCGCAGACGCATGTCGAAGTCCTGCGCCGGGGGCCGCTCCTCCGGCGGACCGGCCTCCTCGAACTTGCGGAGCCGCGTCTGGGCGGCCTGATACCGCGACGCGAAGCCGTCGTTCGCCGAGGCCTTGACCTTGAGGTTCGCGACCAGGGTCAGCAGCTTCTCGTGCTGCTCGTCCCAGCGCCGCCGGAGCTCGTCGAGACGATCCATCCGGTCGGTGCGTGCCTGCTGATAGGTCGCGAAGCCGCCGCCGTGCACCCACGCGGTCGAGCCGGCGCCTCCCGGCTCGAGAGTGATGAGACGGTCCGCGGCGCGAGCCAGGAGCTCGCGATCGTGCGACACGAGGAGCACGGTCTTGGGCGTCTGCCGCAGCTGTCCCTCGAGCCAGCGCTTGGTGGGCACGTCGAGGTAGTTGTCCGGCTCGTCGAGCAGCAGCACCTCGTCGGGACCGCGCAGCAGCGCCTCCAGCGCCAGCCTCTTCTGCTCGCCGCCGGAGAGCGTCGTGAGCTCCCGGAAGCGCGCTCGCTCGAACGGCACGCCGAGCGCGGCGACCGTGCACTGATCCCACACGGTCTCGTGCTCGTAGCCGCCGGCATCCGCGTACTCCGCGATCGCCGACGCGTACGCCATCTGCGTGTCGTGCTCGTCGCGCTCGATCAGGGCGTTCTCCGCCGCCTCGAGCCCCTGCGCCGCCGCGCGGATCCGCTGGGGTGCAACGCTCACGAGAAGGTCGTGCACGGTCTGCCCCTGGCGTCCGTGTCCGACGAACTGGTCCATGACGCCGAGCCCGCCGTCGATCGTGACGACTCCGTCGTCGGCCGGCTGGTCACCACGGATGATGCGCAGCAGCGTCGTCTTGCCTGCGCCGTTCGGTCCGATCAGCGCGCTGGTGGATCCTGCGCCGACCCTGAATGTCGCCTCGTCGAGAAGCGGTCTGCCGTCGGGGAGCGTCAGAGACACTCCGGAGACATCGATGTAGCCCACTGTTCGTGGCCGTCCTTCCGCCCGCGAACAGCGAGCCGACCAGGTTATCAGTCCGCGACGCCGTCGGCGGAATCGCGATCAGGGTCGGAGCTGGATGATCCGGTCCGACCGACCCCACGCACGATCCGCCGTGAGCACCGGCGCATCGAGGCGCCGAGCGAGCGCGAGGCAGAGCCGATCCCCGAGCGACAGTCCGCTGCCGCGCTTCCACATCGCGGCAGCCGCTTCGGCGTCGGCGTATGAGACGGGCTCGATCGTCAGCTCGTAGCTGCGCAGCAGACCGGATGCCACGCCCCAGTCCGCACCGGCGGCGCGCACCTTCTGGGCCACCTCCGCCCAGTTCGCCGCACCGACGACCGCTTCGTCAAGAACACCTTCGACCTGATCGGCACCCGGCTCCCCCTGCAGGAAAGCGAGGACCGCCGAGGCGTCGAGGACGGTCACGCGGCGTCGTCCTCCGAGGCCGCTGCCGCCCGGCGATCGGCGAGAAGCGATTCGACGAGGTCGGATCCGTCGAGCTGCGACCGCACCAGCGCCTTGGCCTGATCGCGCGTCACGAGGATCACTCCCCCGCTCGTCTCGATCATCAGCAGCCGGGAACCCTGGTCCCAATGCTGTCGAGCACGGAGCTCGGCGGGGATGACCAGGCGTCCGCGATCACCCATCGGTGCGACGAATGTGGTATCCATGGCCTCACCGTACCACTGTCAGACTGATGATGGTACGAGGAGAGCGATCAGACGAGCGCGCTCGACGTCGGCACGGTGCCGGCGAACAGATCGAGCACCGGGCAGTGCGCGTCGACGACCTGGCGGAGGTTCTCGTACTGCTCGGGGCTGTCGGGGCCGGTGATGTCGACCTTCACCCGGATGTCGTGGAATCCGGCACGGCCCGACTCGTCGATGCCGAAGAGCTTCCGCACGTCGAGGTCTCCCTCGGCCGTGATCTCGATCTCGTCGATCGTGAGACCGAGCGCCTGGGCGTAGAGCCGGTACACGACCACCTGGCACGACACCAGCGCACCCAGCGCGTACTCGACGGGGCTCGCGGCCACGTCGTCCCCCGCGAGCGCGCTCGGCTCGTCCACGATGAATCGGTGCTTGCCGGCACGGATCTCCGTCGCGACCGAGCCGATGCCTCGTCCGCTCACCCGATAGGTCAGCTGAGCGCTGCCCGCATCCGCGGCGATGCGCTCGTTCCACGCCGCCCCCGCATCGTTCAGGCGCTGTGCGCGCTCGGCGGGTGTGACGTCGGAGACGGCGCTGATCTGGTCCTGGAGAAGAGTCATGCGGGAAACGTAGCCGGGCCATGAGGCACCCGCACCCTCGGCGTCACGGTCCTTCACGGGCCGTCATCCGCCGTCATGGGAGACGGACGACGGCGACGATCTCAGTCCGCGCGACTGAGCGTCTGCAGCACCTCGGTCCGCAGTGCCGCCGGCAGGACGAAGCGGAATTCCGTGCCCACGCCCTCCTCGCTGGTGACGTCCATCGTCCCACCGTGGGCGAGCACGATGGCCCGCGTGATGGTGAGGCCGAGCCCCACACCGGGCACCGCGTTCCTCGTGGCCGTGGATGCCCGGAAGAACCGGGTGAAGAGCATCCCCTGCTCGTCCTCCGGGATGCCGACACCCGTGTCGCTCACCGACAGCTCCACGCCGCCGTCGACGCGCCGGACCGCGGCGGTGACGCGCCCACCTCGGGGCGTGAACTTGATCGCGTTGGAGAGCAGGTTGTCCAGTGCCTGCCCGATCCGGCCCGCATCGACGAGGAGGCGGATCGGCTCGGGGGCGAGTTCCGCGGAGATCTCGATGCCCTCGCGCTGCGCGTGGGGACCTGCGGAGACCACGGCGGAGCGGACGAGCGCGCCGATGTCGACCTCCTCGCGGTCCAGGGGGAACCGTCCCGATTCGACCTGCGCCGTGAAGAGCAGGTCGCCCACGAGGTTGAGCAGCCGCTGGGCGTTGCGCTCGATGATGTCGACGAACTCCCGCTGATCCTCGGTGAGCGGCTGTCCCGGATCGTTCTGGAGCAGGTCGAGGAAGCCGATGATCGCGCTGAGCGGTGTCCGGAGCTCGTGCGAGATCATCCCGACGAACTCGTCCTTCATGCGCGCGACCTCGACCGCCTTGCTCTCGTCGGTCACCACCAGCAGATACCCCTGCTGGGTGCCGGCCCCGTCGCGGTAGGGATTCACGGTCACGCGCGCGGGAACCGACGTCCCCGCCCCCGTCACGATGTCCACGTCGTCCTCGACGTTCTGTTCGTCGTCGTCGGCGCCGGCGAACAGCGCCCGCAGCCCCGGAGGCAGTTCGGAGCCGGTGTCGACGCGCTGCTCGTTCGTGCAGTCGCCTGCGAGCGCCGTCAACGACGACTCCGCGAAGAAGCGATCGATGCGCACACCGCTCATCGCCTCGGCGGAGGTGAGGCCGAACAGCCGCTCGGCTCCGGGGTTCCAGGCGGTGATCGTGCCCTCGCGGTCGGTCGCGATCACGGCCTGGGCGGTGATCGACGACCACAGACCCTCATAAGACTCCACGAGGGAGCGGTACTGATGCTCCTTCTCGCGCAGCTGCACGATCATCTTGACGTTGTCGGCGAGCGCGGACGTGCGCTCCCCGACCAGTTCCTCCGCCTGCTCGGCGCGCACGCGCTGCTGCCGGGAGAGCTCGTTGATCACCGCGGCGACCGCGGCGAAGACCAGCGGCCCGATGACGCCCCGCAGCCAGTCCACCGCGCTGTGCGGCGGATCGGCGAAGTAGGGCATGAGCAGAGCGAGAGAGGTCAGACCGCCGACGACGAAGACGTAGCGGATGCCCGGCGCCGCGGCGATCCAGATGACCGGGAGCAGCACGAAGGACGAGAAGAGCGAGCTCGCTCCCCCGGTGCCGGTGCGGAAAAGGCCGAGGCCCACGATGTCGATCAGCGGGACGAGCAGGACGATCCAGCCGTCGTACATCCGACGAGCACTCAGCACCGCCGCATGAACCGTCGCCGCCATCACGAGGCCGACGCCGAGCACCACCGCGATGAAGTGCGTGACGGGAAGATCCGGTATCCACCAGGTCAGCAGGATGGCGGCGACCGTCGCGATGAAGGTCGGAGCCTGCTTCACGAGCGGGCTCGGGTTGTCGAAGACCTGGTACCACCGGTTCTCCGCGCGGTCCAGCGGGGTCGCCCTCATCGCGTCACCCGATCCACGATCGCGCGCAGGTCGGCTCCGGTGATCGGCTTGGGCAGCGCCGCATCCGCCGGCGGATAGTCCGCGGCGTCGAGGACCGAGCTGATCACGAGGAAGCACTCCGGGAAGCGCTCCTGGACGCGGCGCGCGCACTCCTGGCCGGAGATCCCGGGAAGCAGGAGGTCGATCACCGCCAGGACCGGATCGATCTCGTCGAAGGCGGCGATCGCCGATTCGGCATCGAGTGCGATGAACGCATCGAATCCCTCGCGGTCGAGGTAGCGGCGCAGGAGGGCCGCCTGGTCGACGGTGTCCTCGACGACGAGGGCCAGCGGCCGCCCGCTCATCGGAGGAGCAGCTCTCGCACGACGACGATCACGGCGACGACGGCGAGCGAGAGGAGCGCCTGCGGGATGAGCCGGCGCTCCCGGCGTTCATCCGCGGCGATTTCCTCCACCTCGGAGCCCTGCGGCGGCGCATCGGTCATGAGACGACCCGTCCGATCTTCTCGGTCTTGATCCATGAGGCGTCGGCACGACGCCACTCCTTGATGTACGAATCCACGGTGATCGCGCACAGCAGCGAGCCGTAACCGCAGATGTAGATCAGCAGCCCTGCGACGAAGCGTCCGCCGGGAAGAGACTCCACCGCGCGGGCGAGCCAGACGCCGAGCATGGAGATCGGCCCCCAGAGGTAGAAGATCACGGCCCACGCGAAGCGGCTGTCATCGGTCAGGGCGAGGCCGACCTGCGCGAGACCGTCCTCGAAGAGCCAGGGGAACAGCGCGAACGCCATGAGGATCAGCGCGCCGAGCCCGGGGAACATGACGGCCTCACGCCACGACTGCCTGCCGATGCGCGGATCCAGCTGCACGGCGTAGAGCATCGAGAAGAGGTACACGCAGGCCGCGAAGATCCACATGAAGCGGAACACCAACGCCGCGATGTCGCTGTGCAGGATGAGGAGCGTCAGCAGCGCCCCTGCCGCCAGCAGCATGAAGGCGGGGAGGAGCAGGATCGTGAACCAGGCCAGCCCGAAGACGAAGCTCCCGAGATTGTGGGTGCGGCTGGGCCGGAACCAGAGCTTCCGGTAGATCGAGGTCAGCTGCACGTTGCCGCGGGCCCAGCGCAGCCGCTGCTTCCAGAGACCGTCGACCGAACGAGGCTCCTCCGCGAGCACCACGGCGTGCGGCTCGAACACCATCCGCCGCCCCTTCAGCTGCCCCTCGAACGTCGTCATCGTGTCCTCCGCGAGCGTACCCGTCGGAATGCGCCCGCCGATGGCCTCGAGGTTCGCTCGGGAGTGCAGCTGCGCACCACCGGCGAGACAGGCGATCGCACCGTCGACGTTCTGCGCTCGTCGCGCGGCGAGCTGACTGATCACGTACTCGATCGCGATGAAGCGCGTGAGGTAGTTCCGGTCGCGGCTGCCCTCGGCGATGTACGCGGTGACGGCGCCGACCTTCTCGTCGGCCAGGTGACGGCTGAGCTTGCGCAGCGAGTCCCGGGCGAAGATGACGTCGGCGTCCATGATGAGCACCGCCTCGGTCCAGGCGTCCGCGAGGACCACGTCGAGCCCGTGGTTGAGGGTGTGCGCCTTGCCCTCGCCGCCCTTGTCGCGACGCAGGTGCACGACGCGACCGGGGTGCGCCGCCGACACGGCCCTGACGATCTCGGGGGTGTCGTCGGTCGACGCGTCGTCGACGACGAAGATCCGCAGGCGCTCCGCGGGGTAGTCGAGCTGCAGCAGCCGTTCGATCGCCGGCCCGATGACGAGTCCCTCGTTCCAGGCCGGGATCACGACCGCGACGTTCGGGTGGTACGGCGCCGCCTTCGCGTAGTGGTTGCGGAACGCGTGCAGAGGCAGTGTGAGGAACTGCAGCGCGGTGTTGATCACGGGCAGCGTGCCGACGAGGACGCACAGCAGCAGGAACACGACGAGCGCCGTCTCGGGCCAGGTGAGCTCCGCCATCAGGCGTCGCCCCCCGCGTCGAGGAGCTCGAGTACCCGCGAGTAGCGGCCGACGTCCGTGGCGACGTGGCTGTCGGTGGAGGCGACGATCTGCGCGCCCGCCCGGCGCAGCGCGGCGAGCGAGCGGATGCCGGGGCAGCCCCACTTCTCGTTCACCTCGACGAGTGTGTCGGTCTCGGCGGCAGCCCGCGCCCAGGCGTCGATGCGCTCGTCACCGAGGTCATCCTCGGACAGGCCGATCTTCGGGAGGATCGAGAAGCAGTGGGCGAGCTGATTCCCCGGATGCCGGCGCATCGAGGAGATCAGGGCGCCGACGAGCTGATCCAGGACGTCGTCAGCCGCCCAGCCGTCCGCGATGCGCTCGCGCACCGCGGACGGGCCGAGGGGGCCGTCGACGCCGGGGAACTGGTGGTCGGCGATGAGGATGCGGTCGATGCCCTCGGGAAGCGCCGGGATGTCGAGCGCGCCCGATGCGTCGAGGATCTTCGCCTCCACACCCGTGAGCACCTCGAGACCGTCGGGTACGGAGAGCGCGCGGACGGCGGCGAGGTACTCCGGCACCCAGGTGGTGCGCTGCCGCACGTGATCCACGAGGCGCACGGTGCTCAGCCCCGCAGCCGCGGCGGCCTCGACGTTCTCCCCGAGCGTCGACACCGCATCATCAGAGAACGTCGAGTGGACGTGGTGATCCCCGCGCAGAGCGGAGTGGCTCACAGCTCCTCCTGGTGGCCCGCATGCGCGGACACGAGCAGATCCTCGACCTCGACGATCACATCCTCCAGGAAGCGCACCGAGGCGACCTCACGGAACGGGACCCGTGCCGGGAGCTCGATGCCGAGGAACAGATCCGCGACCAGCGAGGGGATGTCGACCCCCGCGGCGATCGTGAGCGGGAGCGCTCCGGGGAAGCGCGGGTTGACCTCGAGCAGGACCGCGCGACCGGTGCGGTCCCGGCGCAGCTGCACGTTGGCGACACCGACGAGGCCGATCGCCCTGGCGATGGCTGCGGCGGTCTCCTCGAGCTCCGGGTCGCGGACCGTCTGCCCGGCGATGGCGACGCCCGAGTCGACCCTGGCGCGCGTCCGCGGCACGGCGGCGACGACGTTCCCCGCAGCATCCGCGATGACGTCGACCGAGTACTCCTCACCCGGCAGGTAGTCCTGCACGATGAGTCCCTCGTCGGTCGGCAGCGCCTCCAGCGCCGCCCGGTCGGGCACGAGGCGGATGCCGCGACTGCCGGCGCCCTGGCGCGGCTTCGCGAAGACCGGGAACTCCCAGTCGATCTCCTCGGCTCCCGGCCCCGCGAGGACCGTGCGCGGCGTGCGATCCGTCGCGGCGCAGCGCTCGGCGAGGGCCAGCTTGTCGAGCGCGGTGTTCAGGGTGTCGGCCGAGGGTGCCGCGAGGACGGCCGGTGCCAGCTCGTCCCGACGATCGGCCAGCGCGATGAGCTCGACGTCGACCGTCGAGATGACGAGATCGAGCGCATCCTCCGCGACCATCCGTGCGATCGCGGGGACGAAGTCGTCGTCCCGGCCGGGCGGGACGAGCCGCCGCTGCGCCGGCGGGACCAGATAGATGCCGCTCGCCCAGCCGTCCATGTCGGCAGCGAACACGGTCAGGTCGGAGCGGCGGAGGAGCGAGCGGATGACGGCCACGCCGGCCGGACCTCCCGCACCTGTCACCAGCACACGCTTCGTCATCAGCTCTCTCTTCTCGTGAGTTCGTGAGCACCGACGAACTCCGCCGTCTCGCGCACCACCTCGAGCGGCTCCACGGCCTTGCCGCCGCCGAACCGCGACCAGTAGCGGGCCGTGGCGGTCACGAATTCGGGTTCGAGGTAGTCGCGGTTGGCGGTCTGCGATTGGAAGCGCTCGAGGAGGCGGAGCTTCTGATCCAGGTACTGGTCGATGCGCACGAACCGCGTCGGGCGGAAGTCGATCGTCGCCGACGGGCTCTGGTAGCACGCCACGGTGCCGACCCGTCGGGTGGCGACGATGGTCGCCTCGCTCACGGCCCGATGGTCCTGGTGCCGGTCATGGCCGGAGTGCGTGTAGACGATGGTCGGCTGGATCTCCTGCACGACCTCCTCGATGAGGCGCACCGTGGCTCCGCCACCGGAGATCTCGGTGTCCACCAGATCCTTGACGAAGAGCCGGGCGCCCAGCATGTCGGCCGCTGCGAGGGACTCGCCCTGCCTGCTCTCGGCGTCGCCACCGCGGGCACCGCGAGAGAGCGTGAGGATCGTGATCGCATCCCCGGCGTGCGCGTGAGCCGCGAGCAGCCCGCCGACGCCGATCTCGACGTCATCCGGGTGCGCGCCGATGGCCAGCACGATCTCCTTGGGCCGGCCCTCCTCGCGGCGGCGGCGGCCTTCGGCGGCGAGCCGCGTGACGACCTCGATCAGGCGCGCGTTGTCGAGCGGCTTGGTGAGGAACTCGTCGGCCTGCGCGCGCAGCGCGGACACCGCGTACTCCACGGAGACGTGCGCGGTCATCACGACCACGGGGACGTTCGGACTCGTGCGCCGCAGCTCCGCGAGCAGCTCCAACCCGCTCAGCCCCGGCATCTCGATGTCCGTCACGACGACATCGGGACGCACCTCCGTCATCCGCTCGATCGCGACGCGGCCGTCCTCCGCGATGTCGACGATGCAGCCGCCTCTGCGCTCGAGGACCGTCTTCACGAGCAGGGCGACGTCGGGGTCGTCATCGACGACGAGGACGCGCGGAGCTTCGTCAACCATAGATGCGGCTCTCCTTGGGGAGGTTCCCTGTCGATGCGAGGATCGACGTCGCGGTCTCGGTGCCCTACCACCGGGTCCGCGGGGAAAGTCGAGCGGGGTACGTCGATTCTGGCATAGGCGCCACCGCCCACCGCGCAGCAGCGGATCGCGGTGCGGCGCGTTCGAGTGTCACCCGGCCCTGGCTGCGCGCTTCTCCTGCTGGTAGACCCGGATGGCCTCGTAGCGCTCGCCCGAACGGGCCTGTCGCTTGGCGGCCTCCTCCGCCCGGTTCTTCGGCGGAGCCGAGGTCACGAGGTCGTCGAGCAGATCGCGGGCCGCCTGGGCGATCTCGGCCACAGCGCGATCGAAGACGGCCTGATTCGCGCGGGAGGGCGCATTCGCTCCGGAGATCTTGCGGACGAACTGCAGTGCGGCGTCGTGGCACTCCTCGTCGGTCGCGGCGGGCTGGAGGTTGTTCAACGGGACGATGTTGCGACACATACCGGCACGCTACGCCGGGCCGACGACGGACGGAAGAGGTCGATCCGGTGGACGGCATGGTGCGAGCGGGGTGCTGCTCGCTACGCTCTGGCTACGAGAACCGGCGACGGCCGATCCGCCGTCTCCCTGGAACAGGAGAGAACATGACGATTCCCCAGCCCCCTGAGTCCCCGCAGAATCCCCCGGCCTGGAACGGCGCGCCGGCCGCGGACCCGGCCGCCGCTTACGGCCAGCCCGCCCCGAACTATTCCGCTCCCCCGGTGTCCCCTCCGGGCCGCGTCCTGTCGATCATCGGCCTCGTACTGGCTTTCGTCGCGGCGCCGATCGGCCTGATCCTCAGCATCGTCGCGGCCGTCAAGCTCGGCAAGGCCGGCGCGCCCAAGGGCCTCGCCATCGCCGGCATCATCGTCGGCGCAGTGATCACGCTCCTTTGGATCATCGGCATCATCCTGTTCGTGAGCGTGTTCGCCGGCATCATCGGGACGTGCGCGGAACTCGGCCCTGGCGTGTGGACCGTCGACGGCGTCACCTACACCTGCAGCTGATCTCCCCCGGGAACGACGAAAGGGACCGGATGCCGCGCGGCATCCGGTCCCTTTTCCGTCGAGTCTCTTACTTCTTGTAGTTCGGGGCCTCGACGACGATCTGCACGTCATGCGGGTGCGACTCCTTGAGCCCGGCCGACGTGATGCGCACGAACTTGCCGCGGGTCTTGAGCTCCTCGATCGTGCGCGCGCCGACGTAGAACATCGACTGACGCAGGCCGCCGACGAGCTGGTACGCGACGGCGGCGAGCGGGCCGCGGTACGGGACCTGGCCTTCAATGCCCTCGGGGATGAGCTTGTCGTCGCTCGGGACGTCGGCCTGGAAGTAGCGGTCCTTCGAGTACGAGGTCTGCTTGCCGCGGGTCTGCATCGCGCCGAGGGACCCCATGCCGCGGTACTGCTTGAACTGCTTGCCGGACTGGAAGACGATCTCGCCCGGCGACTCGTCGGTGCCGGCCAGCAGCGACCCGAGCATCACGGCGTCAGCGCCGGCGACGAGCGCCTTGGCGATGTCGCCGGAGTACTGCAGGCCGCCGTCGGCGATCACCGGGACGCCTGCGGGGCGTGCGGCGAGCGAAGCCTCGTACACGGCAGTGACCTGCGGAACACCGACGCCGGCGACGACGCGGGTGGTGCAGATGGATCCGGGACCGACGCCGACCTTGACGGCGTCGACGCCTGCATCCACGAGCGCCTGCGCACCCTCGCGGGTCGCGACGTTGCCGCCGATGATGTCGATGTGCGCGAACGACTCGTCGGCCTTGAGCCGGCGCACGATGTCGATGACGCCCTGCGACTGGCCGTTGGCCGTGTCGACGACGAGCACGTCGACGCCCGCGTCGCGCAGCGCCTCCGCCCGCTCCCAGGCATCGCCGAAGAAGCCGATCGCGGCGCCGACGCGCAGGCGGCCCTGGTCGTCCTTGGTGGCGAGCGGGTACTTCTCGCTCTTGTCGAAGTCCTTGATGGTGATGAGGCCGGCGAGCGTGCCGTCCTCATCGATGAGGGGGAGCTTCTCGACGCGGTGCTTCGCGAACAGCGCGATGACCTCGCCGGCGGCCACACCCACGGGGGCGGTGACGAGGTTCTCGCTCGTCATGACGTCCTTCACGAACGTGGTCTGCCGCTCGAAACCCGAGACGAAGCGCATGTCGCGGTTGGTGATGATGCCGACGAGCTTGCCGTCGTCGTCGATGACCGGGAGGCCGGAGATGCGGTACTTGGCGCAGAGCGCGTCGACCTCTTCGACCGTGGCATCCGCCGTCGTCGTGATCGGGTCGGTGATCATGCCGGACTCGCTGCGCTTGACGCGGTCGACGTGAGCGGCCTGATCGGCGATGGACAGGTTGCGGTGCAGGATGCCGATGCCCCCCTCACGCGCCATCGCGATCGCCATGCGCGACTCGGTGACCGTGTCCATCGCGCTCGACAGCAGCGGGGTGGCGACCGAGATGCGGCGCGTGATGCGCGACGACGTGTCGGCCTCGCTGGGGATGACGTCGGTGTGCCCCGGCAGGAGCAGCACATCGTCGTACGTCAGTCCGACGAAGCCGAAGGGATCGTGCTGGTCCATGGAAGCTCCTCCTGCGCGAGTCGCGCGAATCCGAGTGCGAGTGGGGTGGTCGACGCCGGCCGGTGCGGGGAAACCCGTATGAAGATTCTAAGCGAGACCAGGCCGTGAACATTCCCGGAGGCGACCATCATTCGCGCGGGATGCCGCCGGTGTAGGTGAATCGCAAAACGCGCACTACGCTCAAGTGCGTCGTCCATCCCCGCGGTTCACACCCGATGCCGCGGAGAAAGCACTCACAGTGGAGGTTGCGTGGGACCCACATCAATCGCCGTGCAGCGAAAGCGACCCTGGGTGGTCGCTTTCCTCGGCATTCTCATGGCGCTGACCGCGTTCCTGGTCCTGCCTCCGTCCTCCGCCTCTGCGGAGACGACGGACGACGATCAGGAGGTGACGGACTTCTACTTCGCCGGGGTCATCACCTTCGATGATGAACCCGTCGAGGGTGTCGTCATGGAGATCGAGGGCAACGGATTCAAGGGCGAGACCGAGACCGACGCCGACGGCAAGTGGCGGCTGTACGTGCCCGAGAAGGACAAGTACACCCTCACCGTCGACGAGAAGACCCTGCCGGACGGGGTGATCGTCGACGCGAGTCTGCTGCCGGAGGGCACCCAGCCGATCGCGGGCACCACGGCCTCGTTCGAGGTCGAGTTCGGCCTCACCGGCACCAAGATCATGAACCTGTTCCTCGGCGAGGGGCAGCGGATCACGGTGTCGTTCATCGATCAGCTGCTCTCGCGTCTCGTCGGCGGCCTGAACTTCGGGCTCCTGCTGGCGCTCGCATCGATGGGCGCGGCACTGATCTACGGCACCACGCGGCTGTCGAACTTCGCCCACGCCGAGATGGTCACCTGGGGCGGTCTCGTCGCTCTGGTGACGACCACCTTCTGGCATCTTCCGCTGTGGGCCGGCATCGTCGCCGCCGTGGTCGGAGGCGGTCTCTTCGGCTGGGCTCTGGATGCCGGGATCTGGCGTCCGCTGCGGCGACGCGGACTCGGCGTCGTGCAGCTCATGATCGTCAGCATCGGGCTCTCGCTCGCTCTGCGCTACGCCTTCCAGTACCTGATCGGCGGCGGCACGCGTCAACTTCCCGGAGCCAGCCCGGCACCGATCCAGTTCGGTCCGATCTCGCTGTCTTACATCGACATGATCGGCATGGGGGTGAGCATCGTCGTGATCCTCGGCGTCGCCTTCTTCCTCACGCGCACCCGCATCGGCAAGGCCACGAGAGCCATCTCCGACAACCCGCAGCTGGCTGCGGCGTCCGGCATCGACGTCGACAAGGTCGTCCGCTACGTCTGGATCCTCTCCGGCACGCTGGCGGCGATCTCCGGCATCCTGTGGGCGTACTTCCGCCCCGGCGTGAAGTGGGACATGGGCGCGCAGATGCTGCTGCTCATCTTCGCCGCGATCACGCTGGGCGGCCTCGGCACCGCGTTCGGTGCTCTCGTCGGCTCGCTCATCGTCGGCATCGCGGTCGAGGTCTCGACGCTCTGGATCCCCTCCGATCTGAAGTATGCGAGCGCCCTGGTCGTGCTCATCGTGATCCTCCTCGTCAGACCCCAGGGACTGCTGGGCCGCAGGGAAAGGTTGGGCTGACCGCCATGGACTTCGGAAGCATCTTCTCCAATACCGCCGTCTACCTGTTCAGCCCGGTCACCCTGGCGTACGCCCTGGCGGCGACGGGTCTCGCGATGCACTTCGGCTTCGCGGGCCTGCTCAACTTCGGTATGGCCGCCTTCATGGCGATCGGCGGCTACGGCTACGCCATCTCGGTGCTGACCTTCGGGCTCCCGTGGTGGATCGGCATGCTGATCGGTCTGCTCGGCGGTGCGCTGTTCGCGGTGCTGCTCGGCATCCCGACCCTGCGTCTGCGGGCCGACTACCTCGCGATCGCGACGATCGCGGCCGGCGAGATCGTGCGCCTGCTGTTCACCACGCAGGTCTTCGACGAGTACACCAACTCCGCCGATGGCCTCGCCCAGTTCAACGGCGGCTTCCGTGACGCGAACCCCTTCCCCGTCGGGACGTACGGGTTCGGGCCGTGGACGTACAGCGCGGACGATCTCTGGAACCGCGTGTTCGGGCTGATCGTGCTCGTCATCGCGATCCTGCTGGTGTGGGCGCTGATGCGCAGCCCGTGGGGCCGCGTGCTCAAGGGCATCCGCGAGGACGAGGACGCCGTGCGCTCGCTCGGCAAGAACGTCTTCGCCTACAAGATGCAGGCGCTCATCGTCGGCGGTGTCATCGGCGCGGCGGGCGGTATCGTTTTCGTCCTCCCGTCGGCCGTCGTCCCCGGCAGCTACACGACCTCGCTGACGTTCTTCCTCTGGACGGTCCTCCTCCTCGGCGGCGCGGCCACCGTGATCGGACCGACGCTCGGAGCGATCCTCTTCTGGGTCGTGTTCGCCTTCATGGCGAACCTGCTGCCGGCGATGGCGAAGTCGGGGATCCTGCCGATGTCCGACAGCCAGGCCTCGACGCTGGTGTTCATCTTCATCGGCGTCGCGCTGATGCTGCTCGTGATCTTCCGCCCCCAGGGCATCCTCGGCGACAAGAGGGAGATGACCTTTGTCAAGTGAACTGACCCCCGAAGCGGTCCCCGAGGGGACTGCGGCCCCGGCCACCGGGAGCATCCGTCGCCCGAAGACCACCGGTCTGACCAAGGGCGAGGTGAAGCCCGGCGTCGCCAAGGTCGATCCGATCCTCATCGCCGACGGCGTGGAGCGGCGCTTCGGCGGACTCACCGCCGTCGACGTCGACCACCTCGAGATCCCGCGCGGCGCGATCACGGCACTCATCGGACCGAACGGCGCCGGCAAGACGACGCTGTTCAACCTGCTCTGCGGATTCGACAAGCCCAACAGCGGCACGTGGTCGTTCGACGGCAAGAACCTCTCCGGCGTACCGTCCTTCAAGGTCGCGCGGATGGGACAGGTCCGCACGTTCCAGCTGACCAAGTCGCTGTCGCTGCTGACGGTGCTCGAGAACATGAAGCTCGGTGCCCCCGGCCAGCGCGGCGAAGGGTTCTGGTCGAGCCTGTTCCCGTTCCTGTGGCGCAAGCAGGACACGGAGATCGAGGGCAAGGCCCGCGACCTCCTGGCGCGGTTCAAGCTCGACGCCAAGGAGCAGGACTTCGCGGCCTCGCTCTCGGGCGGACAGCGCAAGCTGCTCGAGATGGCCAGGGCGCTGATGAGCGACCCGACGCTGGTCATGCTCGACGAGCCGATGGCCGGCGTGAACCCCGCGCTCACGCAGTCGCTGCTCGACCACATCCTCGATCTCAAGGGCCTCGGCATGACCGTGCTGTTCGTCGAGCACGACATGCACATGGTCCGCCACATCGCCGACTGGGTCGTGGTCATGGCCGAAGGACGCGTCGTGGCAGAAGGACCGCCGGACGAGGTCATGGCGGACCCCGCCGTGATCGACGCCTACCTCGGCGCCCACCAGGACGTCGACCTCGGCGCCGTGACCGGCCGCATCCCCGTGATCTCGGATATCGACCCGGTGAGCTTCCGGGAGCAGGTCGAGGCCGAGGTCGAGGCCGAGGAATCCGTCGACGACGCCGAGGAGAAGAAGGCATGACCGACCAGACGCCCGTCCGGAACGAGATCAAGAACGACGACGTCATCGTCGAGCTGAAGGACGTGCACGCGGGCTACCTGCCCGGCGTGAACATCCTCAACGGCGCGAACCTCACAGCCCACAAGGGCGAGCTGATCGGCATCATCGGCCCGAACGGCGCCGGCAAGTCGACGCTGTTGAAGGCGATCTTCGGCATGGTGAACGTGCGCAGCGGAGACGTCACTCTCCACGGCGAGAGCATCGTGGGGCTCAAGGCCGACAAGCTCGTGAAGCGCGGCGTGGCCTTCGTCCCGCAGACCAACAACGTCTTCCCGTCGCTCTCCATCGAGGAGAACCTGCAGATGGGGCTCTACCAGAACCCCAAGATCTACGCCGAGCGACTGGAATTCGTCAGCAGCATCTTCGCCGAGCTCGGCAAGCGTCTCAAGCAGCGTGCCGGTTCACTCTCCGGCGGCGAGCGGCAGATGGTGGCGATGTCGCGCGCGCTCATGATGGATCCGTCGGTGCTGCTGCTCGACGAGCCGTCCGCCGGCCTCTCCCCCGTGCGCCAGGACGACGCGTTCATCCGCGTCTCCGACATCAACAAGGCCGGCGTCACGACGATCATGGTCGAGCAGAACGCCCGGCGCTGCCTGCAGATCTGCGACCGCGGCTACGTGCTCGACCAGGGACGGGATGCCTACGAGGGCACCGGTCGCGACCTGCTCAACGACCCGAAGGTGATCGGGCTGTACCTCGGTACCCTCGGCACCGAAGACGCCGCCTGACGCGGAAGAGAAGAGGGGCGGATGCTGCGGCATCCGCCCCTCTTCCGTGCCAGGACGCTTCGACAGGCTCAGCGACCCAGAGGCTGGGTCCCTGAGCCTGTCGAAGGGCTGAGCCTGTCGAAGGGCTGAGCCTTTCGAAGGGCCGAGCGCACGGCGAAGGCCCCGGATGAGTCATCCGGGGCCTTCGTCTGTGTGATCAGTTCGTGCGGGTGATCAGGTTGTCAGCACCGTACTTGTAGGTACCGATCGAGGCACCCTGGGGGTCGCCGTTCTCGTCGAACGTGACCTCGCCGGAGTAGCCGTCATAGTCGGCCGTGCCACCGTCGTTGATGATCTTGGCGCAGTCAGCGAAGCTGGTGCACTTCTCACCGTCACCGGTGCCGCCGGAGACCTCAGCCATCTTGGCCGCGATGTCCGCGCCCTCGGTGGAACCGGCCGCGAGCGACGCGAGAGCGACGAGAACGACGGCGTCGTAGGCCTCAGCGGCGTACGTGAAGTCGTTGACCTCGGGGTTGCCCTCACCCGTCCAGAACGTCTGCAGACGATCCGTGAAGTCGTCTTCGAGCGCCGGGCCCGGCTTGGTGCCCTGCGCGCCCTCGAGCGAGAACGAGAAGTTCGTGTCGGGCGAGGAGCCGTAGTCGGACAGGTTGCCGTCGACCAGGTACCACTTGTCCGGCGTGATGCCGGCGTTCTGCAGCAGCGGGGCGATGGTCTTGAACTGGTCGAACGACACGATCGCGACGGCATCCGGGTTGGCTGCCTTGATCGTCTCGACCTGAGCGTCGAACTGACCGTCACCGACGTTGTACGAGGCGTCGGCGACGACCTCGCCACCTGCACCCTCGAACGTCGACTTGATGTTGTCGAACAGACCCGTGCCGTAGGCGTCGTTCTGGTAGATGACACCGAGCGTCTTGTGTCCGTCTTCGGCGATCAGGTTGCCGAGGACCTCGCCCTGCAGCAGGTCGCTGGGCGCGGTGCGGAAGTAGAGGCCCTTGTCGTCCCAGTCGGTGAAGTCAGGACCGGTGTTCGACGCGGAGATCTGCAGGATGCCTGCGCTCACGTTGCCGTCGAGGATCAGGCGGGAGACGCCGGATGCCGCAGCGCCGACGATGGCGGTGACGCCCGCGCCCTGGAGCTTGGTGATCGAGGTCTCGTACGCCTTGGTGTCGGTGTCGCCCTCGTCCTCGGCGGTCAGGTCGATGGTGACGCCGGCGGCGGCCTCGTTGACCTCCGACACGGCGAGTCCGACGCCGGACTCCATGGGCGGGCCGAGGAACGACAGCGAGCCGGTCTGCGGCAGCAGCGAACCGAGCTTGAGCGTCAGGTCGGCTGCGGGCTTGTCTCCACCGCCGTCCGAGGGCTCGGCGTTCGGCGTGCTGCAGCCGGCGATGACGATGGCGGATGCGCTGAGCAGCGCGATCCCCGCGAAGACCTTCGCGCTGCGCGAACCCTTCAATACGTTCATGTTGCTCCCTTGCGTAACTGAGCGCGGATTGTGACCACGATCGGGTGCTCTAACACTAGAGCGTGGGACACGCCGACAGGGGTCGCTCATGTTTCGGTGCGTTAACGATCCGACACCGAGTCCGGTGCGCAGCGGAACCGGGAATCAGAGCGTTTCGGGCTTCGCGACCGCGCGGCCACGTCGGGCGGCCAGGACGAGGTCCACCACGAAGACGACGATCGCGATCCAGACGATGATGAATCCGGCCCATCGCTCCGCCGGCATCGGCTCGCCGAGGACCGCGACGCCGATGATGAACTGCATCACCGGGGTGACGAATTGGATCATGCCGATCACCGTGAGATCGATGCGTCGCGTGCCTGCCGCGAACAGCAGCAGCGGCACCGCCGTGACCACGCCGGCGAACCCGAGCACCAGGGCGTGACCCCAGCCGTTCGCGCCCATCGTGATGCCGGCGGGCGTCTGCGCCACGATGATCAGCTGCACGACGGCGATCGGGATCAGCCAGAACGATTCCAGCGTCAGACCGCTCACCGCGTCGACGGCCGGCCCGATCTTCTTCTTGATCAGCCCGTAGACGCCGAAGGAGGCCGTCAGCGAGAGCGCGATCCACGGGAAGGCGCCGTAGGCGACGACGATCACGACGACCGCGATCGCGGCGATGGCGATGGCCGCCCACTGCAGACGGCGGATGCGCTCCTTCAGCACGAAGACGCCGAGCAGCACCGTGGTGATCGGGTTGATGAAGTAGCCGAGGCTGGTCTCCACGACGTGGCCGGTGAGCGTGCCGAGGACGAACACCTGCCAGTTGACGTAGATGAGGAGTCCGGCCAGCGCCGTCCAGCCGAGCAGCTTCGGCTGCCGGAGGATCACACCGAAGGCCGCCCAGCCGCGGGTCACCGTCAGCAGCAGGAGGCAGAAGACCAGCGACAGCAGCACGCGCCACGCGACGACCTCCCAGGGCCCGGTGGGCACGAGCAGGAGGAAGTAGAGCGGGAGGATCCCCCAGAGAAGGTACGCGCCCCCGGCGTAGGCGACTCCGGCGGTCCGAGTGGCGCGGGTCGTCGTCTCAGGGGGCACTGCACAACCCTATGTCGCGCGGGCGGTGCTCGGCGCCGCAGGGCGACGGTCCGGAGGAGTCCGGCAGAAAACCGACGCCGAGTGGCGGGATGCAGAAGGGGCCCGGATGCCGCAGCATCCGAGCCCCTTCCGAGGAACGCTGGTTCAGCGGACGACGACCGCGAGGACGTCGCGAGCCGACAGGACGAGGTACTCGTCTGCGCCGAACTTCACCTCGGTGCCGCCGTACTTGCTGTACAGGACACGGTCGCCGACGGCGACGTCGATCGGAACGCGGTTGCCGTTGTCATCGATGCGGCCGGGGCCGACGGCGATGACCTCGCCCTCCTGGGGCTTCTCCTTGGCAGTGTCGGGGATGACCAGGCCACTCGCGGTGGTCTGCTCGGCCTCGACCTGCTGGATGACGATGCGGTCCTCGAGCGGCTTGATGGAAACCGACACGGTCTACCTCTTCTTTCTTGACGCTGACACGAAAGACTTGTTCGCACTCTCAACCCGAGAGTGCTAATCCAGTCTAGGCGCTCGGCTGGCACTCATGCAATGCGAGTGCCAGCGCCAGGTCCGTCTCGGCGGCGAGAGCAGGGGAATTAGGCTGAGGTCGTGGAGATGTCCGAGCTGCGTGCCCTGCTGACCCCCGAGGGGCTCGGGCTGCTCGACGAGCTGGGGCCCATCGAATCGACCGCTGAGGTCGCCCGCGCCGTCTCGCGGCTCCGCGCGGCAGGGCACTCCCCCGAACTGGTCTCCGCCGTGGTCGGCCAGGCGCACCTGCGCTTCCGGGCGACGACGAAGTTCGGCGCGTTCGCCGGCCGGATGCTCTTCACCCGCGCCGGGCTCGAGCAGGCGACGAGACTCGCGGTCGCGGCACGGCACGCGCAGCGCATCCGCAGCTCTGGCATCACGCGGGTCTCCGACCTCGGCTGCGGCATCGGCGGAGATGCCCTCGCTTTCGCCGGTGCGGGCCTCGACGTGCTGGCGGTCGACGCCGACGAGGTGACGTCGGTGATCGCCGCCTACAACCTCGCGCCCTTCGGCGATACGGCCGTCGTCCGTCACAGCACCGCGGAGAACGCTCTCGATGCGCCCGGCGAGGAGCACGGCGCCGTGTGGATGGACCCGGCGCGGCGCACTGCGGGGCACAGCGAGACACGACGCGTGTCCTCCGACGACTACTCCCCCTCCCTGGACTGGGCCTTCGACGTCGCCGCGCGGATGCCGACGGGCATCAAGCTCGGACCGGCCCACGACCGCGACGCGCTCCCGTCCGACGGCGAGGCGCAGTGGGTGAGCGCGGACGGCAGCGTGGTCGAGCTGGTGGTGTGGAGCGGCGCGCTCGCGCGGGAAGGCGTGCGCCGGGCTGCCCTCGTGATCCGCGGCGAGCGCTCGCACGAGCTCACCGCGGGAGCCGACGCCGAAGACGCCCCCGTGCGCGAACTCGGCGCCTTCCTGCACGAGCCCGACGGCGCGGTCATCCGTGCGCGGCTCATCGGCGACGTCGCGCGGAGCCTCGACGCCGGGATGCTCGACGAGCACATCGCGTACCTGACGTCGGATGCCGCGCTGACGAGCCCCTTCGTGCAGTCGTTCCGCGTGCGCGAGACCATGCCGGCCACCCCCAAGGCGATCAACGCGGTGCTGAAGGCGAACGGCATCGGCCGACTCGAGATCAAGAAGCGCGGCGTGGACGTCGACCCCGCGGCCTTCCGGAAGAAGCTCGCGTTGCGCGGGGACGCGGAGGCCACCCTGATCCTCGTCCGGGTGGGCGACCAGCGCCGTGCGATCCTCGCCGATCGCGTTCCCGCCCCGGCCTGACGGCCGTCACTCGTCGGAGTCTCCCGGCGCCTCGACCCTGATCGGGTCGCCGGGCGGCGACTCGATGCGCACGGTGTCGCCGGGCGTGATC
Source organism: Microbacterium luteolum (assembly GCF_039533965.1). Lineage (NCBI taxonomy): Bacteria > Bacillati > Actinomycetota > Actinomycetes > Micrococcales > Microbacteriaceae > Microbacterium > Microbacterium luteolum. The sequence goes on from NZ_BAAAUN010000001.1 coordinate 1,433,404, forward strand.
GGGGAGGAGAACGACGAGTCCCGCGTGATGGTGAGGAACGGGGTCTGGTTCTGCGTGTTCTGCACGCCGATCGTCCAGGAGACGGGGAGCCCGCCGTCGATCCCGTCGACCACCGCGAAGAGCCCGGCACCGGGCAGGTCGAAGGTCGTGCTGCACACCGGGGGCTCGTCGGGGGCATCGATGATCATGCAGTGCTCGAACGACCCGGCGTCGTCGCCATCGGCGAATCGGGATCCCAGCCACACGGGCTGGTCCTGGAAGTAGCCGACGAGCGACAGGCCCATCGAGAACCCCTGCTCGAACAGCTCCGTCGCCCTGGCGCGCTCCTCGCCCTGGAACTGGTTCACCATGGTGACGCTCGGCGTCCACCGCTGGATCGAGACCATGGGCTCGCCGGCCGTCGAGAACAGCATGTAGACGTTCACACTGGTGCCGGAGACGACGGCGGGATCGACGTCCGCATCGCCCGGGTCCGGCACCATTACGAACGTCGACAGTCCGAACGGCCCCACATCGTCGCGATCCTGGCACGAGTCGGAGGACTCCTCCCCCACGTCCATCACCACGCAGACCAGTCGTCCGTCCTCCCTCGTGCCGTACCAGACCAGAGCGTCCTCGTCCTGGCCGACGGCGCGCAGCGTGCCCGGGTCGTACTCGCCCTGGTCATACAGCTCGAGTCGTCTCTGCTGCTGGTCCTCGCTGAGAGGGATGACCTCGGGGCGCTGCCCGAAGAGCGCCCAGCCCGTGCCCACGCCGATCGCGAGCAGCAGAGCGGATGCCGCAGCCACGAGGACCCACCGACGTCGCGGCACCTCGAGCCAGGTCCTCCGCCACCGCTCGCGCCGCGTCTCCGCGCGCGGTTCGACACGTGGTTCGGCAGGCGGTTCGGCGGCAGTCCCCGTCGCGGGGCCGACCTCCCCCGGCACCGGGGCGCGTGGCGGTACGTGCTCCCGATCGATGAGCGCCGGCGGCTCGGCCGCACGTGCCGACGGCTCCGGCGCCGCGGTGGAGACCATCAGGGCCGGCCGCGCGTCCTCGAGGTCGCGCAGTCGCCGCGCCTCGGCATCCGTCAGCCCTCCGTCGCGCGCGTACGCCTTCCGCAGCAGCCGCGACCGCTCCTCGCCTTCAGCCTCCTCCGGCACCGAGCTCACCTCGCTCCCGGGTGATCACGAGGTACGACGGACCGGTCGGCGAGAACTCGTACGTGGTCGCGGCGCCGGTCTGCGGGTCGACGACGTTCAGGACCAGCCCCGCACCCTGTTCGACGATGGTCTGCGGGTCGGCGCAGACCGTCGGTGACGGAGACATGGAGCCGTCGTAGATGAGGCATGTGCCGGGTGAATCGACCTGCATGGCGGTCCAGATCGGCACGTCGCCGTCGTAGCCGGCCACCCAGATCGAGTGCGGATCGAACCCCTCGTCGGCGAGCTTCTCGGCGATGCGCGTCTCGTTCTCGTTCGCATAGATGATTCCGGTGGCTCCCGAGCTGTAGTCGTAGCTGCTGACCGCGACGGCGGGCTCCCCCGACGCGGCGAACAGCACCTGGGCGGTGACCTCGCGCTGCGAGCCGCCGTCGGCGTCGACGATGATCGACCCGACCATGCCGGAACCGGCGACCGCCTCGGTGAGCTGACAGTTCGGAACGGTCGACTCGCCGTCGCCCAGGATCAGGCAGGTGCGCCTGCCCCCGTCCTTCGTCGCGGCCCAGACGACGACGCCCTCCTCGACGGCGAGAGCGCGGACCGACGACGGGTCGTACTCGGCCTCGGCCAGCAGAGCGTTCTGCCACTCCCGCTGCTCGGACGTCAGGGAGACCGCCTCGGAACGGCTCTGACCGAACAGGAGCCATCCGAGGCCGACCCCGCACAGGAGCGTGGCCACCGCGGCGAGCGCGATCCACCGCACGCGCGGTCGCCGTGGAGCGGGAGCGGATGCTGCGGCCGGGGCCTCGTCCACCGGGTCCTGGGCGGTCTGGGCGGTCATCGCGACGGCGGGCTCCGGGGCAGCGGCGGGTTCCGGAGCGACGGGCTCAGCGACCCCGATGACGCGGTCCTCACGGCGCTCGACGGCTCGCGTCTGGAGTGCACGCAGGCGCGCGGCCTCGGCGTGCGAGAGGTCGCCGTCACGCCCGTACGCCCGCGCCTGCAGTGCGCGCATCTCCGCGAGCTCCTCGGCGTCCTGCATCCTGCTATCCGAGCCGCTCGAACTGCATACCGGCCCACACGAGCCAGCCCAGGCTGTAGACCGTCGCGCAGAGCCCGAGCACCAGTGCCCAGCGGCCGATCGCGCGGCTCTCGACCGGGCGGCGCAGCGACATGATCGCGGCGACGACCGAGACGACGGCGACCGGGATGCCCCAGCCGACGAAGAAGGATGTTCCCAGCGCCACGATCGCTGCCAGCAGGGCCCAGGGCGCCAGCCGGGTGTCGTCGATCACGGTGGCGTCCGTCGCGGGCTCCCACTCGGTGTCGTCGACTGCGTCGAGGTCGGGGCCGCTCACGACCACCGGCTCGATGCCGACCGGCCCCGTCGGGAGCTTCGCGTAGCCGTCTCGGCGCGCGCCAGGGATCCTGGTCGCTCCCGCCGGCCGCTCGACCTCGCCGCTGGGCCGCTCGATGCTCGTGCGGGGCGTCGGTGGGGTGCCGTCCGCGTCCGGTCTACGCGGGACGTCGCTCATGCGGGAACCGCTTCCGCGACCTGGATCTCCGTCACCGGAAGAGTCGAGTCCGCGCCGAACGCGAGCGTCGACGGGCCGCGCCCCGAGGAGATCAGCTCTGCGGCGAGCACCGCGATCATCGCGCCGTTGTCGGTGCACAGAGAGAGGGGCGGGATCCGCACGGTCACGCCCGCTGCTTCGGCGCGCTCGAGTGCCACCTCGCGCAGCCGCCGATTCGCGATCACGCCGCCGCCGAGCAGCAGACGGGGAACACCGAGATCGGCGCAGGCGGCGAGCGCCTTGGTCACCAGCACGTCGACCACGGCCTCCCGGAAGCTCGCCGCGATGTCCGCCACGGGGACGGCCGTGCCCTGGTTCGCCTCGTCGGCCTCGAACCGCTCGACCCAGCGGGCGACGGCTGTCTTCAGCCCGGAGAACGAGAAGTCGTAGCGGTGCTTCGCCAGATCGGAGGCGCGGGAGAGCCCGCGCGGGAAGCGGATCGCGTCCGGGTCGCCGTCGAGCGCAGCGCGGTCGATCTCGGGACCGCCCGGATAGGGCAGCGAAAGGAGTCGGGCCACCTTGTCGAAGGCCTCTCCCGCGGCGTCGTCCACGGTCTCGCCGAGCAGCTCGACGTCGGTGGTGAGATCGCGCACGTGCAGCAGGGAGGTGTGCCCACCGGACACCAGCAGTGCGATGGTCGGGTACTCGAGCGGCTCGGCGTCGGGTGTGAGGATGTCGGCGGCGATGTGCCCGACGAGATGGTTGACGGCGTACAGCGGCTTGCCGAGCGACACGGCGAGGCCCTTCGCCGCTCCGACGCCGACCATCAGCGCGCCCGCGAGCCCCGGTCCGCTGGTCACCGCGACGGCGTCGAGCTCGTCGAGGGTCACCCCGGCCTCGGCCAGCGCCGCGTCGATCGACGGCTGCAGCGCCTCGAGGTGCGCACGAGCGGCCACCTCGGGGACGACGCCGCCGAAGCGCGCGTGCTCGTCCATGCTCGAGGCGATGGTGTTCGACAGCAGCGTGCGTCCGCGGACGATGCCGATCCCGGTCTCGTCGCAGCTCGTCTCGATCCCCAGCACCAGAGGCTCACTCATGCGTTCGCCTCCTCCGGCTCGTCGGCGGACAGCGGATGCCGGCGCAGGTCGCGCCGCATGACGATGGCATCCACGTCGTCCGGCTGATAGTAGCGAGGGCGCCTGCCGATCTCCTCGAAGCCCTCGGCGAGATACAGGCCGGCCGCCGTGGGGTTGTCCGCCCTGACCTCGAGGAACACCTCGCGAGCGCCGCGCTCGCGTGCAGACGCCAGCAGGGCGCGCAGCAGGGCGCGCCCTCGACCCTCTCCGCGATGCTCGGCGATGAGGGCGATGGTCTGGATGTCGGCATCCGGGCTGCCCTGCAGAGCGCGCACGCCGCCGTAGCCGATGACGATGCCGTCGCTCTCATCGACCAGGTACTGCCCGTGCGGGCTGGCGAGCTCCGCGGCCATGGTCTCGGCACTCCACGCATCCGTCGGGAACGACCGGTGCTCGATCAGCATGATCGCGTCGAGGTCCGCCGGCGTGGCGATGCGGAGCGTCATGATCCGACCTTCTTGGGAGCTCCGGGCATGGTCACGTCGGGGTGGCGCATGTAGAGGGGCTCGTCGCCCGTGAGCGTGCGTCCGGCGCTGAGAGCGCGCGCACCCACGCGAGCCAGGTCGGTTCCGGAGAGCGTCGGGACGTCGATGCGTCGGACTCCCGCGAGATGCGCATCCGCATCTACGGCCTTGACGAGGACGGTCTCCGCGATGACGCGCGGGATGCCGTCGGCATCCGCTCCGTCGAAGACCGTGATGGCGACTTCGCGTCGGCGGGCATCGGTGACGATCGCGAACGGCCCGGACGCCGTCTCGAGAGCGGTCAGCGCGGCGGCGAGGTGGCTGGGGACGGCGACCACCGGGATGCCGCGGCCGAGCGCGAACGCGCGGGCGGCGGCGATGCCGATGCGGAGCCCGGTGAAGGGGCCGGGGCCCATGCCTGCGACGACATGCGTGATGTCATCGGGGCCGGCATCGGCGAGCACCTCGGCGAGCAGGACGCCGATGACCTCGGCGTGTCCGAGAGGATCCGCGGTCGCCGCCTCGGCGCGCCGGGTGCCGTCGACGTCGATGAGGGCGACGGCGGTGCCCAGGGAGGTGTCGACGGCGAGGATCACTTCTCCAGGGTAGTCCGGCCGGCCGGGGGCCTGGTCGCGGAGGACTCGACCTCCGAGGGCGGAGCATCCGACATCGTCGCGCGCTTCCATCGGTCTCCGCCTGCCTCACGAGCGCGGACCGCCGCTGCTCCTGCCGCCACGGCCAGCGCGTCGTAGTCGTATCCGGCGGTCGCCACCGTCGCCCAGCCGATGCTCGCCGACGCCCTGATGCCCTCGACGGGCGCGTCGCGCTCGATGGTCGAGATGCGGGTCAGGATGTCCCGCATGTGGAACTGGATCGCTTCCTCGCTCCCTCGGATGATGACGATCGCCCGGGTGTCGTCGATCCGGATGGCGTCGGCGGCAGCGGGAAGCGCGTCCTGGATGTCGTCGTGGAACCGGTTCGCGATCATCGCGAAGGCGGAGCCGGTCGAGGCCTCCCGCAGATCGGCGGGGTCGTCCAGGCGCACGTCGAGGATGGACCAGACCTGCTCGTTCTGGGCACCGGCCTTCTGCAGACGCCACCGAGCGCGTTCGATCGCGGCGTCGGTGACGGCCGGCGACGTGGCCTCCGCCCTGACCAGCAGCACGAGCGTGAACGCGGCGCACGTGCTCAGCACCAGGGTTCCCACCGCGTTCATCCCGCGCAGCGTGCTGAGCTGCTCGTCGGCGCTCACTCCCTGATTCAGCACGGCCGCCACGGCGGCGGCCGCCGCGACCACGAGGAACGCGCACGAGGCGAGGCCGAGCGGCAGGAGGATGTCGCGCGGCCCGGGTTGCCGTCGTAGGAGCTCGTAGGCGACGAAGGCGGCAAAGACGCCGCTCACGAGGAACACGGTGTGGAACGTGGGCAGATACACCGGGGTCTTCACCGTCACCACCAGCAGCGACGGGACGATCAGCAGGTAGACCGCGACAGGCCACCAGATGACCCGCCTGCGCAGGTGCATCCGCAGCCCGATCCAGACGAGCGGCTCGAAGCACAGCAGCAGGCCCGACGCCGCGGCTCTCATCAGGGGATCCGCGGTCTGGTTCCCGGCGAGCCAGAGATAGGCGCCGAGCACGCCGAGACCGAAAGCGGCTCCCCACGTGACCGTCGCCCGGCTCGGACGCGCCAGCGTCGCCAGCGTGAACACCAGGGCGGCCAGAACCGTCACGACGGCGACCATGCTGGTCGTGATGTCGACGTGCACGGGCACGTGGGCGGGCACGATCATGCCAGGACCTCTTTCACTCGCCGATGCGGGAAACGCAGGGTGATGGTCGTGCCGGCCCCGAGGCCGCTCTCCACGACGATGCTTCCTTCATGGGCCTCGACGATGCCGCGGGCGATGCCCATGCCGAGCCCGGTGCCCGCGATACCCGCCAGCACGGCTCGGTCGGTGCGGAAATAGGGATCGAACACGCGCGGCAGCTCATCGGGCGCGATGCCGGACCCGGTGTCGCGGATGACGAGCTCGGCCTGTCCGTCGGCCGCCGAGCCGAGACGAACCGTGATGCGTCCGCCGGCCGGCGTGTACTTGACCGCGTTGCTGAGCAGGTTGTCGAGCACCTGACGCAGACGGAACGCGTCGCCGTAGATGACGAGGCTCTCCGCTCCGCTGATCGCGAGCTCCTGACGGCTGCCCGAGATGAGCGGCGCGTAGGACGCGGCGGATGCCTCGACGACCTCGCGCAGGTCGACCGGTTCGAACGGCTCCTCGGCCGTGCTCCGGGTGGTCTCCAGCGTGCTGGCCACGAGGTTCTCCATGCGCTCCCCCGCGTTGGCGATGACCTCGAGCTGCGCGGTGACCTGCGGGGCGAGGTCGTCCCGCTCCAGCAGGAGATCGACGTGACCGATGATGGCCGTGAGCGGATTGCGCAGCTCGTGCGAGACGACGGCGGCCAGCGCGCGGCGCTCCTCGGCCGCCTCCAGCAGCTCGGTGACGTCGTCGATCACGACCAGAGTGATGTGCGTGCCCTCGGCAGCGGCGGCGATCGTCTGCGTGTCCACCTGGAGCGCGTGCCATCGCCCCTCGCTGTCGAAGAGCCAGACCCGTTCGCCCTGCAGCTGCTCGCCGTTCGCGGCGCGCGCCAGGGTCGTGCGGCCCGGCGGTACGGCGGCGCCGCGTCGGCGGTCGTACTCGACCGCTGTGGAAGGGAGCGCGTCGCCGAAGCGATCGCGACCGTACAGCGCGCGGTAGGCGTCGTTCATCTGCAGGATCCGGCCATCTCCCGCCACCACGACGAGAGCCACGCCCAGCGCGTCGATGATCTGAGTGACCCGGCGCTGGTTGGTCTCGGCCCGCTCGGCCGCGCGGTTCACCTGCTCCGAGCGCCGCTCGAGGAGGCGCCGTGCGGCCCGCGCCCGCTGCGAGCCGATGCGCACCGTGACGCCGAGGAAGCTCAGCGTGATGATGACGGTGAGGACGCGCAGCAGAAGATCGGCGGTATCGCCGGTGCGCTCGGCGAACAGCACGAGGCAGACCCCGCAGAAGGCCACGCCGACGAGCACCCAGTGCATCGTGAAGTAGGTGGCGAGCCAGGTGACGGGGAAGACCCAGAGCAGCCCGAGCCGGATGTCGGGTGCACTTGTGGCGAGGCCGACCGCGAGGGTGTCCAGCAGCGGCAGGACGACCACCGCCCGGCGCGGCAGCCGCTGCCAGGGCACCGCGAACGCCACCAGCGTCGTGACCACGACGAGAGCGAGTCCCGTGATGAACAACGGAATCCCCAGGGTCCCCGGCGTCAACGCGGTGATCATGACGACGATCGCCACGATGCTGGCCGTGAACACCAGTTGCCATCGCCAGATCGAGACCGTGCGGATCATCCTCGCCCGCCCTCCGGTCGATCCTCAGCTTTCACGCAAGATTACTCAAAGATCGGGTCACTGCGCTCTTCAGGCCGCGTCTCGGCTCTAGCCTGCTTTGTGGGGGCTGACTCTGCGACTGGGGATTCGCAGGCGCTGGGCCGCGCGAGTTAGGGGATTCGCAGGCGTTGAGGCCGCGGCTGGGGAGCCGCGGCCTCACCAGCAGAACTACCGCGTGTCGTCGTCCGCGGGAGTGAGACGGTAACCGACGCCGCGCACGGTCTCGACGTACTGCGGCTCGACGGAGCTGTCGCCGATCTTCCGGCGCAGGTTCGCGATGTGCGTCTCGATCGCTCGCTTGTCGGGTTCGCTGACGTGCCCGGTTCCTCCGGGAGGAATGCCGCGGAGACCGAGAGCCAGCTCCGCCTTGCTGCACACCCTCCGCTGCGCCGTGAGGAGCGCCGCGAGCAGCTCGAACTCCGTCGGCGTGAGATCGATCCGCCGCTGTCCCACGAGGACGATCCGGGTGTCGGGGTCGAGGCTGAGGTCGCGGTGCACCATCCCCCGCCACGTCAGGACCGTCGCATCGGCGCTCGGTGCGGGTGGAACGTCGGCCACGGTGCGCGATGCCGGCACGCTCCGCGGATCCTCGCTGCGCGGGCGGCGGAGCAGCGCCTCGATCCTGGCTCGGAGTTCCCGCGGCCGGAACGGCTTGACCAGGTACTCGTCCGCGCCCGAGGTCAGCCCGAGCACGACATCCGACTCGTCCGCCAGCGCCGACAGCATGATGATGAACGTCGAGCTGATCCGGCGGATGCGACGGGCGACCTCGAAGCCGTCGATCCCCGGGAGGTTGATGTCGAGCGTCGTGATGACCGGACCGTGCTCCTCGATCGCGGCGAGACCCTCGAGACCCGAACCGGCGAGGATCGTGCGGAAACCGGCCGCGCGGAAGACCTCGTCGAGCAACGACCTCACGTCGACGTCGTCCTCGATGATCACGGCGACGAGAGCCCCGGTGACCCGTTCGCTCACGATGCGCCCTCCTGACGGATCGTGATGATCCGCGGGGCGTCGGCATCCAGCTCCGAGGCGTCGATGTCGTCGCCGCCCACCGGGCGCTCCAGCTCGATGTCCCACCACGAATCCGCGAGCTCCTCGGCCATCCCGCGCCCCCACTCGATCACGACCACCGATCGGTCGAGGTCGAGGTCGAGGTCGTCGAGCTCGGCGGCGGATCCGAGACGATACGCGTCCACGTGCACGAGAGGCGCACGCCCGACCAGAGACGGGTGCGTGCGTGCGATCACGAAGGTCGGGCTCTGCACCGGTCCGCGCACGCCCAGGCCCTCGGCGAGGCCGCGCGTGAAGGTCGTCTTCCCCGCTCCGAGCGGACCGGTGAGGATCAGCAGGTCTCCTGCCGCCAGCTGTGCGCCGATGCGTCGCCCGAGGTGCTCCATCTCGTCCGATGTGGCGATCTCGCGCCGCCCGAGGAAGGCCGGATCGACGCTCATGACGCCCGCCTCGGCACGCGGTGGCCGATGCGCGTGACGATCTCGTAGTTGATCGTGCCTGCGGCATCCGCCCACTCCGCCGCCGAGGGCACGCCGAGCGTCGGATCGCCGAACAGCACGACCTCGTCACCGATCGAGACCGGGGTGTCTCCGACGTCGACGACGAACTGGTCCATCGCGACGCGGCCCACGTTGAGGAAGCGCCGCCCGGCGATGGATACGGGAAGCCTGCCGGAGCCGCTGCGCGGGACCCCGTCGGCGTATCCGAGAGGGACGAGCACCAGCGTGGTGTCGCGCTCGGTGCGGTGGTCGTACCCGTAGGAGACGCCGGCGCCGGCGCTCACACGGCGCACGGCCGCGATCGACCCGCGCAGCGTCATCGCCGGGCGCAGCCCCAGTTCGGACGAGCGGCGGTCGTCGAACGGCGAGAGTCCGTACAGTCCGATGCCGATGCGCACGGCGTCGAGGCGCATCTCCGGCATGTCGATCGCGGCAGCGGTGGCGGCGATGTGCCGGATCTCCGGACGGATGCCGAAGGATGCCGCGGCTGCGACGCCCTCCTCGAAACGCGCGAGAGCGGCCCTGTCGTCCTCCGGCGAGGTGTTCGAGAGGTGGCTGAACAGGCCGACGATGCGCAGGCGACCGATCCGCTCGAGCCGGGCGGCCTCCGCGAGCACTCGCGCCCAGTCCGCCGGGGCGATGCCGTTGCGCGAGAGTCCGGTCTCGAACTTGAGGTGCACGCCGACCGGTCTGTCGACCGTCGCTGCGGCCGCCGCGGCCTCGAGCTGATCGAAGGAGGAGATCCCGAGTTCGATGTTCTCGGCGGCGGCGCGCTCGAACCGCTCCCCCGGCGCGTGCAGCCACGCCAGGATCGGGGCGTGCACACCCTGCCTGCGGAGCTCCAGCGCCTCGGGGATCTCGGCGACGCCGATCCGGGTGGCGCCGGCGGACAGGGCGGCGACGGCGGTGGCCGCCGCCCCGTGGCCGTACGCATTCGCCTTGGCGACGGCGATGACCTCGACGCCCGTAAGCCGACGGAAGTGCCGCACGTTGTCGGCGATCGCGTCGAGGTCGATGGTCGCTTCTCGGAACGGGACGGTCACAGCGGCGCTCCTTCGGCGACGACGAACGCGGCGGCGAGACCGGCGTCGTGGGTGAGGGTGAGGTGGAGCGTCAGGATGCCGCGCTCTTCCACGACGGCGGCCGTGGAACCCGAGAGGACGAAGTGCGGCTTTCCCGAGGGTTCGGAGGCGATCTCGATCTCGGTCCAGTGTACGCCGTCCGAGCCACCGAGCGCCTTGATCAGCGCTTCCTTCGCCGCATACCGGGCAGCGAGAGACGGAATCCGCAGCGTGCGCTCGGCCGGTGCGAAGAGTCGCTCGCGCAGACGTGGTGTCCGCTCCATGGTCCGTTCGAACCGCGGGATGTCCACGAGGTCGATGCCGGTCCCGATGATCACCCGTTCAGCCTACCGAGCCGTCTCGGCGTTTCGACTGAGCGCCCCCTTTGTGTGCGAGCCACCCCGGTACGAACGCGTCAAAAGGGGCGGCTCGCACCAAAAGGGGCGGCTCGGCGAGACGGCCTACTCGACCGTGACGGACTTCGCGAGGTTGCGCGGCTGGTCGACGTCGAGGCCCTTGGCCGTGGCGAGCGCCATGGCGAAGATCTGCAGCGGCACGACCGCGAGCAGCGGCTCGAACATGGGGCCGGCGAGGGGGATGTGGATGACCTCGTCGGCGAACGGCAGTACCGCGGCGTCGCCCTCTTCGGCGATCACGATCACCCGGGCACCGCGGGCGCGGATCTCCTGGATGTTCGAGACGACCTTCGAGTGCACGAGCGCCGAGTGGCGGGGCGACGGCACCAGCACGAACACGGGCTGACCCGGCTCGATGAGCGCGATCGGACCGTGCTTGAGCTCACCGGCCGCGAAGCCCTCCGCATGGATGTAGGAGATCTCCTTGAGCTTGAGAGCACCCTCGAGCGCGATCGGGTAGCCGACGTGGCGACCGAGGAACAGCACCGAGCGGGTGTCGGCCATCCAGCCGGCGAGCTGGGTGACGTGCTCCTGCTCGCTCGCGAGGACGCGGGCGACCTTCTCCGGGAGGGCGGCGAGCTCGGCGACGTCGGCCGAGGCGTCGGCGACCGTGCCGCGCACGCGGCCCATGTGCAGGCCGAGCAGCAGCAGCGCGGTGATCTGCGCCGAGAACGCCTTGGTCGATGCGACGGCGACCTCGGGACCAGCGTGGGTGTAGACGACGGCATCCGACTCGCGCGGGATGGTCGCGCCCTGCGTGTTGCAGATCGACAGGGTGCGGGCTCCGCGCTCGCGGGCGTACTTCACGGCCATGAGCGTGTCCATGGTCTCGCCCGACTGGCTGATCGAGACGACGAGCGTGTCGGCGCCGATCACCGGGTCGCGGTAGCGGAACTCGTGCGCGAGCTCGACGTCGACCGCGACGCGCGCCCACTGCTCGATCGCGTACTTGCCGACGAGCGCCGCGTAGGAAGCCGTGCCGCACGCCGTGATGATGACGCGGTTGATGCCGACGAAGAGCTCGTCGAGACCGTCGAGCTCGGGGATGACGACCTGACCGTCCTGGATGCGGCCGCGGATGGTGTTCGCGACGGCCTCGGGCTGCTCCGCGACCTCCTTGGCCATGAAGCTCGACCAGCCGCCCTTCTCGGCGGCGGCGGCGTCCCAGGAGACGTCGAAGGGCTCGGCCTGGACCGGCTGTCCGAAGAAGTCGGTGACGGTGACGGCATCCGGGGTGATCGAGACGATCTGGTCCTGCCCGATGGCGAGAGCCTTGCGCGTGTGCTCGATGAAGGCGGCGACGTCGGAGCCGAGGAAGTTCTCTCCCTCGCCCAGACCGATCACGAGCGGGGAGTTGCGGCGAGCGCCGACCACGAGCCCCGGGTGGTCCTGGTGCATCGCGAGCAGGGTGAACGCACCCTCCAGGCGGTTCACGACGCTGCGGAACGCGAGCTGCAGGTCGCCGCCGTTGTCTGCGTATGCGCGACCGAGGAGAGCCGCGGCCACCTCGGTGTCGGTCTCGCTGCGGAACTCGACGCCGTCGGCGAGGAGCTCCCCGCGCAGGGCCGAGAAGTTCTCGATGATGCCGTTGTGGATCACGGCGAGCTTGTCGTCGTCGGCGAGGTGCGGGTGGGCGTTCACATCGGTCGGACCGCCGTGGGTCGCCCAGCGCGTGTGCCCGATGCCGGTCGAGCCGTCGGGCAGCGGCGCGTCGGTGAGCGAGTCGCGCAGCTTGGCGAGCTTGCCGGCCTTCTTGCGCATGCCGAGTGCGCCGTCTCCGTCGATGACGGCGACGCCGGCGGAGTCATATCCGCGGTACTCGAGGCGGGCGAGGCCGGCGAGAAGGATGTCCTGGCTGGGGCGCGGGCCCACGTATCCGACGATTCCACACATGGTTCAAAGATAAGCGGGAACTTTTGCGAGTCGTCCGAACAATAGATCCGGAGCGGATGCCGCGGTCAGAGCTTGCGGAGAAGGACGGATTCGACGGTGTGGTCGGCGCCCTTGTTCAGAACCAGTCTTGCGCGGTGCTTCGTCGGCATCACGTTCTCGACGAGGTTAGGCATGTTGATCTCGTTCCAGTAGCCCAGAGCCGTCGTGATCGCCTCCTCGTCGGTGAGGTGCGCGAAGACGTTGAAGTACGACGACGGGTTGCTGAACGCGCCCTGGCGGAGGGCGAGGAAGCGATCGACGTACCACTTCTCGATGTGGGAGGTGTCGGCGTCGACGAAGATCGAGAAGTCGAACAGGTCGCTGACCGCCACGTCGTTCGGAGCGGGCGGCGGCTGCAGCACGTTCAGTCCCTCGACGATCACGACGTCCGGCCGCCGCACGACGACGTGGGCATCGGGCACGATGTCGTAGCGCATGTGCGAGTAGAAGGGTGCGCGCACCTCGGGGGCGCCGCTCTTCACCTCGGTGAGGAACTCCAGCAGCGAGCGGCGATCGTACGACTCCGGGAAGCCCTTGCGCTCCATCAGGCCACGGCGCTCGAGCTCGGCGTTCGGGTAGAGGAAGCCATCGGTCGTGACGAGCTCCACCCGCGGCGTGCCGGGCCAGCGGCTCATCAGCTCGCGCAGCAGACGGGCGATGGTCGACTTCCCGACCGCGACGGACCCGGCGACGCCCACGACGAACGGCGTCGTCGTGTCGTCCTCCTGCAGGAACGACGAGGTCGCCGCGCCGAGGCGCTTGGTCGACGTGGCGTACAGGCTGAGCAGACGACTGAGCGGCAGGTAGACCTCGCGGACCTCGGTCATGCTCAGCCGGTCGCCGATGCCGCGGACCTCGACGACCTCGGTCTCGCTGAGAGGCTGATCGAGGTCGGCGGCGAGGCGTGCCCATTCCGCGCGACCGATCTCGCGATACGGAGACAGCGGCTGCGCAGAGTCGACGGTGGTCACTCTTCCATCGTATCGGGGCACGAGTAGTCTCTTCCCGTGCGCCTGGGAGTCCTCGACATCGGTTCGAACACCGTCCATATGCTCGCCGCCGACGTCCGCCCCGGCGGTCGCCCTCTGGCGAAGACGAGCGACCGGACGGTGCTGCGCCTCATGCGCTACCTCACACCGGACGGCGCCATCTCCGAGGAGGGGGTGGTCGCGCTCGAGGCGGCCGTCGCGCAGGCGCGTCGCGTCGCGGACAACGAGAAGGTCGACGAGCTCCTGGCCACCGCGACGAGCGCGGTCCGCGATGCTCGGAACGGCGGCGACGTGATCGCCCGCATCGAGGCCGCCCTCGGGCAGCCGCTGCAGGTGCTCGACGGAGAGACCGAGGCCGAGCTGACGTTCCTCGCCGTGCGGCGCTGGTTCGGCTGGTCGGCCGGGCAGCTGCTGCTCCTCGACATCGGCGGCGGCTCGCTGGAGATCGCTGCGGGCGCCGAGGAGATGCCGGATGCCGCGGCGTCCGTCCCCCTGGGCGCCGGGCGCATGACCGTGCAGTTCCTGCCGAACGACCCGCCTGGGGAAGAAGACGTCGAACGTCTGCGAGCGCACGCGAAGAAGACGCTCGCCGCCGTGCTGCCCCAGTTCCTCGCGCTCCCGCGTCCCGACCATGTCGTCGGCTCGTCGAAGGCGATCCGCTCGCTCGCCCGACTGGTCGGGTACCCGGCGCCCGGGTGGTCGGGCACCGACCGGATGCTCCTCCCCCGGGCCTCGCTCGGCTCCTGGATCCCGCGGCTCGCGCGGCTCCCGGCATCCGCTCGTCAGGAGCTCCCCGGCATCACGCCGGACCGGACGTTCCAGATCGTCGCGGCGGCGGTCTCGCTGCATGCGGCGATGACCGTGCTCGACATCGACGAGCTCGAAGTGTCGCCGTGGGCGCTCCGCGAGGGCGTGCTGCTCCGATACATCGAGCAGCTGAACTGGAGCGGCACCCGAAGCTGAGAACCGCGGTCGGCTGCGGTGGCTAGCATGACGGCATGTCCGCTCCCGTCGCTGTCCGCACCCCCGCCGGTGCCGTCGTGGCGCGAGTGCTGCTGGTCGGCTACCTGCTCTTCGTGGGTTTCACGGTGTGGCTGCCCGCCGCCATCTCGGCGAAGGTCACGGGCCTCGTCGGCATCATCGCGAGCTGGATCGCGGATGCCGGGATCGCGTCCTACGCGCGGAGCGCCTTCGTGCTCGAGATCCTCGCCAACGTGGCCCTGTTCGTGCCGATCGGTCTGCTCCTCGCTCTCGCGTGGCCGCGCCTGCGGGTGTGGCAGACCGTGTTGGTCGGCGCGCTGATGAGCGTGCTCATCGAGACCGTGCAGGGGGTGATGCCCTCGCGGTTCCCGACCCTGTCGGATGTGATCGCGAACACCACGGGAACCCTGATCGGCGCACTGATCGTGACGATCATCCTGTCGCTGGCGGGCGTCGAGCGACCGCCTCGTGCGCGTAGGCTGACGGCGTGAACGCGCACCGTCAGGATGGACCACCCGCCGGCATGAGCCGCCGCGAATGGCGCGAATCGCAGGCGCCGGGCGCCGCCGCGGATGCTCCCCCCGCCGATGCGCGTGTCGTACCCGACTTCCTCGGCGCCCCCCTGCCGTCGGAGCAGCCGAGTGCGAGCCTCACGATCCTCACGGTCTGCACGGGGAACATCTGCCGCTCCCCGCTCGCCGAAGTGCTGCTGCGCGGCAGGCTCGAGCAGTTGGGCGTCCGCGTGCACAGCGCCGGGACGCACGCCCTGGTCGGCCATGGCATGCCCGAGCCCGCACTCGACCTCGCTCTGAAGGCAGGCGCCGACCCGCAGGTCGCCGCCGCGCACCAGGCCCGCTACCTCGTAGAGCCGATCATCGGCGACGCCGACCTCGTCCTCGCGATGGCCCGTGAGCATCGCTCGCACGTGGTGAAGATGATGCCCAACCGACTGCGCCGCACGTTCACGGTCCGCGAGTTCGCGCGGCTCGCGTCGACGCTCAGCACCGAAGACGCGCGCAGCGCAGCGGATGCCGCCGGCGGATCGCCGCAGGACCGGTTCGCCGCCGTGCTCCGCGCCGTCGCCGACCAGCGCGGCCTGACGCCGTCGGTCGCTGAAGACGATGACGTGGTCGACCCCTACCGGCGCTCCAGCGAGACGTATGCGCGCTCTGCCGCGCAGCTGGTCCCGGCTCTCGACGAGGTCGAGCGGATCGTCCGCGCCGCGCTCGCCTGAGCCCGGCTTTCCCACGGCGGGCGGTCGTTCGCCGTATGCTCGATGTCGTATCTGCATCCCGAGTTCCCCACGGGATGCATGAGGGGATAAAGAGTTGGAACTCAGAGACTACGTGCGCATTCTGCGCGCGCACTGGATCGTGATCATCGTCGCCACGATCATCGGAGCCGCCGCCGCCTTCGGCTGGAGCGCCCTGCAGCCGCGCGTCTACTCCGCCGACACGACCGGCATCGTGACCGCTGTCGGTGGCGACGGGACGAGCGGAAGCGCCCTGGTGGGCAACCAGCTCGCCCAGAGCCGGGTGAAGTCGTACCTCAACCTCGGCTCCTGGCGCGCCGTAGCCGAGCATGCGATCGACGAGCTCGACCTCGACACGTCCCCCGACGTCCTCGTCAACAACGTCACCGTGACGAACCCCGTCGACACCACCGCGCTGAGGGTGACCGCGACGGGCTCGACGCCCGAGTCCGCGCAGGCCCTCGCCCAGGCGTGGCTCGACGGCATGGCGATCGAGATCGAGAAGCTCGAGGGCGGAACGTCCACGACGCCGGCCGCGATCTCGCTGATGGTGGGCGACTCCGCGCGGCTCCCCGCCGCCCCCTCGTCTCCGAACACCCGCCTGAACCTCATCATCGGCGCCCTCGTGGGTCTCGCACTCGGACTCGTCTACGCATTCGTCCGGCACACGGTCGACCGTCGCGTCCGGCATCCGCGCGACATCGAGCGCGAGACCGGCGTCTCGGTGATCGGCACGCTCCCGCTCGAGAAGTCGATGTCCGACGAGCGCCAGGTGATCGACTTCTCGCTGGAGTCGCAGCACGGCGTCTCGCATCACACGATCGAGTCGATGCGCGAGCTGCGCACGAACCTGCAGTTCATCGACGTCGACAACCCGCCGCGCGTGATCGTGGTCACCAGCTCCGTGCCCGGCGACGGCAAGTCCACCGTGTCGGTCAACCTCGCCTCCAGCCTCGCCGCGGCGGGCCAGTGGGCCATCCTCATCGACTGCGATCTGCGGCGTCCGGTCATCGCCGACATCTTCGGCATGTCGCGTGACGTCGGACTCACCGATGTGCTCGCGGGCCGCGCCGACCTGCAGGACGTGGCCCACCGTCCGTCCCGCGACGTGCCGCTGGCGGTCGTCGGGGCAGGGCGCATCCCGCCGAACCCGAGCGAGCTGCTCGGCTCGCACCGCATGCGCGACTTCCTGGCGGAGATCAGCAAGTCCGCGATCGTGATCCTCGACTCCCCTCCGGTGCTGCCGGTGACGGATGCCGCCGTTCTCGCCGCGGGCGCGGACGGCGTGCTGATCGTCGTGTCCTCGGGGAAGACGACCTTCGACATGCTGCAGCGGGCCATCGAGAACATCACCCGCACGACGGGTCGTGTGCTCGGGGTCGTCCTGAACCGCGTCCCCCGCAAGGGCGCGGAGTCGGCGTACTACGGCCGCGAGTACTACGGCGCGTACGAGCGCTATGCGCAGAAGGAAGAATCCGCCGAAGCCGAGGCCGAGACCCCGGAGCCGGGCGTGCGTCGCCGCGGAGCCGCTCAGGTCTGAGTCGTCGGCTCCTGCAGGAGACCGTCTTCGACCAACTCCTGCAGCGCAGCCTGCACGATCGACCGCGCATCGCCGGTCTCGGGCTCGCCGTGCTCGGCGACGACCGTCTCGACGATGTCGTCGAGCGTGCGGCCGTGGGCGGCCGCCCAGAGGGACGGACCGATGCCGTCGAGCACATGGACCTGTCCGCCCGTCGGCGTGCGCTGCAGGATCGCGGTGCGACCGCCGAGGTCGAGTTCGTCGACGATGTCGGCGTGTGCGAACGCGCCGCTTCCCGCCGACGCGGTGCCCGATGTCGTCGGGCGCGGTGAGACCGCGTCCACCGGCTGGAGCTCCGTTCGCAGCAGCCCCTCGATGACCTCGTCGATGCCGGCGACCTCGCGGTAGCGGAGCCGCACGGCCCCTCCCGTCGCACGGAGGAGGGCCGCGATGCGCTGCAGCGGCGCTTCTCCGTCGCACAGATAGCTGGTCTGCGGCCCGAGCAGTTCGAAGGCTTCCGCGATGTCGAGCTCTTCGAGCGACGGCGTCTCCGGGCCGTCCGGGGAACGGTCGATCACGACGATCTTCACCACACGCAGCGCTGCCGGGAGCGGGCGGCCTCCGTCGAGGCTCGACAGGGCCACCTGGGCCTTGTGCGCCGAGTGCGCCTCGATGATCGACAGCGGCTTCCGGTACGGTTCGACGCCGCCGTCGGCCGCGATCGCGATCGTCTCGTCGCTCACGTAGGCGTACCGCTGCGACAGGTGCCGTGCGGCCGTGGTCTTGCCGGTCCCCGATGGCGCGCTGAGCACGACCACGCGACCGCTCTCATCGGCGAGGCCCGCCGCATGCAGCATCCACACCGGATCCGCCCGGCGGTGCGCAAGAGCCGCGATCGTCACGTCCGTCGAGAGCATCGAGAGCGCGGCATCGTCGTCGAGAGCCTCGCGCACCGCGACGACGGCATCCGCCGGGCGGTCTCCGTCGTATCGCGCGTCGGCCCACGCCTCATGGGCGCGGACTCGGAACTCTGCGTCACGGCCCGAGACATCGACATCGATGACGGCTCCGACCGCACTGACGGGGAAGCGATCAGGCATGCGAACAGCCTATCGATCGAGCCCGAGCCGTCATCCGGACCGCCGATGAACACACATCGCGCGCATTTTTCGCACAATCTGCGCAGAGTTCTTCACTTCGATGTTCGAACCCCGGCACTCGTCCTAACGTGACGGTATCCAGGACAGGGGATCTCTTCACCGAAGAAATCCTCTGACTCCAGAAGAAAAGCGGGGAAACGGTCACCGCGACGGTCTTCGAGACGGTAGCGTGTCGACAACGCGAAGCCAGGGTGCCGGTCGATCTGAGGGGAACGACAGGCACCGAGCAGTCTGGCGCGCGTTCATTCGGCGCACGGAAGGGTGATGCGTGGATCTCGGCATCGTGAGGGAGATCGGTCCGCAGGAGCTGATCGATCACGGCATCCGGCCGGTCGGCGACCGGGCTTCCCTGCGTGCCCGGGAGCGGACTCCGGGCTCCGTCATCCTCCTGACACTGCGCGGCGTATCGAACGAAGTCGCGATCGACACTTCGAGCACTCACCCGGAGCACGCGGTCTTCGCCTTCATCGAGGCGCAGGCGCTGTGGTCCAGGACGCAGGACGAACCGTGGCTGCAGATCGAGAGCGGGATGGTGATCGCGGCACCCGGGCTGTCGCGCGGCCTGCGCTGCCAGGGCGCCTGGAGTGCGACCGTCGCCCTCGTGCCGCGCACGGCGATGGCATCGTTCGTCTCGGCACTGCCGACCGACGCCCGGATCTTCCCCGAGCGTCGCCTGCTCGACAGGGCGATGCAGGACTTCATCGAGGGTCTGCTGGTCGCCGAGGAGCGCGCGACCGCGATCGAACGGTACGCCGTCGAGCAGCTGGTCCTGGAGATGGGCGGAGCAATCCTCCTCGACCGGGTCGGCGCGGTCTCCGGTCAGGGCTCGCCGCGCGCCGTGCTGCGCGACCGTGCGATCGCCGTGATCGCCCAGCAGTGCGGCGATCCGAACCTCACTCCCACGCAGGTCGCCCGCGAGGTGCAGTCGTCGCTCCGCCAGCTGCAGCTCGTCTTCGCGGAGGCCGAGAACAGCGTCGCCGGCGAGATCCGCCGTCAGCGCGCCCGTCTCGCCCGTTCCCTGCTCATCGACAGCCGGTACGACGTGCTGAGCATCGAACAGATCGCGCAGCGCTCCGGCTTCCAGTCGCCGATGAGCCTGCGCCGAGCGCTCGACGAGGCGTACCAGGCGACGCCACGAGCCCTCCGCGCCCAGCGCCGCGGATAGCCCCGAACCGGCGTTTTCGCTCAGATCGCGCAGGTTCAGCGCACACTGCGCTGACTTCTTCCATTCGATGTTCTCGGCCGTTCGCGGCCGCCTACGTTGATGCCTACGAAGAGGCTCCTGGGGGATGCAGACAACGTGTCGCCTCTTCACGACACAAGCGGGCGACCGCATCTGCATCTATGAGGGAGAACAATCTCGTGACCGAAGAAATCCAGAAGAACAGCGGCTTCTCGCGCCGCACCATCGTCAAGGGCGCCGCGTGGTCCGTTCCGGTCATCGCAGCTGCTGTGGCGACGCCGCTCGCGGCGGCATCGGGCGGAGACATCGGTGCGTTCGCACTTGACGGAAGCTGTGGCGTCCTCGGCGTCCTCGGCCCTGGCTTCACGCTCGAAGCAAGTGCAACCGAGCCGATCCCCGCGGGTACCACGGTCACCATCACCGGTGGCGGCATCGCCAACATCGGTGTCTTCAGCGTCACCGGCGGCACGGCTGCCGTCAACGTCCTGTCGCCCACGAGCACCCAGATCGTCCTGAGCGCTGCGGTGCCGGCCGGCGGCACCATCGCCTTCCGCACCACGCTCTCGATCTCGGTCGCGTTCACGCTGAACGCCACGACGACGCTCCCCGCCGGTTACACCGGCACCGGTGGCAAGCCCGCCGGTTCGGTGAGCTCGACCCTCATCCTCTGCTCGGCCACCTGATCGGGCACCAGAGGATCTGAGAAGTCAGACCACCAGAGCGGCCGGATCCTTCGGGGTCCGGCCGCTCTGCTGATCCGCCAAGATGAAGTCATGCACGCATTCGTCGTTCCGTTGACGGTGTTCCTCGCCGTGGTCTTCGCGGTGAGCGCCCTCGGCAAGCTCCGGTCCTCCGACCGCGGGCGGGCATCGTTCGCCGCGCTGCGGATCCCCGTGCGCCGTCCGGATGCCGCTGCTGTCGCGCTGATCACCGCAGAGGCCGTGGTCGCCCTCGGACTCGTCTCGACCTGGGGATGGCTCTTCCTCGGCTTCGCCGCGGCCGCGTTCCTGCTGACGGCCGGCCTCCTCGTCGTCGTCATCCGGGCGCATCGGATGGGCGCGACCGACGACTGCGGATGCTTCGGCGACTGGATCCCCGCTGCGATCGGGCCGCAGCTCATCACGCGCAACGTGATGCTGACCATCGCGTCCGTCGGCGTGCTGGTGCCCTCGCTCCTCGTCCAGGTGCTCCTCGGCGAGCCCGTCGGCGTGCCACTCGCTCTCTCTTCTCCGACGTCGGTCATGGCGACTATCGGAGCGCTCACGGCTGCGGCGCTGATCGCCGTGGCCACCTGGGCGACCGTCCGCGCCTCCGCTGCGCCCCCGGCCGTCTCGTCTGCCGGCGACCGCGGAGCCGGTGCGGTCGTCGTGCCGGCGACGGGCGAGATCGTCGATCTGCTCGCGGCAGGTTCCCGCGCCCGCCTGCTGCTGTTCGTCTCACCGGGCTGCCATGCCTGCGAGACGTCGCTGACGGCCCTCAGAGCGGCCGAAGATGACCTGAGCGGACTCGTGGACCTCTACGTGGTCCAGCGGGCTGCGTCGGGCGCTGCGGACACCTCCTCCGCCCACGCGCTCCCCCGGGCCGCGCGTTTCGCCCTCGACGTCGGCGGGTCGCTGAGTGCGAACCTGGGCACGGGGCGAGCGACCCCGGTGGCCGCTCTGATCGGCACCGACGGTCTCCAGGCGGGTCCCCTCGCGGTCGGCAGCGACGAGACAACACTGCTCTTCGACAGCATCCGCGCACTGGCGTCCAACCCGCCGGCGTGAGCCGCGGCGAGGCTATGCCGTGCGGCGGATCGCCTTCGGCCGGCCCGTGAGCCAGCCCATCACCCATTCGACGGGCCCGGTGCCGACGAAGCGCCACCACAGCCAGCCGACGAGGATCATGCCGGGCACGATGACCAGCCAGCCCGGGTAGAAGTTCTCGGCAGGGCGGCCGTAGGCGTTGTTCCAGAGCGCGACGAGCCCGACGTGCAGCAGGTACAGCGACAGCGCGACCTGGCCGCAGGCTCGGAGCGGCACGAAGATCGCAGCCCAGACGCGCTCTGCCTTCTCGCGACGGACGGTGGCGGCGAAGACCACGCAGACGTAGACGGCGAAGACGAGTCCGAAGTCCTTCAGAGTGTCGAGATAGTCACCGGACTGCACGGTGCCGAGGCGCTGACCGATGCCCCAGGCGATGTAGGCGAGCGGCGCCGCGGCGGCGAGCACCCAGAGCAGGCGGTCGCGTTTGAGACCGTGGCGGATGAGCAGTCCGCCGATCAGGAACATCGGCAGCAGGTTCACGACGCGGTACTGGGGGCCGAGGAACAACCACGTCATGAGCTCCTGGACGGGCTGTCCGCTCGTGTACGCCCAGATCCACGTGCGCGAGAGGGAGAGCAGCGGCTGACTCACGACGAGGATCACGACGGTCACCGCGATGACCACGGGTGTGCGCGCCAGCAGGATGGGCGCTCCGATGATGATGAGCAGCCCGAGGTACGCGAGGACCACGGCCACCCAGGAGCCCCAGCCGGCCATCCAGACGCCGAGGACGACCAGGAAGAGGCCGCGCAGCGTCTGCTGGAGCAGGGTCGTTCCCACGCGTCCGCCGCGACGCCACACCAGTTCCGCCGACATCCCCATCACGAGGGCGAACAGGGGCGAGGCGACGTCGCTGAAGTTCGCGGTGACGAAGTGCACGGCCCATGGGGCGTTCGGCACGAAGGATGCCGCGTGGGCGATGAGCATCGCGATGATCGCGAAACCACGCAGGACGTCAGGAACGAGAAGACGGCTCGGGGCAGACCGGAGCCGCGTGCGGGCCTCCGGCGCGTGCGTCGCCGCACTCGCAGAATATTGGTCCATTCCCTGACAGTATTGGCTGAACCCCCGCGCGCGCGACCTGGAGACCGAGATGACGACCGCAGAATCCCCTGCTCCTCGTCGCCGCAGAATCGGCGGAGTGTGGATCAACGTCGCGCTGGCGCTGGCGCTCACGGCCATCATCGTCGCGTTCCTCGGCCAGCCGTCGTCCGGGTCGATGTCTCCGACGCTCGAGCCGGGCGACCGGATCGTCGTGAACAGGCTCGCTTTCGTCGGCTCCGACCCCACGCCCGGCGACATCGTCGTGTTCCGCCCCGATGACAGCTGGGGCGAGAAGCCCGCTGCCGGCAACTGGGCGAGCGGCGCCCTGCAGTGGATCGGCGAGACCACCGGCATCCGTCCCTACGTGCTGGTGAAGCGGGTCATCGCTAGCGAAGGTCAGACCGTCGAATGCTGTGACGCCGAGGGGCGGGTCCTCGTCGACGGCGAGCCGCTCGACGAGCCGTACGTCGTGAAGGACCTGCCGTTCGTCAGCGGTGAACTCGACTGCGACACCACCCCCCTGTCGACGCGGTGCTTCGCGAAGGTGACCGTGCCCGAGGACTCGTACCTCGTGCTGGGCGACAACAGGGCGAACTCCGCAGACTCCGTCTTCCTATGCCGCGGCGCCGCCGATCCGGATGACGGATGCTGGCGCTGGATGCAGCGGGACTCGGTGTTCGGCAAGGCGGGGCCGATCCTGTGGCCCGTGTCGCGTTGGGGCGGCCCGTAGTCGCCGCGGATCAGCCGCAGCCGGGCGTCTCCAGGGTCACCGGCGTCGCACGCACCATGGGGGTCGTCCAGACGTCGTAGGCGCCGTAGTCCGCTCCGGTGGTGCCCTCGGCGCCCTTCATCGAGACCGTGATCGTCGCGGCCGTCTGCGGCGGTGTCACGACGTTGATGCGCACGACGGAGCGGCCGAGGTGCGTGCCCTCCGCGACCAGTGCGAAGCTCTCCGCGCCCTCGACGTTCCACGAGTCGATCGTCGCGCCGACAGGAGCGTAGACGACGACATCCGTCGCGATGTGGCCGGGCTCGAAATACGGTCCGGTGATGAAGTAGGGCAGCGCGTCAGCCTGCTCCGGCGTGATGTTGTTCGCGAACGTGATGGTCTGCTGGAAGGTCGGCGGTCCGGATGCCGTGCACTGGTCGCTGCTGGAGACCACGCTCGCGTCCGCGTAGTAGTCGGTCTTCGCACCCGTCGTGTCGTTGAAGTAGACGCCGGCG
The DNA here is from genome assembly GCF_039533965.1 of Microbacterium luteolum. Taxonomy (NCBI): domain Bacteria; kingdom Bacillati; phylum Actinomycetota; class Actinomycetes; order Micrococcales; family Microbacteriaceae; genus Microbacterium; species Microbacterium luteolum. The sequence continues at coordinate 1,457,166 of NZ_BAAAUN010000001.1, forward strand.
ATCGTCTTGTCCTCGTTGGTTGCCGGCAGCGTGCCCGCGAGGCGGGTGTCCGACATCATCGCCTCGATGTCGGGGTTGGACGACCAGATCTTCATCCGGCTCTCATCGCTCGCCTGGCGCAGGGCGTCGAGGAAGCCGAGAGGGTTCTGCATGCCTGTCGTGAGGGTGGAGAAGATCTGGGCGGCGGCCGCGGCGAAGAACAGGTCTTGCTCGGAGCCGCCGTTGCCCGTTCCGTAGTTGAAGTAGACCTCGTTCAGCAACAACGACACCGCGTTCTCGCTCGTGAGCGTCTCTCCTGTTGCGAGCGGGATCGGACCTGTCGCACGGAGGATATAGCTGAGGGCGACTGGATCGGTGGAGATGACATCGTCGAACGGAGGAAGCCCCTCGTCGGCCCACCACGCCCGCATGATCTCGACCGAGGTCGGGAAGTCGGGCGTCGCCGTCAGATTAGGGATCCAACGCCCGATGATGTCCGAGTAGAGCGCATCCGTCTCGGGGTCGAGTGGGGCGATGCTCTCCGGACGCGCATTGGCGAACTGGACGCTTGTGGCCTGTGTCGTGAGCTGGATGCGCCCCTCGGTCGCCGTGACGAGCGCCAGAGCAGCAGGGTTGCCACCCGACGCCCGGAGTTCGGAGTTTCCCTGGAACATCAGGAGATAGGTCCGCGGAGTTCCTTCGCCGAGCGCCGCGGGAAGCACCTTGAGAATGGGCGAGAGCGTGGCGAGCGTGTCGTCGACGCCAGAGACGGCGTCGTCGAGCGACCCCAGGGCGTCGGTGACCTGGGGTACCAGGAAGGTCCGGTCCGTGGAATCGATAGACGCGTTGACCGCCGCGAAGGTCTTGGCTCCGCTCGTGACCAATTCTTCGAGCTTATGCACTGCCGAGAGGTCGATGGCGCCGTCCACAGGGCGGAAGGCAGCGAGATCGAGGTTCGGGAGCGAGTCCACCGCGAATCCGGCGACGTCGTCGACACCTTCGGCGGCGGTTCGCACGGCGACGAGATTCTGCCCGAGGAAGGGGATCCACTCCGCGATCCGCCATTCGAGAGACTTCGTCTCGGCAACCGCACGGTCGGACAGGTCCTGGAGAACAGCGGCATCGGCTGCTGCGCCGGCCGCGTCCCCGGCCACGACCTTCGCCGGCAACCCGCTCGCGACTGGTACTGCCGGACTCAGCGCATCTCTGACCGCGAGCGCCTTGGAGACGGCGATGGCGCCGATCACGCCGACAGCTGCGAGCAGCAGCACGAGCACGCCGACCACGATCCAAACCGTGCGACGACGGCGGGATCTGCGGGGCTTCCGGGAAACGGCTGCTGCCCGCAGCTCTGCGCGGGTTTGGTGTGTGCTGGACATCGTTCCTATTCAACCGCACCTTCCTGGGCCTCCGCCGCCAAGACAGCGCTTCCCTCCCCGGTCCGGATGATTCAGCGCCGAGCGATGAGCTTGCGGATGCTGACACCGATTCGACGCATGCGCGCACGCAGCACAGTGGATGTCGACGCCGAGGGATCACCCATCGAGATTCGCATCGTGGCAAGCCGTGGCCAGATCAGTCGGTACAGCGTTCGCGGACGATGCAGGACGGGGACCAGTCGCAGAGCTCGAAAGTGGCGTCGAGATGTCGAGGTCTCCAGCCGCATCTCCCAATCTCGCGGAGGCTGCGCCGCCGCGAACCGCGACGCATCACCCCCGAATGCCCGTTCGAGCGGCACCCGGAGCACATAGCCGGCATCGAGTCGATCGACCACTGAGAGGACCCGCTCTCCGCCATGCCGTAGCATCGACTCCGCATTCCGGACCAGGCCTGCAGCAGGCATCGCGCCTTCGAACGGACGCATGTCGTGTAGAGCCGCGATCACCGCGTGCGCTGGGTCTCGGGGAGTTCTCACGGTTACGCCGGCGAACACGCGGTCCTCAGAATCGGCGAGCAGAACCTTGAAAGCCTCGGCAGGCGCGACACCGATACCCGGATACGAGGAATGCACGTCCACCGCACAACCCCACTCCCCGACAACGAGTGTCAAAGAGTGAGTGATCGTCGTCCCTGTGAAGGGCAGGATCAGGGGCGTCCAGCCCCAAGGCTCCATCGCCTTCGCCAACCTCCGGTCATCGCCGGAGCGCACCCAGCAATCGACGTCGCCGGAATGCTCGCGGTCCCGCAGCCCCTGAGCATGCAGCGTCGGCCCCTTAATGAACAGGATGTCGATGCCGTGCGCCGCAGCGACTCTCGCCACGAGGGCATAGACGAGTTCATGGAATACGGAGATGAGCCAGGGCTCGGCGATGGACCGCATTCTCGCAGGATCTTCCGTCCGTTTCGACGCAAGCCCCATCCCAGCGAGGTCATGGACGATCTCGCGGTCTCTCTCGGTCAACGTCCGGTCATCGACCGGCCCCGTCAGGAGAGTTCGCCAAACCGCGGCTCCCTCACCGAAGAGGAATGCCGGCGGGCCCGGGATCGCAGGGACGGCGACAATCTCGAATCCCTCAGCTTCGTATTCGCTACCTCGCAAGTCCAGCGCGCCGAAAGCAATTGCAACCCAAGTCGACACGCTCCCATACTCGCACACGGAGCGGGAGAGGCCCTACGGACGACGCGGCGTCGTCTCGTGGCGGGGACGCCCTGTCGGCTCCGACTCGATCTCCACTTTTCCGACCGTCTCCTGCACCCGCGCCGCCAGAACGAGGAGGGCGAAGAAGATCCATGTCGTCGAAGGCTCGATCGCGGAACTGTGCATCGTGAGGACGATCGGCAGGGAGATCACGCCGAGGACTAGCGCGATCCACACCACTCGAGATGGTCGCTCAGGGTGCCGACGTGCTTGGATCCCGGTGCGCAGAATGCGCAGCAACCAGACGATGAACAGCGCGAACACCACGAAGCCGTATTGGGCGAGGACTTCGATGAAGCCATTGTGAGGATTGACGATTCCCAGCGTCTGGTCCTGAGCCCCGCTGATCGCCACATAGTTCTCGAACGAACCGGGTCCCCCGCCGAGCAGAGGGCTGCTTCCTGCGAGTGCGAGCCCCACCAGAACGAGGTTCCAGCGCACGAATGTCGAGATGTCAACGGGGATGGCGATGCCGAGGACGTCGATCTGATTGCCGGACGTTCCGAGGAACTGAGCGAACTCCTCGAAGGGAGTCTGCTCCATGCGATCGAGCAGCACTATCGCCCCGATGAGCGCCAGCAGTACGAGGGCGAGCTTCACTCCGACTCGCCCACGCAGAAGCATGAGAATCGATGTGACGACGAAGACGGCGAGAACCATGATGCCGGTGCGACTGTTCGTCGCATTCATGAAGAACGGGATGGAGACCAGTCCGACGATCGTCGCTGATCGGATCAACTTGCTTCGGGTGCGCCCCCACAGAACGACGAGCGCGACAAAGGAGAACAGCAGGAACGTGGCGTAGTTGTTCGGGTTGTAGAAGGTGACGGTGATCCCCCAGCCGTCCAGCGTCCGCTCGTCGGCGTAGGAGGCGCTGAGGGAGACTCCCGTGAGGATCTCGGCGACTGCGAAGAGGGAGATAATCGCGTATGCGAACAGCCAGCCGTACAACAGCGCCATCAGGAGCTTCTTCGGTGCACGCACGATGGCAACCGCGATGAGCAGCGCAAGTCCCGTTCCCAGGGACAGCAGCTCTCCGAAGGTGTGCGGAGAGGGACCGGACACCATGAGACCCAAGCCCGCGACCAACAACCACACGGCGGCGAGGACGACCGTGAGGGTACGAAGCACGGACCGTGCGCCCTTCTCCACGGAGAACACGGCCGCGCATAGGAACAGCAACGCGAGGACGCGGAAGAGGAAGAACGACCCGATACCTGGCACGAGCGGGCCGAAAGCCGCGAGAACCGGCAACAAGAAGACCAACACGAGCGGCAGCCATCCGGCGGTGGGCTGCACCTCGGCCCCCACTGCGTCATCCGGACGTACGTCGCCGCGTTCCGCTGCCGCGGAGGTTGCTCGCACCCGTCCTCGCTCCATGACCATTCGCGCATCCCTCGAGTCACGAACACGGCAAGTCGGTGACAGACCAACAGTAAGTGATGCCGCGCATCACCTCAACTCCGAGACCTTTGCGCCCGAGCCGCTCAACTGCGTCGCCCGTCTCAGCCGAGACTGCGCTGCTGCCCCTGTCCAGACGCTGCAGCCCGCGCAATCCATCCAGCCAGAGCCAGGTTCACGATGAGCAGCACCGTCTGAACGATGCTCATCACCACGATCGCGAGATAGATCTGACCGCTAAGCATGAAGAGCACCGCGAGAGGCGCGGCGGCGTAGACCACGGCGAACGGCAACCCGATGTGCTGCTTCCCGAGCACGACGAAGAGCGTCGAGATCGGTGACGCCGCGAGGTTGAGATAGAGCCACGGTGTGAGCGCTTGCGCATAGAGGCCCGCGTCGCCCCACTCCGCGCCGAGCGCCCAGGGCACGAGCACGGGGCTGAAGAGGAAGATCAGCGCGAACGGCACAAACCCGAAGACTAGTGATTTGCCGACGCTCGATCGCACGACGCGCGGCAGGTCCTGCCTCGGAGTGCTGGCAAGTTGCGGGAAGTAGACCTGGCTGATGGCCGAGCCGATCAGGGCTGCCGGTACGTTCACAAGACGCCACGCCTGCGAGTACTGGCCGAGGGCATCCAGCGAGTGATTCCCGATGATGAAGTTGATGCCGTTCAGTCGGATCGAGTCGACGAGAGTCTGCGGCGTGGTCAGTGCCGGCATCCGCCAATACTTGCGAAACAGGTAGGACCAGCGACGTTGTCGATCGGCGCCCTGGGCGGCCCGACGCCCGGAAGCGTCGGCGAAGACAAGGACCACCACGGCGACGAGCTGCCCGAGCGCGAGCCCGCTGGCGAGAGCGAGGCCGCCGCTCAGTCCGGAAAAGCTCATGAGCACCTGCGCGACCGCAACGGTCCCCGCGAGCAGAACGCGATTTCGGCTCAGGATGCCGAATTCATGTGTGCGGGTGTACCAGTAGGTGAACAGGCTCAGGCCGCCGAGGAGCAGCACTTCGGGGCCCATCAGGATGATCAGCCCGCGCCATGAAGCTGAAAGATCCGAAGGCCAGAGGACCACGACGACACACACCAGAGTGACGGCCGCGGAACTCACCACGAGGAGTCGAGTCGTGAGCCTCTTAAGTGCCGCGGCTTCTCTGAGGGATCGCGGCAGCACTATCGCCAACTCGTACCGTAGCGTCGCCACCACAGCGATGAGCAGGGTAATGGAGAGGAACAGGGAGTACTCGCCGAAGTCCTGCGGCCGGTAGAGCCGGCTAAGTATCGGCATGGCCGCCAGCGTCGCCAGCTGCGCGATCACCGAGCCCGAGACGAGCGTGAGGATGTTTCGTCCGACACCGCGAGTGCTGTCATTCGGCACGCGTCATCGGCCGTTCTGTGCTGAGAGCGATTTCGGCGAGGTTGGCGACAAACGACGAGTGATTCACGTCGCTCGACCAGGTTCGCTTCCAATGGTCGAAACTCGCGTCGGCCCAACGGCGGTACTCGGTCCGGTCCGACCGAAGGAGAGCTTCGATTCGATCGGCGACGTCTTCGGGCGACGGATCCGCAGGGAGCAGTCCATCGAACATCCCGCTCGCTGGATCGATCGTTTCGGAGTTGCCCCCGACGTCCGTCGCCAGGATGGGAAGCCCCTGCGCTAGTCCCTCCATGATCGACACAGGAACTCCCTCTGAGGCCGACACGTTGATGAAGGCCGAAGCGGGGTTGTTCGCGTACCAGTCGCGCACCCCTTCATTGTCGAGGCCGCCGACGAACTCGAAACTGCCCGGAGCGAGGAACTGCTCCGCCCGTAACTGCACGGCTGCTGAATATGCAGTGTCGACGGGCCCGATGTGCCGCCACCGGACGCCGCGACCGCGCGACTGCAGCTCCGCGAGACTGTCGATGAGCAGCTCCAATCGCTTCACCGGCAAGATGAAGGAGCAGGAGACGACTGTGTTGGCGTCTTGGTCCGCGTTGCCGGGATTGACAGCGGCGCGCGCCCCGAGACGAGCGACCGAGATCTTTTCCGAGTAGGCGGGCCATCGTCTCCGCAGGTAGTCGTATCCCGCGCGCGATACCGAGAAGACCTGCGAGATGCCGCGAAGGATCTCCTCACGCTGGGGCAGGTAGTTCGACGCGTGTCGCTCCGCATACACATCGAAACCGTGGGCGCGGGACACGATCGGAATGTGCGCGAGCCCCGCTCGTTGACGGACGTCAATAGCGACGCCGACGGGCAGATCCAACCAGTAGGCGTAGAAAACGCAATGTGCGCGCAGCAATCCCATCGCGGGGATCGTCCGGAGCACGGCGTTGCTGCGAATACTCACCGCGATGCGAAATTTCAGTTCCTGGAGCTTTCCGCGCACGCTCGTTTGCGCACTAATCGAGCCGAAAAACGCAGCCAGGGTCTGGATGGGGTGACGCATTGCCTGGCGGGCAACAGCGCGCAGGGCACCGCCGCCGGACGGTGCGATCACGACGGCATTGACGGGGACGTCCCGAATTGTCCGGTCGGAGGCGCCCGTCGCCGATGGAACGATGATCACGCGATCGAATCGGTCGGCCAGCACCCGGACTTCCGGTTCGAGAAACGGCTCCCCTTCCCCGAACGGGTAGTCGAGGGTGAACAGGACGACCGTAGTGCCGACGGGCTCAGCGCCGCCTGCTGATGTCGTCATGAGGCCTCACCCCCGAAAATTCCAGTCGCACGCATGAGCACTCTTCTTGTGTCGATCCGAGCTAACGCTGACGGTTCCGACGACGATACTGCTTGGAGTGCGGCGAGACATCCTGCGCCGATTCGAGCATGATCTGTGAAAGACCCGGCTGCACTGCCATCTCCCAGGTCAGTTCGCGCCGCGCCTCCGTGGCCGTCGATGCCAATCGCCGGGCAGTCTCCTCGGGATTGTCAGCGAGTGCCATCATCTGATCCAGCATGCCGTCGACATCGTCTTCGTGGCCGCTGACCGGAACCGCGTAGGAGTCTGCGAAGCGTTTCTGTGCCACACGGTCGGTGACAACGTTCACCAGTCCGGCGATCGTGTACTCGTAACTCTTGCTGGCCACCGCGAGCTCGTTCTGTCCCTCGGCTTGAAGGAGCGAAAGCCCGAAACCTGCATTCGCGAGCAGCTTCGGCACGTCGTGAGCCGGTCGGGCAGGCAACATCTCGAGGTTCGGCAGTGGACCCTGCAGGTCGAGCATTCCGCGGAAATCATCCTCGTGCCCGGCCGACGGGTACCGTTCCAGGACCTGGAACTCGAACGGGAGTCCTCGAGACGCGGAACGAGCGATGAGCTCGATCAGGAGTCGCGTACCGTACGGCCGGCTCAGGGTACCGGTATGGAGCACCGTCCACCGTCGATCGGCGAAGGGCACCGACGGCAGGTCGGAATACTGCTCGAGGAGCGGATAGTTGGGAGACACCGAGACCCGGACGCCCGCTGCCCTGAACGTCCGCGCCATGTCGTCCGTGGCGACGTTCGCCGCGCCGAGCGCCTTGGCCGAGCGCACCTGATATGCCTCGATCGCCGTTGCGACCGACTCGCGGAGAAACCGTGGGCCCGGAACCTTCGCCGAATAATAGGTCGCGTAGTACTCGTGCACGTCATAAAGGACCGGTGGCCCACCCCGCTTCCGCCGCTTCTTCGCCGCGGCGAGGAAGTAGAAGTCATGAATATGCCAGAGGGTAGCCTCGTGCTCCGCCGCCTGTCGGGCGATACCCTTCACCATGCTGATCCGCGCGAGCGCGTTCTTCGGACGGGGGAAGAGCGTCTCACCGACAGCGGGGTCCACGCTCGACACGCCCTCCCCCAGCCATAGGAAGTGGACCCTAAATCCCGCATCCAGCGCCACCTGAGCGCAACGCACCACTCTGCGGTCCCCACGCGGGTGAACGGTCGGAATCACGAGCAGCGGGGAGTGAGAGCCGATACCCGGCGGCACACGAATGAGCCAGGACTCCGTTTGGACGATGCGCCCCTCGGCCGGAGCCGAGCCACCCTCACTCATGCAGACCCAGCCGTGCACGATGGGAGTGCGCGGTCGACAGGATGAATGCCGTCGCCCGCCACGCGGTGTTGTCGATCTCGTAGCCGGCCGGAAGCGAAGCCAGGTCGGCGGGGATGCTCAGACGTGCCTTGACGGCCCGCAGCACGCTCTCGGGCGTCAGCCCGGTCGTGATGATGGCACCGGCATCCAGAGCCTCAGGGCGCTCGATGAAGTCGCGCACGGTCACGGCGGGGAAGCCGAGCACGCTCGACTCCTCGCTGATCGTGCCGCTGTCCGAGAGCACGAGCTTCGACTGCTGCTGCAGCTTGATGTAGTCATGGAAGCCGAACGGCGGGTGGAAGATGATGCCGTCGACCGCCGCAGCGTCGTCGAGGGCCTCGATCCGCTTGCGTGTGCGCGGATGCGTCGACACGAGGATCGGGATGCCGTATTCGCTCCGCAGCGCCTGCAGCGAGGCGATCGCCGAGCGGAGACGAGCCGGATTGTCGACGTTCTCCTCTCGGTGCAGGCTCACGAGGAAGTACTCCCCCGGCGTGAGCCCTGCTCGTTCGACCGCGTCGCTCGCCTCGATCTGCGTGCGGTTCTGCTCCAGGACCTCGCGCATGGGCGATCCGGTGAGCAGGATCTTCGAGGGGTGCAGCCCCTCGGCCAGCAGGTTGCGCCTGGCGTGCTCGGTGTAGACCAGGTTGTAATCCGCGACGTGATCGACCAGGCGGCGGTTCGTCTCCTCCGGCACGTTCTCGTCGAACGAGCGGTTGCCCGCCTCCATGTGGAACACCGGGATCTTCATGCGCTTCGCGATCACCGCGGAGATGCAGCTGTTGGTGTCGCCGAGCACGAGGAAGGCATCCGGCTTCTCCTCGCGGAGCACCTCCTCGGTCTTCGTGAGGATCGAGCCCAGCGCGGCCCCGAGCGACGAGGTGTCGGCGTTGAGGAAGTGATCCGGCCGGCGCAGCCCGAGGTCTTCGAAGAACACCTCGTTGAGCTCGTAGTCGTAGTTCTGCCCGGTGTGGACGAGAACCTGGTCGGTGTGCTCGTCGAGGAGCTTGATCGTCGCGGACAGGCGGATGATCTCCGGCCTGGTGCCGACGACCGTCATCACCTTGGGTTTGTCGGCCATGGTCACACTGCCTCGGCAATCGTGTCGGGGTTCGCGGGGTCGAAGATGTCGTTCGTCCAGAAGGACGTGTACAGCAGGTCCTCGCCGATGTTCGTGATGTTGTGCGCCCACATCGTCGGCATGTCGACGGCACCGGGGGCATCGCCCGAGACCTCGAACGACACGACCTCATCAGAGTACAGGCGGCGCAGCGAGATGCGGGCTCGGCCCTGGAGCACCGTGAAGCGCTCGATCTTGCGGCGATGGAAGTGGTCTCCGCGGGTGACGCCCGGCACCGTCGTCGAGAACGACGACTGGCCGGGACCGCCGTGCGAGCGGATGATCTCGAAGAACGATCCGCGGGCGTCTGCGTGACGGGTCAGATCGATCGGCGACTGAGCCGGGAACGTGTACGACCGGTACGTGTTGAAGAGATCGCGGTCGAAGTCCTCGGCGATGCTCGGGATCTCCCCGCGGTCGTAGAGCTCCGCGTAGCCCTGCAGGCGGGCCAGCAGACCAGACACGGTCTCCTCCTGCTGCAGGTCCTCGAGCGCCCTGACAGGCGCGGCCCCGCTGAGGATGTCGGCCGCGTTCTGCGCATGCAGCAGCGTGAGCTCCTTGTCGTTCTCCACGACCGGGCTCTCGCCCGTGGCCACGAGATGGCTGAAGGTCGCGGTGACCGCGTTGTAGAACGGACGCCCGTGTTCGCCGAACAGGTTCGGGAGACGCACGTCGACGAACTCCGCGCCGATCGTGGATGCCGTCTCGGCGAGGATCTCCGCCGCCCTGGCCTTGGACTCGCCGTAGACGGATCCGTTCGTCGCCTGGGTGGAGTTGGCGTAGACGACCACCGGGGGCGGCGTCGCCGCGGCGAGCAGTGCGGAGGAGAGCTGCTCGGCGAACGCGATGTTCCCGTCGCGCACCTCTTCGTCGGATGCCCGGTTGATCCCGGCGATGTGGATGACGCGCTCGCTGCCGTCGACGGCCGCTGTCGCCTTCGACGCCTCAAATCCGGTGCCGACGGAGATGGCCTCCACCGGCGTGCCCGACTCCTTCATGGCCGCACGCAGGTGCCAGCCGAGGAACCCTCCGGCCCCGGTGACGGCGAGACCGCTCACGAGCTCGATCCGCTCTCGGGGATCCCCGCCAGACGGAGCTCGTCGCGCACCTCGGGGAGCGTCAGCAGCAGCTCCTCGACCTCGCCGACCGACATCTGCTGCACGGTGTGCGAGTCGTAGTCCTCGAAGCGGTTCTGCGCGACGTCGCCCTCTTCGAAGTAGACGCTGTAGTTGAGGTCGCGGTTGTCGGCGACGACGCGGAAGTAGTCGCCCATGTCGCGGGCGCGCGAGAGCTCTTCCCGCGTCGCGAGCGCCTCGGACAGCTTCTCAGCGTGACGGGTGCCGATCACCTCGAGCTTCGCATCCGAGCGGAAGAGGTTGAGCACGGCCTGCGCGAGGGTGCCGATCGAGGTCGCCTTCGCCTTGCGGACGAACAGGTCGCCCTGCGTCGCGTTCTGGAACGCGAACTCGACGAGATCCACCGAGTGCGCGAGCGACATCATGAAACGCGTCATGTCGGGGTTCGTGACGGTGATGTTCTTCCCCGCCTTGAGCTGACGGATGAACAGCGGGATCACCGATCCGCGCGAGTACATGACGTTGCCGTAGCGGACGCACGACACGGTGGTGGCGGTGTTGGGGTTGTTCAGGCCGTGGGACTGCGCGACCTTCTCCATCAATGCCTTCGACATGCCCATCGCGTTGACGGGGTAGACGGCCTTGTCGGTGCTGAGCGCCACGACAGAGGAGACGCCGTTGCGGTCGGCCGCACGCACCACGTTCTCGCTGCCGTTCACGTTCGTCCGCACGGCTTCCATCGGGAAGAACTCGCACGATGGCACCTGCTTGAGCGCCGCGGCATGGAAGATGAAGTCCACGTCGCGCGTGGCGCGGTCGACACTGTCGTAGTCGCGCACGTCGCCGACGTAGAAGCGCAGACGCGAATCGGGGATCTCGTGACGCATGAGATCCTGCTTGGCCTCGTCGCGGCTGAAGATCCGGATCTCGGAGACGTCACGCTCGAGGAGCTTCTTCGCGACCGTGTGGCCGAACGATCCCGTTCCGCCGGTCACCAGCACCCGCGCTCCGCCGTATGACTCGCTCATCGTCGTCTACTCGTTCCCTTCGCGGCTGCCGAGAGCAGCTCTTCGATCCTGGAGATTCCCGACTCGCGGGAGAAATGGGTGTCGTACATCGTTCGTCCGCGCTCGGCCATCGCCGCGCGCTCATCCGTGGTGCGCGCGGCCGCGGAGCGGAACGCCGCTTCGAGCGACGCGACGCTCTCGGCATCCGCAGTGAGTCCGACGTCGCCGTCCTCCACGAGACGGCGCACATCGCCCTGCACAGTCGTGACCACGGGCACGCCCGCCGACAGCACGGCCTGGAACTTGGACGGGATCGTGCCGCGGAAGACGGGCATGTCCTTCAGCGAGACGAGCGCGTAGTCGGCGCGGGCGTATATCTCCGGCATCCGCTCGCGCGGGACGGGGTCCTGGAAGCGCACGTTGTCGGCGCCCAGCTCGCCGACGAGCGCCTGCAGGTCGGCCTTCACCACGCCGTCGCCGACGAGAGTCAGCGTGACCCCTGCATCCGCCGCAGCGTGCGCGGCACGGACAGCGGTGCCGAGGTCCTGCATATCGCCGACGTTGCCGGCGTACACGATCTCGGCGCGCGGTGCATCGGCCGCGGGGAGCACGGATTCGACGGGCTCGCCGGCATCCGCCCAGTTGTAGACGAGATGCGCGCGGTCCTCAGGGACGCCCCGCGACACCAGCGTCGACACCATGGTCGGAGCGATGCCGATGACCCCGGCGGCGCGCTTGTAGGCACTGCGCAGCCAGGGACCGAGAGCCCCGGAGATGACGCGCTCCTTCGTGCCGCCGGCCATCATCGACGATCCGACGATGGAGTCGGGCCACAGGTCCTGCACATGCAGCACGTACGGGCGCCCGCCGGTGACGCGCCACAGCCACGGACCGAACCCGGCCGTCATCTGGGTGGCGTAGACGTAGACGACGTCGGCTCCGCGCGAGAGGCGCCGGGCCGTCGCCGAGCTGAACGCGAAGGAGAAGTAGTTGAGCATGCGCTTGAGCGCGCTCTGCGAATGATCGGCGAACAGCGGCACCCGACGGATCTCGACCGCGCCGTATCGCTCCGTCGACCGCCAGCGCTGGCGATAGCCGGGGAAGACCTTGCCGGTCGGATAGTTCGGAAAGCCCGTGAGCACCTTCACCTGGTGCCCGCGCGCGGCGAGGCCCTGGGCGAGGTCAGCCGGCAGCGGCACGGCCTCCGGCGGGTAGTACTGCGAGACGATCAGCACCCTCACGGCGTCGCCCTGTCTTCGAGCAGTCGCGCAGGCACGCCGACCACGGTCGTGCCGCCCGCGACGTCCTTCGTCACGCAGGCCGCAGCCCCCACAGTCGCCCCCGCCCCGACCGTCAGCCCCGCGAGCACGACAGAGCCGGCGCCGAGGAGAACACCGCTCTCGACGATGACGTTGCCCGAGACGATCGCACCGGGATTGACCGAGACGAAGTCGGCGAGCGTCGCATCATGCCCGAGGATGCTGGCCGGGTTGAGGTGCACGTGGTCGCCGATGCTCACGTTCGTCGAGACCTGCACGCCGGAGGTGATCACGACGCCGTCGCCGATGCGCGCCCGCGATCCGATGACCGCACGCGGATGGATGAACGTGGTGGCGCGCAGACCCGCGTTCGACAGCCGCCGGGCGACGGCCTCGCGCACCGACGGCGAGCCGATGGCCACCACGAAGCGCTCGTCCCCCGCGGCGGTCGGCAGCCATTCCTCCTCGGTGCCGAGGTAGACGATGCCGCGCTCCGCGAGACGTCCGAGGTCGACGGGGCGCGGACCCGAGTCCACGACGCCGAGCAGCTGCAGCGGCTCGCCGGCCGCGATCATCGCCTCGACCACGTCGAGGGTCTCCCTGCCGAAGCCGCCGGCTCCGACGATGACGATCCGCTCAGCCATGTGCCTCACCGAACTTCGTCATGGTGACATGTCCCTCTGCCGAGATGCCGTCGCGCTTCACGACCGAGCCGATGGTCCGGGCGACGATCCGGAGGTCGAGGCCGACGCTGCGTCGGTCGACGTAGCGGACGTCCTGGGCGAACTTGCTCTCCCAGGAGATCGCGTTGCGACCGGTCACCTGGGCGAGCCCCGTGATGCCGGGGCGCACCTCGTGCCGGCGCGCCTGCTCGGGCGAATAGCGCTCCAGGTACTCGACCAGCAGCGGCCGCGGCCCGACGACGCTCATGTCGCCGCGCAGCACGTTCCACAGACTGGGCAGCTCATCCAGGCTCGTCGACCGCAGACGCACGCCGAACGGGGTGAGCCGGTCGGCATCCGTCACCCATCCACGAGCCTCGTCGACCGAGCGCATGGACCGGAACTTGTACAGCGTGAAGATCCGGCCGTCCTTGCCCGGACGCTCCTGCGCGAACACGACCGGGCGTCCGAGTCTCACCGCGACGAGCACGGCGGTCGCCACGATGATCGGCGAGAGCACGACGAGCGCCACCGCCGCGGCGACGATGTCGAGGCCGCGCTTGACGACGTCGTAGGGACGGAACCGTGCGCTCATCGCGTCAGGAAGCCGCGGATCGCCGTCAGCACGCGCTCGCGCTGCGGCGGCGTCAGGGCGGAACCGCTCGGCAGGGTGAGGCCGCGCGCGAACAGGGACTCCGAAGCACCGCTGGTCTTGCGCCGGGCATCGGCGAACACCGGCTGCGCATGCATGGGCTTCCAGAGCGGACGGCTCTCGATGTCATCGGCGGCGAGGGCCGCGGCGAGCTCCGAGGGCTCCCAGCCGGTCTTCTCCGGATCGATCACGATCGACGTCAGCCAGACGTTGTCGGCCTCGTCGCCCTCGGCCCCGAAGACCTCGACGCCGTCGACCTCCGCGAACAGCTGCTTGTACAGCTCGCGCATCTCACGACGACGCGCGATCATCGCATCGAGGCGGGCGAGCTGCGCGCGCCCGAGAGCCGCGAGCAGGTTGCTCATCCGGTAGTTGTAGCCGATGTCGGTGTGCTCGTAGTGCACGACCGGCTGCCGCGCCTGCGTGGCCAGATACCGCACGTGCTGCGCGAAGCCCGCGTCGTCGGTCAGCAGCATCCCGCCGCCCGACGTGGTCATGATCTTGTTGCCGTTGAACGACACGACGGATGCTCGGCCGAAGCTGCCGGCCGCGCGCCCCTGGTGCGTGGCGCCCAGCGACTCCGCGGCATCCGACAGCACCGGCACGCCGAACTCGTCGGCGATCGCGAGGATCGCCGTGTAGTCGACCGCCTTGCCGAGCAGATCCACCGGAACGATGGCCGACACCCGCTCGCCCGCGTCGCGGAGCTCGACGAGCGACTCCCGGAGCAGCGCGGTATCCATGTTCCCCGTCACCGGGTCCGCGTCGATGAAGTACGGCTCGGCGCCCGTGTAGACGATGGCGTTGGCGGTGGCCGCGAAGGTCATCGACGACGTCAGCACGACATCGCCGGGCTTCACACCGAGGGTGAGGAGACCGAGATGCAGTGCCGCGGTCCCCGAGCTGAGGGCCACCGCATGAGCGACGCCCACGCGATCGGCGAGCTCGCGCTCGAAGGCGTCGACGTCGGGGCCGAGCGGGGCGATCCAGCCGGAGCGCATCGCGGCGACGACGGCCTGCTCCTCCGCCTCTCCCACGTCGGGCGAGGACATGTAGATCCGTTCGCTCACGCCTCGGCACCCTTCGCGAGGCGGATCGGCTCGATGACCACCGTGTCGTTGTTCCGCGGGCTCGCGAACATGCGCTCCATCCATCCGGTCTTGTCGAGTCGTTCCGGGGTGATCACATCAGCCCGCGTGTGCGAGACCTTCGGGTGGAACGGACGCTCGAGGTTCTCGCGCGACCCGACGAGCTCTTCGTGCAGCTTCTCCCCCGGGCGCAGACCCGTGAACACGATCTCGATGTTCTTGCCCGACATCGCGACCATGCGCTTCGCGACCTCGAGGATCGACACGGGCTCGCCCATGTCGAGGATGAGCACCTCGCCGGCGCGGCCGATGGCTCCCGCCTGGACCACGAGCTGGCAGGCCTCCGGGATCGTCATGAAGTACCGCGTCGCATCCGGGTGGGTCACCGTGATCGGGCGTCCGTCGGCGATGAGCCGCTGGAACGTCGGCAGCATCGAACCGCGACTGCCGATGACGTTGCCGAAGCGCACCGAGAGGTAGCGCATCCCGGTCTGCTCGCCGGCCCACGCGGTGAGCTTCTCGGCGACGCGCTTGGAGTGCCCGAGCACGCTCGTGGGGTTGGCCGCCTTGTCGGTCGAGATGTTGACGAAGGTCGACACCCCGACGCGGCGAGCCGCGTTGAGCACGTTGAGCGAACCGATGACGTTCGTCTTCCAGGCCTCGTCGGGGTACTGCTCGAGCATCGGGAGGTGCTTCAGCGCCGCCGCGTGGAAGACCACCTCGGGCTGCCGCTCGTCGAAGATCCGGTCGAGGAGCTCGACGTCGCGGATGTCGGCGAGCACCACGTCGTTCGTGTCGAGCAGACCGTGCCCGGACGTGCCCAGCTGGGCGTCCTGCAGCCCGGTCTCGTCGCGGTCGAGCATGATCAGCTCGCTCGGCCCGTACTTCGCGAGCTGTCGGCAGAGCTCCGAGCCGATCGATCCGCCGGCACCCGTGACCAGTACGCGTCGTCCGGTCACGTAGCCGGCGATCAGCTCGACGTTGGTGTCGACCGGATGCCGGCCGATGAGGTCCTCGATGCTGATGTCGCGGACGTCGCTGATCGACCCCTCCCCCGACTTCAGGCTGTGGAGCGAGGGCGTGACCGCGACACGAA
The DNA here is from genome assembly GCF_039533965.1 of Microbacterium luteolum. Taxonomy (NCBI): domain Bacteria; kingdom Bacillati; phylum Actinomycetota; class Actinomycetes; order Micrococcales; family Microbacteriaceae; genus Microbacterium; species Microbacterium luteolum. Next base: position 1,473,195 of record NZ_BAAAUN010000001.1, read on the forward strand.
GACCGGCGGCCTCGGCGCGGTCGCTGAGCTTGCGCAGGAGTGAGCTGTCGGCGCTGCCGATCGCGATGATGGCGAGCTCGGCTCCGGTGCGCTGGACGGCCTCGGTGAAATCGCGGGTGGTGCCGATGACCGACACTCCCCGCAGCCGCAGGTTGCGCTTGTCCGGGTCGTCGTCGAGCAGTCCGACCGCGCGGATCGGCGACGCCGGATCGGTGGTGACGTTGGCGAGCAGCTTGTCGGCGATGAAGCCGGCACCGACGATGAGCGCCGGCGAGGCGTCTTCCCCGGGCTTGCGTGCGCGTTCGATGAGGAGGCGGGCGAAGTAGCGCACGCCGAACATCAGCAGCAGGACGAACGGGAACGCGAGCAGCAGCGTGCCGCGCGGCACCCCGACGGCCGGGCCGATCGGGATCACGAGCAGCGACAGCGCGACGGCCTCGATCACGACGATGATGCCGACGGCACGGACCTCATCGAAGGAGCCGTAGGTGAAGCGGCCGCGATACAGCGCGGTGACATAGCCGACGATGATCTGGATCGCGCCCGCGATGAGCGCGAGCACCGTGGTCGAGATCCAGCCGCGCGCGTCCATCATGAACTCGAAACGCAGGGCGATCGCGAGCACGACGCCGAAGCTCCAGGAGAGTCCGTCGACGATCGCGGCGAGCATCCGGCGTCGCTTCTGCGTCACGGAAACCTCCGAGAATATCGGAATATCGCCTGTCGAAGTATCGACGAACGCCTTTTTCGCACTCAAGACTGGAAGCCCCCTCAGACTTACTCACTCCCCTGGAGCTATGTTCTCACAGGTATTGAGCAGGTTCGTGTCTTAGGGCGTCCCTTCGCCCTCGGGCGGCGTCTCCGGATCCGGCGGCATCTCCGTCACCGGCGGGTCCGTCGGGGTGGTCGTGTCCGACGGCGGTGCGGTCTGCTGGGTATCGTTTCGCCGGGTGGTCTGCCGCGTGCTCTGCTCCTGGTCGGCATCCACCTGCGCCTGATCGGCGGCCACGGCGACGAACGCATCCCGGTACCCCTCGAGCGCCGTCACCCCTGCGGCACCCCAGAGTCCGCTCGCGCCGACGCGGGCCGCGGCTTCGGCCAGTCGCGCCTGCAGCGCGTCATCCGCATCGGGGAAGCCGGACTTCGCGGCCTCCGCACTGCCGGCGAAGGTCGCGGCATAGGCGGCCACCGCTGCATCCGCCGGGGGACGGAGCGCGTCGAGCTGCGTGCGGATCGAACGCATCTCGGCGGTCGCCCCGTCGAGGGCGACCAGCTTCTCCTGCGCCCCGTCGATGGCACTTCCCACGTCTTCCAGCGACTCCTCGTCGATGTCTCCGCGCCGGTACTCCGCCGGCACCTTCGGCACCGTGATCGCCGCGAGACCCGCCGCATAGGCGTCGACGGACGCGAGCGCCGTCGCCAGCGCCGCGGGATCCGTGACCGGGATCACGTCGCCATCGGATGCCGGATCCGGCGCCGTGCCCGTCGACACCAGGGCGCTGCGCAAGACAGCGGCGGCCGCCGTCTGGGTCTCGATGTCGCTCACGATGCGGTTCCTCGTGGCGGTCAGCGCCTGGTGCGCGTTCTGGAGGGTCGCCTCATCGGCCTCGAGCGACACGAGCGAGCTCGCTGCCGGACTCGCCGTCGCCATCTGCACGCCGCCGACCGCCGCTGCCGCGACCGCGGCGACCACGGCGAGCGCACCGACCGACGTGGCCAGAGGGTCCCAGCGCCGGCGCGTCCGTGTGGCAGGACGCGAGGCATCCGCGGTCCCGACCGCGATCGGCGCGGCGTTCTGCGCGGCGGCCTCGACCCTGCGCATCAGCTCGTCCGTGTCCGCCAGGGGCCGAACGGGACCGCGCGTGTCGCGCGGCTCGCCGATCATCTCGCGCAGGCGCCGGACCGTGTGATGATCGTCCAGCTGCGCACGTCCCGGTGCATCGCTGCGCGGGCCGTTCGGGAAGAGTGCGCTCAGACCAGTCATGGTGCCTTCGTCGGAATCGGTAGTCTCAGAAGACGATACCGCCGATCCGCGACGCACCGACCGGGAGAGCAATGGAGTTCCGCGACTACGTCCGCGTCCTGCGAAGGCAGATCGTGCTGATCGTCGCCGGGGCCGTCATCGGGCTCTCCACCGGCGCGCTCGTCGCGATGCTCACCCCGCAGCGGTTCGAAGCCTCGGCCGAGGTCATGGTCACGGTGCAGGTCGGCGACACGGCGACGCCGGCCGAGCGGGCGCTCGCCACCAGCTACGCGATGCAGACCGTCGGAACCTACCGGGCGATCCTCACCAGCACGCTGGTGCTCGCGCCGGTGATCGAGGACCTCGATCTCCCCACCACACCGGCCGGCCTCGCGGGACGCATCCAGACGAGCGCCGCGCTCAACAGCGCGATCATCACGATCAGCGTCGAACACGGCAACCCGGGCCAGGCCGCCCGCATCGCGAACGCGGTCACCGAGAGCTTCACGAGCGTCGTCACCGAGACGCTCGAGAAGCGCGAGCAGCAGACCGCGTACTCCGTGCGTCTCGTCACGCTCCAGGCCGCGCAGGTCCCGACCACGGCGGTCGCACCGAACATGCAGCTCTCGCTCACGCTCGGCGGGATCATCGGCCTCGCCGCCGGCATCGGGATCGCACTCCTCCGTGCGACGCTCGACCAGCGGGTGCGCACGGCATCCGACGTCGAGGCTGCGGTCGCCGCGCCCGTGCTCGGGCAGATCCCCCTGGATCCCGACACCTCCGAGCACCCTCTCGCGGTCAGCGCCGCGCCGCACGGTGCCAGAGCAGAGGCGTTCCGCGCCCTGCGCACCAACGTGCGCTTCCTCTTCACCGAGGGCCAGGGCGTGTTCGTGATCACGAGCTCCGGCCCCGGAGAGGGCAAGTCGACGACGGCCGGCAACCTGGCCCTCGCGTTCGCCGATGCCGGCCACCGCGTCGCCCTGATCGACGGCGACCTCCGCCTCCCGCGCGTCGCCGAGTACTTCGGCATCGAGGGCGGGATCGGCCTCAGCGACGTGCTCGCCGGGCGCGTCGACCTGAACGACGTGATCCAGCCCTGGGGGCGCAGCGCGCTCTTCCTCCTTCCCTCGGGCACCGTTCCGCCGAATCCGGCCGAGCTCCTCGGCTCCCGTGCGATGGCGCAGCTCGTCGAGGCGCTCAGGGACGCATTCGACGTCGTGATCATCGACGCGCCCCCGCTGCTTCTCGTGACGGATGCCGCCGTGATCGCCCGCGTGGCGACCGGCGCCATCCTCGTCGCCGCTTCCGGCGCGACGCACGCCACCCGCCTTGCCGACGCGGCGAAGAGCATCGAAGCCGTCGACGCCCGCGTGCTCGGAACCGTCGTCACGAAGGTGCCGGTCCGCGGCGGCGACAAGAATCCGTACGGCATGGAGGTCGAGCGAGTCAGCCGCTGACGCGCCCCGCACGGTGCGCGTCAGCGGCGTGCACCGTGAAACAATGTCGAGAACCGTCTTGCGGCTGGTCTGAGCAGACCGAGACCGCACACAACAGGGGGAATCTGCCGCGTGGAACTTCGCGACTATGTGCGTATCCTGCACCGCAATTGGATCCTGATCCTCATACTGCTGATCCTCGGCCTCGCCGCGGGTGCCGGATACGCGGCGCTGCAGCAGCCCAAGTACGTGGCCTCCACGCAGCTGTACGTCTCTGTCCACACCGAAGGCGCCGCGACCGGTGACCTCGTGCAGGGCACCACCTTCGCCCGCCAGATGGTGACCAGCTACGTCGACGTCGTCAGCACGGCGCTCGTGCTCGAACCCGTCATCGACGAACTCGGCCTCGACGACAGCGTGGCGGGGCTCAGCGACCGCGTGACGGCCACGACCCCGCTGAACACCGTGCTGATCGACATCACCGTCACCGACGGCGATGCCGAGCAGGCCGCGGACATCGCCAACACGGTCGCGTCGAGCTTCCAGGACGCGGTCCAGGAGACGCTCGAGCAGCCCGCGGTCGAGGGCGCCGTGAGCCCCGTGCAGATCACCGTGACCGAGCCGGCCGTCACCCCGACACAGCCGACCAGCCCCAACGTGCGGATGCTCATCATCCTCGGCGGCATCATCGGCCTGGCGGTGGGCATCGCGATCGCGACACTGCGCACCGTGCTCGACAACCGCATCCACACGCTCCACGACATCGAGGCGCTCACCGACCGTCCGGTGCTCGGCGGCATCGCCTACGACCCGGAGGCGACCAAGCGTCCGCTGATCGTGCACGCCGATCCGCGCAGCCCCCGCGCCGAGTCGTTCCGCAGCCTTCGCACCAACCTGCAGTTCCTGAACGTCGACGCGGGGCCGCGGATCTTCGTGATCTCCAGCGCCGGCCCCGGCGAGGGCAAGTCGACGACGACCGCGAACCTCGCGATCGCCCTCGCCGAGACCGGCGCACGCGTCGCGCTCGTCGACGGCGACCTGCGGCTGCCGCGCGTGGCGGACTACATGGACATCGAAGGCAGCGTCGGCCTCACCGACGTGCTCATCGGGCGCATCGACGTGGCCGACGCCCTGCAGAAGTGGGGCACCAACGACCTGTTCGTGCTGCCGAGCGGACAGGTGCCGCCCAACCCGAGCGAGATGCTGGGCTCCGCCGCCATGGACCAGGTGCTGGCGCCGCTCGGCGAGTACTTCGACTACGTGCTCATCGACGCGCCGCCGCTCCTCCTCGTCACAGATGCCGCGGTCGTCGGCAGCAAGACGCGCGGCGTCATCATCGCCGCAGCGTCCGGCAAGACGAAGAAGCAGGAGCTCGAGGGCGCCTTGCGCTCGCTCGAGACCGCCGGCGTGAATCTGCTGGGCGTGGTCGTCACGATGCTGCCGACCAAGGGTCCCGACAGCTACGGCTACGGCGCGTACACCTATGGCGCGACCCACACCGAGGACGCGCCCGCGAAGAAGCGCAAGCGCGCCAAGGCCTGACTCCTCCTCCCCCGACCGGGCGCTTTCGCCGCTCCCGTGGCCCCCGTGGCGGGTGTTTCGGCCGAACACCCGCCACACCTGCCACGGGAGCGTCTTTCTGCCTGTGGAGGACAGGGACGGGCGGGGTGGCGGATGCGGATGCTGGGGGCATGACCCGGATCGGAGAGCTGCCGCCGTCGCTCGGACCACACTTCAGCGTCGCGGAAGCGCGAGAGGCGGGGGTGCCACGCAGCCGCTTGCGGGCGAATGATCTCGCCGCGCCGTTCCGCGGGATGCGCCGCCGTTCCGATGTCGGCGGGACGGATGCTCCGGCAGAAGCCGCCTCCACGCCCGGACCCCACCGGGCCGAGCAGATGCAGCGCCGCGCCCGCGCGCACGAATACGCACCGCGGATGCACCCGGAGCACTTCTTCGCCCAAGAGACCGCTGCTGCGCTGTGGGGTGCTCCGCTTCCTCTCTTCCGCCGCCTCGGAGAGGATGACGAAGACCTTCCCGTGCACGTCGGGGTCTTCGGCACCGGCTCACTGCCCCGCCTCGCAGGGGTGACGGGACATCGCATGCGTCAGACGACGACCGCCGTGTGCACGCTCGATGGACTGCGCGTCACCACTCCGGCGAGCACCTGGGCGAGTCTCGGCACTCTACCTCTGCACGACCTCGTCGCTCTCGGGGACTACTTCTGCCGCGTGTGGAGGCCGGGGTACGGTCGCCCCGACACCGACCGGCGGCCGCTGACGACGCCGGCGAGGTTGCGCGCCGCCACGGCATCCGGTCGGCGGGTCGGCGTCCGCCGACTACGGGAGGCGCTCACGCTGGTGCGCACCGATGCCTGGTCGCCACGCGAGAGCAAGGTGCGCTGCATCCTGGTCGAGGCTTCGCTTCCGGAGCCGGAACTCAACATCGACGTCTACGACGAACACGGCGGATTCATCGCCTGCGTCGACCTGGCTTACCCGGGACGGAAGGTCGCCGTCGAGTATCACGGCATCTGGCACAGTTCGACGTACGCGCACGATGTGGAACGCATCGCCCGCTTGCGGGCCGCGGGTTGGACGGTGATCGAGGTGACCGCCGATCTCGTCCGCCGCCCCGCCGACCTGATCTCCCGCGTCCGCCAGGCTCTCGGCTGAGCGTTCCCGTGGCACTTGTGGCGGGTATTCGGCCCGAACACCCGCCACAAGTGCCACGGGAACGTCAGGGCTTCGCCCGGAAGACGACCCAGTGGTACAGGACGAAGCGCAGCAGCACGACGATCACGATGCTCACCAGGTTCACGGCGTTGACCGCGAACGCACCGGGGGCGCGACCGAGCGACGAGGCCACCAGCTCGACGCCGGCCCACACGAGAGCGGCGCCGATCGCCGTGCACACCGCATTGGTCGCGAGGAACAGCAGGACCTCGGCGATGCGGCCGCGGCGGTCGCGGTGCCGGAACGTCCACTCGCGGTTCCCGATGTAGGCGTTCACGAGGGCGACCAGCGAGGCGGCGATCTTGGCGGCGACGACGTCCCAGCCCCACACGTAGACGAGGAGGTTGAAGACGCCGATCTCGATCAGGGTGCTCAGCCCTCCGACGACGAGGAAGCGGCTGCCGACGCCGACGAAGCGGCGCAGTCGGGAGGGGGGAGGATTCATGGCTCAACTAGGCTACTTGCAGAATGCCCTGCGCCCTGCCATCCCTAGGACCCCTGTGACTCTCAGCCATCTCGCCATCGTCATGCCCGCCTTCAACGAGGTCGAGGGCATCCGGGGCTTCATCGACGAGATCCGGGATTCCGTGTCTCCACTGGCCGACCGCGTCACGTTCCACATCGCCGACGATCGCTCGACGGATGCCACGGCATCGGTGTTCGACGACGTCGCCGACGTGACGGTCGACGTGCAGCCGGTGAACCGCGGACACGGCCCGACCGCTCTCGCCGCCTACCGCGCCGGACTCGCCACCGGCCCGACGGTGCTCATCCACGTCGACGGCGACGGGCAGTTCTACGGCCGCGACTTCCCCCGCCTGCTCGCCGCTCTGGACCAGGCGGATGCCGACGTCGTCCACGGCGTCCGCGACGGGCGCACCGACCCCTGGTACCGGAAGGTCCTCACCTCGGCCGTCGGCCTGCTGATCGCCCTCGCCGCGGGGCGCCGCATCCCGGACGTCAACACTCCGCTGCGCGCCTACCGGCCCGACGCCCTGCAGGCTCTGCTCGACGCGATCCCCGCCGACGCGTCGGTGCCGCACGTGCACTTCTCGCTGGCCGAGGCCCGTGCCGGCTTCACGGTGCGCTACCTGCGGGTGGCCAGCATCCCCCGTCGCGGCGCGTCCTCCACGGGCACGATGTGGGGCCGCGGCAACGGTGTCAGCCTGCCGCCCAAGCGTCTGCGCGCGTTCGTGCGCACCGCGCTCGTGGAGGCCTGGACCCTGTCGCTGCGCCCCTCGGCCCCGCTTCGCGGCATCCGTCGGCCGGAGCCCGTCGCGCGATGACCCGCACGCGCACGATCCTGTTCTGGGCGGTCGCGGCTGCCCTGCTGATCGGACACGTGATCGTCGCCTGGCACAGCCTCGTCGTCTGGCGCTTCTGGGAGGACGAGGCGTTCAACCTCACCGTCCCGCGGAATCTGCTCGCCGGCCTCGGCTATTCGAGTGACGGCGCCCTCTCCGGTTCGACCATCACCCCGTTCGATCCGCGCATCTCCACCGGCCCTGTCGTGCTCCTTCCGGTCGCCCTGCTGCTCGCCACGGGCATCGACCCCGTCATCGCCGCCCGCCTCATCCCCCTCGCCTACTGGGTGCTGCTTCTCGCCGGCCTCGCCGTCATCGGTCACCGGATCGCCGGACGCTGGGCGGCTCTGCTCGCCGTGGCCGTCCCGCTGGCCTTCACCGCCGGCGCCGGGGTGTCACCGATCCAGGGGCCGGCCGACCTGCTCGGCGAGATCCCGGCCGCCGCACTCCTCGTGTGGGCGCTGATCGCGCTGCCCCGGCGGGCGTGGTTGGCGGGTCTGCTGGTCGGACTCGCGATCCAGGCCAAGCTCATCGTGCTGCTCGCCCTCCCGGCCTTCGCGGTCGCCCTGTGGGTGCTGTCGGACGGCACGGGCTGGGCACGTATCCGCGATCTGCTGCGACGCGCCTGGCTCCCGCTCGTGCTCGTCGCCGTGCCGACGCTCCTGTTCGAGCTCGTCGCGCTCGCCTCCCTGGGGTTCAGCGGTTTCGTGGAGCATCTCCGGAACCTCGTCAACTTCGTCCGCAGCGGTGGTCAGGGCGACGCCGCCACCTCGGTCTTCCAGAAGCTCGGTGCGCTGGCGGACTCGTGGTCGCTGCCCGGCGTGATCGCGGCCGTCGGAGCCGTCATCGCGATCGGACTCGCTGCCGCGGGTGTCGTCCTCCGCTGGCGCTCGGCCACACCCGCAGAGCGGATCGTGATCGCGTACGCGCTGGCGGCCTTCGTCGGCGCCCTCGCCTTCGTCGGCTGGTGGGCGACCGCGTCGCGGCTGCCCCTCTGGGTGCGGCATCCGGCGCCCGGCGTCTTCGCCTTCTTCCCGATCATCGCCGCGGTCGCGGTCTGGGCCGTCGTGCGGATGCCGCGGGGGCGTGCCATCCGGATCGTCGGCGTCGCCGCGGTATCCGCGCTGGCGCTCGTCGTCGCGGCAGGCGGCGTCCTGCACGTCGCCGCGCAGTTCGCCCCGCGCACGCTCATCACGCTGGAGGAGCAGCGCACCGGCGTGGCTCCGCTCGCAGCCTGGGTCGAGGACAACGACGTCGAATGGCTGGCCGCAGACCCCTGGGGCGCCGCCGTGGCGCCGATCGTCCTCACCGGGGCGCACGTCGGGCTGTTCGATGCCGTGGCCATGCAGGACGCACCGCGGCTCACCGGCCTCGCCTGCACGACCGAGACGCTCGCCGACAGCGGCTACTTCCGCATCTGCGCCGCGCCCTGAGCGCACCGCGAAGCCGCCGCGGACGCGAAACGCCCCCGGCCCGAAGGCGCGGGGGCGTCCCGATCTCGTCGTGTCGACGTGAGTCGTGTCAGAGCGCCAGGCGCTCCTGGACGACGCCGGCCAGACGATCCGCGTATTCGCGCACCGACTCGGCATCCGCCGCTTCCACCATGACGCGCACGAGCGGCTCGGTGCCGGACTTGCGCAGCAGCACGCGCCCGGTGTCGCCCAGCTCGGCTTCGACCTCGAGCACGGCCTGCTTGACGTGCTCGTCGTCTGCGACGCGATCCTTGTCGACGTCGCGCACGTTGATGAGCACCTGCGGGTAGACGGTCATCACGGAGGCGAGCTCCGCGATCGACTTCTTCTGGCGCGCCATCTCGGCCACGAGGTGCAGGCCCGTGAGGAGTCCGTCGCCCGTGGTGGCGTACTCGCTCATGATGACGTGACCGGACTGCTCGCCGCCCAGGGCGTAGCCGCCGGCGTTCATGTCCTCGAGGACGTAGCGGTCGCCGACAGCGGTCTGTCGCACGGTGATGCCGTGCTCGCGCATGGCGACGTGCAGGCCGAGGTTGCTCATCACCGTCGCGACGAGCGTGTCGTCGGTGAGGTGTCCGCGCTCCTTCATCGACACCGCGATGATCGCCATGATCTGGTCGCCGTCGATGTGGTTGCCCTGAGCATCCACAGCGAGGCAGCGGTCCGCGTCGCCGTCATGGGCGATGCCGATGTCGGCGCCCAGACGCACGACGGCCTCAGCGAGGTTGTCGAGGTGGGTCGAGCCGACGCCGTCGTTGATGTTCCACCCGTCGGGGTCGGCACCGATGACGGTCACCTCGGCGCCCGCGTCGCGGAACGTCTCCGGGGAGACGCCGGATGCCGCGCCGTGCGCGCAGTCCAGCACCACGTGGATGCCGTCGAGCCGGTTCGGGAGCGAGCCGAGGAGATGCAGGACGTAGCGGTCCTCCGCGTCGGAGAACCGCTCGATACGACCGACGCCGGCGCCGGTCGGGCGGAGCATCTCCCCCGACATGGCCTCTTCGATGCGCTGCTCGACGACGTCGGGGAGCTTGCGCCCGCCGCGCGCGAAGATCTTGATGCCGTTGTCGGGCGCGGCGTTGTGCGACGCCGAGATCATCACGCCGAAGTCGGCGTCACGGTCGGCGACGAGGAACGCGAGAGCCGGCGTCGGGATGACGCCCGCCTCGAGCACGTCGACGCCCGAGGACGCGAGACCGGCAGAGACCGCAGCCGTGAGGAAGTGTCCCGAGACCCGGGGGTCACGGGCGACAACTGCGGTGAGTCGCTTGCCTTCGGCTTTGCGAGACTCCGCAGTACGGCCCTGGCCCAGGACGACAGCAGTCGCCTGGGCCAGGGTGAGCGCCAGGTCGGCGGTGAGGATGCCGTTGGCAAGTCCTCGCACGCCGTCCGTGCCAAAAATCGGCATCGGAGCAGCGGACCTTAACGCTTCGAGTACTGAGGCGCCTTACGGGCCTTCTTGAGACCAGCCTTCTTGCGCTCCTTGACGCGAGCGTCGCGCGAGAGGAAGCCGGCCTTCTTCAGGGTCGGACGGTTGTTCTCCTCGTCGATGCCGTTCAGCGAACGGGCGATGCCGAGACGAAGCGCGCCGGCCTGGCCCGAGGGGCCACCACCCGAGATGCGGGCGATGACGTCGTAGGCGCCGGTGAGGTTGAGCACCGTGAACGGGTCGTTGATCAGCTGCTGGTGCAGCTTGTTCGGGAAGTAGTCCTCGATCGTGCGGCCGTTGACCGTGATCGTTCCCGAGCCGGGGACGATGCGCACGCGGGCGATGGCCTGCTTGCGACGGCCGACAGCGGCACCCGGGACGCTGAGCACGGGGCGGGGAGCCGCCTCGACTGCTTCGGTCTCGGGGGTCGACGTCGAGAAGTTCTGGGGGGTTTCGGTGGTGTCCTGGATGTCAGCCACGAGTATGTCCTTAAGTCTTTACGGCGCTTACTGGGCGACCTGGTCGAGGGTGTACGTCTTCGGCTGCTGAGCGGCGTGCGGGTGCTCGGCACCGACGTAGACCTTGAGCTTCGACAGCTGCTGACGGCCGATGCTGTTCTTGGGGAGCATGCCACGGATGGCCTTCTCCACAGCACGGACCGGGTTCTTCTCCATCAGCTCGGCGTAGGTGACCGACTTCAGGCCGCCCGGGTAACCGGAGTGGCGGTAGGCCAGCTTCTTCTGGAGCTTCTGACCGGTGAGCGCGACCTTGTCGGCGTTCACGATGATGACGAAGTCACCCGAGTCGATGTGGTTGGCGAAGGTGGGCTTGTGCTTGCCACGCAGGAGCGTAGCGGCGTGCGAAGCCAGGCGGCCGAGAACGACGTCGGTGGCGTCGATGACGACCCAGTCACGCTGGACCTCGCCGGCCTTCGGGGTGTAAGTGCGCGTCACGATAGTGCTGCTTTCTTATGTCGAACGGAGAAGTTCGTGAATCCCACTCCGGGGTGGTTCATCCCCAGGGGGAGGAACACGCCAGTGGAGGGCTCACGTTCGGATAGTGCATCTTCCCCGCAGAAGGGAAGGGCACCAAAGAGACAGCATACGCCACCCGGTGCCCTTCCCCCAAACCGGCCCTCAGCCGACGTCGACCCGCGCCCCTGCCGTCAGCACGCGGAGCCGATCGCCCTGTCCGGCGTACCCGAACATGGCGACGAGTCGTTCCCGGGTCTCGGAGAAGTGGAACCAGCCCTCCGCGTGCACGGGAACGATCACGGCGTCGGAGAGGACGTCGGCCGCCTCCAGCGCCGTCCGCGCGTTCAGCGTCAGGTCGGCGTCCCCGAAGCGCCCGACGTTGGCGGCTCCGGCGAAGAGGACGGCGATCCCGATGCCGGGGAAGCGCCCGGCTATCTCGCGGACGACGTCGACGGAGGCGTTGTCGCCGGAGACGTACATCGTGGGATGGCCATCGGCTTCGAGCACGAAGCCGGTCACCGGGCCGGACAGCGCCTCGGCCCCCTCGGGCCCGTGCAGCGCGGGCACCGCCGTGACGACGACGTCACCGACGCGGTGCTGCTGCCACGACACCAGGCCCGTGATGCCGGGGATGCGGGTGGCTGACTCCTCGGTGCCGAGCACGAGCGGCACCTCGCCCAGCAGCGCCCGCCCAGTGGTGTCGAGGTTGTCGTCGTGCTGGTCGTGGGAGAGCAGCACGACGTCGATCGCGCCGAGAGCGGATGCCGGGACGGCGGGGCCGGTCAGCTTGCGGAGCACGATCGGGCCCTCGTACGAGCCCGGCTCGTCGAAGGTCGGGTCGGTCAGGAACCCGAGGCCCGCGTAGGTGAAGTGGAGCGTGGGTCCGCCGACGAGGAGAGCAGAGATCTGTGTCATGGATCGAGTCTCCGGCATCCTCCGCGGCGGGCCCAGTGGCCTGGAAGCACACTTCCGATAGGATCGGGCCATGGCCTCCTCCGCTCCCCGTTCCCGCGTGGCGGTGCTCGCCTTCCCGCACATCAGCCCCTTCCACCTGTCCGTCCCGACACTGGTCTTCGGCGGCGCGGGACTCGACGGCGTGAGGGGTCTCTACGACGTCGACGTGTGCGCCGAGCAGCCAGGATCGATGCCGACCGCGGCGGGATACGGCATCCAGGTCGACGTCGGACTCGAGGCGATGGACGAGGCGGACCTCGTGGTCATCCCCAGCTGGCGCGAGGGATCGGAGCCGTCGGCGGCGCTGCTCGACGCGGTACGGAGAGCCCACCGTCGCGGCGCGCGCATCGTCGGGCTCTGCCTGGGCACCATCGTGGTCTCCGCATCCGGCATCGCCGACGGACGCGAGGTGTCGACGCACTGGGCCGCCGCCGATCGGCTGTCGGCGGCGGAGCCGCAGATCCGTGTGCGCGACGACGTGCTGTGGTCCGATCTGGGCGATGTGGTGACCTCCGCCGGCGCCGCGGCCGCGCTGGACTGCTGCCTCCATATCGTCCGCTCGGACCATGGGAGCGTCGCCGCAGCGACGCTGGCCCGCTCACTGGTGCTCGCGCCGCACCGCACCGGGTCGCAGGCCCAGTACATCCCCGCGCCGGTGGTCGCCGTGTCGGCCGACGATCCGATCGGCGGGGCGATGCGGTGGGCGCGCGAGCGCCTCGGCACACCCATCGATGTGGACGGCTGGGCCGCGTCGACGCACATGTCCCGTCGCACGTTCACTCGACGCTTCCGCGACCGCACCGCGACGAGTCCGCAGCAGTGGCTGCTCGATCAGAGGGTCGAGTTCGCTCGCACGCTGCTCGAGAGCGGCGACGACACGATCGAGCGGGTCGCAGAACTCGCCGGATTCGGCAGCGCGGTGTCGCTCCGCCTGCACTTCCGTCAACGGCTCGGCGTCAGCCCGGCGGCGCATCGTGCGGCGTTCCGCCCCGGGGCCGCCTGAGCGGTCGGCGCCTAGTCCGGCTTGACCGTCACCAGGATCGGCCGGTGATCGCTCGACCCCTGGGGCAGCGTGGTGATCCGCTCGATCTCGAAACCCGTCGAGGTGGCGAAGTCGTAGTGGCCGCGGAAGACGCGGTAGCGGGTGTAGGTGTGATCATCGCTCAGGGTCAGCGCGTACCCGTGGTCGCGCACCGCCTGACCGAGGTTCTCCTTGAAGATCGGGTAGTTGTAGTCCCCGACCATGAGCTGCGGGAGCCCTTCGCCGAGTGTCGCGAGCTCGGTGAGGGCCGCACGGATCTGATGGCGGCGCAGGGAGTTGAGCGCCGTCAGCGGCGCCGCGTGGAACGAGGCCACGATGAAGTCCTGGCCGTCGTCGATGTCGCGCAGACGCGCCCCGAGCACGCGCTCGTGCGCCGGCTTCGCGATCCGGTCGTGCAGGGACTTCTTGAGCCCGAGCATGCGGATCCCCTGCAGGTGATACGTGCTCTCCCGGTAGAACAGCGCGATGCCGAGACGGTTGCCGTGCGTGGCATCCGCGAGCACGAGTCCGCCGATCCGTGGCGGGAGCTCGGGCACGTCGCACTCCTGCAGGCAGAGGATGTCGGGGTCGTGCTCGCGCACGAGAGCGGCGAGCTCGCCCGCGGCCCGGTGCTTCTGGAGGTTGTACGAGATGACCTTCATGACCCCTCCCACGCTACCCGTCGTCGCTGTGCGCCGGCTCCGATCACTCGTCGTATCCCCAGCGGATGCCGAGCACCCCCGGGCCGAATCCGTGACGCGCGAGGTGCACGGAGCCGCTGCGCACCGGCCGCATCGACGACGCGTAGTCGTCTTCGGTCTCGATGTACTCCTCGCACCAGGCGGGGAGGGCATCGGGGTGGAAATGCACCCAGATCAGGCTCTCGCGCGCGGGCCGCGATGTCGCATGCCAGGCGGACTGGCGCGGCGGATAACCGGGCGGGAACGTCTCCGTGAACTCGATGAGCGTCGTGCCGCCGGTGGTGATCGGCTCGTCGAGGGCGATCACCACCCCGGAGAGGAGATGTCCCGGGTGCAGGTACTCGCGGTCGATGCGCCCGCCGACGACGTCGGAGATCACCGACATCACCTCGGTCTCCTCGGGAGCGACGTCGATGAGCGGAAGCTCGGTGATCAGTCCCCTGGTCGCCTGCACGAGGGAGCGCATCACGATGCTCTCGACGGCTCCGCTCGCCCCGACGCGCACCGTGAGATGGGTGGAGAGATCGCGGAGCGCCTCCTGCGGGGCGGACTGCAGCGCGCGCAGCGTCTCCTCCGTCTCGCGGTTCTCGCGCTCCTCGTCGAAGGGAAGCCGTGGTGGCGCCACCGGCCCCAGTCGCGTCGAGGGTCCGAGCAACGAACTCAGGTGCCCGCGGGGCAGACCGAGCCGGTCCTCGATACCGTCGACGGCGCTCAGCGATTGCGCACCCTCCGGTTGACGGTCGCCGGACCGCCAGTAGCTGAGGGTCGCCATCGACACGAGGTTGCCGTCGTCGGCTAGCCCCTGCTGCAGTCTCGACAGCGAGATCCCGCGTTCGGAGATCGCTGCGCGCAGGGCCGCGGCGAACGCACCCGTCCGCGCATCGATCCGATCCGTCACGTTTCCCCCGTCGTACTGTGAAGAGATCTGCCGGGTTCAGCTTACGGTCGGTCGTCGTTCCTGTCGCGGCGTGCCCGCGTCTGCTCCGCTCGGGCGGCGAGCAGCTCGTCGGCGGGATAGCCGACCTCGGTCAGTGTCAGGCCGCGCGCCGCCAGCACCTTGAACTCGCTGGTCCGTGTCAGGGCGTCCCGCAGCACCACGAGGTCTCCGATGTCGAGCCGCCCCTCGCCGACGGCGACGCATCCGCCGACGAGCGCGCGCACCATGCTGTGGCAGAACGCGTCGGCCTTGACCTCGGCCACCAGCACGCCGTCGGCGTCGCGTTCCCAGCGGTAGTCGAGGAGAGTGCGGATCGTCGTCGCCTCCTCGCGTGGCTTGCAGTACGCCGCGAAGTCATGCAGCCCGATGAGGGTGCGCGCCGCGGCATCCATCGCCTGGGAGTCGAGGCGCCCGCGGATGCTGGTCGTGTCGAGGCGCCGCAGCGGATCGAACCCCGCCTCCGCATCGGCGAGGCGGTAGCGGTAACGACGCCACACGGCGGAGAACCGGGCGTCGAAGCCCTCCGGCGCGATCGAGCTCCGCGTCACCGTGACGTCGGAGTAGGCGCCGAGCACGCCGCGCATCCGCCCCGCGATCGAGCCTGCGGGGTCCTGCGCCGCACGGCCGTGCCGAGCCTCGATCCGCGCCCACTGGGCCTCATCGAGGTCGACGTGCGCCACCTGTCCGGTCGCGTGCACACCGGCATCCGTGCGTCCGGCGACCACGAACTGCACGTCGGAGCCGACGATGCGGGCGAGCGCGGGTTCGAGCGTCCCCTGCACCGTGCGGAGCGTGGGCTGCTTCGCCCAGCCGCGGAAATGGGTGCCGTCGTAGGCGATGTCGAGCCGGATGCGCACGGAGCAAGCCTAGGACAAGCCCGCGAGCCCGCTTGCGATGCTCAGATGCCGCCGTCGATGGAACGGATCGTCACGCTCGGCTCGTCGGGCACCATCACCTGCGTCTCGCGGTTGAGGCTCTCGCCGCGGAAGAACCGCTTCGAGCGCGGGAAGAGGTACCAGACGAACATCAGGACGAGACCGATGGCGAGCGAGCCGATGCCGATCACGAACGTGCCGCCGATGCCGAAGAGAACGGTGTAGCCGTAGTCGACGTCCCACATGTCGATCGCGGACTGGATGAACGCCCACGCCAGCATCAGGCCACCCAGCAGCGGGAACAGGCCCTTGAAGAAGAAGTCGCGTGCCGAGCTGGTCAGATCCTTCCGGAAGTACCAGACGCAGGCGAAGCCGGTGATGGCGTAGTAGAAGGCGATCGCGAGACCCAGCGAGAGGATGGAGTCCTGCAGGATGTTGTCGCTGATCAGCGTCATTCCGACGTAGTAGGCCACCGCGACGATGCCCATGACGATGGTCGAGAACGACGGCGTCTTGTAGGTCGGGTGCACGTCCTTGAACTTCGCCGGAAGTGCGCGGTAGACGCCCATCGCGAGCGTGCCGCGCGCGGTCGGCAGGATCGTCGTCTGGGTGGACGAGATGGCCGAGATGACCACGGCGACGACGAGGACCCATCCGAACGGACCGAGGAGGCCGTCCTTGATCGCGAGGAAGAAGTCGTCGGCATTCGCCTCGTTGCCGAGACCGGTTCCCGTCTCCCCCAGCCCCGCGTACATCATCGCGGCGATGGTCACGCCCACGTAGGTGAACAGCAGGATGACGGTGGTGAGCAGGGCCGCGCGACCGGGGATGCGCTTCGGGTCCTTGGTCTCCTCGTTCAGCGCCAGGCACGTGTCCCAGCCCCAGTAGATGAAGAGAGCGAGCAGGATGGCCTCGGTGAACCCCGCGAAGTCGGTGAAGGCGAAGGGGTTGAGCCATGCCATGTCGAACGGCGTCGGGTCGGGTGCGGTGCCGGCGAAGAACTGCCAGAGCGCGGTGACGACAAAGATCGCGAGCGCCAGGTACTGGATGCCGAGCAGGATGTTCTGGATGCGCTCGCCGATCTCCACCCCGCGCCAGCTGACCCAGGTCATCGCCGCGATGAAGAGCACGGCGACGAGCACGACGCGCCAGTCGTTGTTCTCCAGGTCCTGGCCGATCAGCGACCAGAAGTAGACCGAGGCGATCTGGGCGAGGTTCGCGAGCACCACCATGCCGGCGACCGCCACTCCCCAGCCGCCCATCCAGCCCACCCAGGGGCCGAAGGCCTTGGTCCCCCACGTGAACGTGGTGCCGCAGTCGGGCACGGCGTTGTTGAGCTCGCGGTACGCGAAGGCGATGAGCAGCATCGGCACGAAGGCGATGATGAACGCGATGGGCGCCTGCGCCCCGACCGCGAGCACCACGAATCCGAGCGTCGCTACCAGCGAGTACACGGGGGCGGTCGAGGCAAGACCGATGACGGTCGATCCCCAGAGTCCCAGTGTTCCCGCAGCCAGACCCTTGCCGTCGGGTCGTTCCAGATGAATCGGCGTCGTTGCGGCCATGTCAGAACAGTAGGGCTACTGCGGTTCTCGCGTCAAACGTTTTCTTCCACCGACGGATTCCACACCTCAGCACTCCTGATGACGACGGAATCCGCAGGTTCAGTCGCGCCCGAGCATTCCGTCTGCGTGGTCGGCGACCCACTCCATCAGGGGGAGCATCCGCTCCATCAGATCGCGGCCGAGCGGAGTCAGACTGTACTCGACGTGCGGCGGCACGGTCGGCAGGGATTCGCGGTGCACGAGCCCGTCGTCGGCGAGGGTGCGGAGAGTGGACGCGAGCATCTTCTCGCTGATGCCGTCGACCGCGCGACGCAGTTCGCCCCATCGATGCGTCCCGTCGGAGAGAGAGGAGAGGATGAGCACGCCCCACTTGCTCATGATGTGATCGAGCACGACGCGCGTCCCGCAGCCCTGGTCGAAGACCGCCGGCGTGGACTCCTTGATCTGCGCAAAACTCACTGACATGTAGGTACCTTACCTGAAAGTGGGTACCCTCTGGACGGAATGTTCTGAGGGGTGCCGCCGGTTGTCGAGGGTGTCACCCACGAAAGGACACCCCATGACCATCCTCATCACCGGCGCGACCGGCAACCTCGGACGCCTCATCATCGCCGCCCTCCTCGAGCGCGGCGCCGACCCGCAGTCGATCGTCGCCGGAGCCCGCGATGTCGCCAAGGGCGCCGACCTCGGCGTGCGCGTCGTGCACCTGGACTACACGGATCCCGCCTCGATCACCGCAGCACTGGAGGGTGTCGACGCCGTCGCCCTCGTCTCGGGCTCGGAAGTGGGCCAGCGGGTGGCTCAGCACCAGGCGGTCATCGATGCCGCGAAGGCCGCGGGCGTCTCGAAGCTCGTCTACACGAGCGCGCCGAAGGCTACGACGAGCGACCTCGTCCTCGCGCCCGAGCACAAGGCGACGGAGGAACTGATCGCGGCATCGGGTCTTCCCGCGGTGATCCTCCGCAACAACTGGTACACCGAGAACTACGCGGCCGACCTCGCGCGCGCCGCCGAGACCGGGGTGCTCGCCGCCGGCGTGGGCGAAGGCCGGGTCGCCTCGGCGAGCCGCAAGGACTTCGCGGATGCCGTCGCCGTGGTGCTGCTCGAAGACGGCCACGTCGGCGAGGTGTACGAGCTCGGCGGCGACGTCGCGTGGAACTACGGCGAGCTCGCGGCCGCGATGTCCGAGGTGACCGGTCGCCCGGTCGCGTACCAGCCCCTCACGACCGAGGAGCAGAGCGCTGCACTCGAGGCAGCGGGACTCGACGCGGGAACCGTCGGATTCGTGGTGGCTCTCGACGCCGGCATCCGCAACGGCGCTCTCGCCGACACCGACGGTACCCTCGCGCGCCTCATCGGCCGTCCGACCACGCCTCTCGTGGACGGGCTTCGCGACGCGGCCTGATCACTCGTCACCGAGACGGAAGTGCCGACCTCCCCTGCCGGAGGGCGGCACTTTCGCATCTCCGCGTCGCGCGGTCAGGCCGCGTCGCGCGACTGCACGTAGACGACCGTGAGCGTGATGCTCTCCCTGTGGAGACCGGCGGTGCGCAGCACGGCATCGACCGCTTCGTACGCGGCCAGCAGCACGACGGCCGCTGACGCGGCGACGTCGACGCCGACCGACGCTTCGACCGCGAGGCCCTCCTCCCCCGCGACCACCGAGATGATCGGTCGGCTGTCGTCGCTGACGCCGAGCGCGACCGCTCCCGCGCGGAGCAGATTCGAGACCAGCGACCCGGACCGATAGACGTTCCGGACGCCCGGCGTCGCACGCACGGCGTCTTCGATCTCCTGCGCGAGCTCGGTGCGGGCCTCCGGCGTCATCGCTGCTGCTCCGTTCACGATGAGACCTCCTGGATGTCCCGGATCGCGATGTCGATCGCGACGATGTCGAGCTCTGTGTGAAGGCGCAGTCGCCTGTCGACCTCCGCGCGGAGGCGATCCGCGAGAAGCGGGATCGGCTCGCCGGGGAAGACGTTCGCCTCGATCGCGACCCGGATGGGCGTCCCCGGCGTCGTCACGTCACCGTCCAGGCGACAGCGCCCGAGGAGCAGCCCGGGAACAGCGTTCTCCGCTGATCGGATGAGGCCGCGCACCGCGCCTTCCGTGATCGCGAGATCGACGTTCGGCTCCGGCGAGGCGAAGGGGATCCTCCGGCCCGCACGGGCATCGATCGCGATGCCCGCGAGGATGCGATCGACCCAGCCCGGCTCGACCTCGGGAGATGCCGCGGCATCCGCGTCGATCAGCTCGCCGCTCAGCCCGTGGAGCCTCTCGAGTGCGTCGAGGGCCAGCTGACAGCCCGGCGACTCCTCGATCGAGCGGTCCAGCGGCTGCCGACCGGCGTCGAGGTACTCCGTGAGCTCCTCGATGGTGTGCCCGTCCAGATCGGTCGGCTCCAGTCCGAGTCGTCGGCCGTCGGGGGCGTCATGGTCGTCGCTCATCGCCACTCCTCCATCCGTACGATCATGTATTTCCTCGCGCGGGCCAGCAGGCCTCGCGCGGTCGAAACGGGTATGCCGAGCTCCTCGGCGATCTCGTCGTACGAGTAGCCGCCCATCTCGCGGAGGACCCAGCACTCGCGCTGCGCATCGGGGAGCTCGCGCAGTGCGGCCCCGAGCGCCGCGATGCCAGCCCGCGCCTGGACCACCTCATCCGGTGACGTGTGGGAAGGAGCGGGACGGTCGAAGGCGTCGATGTCGGCGACGGGTCGGAGGGACCGGATGCGGTCGACGGCCTTGCGGCTGACGATCCTCATCAGCCAGCTCTTGACCTTGGACGGATCCTCGAGCTCCGAGAAACGCTGCCACGCGGTGACGAACGCCTCCTGGACCACGTCGTCCACGTCGGCCGAAGCGTTCAGCATCCGTCGGGTGTATGCGCGCATCATCGGCGTGTACCTCCGCACGAGCACCGCGAACGACTCGACGTCGCCGTCCATGGCGCGTCCGGCCACGATGCGGTCGTCGGCGTGCTCGAGCGCATTCCGGAAGCGTTCGTCTGCCATCTGCTCACCTTCTCGTCCTGATCCCCTAGGAGATTCGGAACGGATGCGCCATCGGATCGGATCATCTCTCATCCGGCGCCGCATCGTCGCCCGTCGCGATGTGCACGTCGTCGACGGTGACGTTGACCTCGGTGACCTCCTTGCCGACGAAGTCGACCATCGCGCGATGGATCGCAGCGCGCACGTCATCGGCGACCTTCTGCAGCGAGACCGGATACTCGGCGACGATGGTGACGTCGACGGCGACCTGGGTCTCGCCGACCTCGACACTGATCCCCTGCGTGAGGTCGCTCGTGTTGAGCGCATCGCGGATCGCGCCGACCATGCGGGCGGCTCCTCCGCCGAGGGCGTACACGCCGCTCACCTCGCGCGCGGCGATGCCGGCGATCTTCGCGACGACGGCATCCTCGATCGTGGTCGTGCCGGGCGCGACGGCCTCGCGAGGCGCGACGGCCGGGGTCCCGGCCTGAGCGGCATTCGTCACATTCGCCATGGTGAGCTCCTTCTTACGTCTCTCGCATCCGCGCAGGGTGCGGGTCGCAGGTCAGCGACACCACTAGGACGGATGCCGGGCGCCGATCGTCACAGATCCGTCCGACATTTCTCTGTGAAGGGTGCCGACCGAGCTCACAGTGCACTCCAAGCTTCAGAGTGCAAACTTGCACTCTATGGAGCAAGGTGCAGATTCTTTGAGAGAACAGCGCAAGCGCGAGACCTCGCGCGCGCTGACGAAGGTCGCCAGGCGACTCACGGCGGATCAGGGCTTCGCCGGCTTCACGGTCGAGGAGCTCTGCGCCGAGGTCGGGGTCTCGCGCCGCACGTTCTTCAACTACTTCGAGAGCAAGGAGAACGCGGTCTTCGGCTTCGCCACGATCGACTCCCGGCAGGAAGCCCTCGAGGAGGCGTTCGTCTCCGAGCGCGGCGAGCTGCTGGACGACTTCGTCGGTCTGACGATCCACCGCTTCGGACTCATCAACCCTCTCGAGGATGCCGCCGAGCTCTTCGCGGTCATCGAGCAGGAGCCGCGGCTGCTGAAGGCCGCCTTCGAGCAGATCGCGAAGAACGAACGCCGCGACATGGAGCTGATCGTGCGCCGCATGGGCGATGTCGCCGATGCCGACATGCGCGCCGAGGTGATGGTGCACTCCGTCGGCGCCCTCGTGCGCCTGTCCATGGACCAGCTCCTGCACCACCACTCGACCGATTCCTTCGAGACGCTCATCACCCGACGTCTCGAGCTCGCCCGCGCGCTCTACGCTCCGTCACAGAAAGCCGACTGAATGTCCGCCACCGCCACCCCCACCAAGGATGCGCCCTTCCTGCTCACGAAGCGCCGCATCTGGATCATCTTCAGCGCACTCATCGCCGGGATGCTGCTCTCCAGCCTCGACCAGACGATCGTGTCGACCGCGATGCCGACGATCGTCGGACAGCTCGGGGGCGTCGACCACCAGGTCTGGATCACCACCGCCTACCTGCTGGCGACCACGATCGTGATGCCGATCTACGGCAAGTTCGGCGACGTCCTGGGCAGGAGGAACCTGTTCCTCGTCGCGATCGCGCTGTTCACGCTGGCATCCGTCGGCTGCGCCTTCGCCACCGACTTCTGGATGTTCGTCGTGTTCCGCGCCCTCCAGGGCCTCGGAGGCGGCGGTCTGATGATCCTGTCGCAGGCGATCATCGCCGACATCGTCCCCGCGAACGAGCGCGGCAAGTACATGGGCCCGCTCGGCGCCGTGTTCGGCCTCTCGGCCGTCGCCGGCCCCCTCCTCGGCGGATTCTTCGTCGACCACATGACCTGGCAGTGGGCGTTCTACATCAACATCCCGGTCGGGATCGCGGCCTTCATCATCGCGCTCGTGGCGCTCAAGCTCCCGAGCAAGAAGGCCGAGAAACCGATCGACATCTTCGGAGTGATCTTCCTCTCGATCGCCACGACGTGCCTGATCTTCTTCACCGATTTCGGCGGTGACGCCGAGTTCGGCTGGGATTCGCTCGCCACGTGGGCCTGGGGCGCCGGGCTGCTCGCCGCGGCCACCGCGTTCGTGATCACGGAGTCCCGGGTGCAGGACCCGATCATCCCGCTGAGCCTCTTCCGGAACCCGATCTTCGTCAACGCGACGGCGATCGGCCTGGTACTCGGCATCGGGATGTTCGCCGCCATCGGGTTCGTGCCCACGTTCCTGCAGATGTCGTCCGGCACGTCGGCCGCGGCATCCGGCCTGCTGATGATCCCGATGATGGTGGGCCTCATCGGAACGTCGATCTTCTCCGGCATCGCGATCTCGAAGACCGGGAGGTACCGGATCTACCCGATCGTCGGCACGATCCTCACGGGCATCGCGATGGTCTCGATGACCACGCTCTCGGCGACGACACCCATCTGGCTGATCTGCGCCTTCCTGTTCGTGTTCGGCGCAGGCCTCGGACTGATCATGCAGGTGGTTGTCCTGGTGGTGCAGAACGCCGTGCCTGCGAGCGAGATCGGCACCGCGACGAGCACGAACAACTACTTCCGCGAGGTGGGGGCCTCGCTCGGAACGGCCGTGTTCGGGACGATCTTCACGACGCGCCTGACCGAGAACCTGCTCGGCGTGTTCGCCGACGCTGGCGCATCACCGGATGCCGCGTCTCAGGCCGCGTCGACGATCGACCCGTCCACGCTGAGCTCGCTGCCCGACGAGGTGCGCGACGGCATCGTCACCGCGTATGCCGACGCCCTCGCCCCGGTGTTCTGGTTCCTCGTGCCGTTCATCGTGCTGGCGCTGGTGCTGTCGCTGTTCCTCAAGCAGATCCCGCTCTCCGACCAGGCCGGGCTCGTCGCTCGCGGCGAGGCCATCAGCGGCGAGGAGGCGGAGCGGCTGGAGGCCGAGCTTCGCGGCACCGGGCGGACGTATTCCGGACGGACGGATGCCGCAGCGGTGGCCGCGGGAGACGATCCGGCGGGGCCGGTGGGCGACGCCGAGACGACGCCCACCCGCCGCTGACGCACGATCAGGGGAGGTCGGCGACGTCCACCTCCTCGTCGTCCTCCGACGCCTCTTCTTCCTCCACGGGAGAGGAGGCGTCGGGGTCGTGATCGTTCGTGACGAAGTCCGGGTCGACGCCGACGGCGTCGACTTCGGGCCGGTCGTCGGGAGTGCTCTGCGGGTCTGACATGGTCGTCTCCGATCGGTCGTGCGGATGGGAGCGCCAGTCTCGTCGGGCGCGGGCCGAGACCGGATCCCCTTGACATCCCGCGCCCGATCGGCCTGCCGCCCCGGCATCCGCTCGTGATCCTGTCAAGGGGCTACCCGTCTCCCTGTGCTCCCGGCATCCTGCAAGGGAGGACAGGCAGGAGAATGATGGAGCAGGAATCAGACCAGCGGTTCGTGTTGACCCAGGTCAGCGCGGAGGCCTGGGCGATCCACGACCTGCACTACCCCGACGGAGATCACCGGCGCATCGTCTGTCGGATCTACGAGGACATACCGGCCGACGTCGAGGTGCTGTGGCTGCGCGATCTCCCGCTCGCCCCGCGCTATCCGTCGGTCGACGACGTGCTCGAGTCGGTGCGCCGCTTCCAGGACGCGTCGCGCGCCACACGCCCGATCCCGATCCCCCATCGTCCGCCGCCGTCGCTGCGACGCCGGGACCGAGGGTGATCGAGGGCTCCTAGGAGTTGCTCGACCCGGACGAGCGGTCGGGCAGGTAGGGCTCGATGGCGGCCGCGAGCTTCGCGGGCGTCATCGACTGCAGCCAGATGCGTCCGGGGCCGTGGATCTCGGCGAGGAACAGCGAGTCACCGAAGAACTTGTTCTTGATGCCCTTGATCGACGTGAACTGCAGATCCATGCTCGCGTCGAACATCGCGAGATGCCCCGGATGGATGAGCAGGGACTGCCCCGCCGCCAACGTGTACTCCGTGATCTCGCCGGCGAGCTGAACCCATGCGGTGCCGGAGCCGGTGAGCTTCTGGAACACGACTCCCGCGCCGCCGAAGATACCGGCGCCGAGCTTCTTCTGCAGCCCCACCGAGACCTGGACGTCGCTCGTGCTCGCCGTGTACGACCCGGCCTGCACCATGAACTGATCGGCCGCGTCGATGTCGATCTGCCGGATCGTCCCGGGCAGCTGCGCCGCGAACGCGACGAGACCACCCTGCGCCGGAGCGGTGTATTCGGTGAGGAACAGCTGCGCTCCACCCAGCACGCGCTTCAGACCGCTCATGAAGCCGCCCTGTCCTCCGGTGCCGTGCACGGTCGACGTGTCCAGAGCGAACCCCGCCGACATCCAGGCCACGTCCCCGCCCTCCGCCACGATCCTCTCGCCCGGGTCGAGGGTGACTTCGAGCACGGGCATGGTCGTTCCTGAGATGGATGACTTCATGCATCCGACGATAGAGGTGACGGCGACCGGTGCGCCAGCCTTCCTCGACCGGCGGTCAGTACTCCCATTCGGCATGCGCGTAGTCGCCCATGTCCGACGGCGGTCCGGTCGCCGGATCGTCGTCGATCGCGATCACGACCCGGCTCGTCCGCGAGATCAGCGCGCTGAGGCGCACGCCCTGCGAGATGAAGCCGACGAACGTGCCATCCGATCGTGCGGCGTCCTCGATCCGGCGCATCAGGTCGTCGAGGTCCTGCCCCGGACTGAGCAGGAAGTCATGACCGTCGATGTCGACGTGGGTATGAGTTGTTGCCGGTGCATCGCTCATGGGCCGAAGGTACGCTCGTTCCGCCGACTCGCTCAGGGGGTTGCGCTCGCGCCTCCGATGCGCACGGCCGCGAGCTCACGGCCTCCGCGGGTGGTCGTCGACCTTCACGAGCGTGCGTCCGCGCAGCGTGTAGACGGCCCCGTCCTCGTCGACGTTGAGGTGCGGTCCGCTGTACCAGCCGCCGTTGATCGCCGCCACGACGGTGGTGACCTCGAACGTCTTCGGATCGATGCGGAAGAGCGTGGTGTCGGAGACGCCGTAGATCACGCCACGAGCCGCCTTCATCGCCACGAACCCGGGAGCGATCGACTTCAGATCGACGGTGTGGACGATCTGCCGACGCGGGCGGTCGATCACGAACAGGGTGCCCCGCTGCGTGAGCGCGAAGAGGTATCGGCCGTGGCTCGCAAGAGCACCGATCCCGTTCGCCTGCGCGGTCTCGATTCGCCAGAGCTCGCGATGGGCGATCGGATCCCACGCCACGATCGTGCCGCGCGGGCCCGTCTTCTGCGCATTGTCGCCGCCGAGATAGGCGACGCCGTCCACGGCGACGACCGCACGGACGAGCTGCACGTCATCGATCGGATTGATCGCGTGCGTGCTCGCGCCCGTGGCGGGGTCGTACGTCCAGAGCGAGCCACCGCCCTCGGTGTCGGCCTGCGCCGCCACCAGGAGCAGCCGGTTGCAGTCGTCCCAGTGCGTGTCGAGCGGCCGGTTCTGCTCGGAGGGAAAGGACGCCACGCGGTGGATCGGCTCTCCGGATGCGGGATCGTAGGACCAGATGCCCTGCGAGTTGTACTGACCGGTGTAGAGCACGCCGCCGATGACCTCGGCATCCTTCGCCTCACCCGGTGCGCGGAGGTTGATGACCTCGCCGCTGCCCAGATCGTGGCGCGCGATGCCGCCGTTTCCGCCCACGTACGCGAACCCAGCGCCGACCGCGATGCCCATGCAGGTCTGTGCACTGACCGGCGCCCCCGCGTCACCGAGATCGACCTCGGATCGCATGGTGCCGTCGCGATCGAAGGCCGCGACGACCGCGTATCCCGACACCGCGACGAGTCCGCCGTCGTGGGGATCGAGGCCCCAGATCTCGCCGAGGTCGATGGTCAGCGGAAGCTGCTCGACCTCCGCCGCTCCCGGCGACCAGCGCAGCACGCCCGCCTCGTTCGCGCAGTACACGTCGCCGTCGATCACGGCGAAGCTCTTGGCCGTCTTACCGATCGAGGTGACGAGCTCGTACGACGTGTGATCGGCGAGCGAGATGGCAGCGATCTTCGACTGCTCGAGGGAGCCCGCGGTCGAGGCGAGCAGCCGCTCGCCGTCGACGGCGAGTTCGCGGATACTCGGGTCGTTCACCATCTCGGTCGGCGTGATGTCGGCGAAGGCGGCCGACGCGCGGTCGTAGGAGTAGAGCGCGGCCCGGCTGGTGTCGGTGCCGCCGCCGAGCGTGCTGCCAGCGCCGAAGTAGACCGTCTGGTCGGTCGCGGCCACCGCACGGGCGAGCGTCGCCTTGGCGTCTGGCACCCCGAGGCTCGTGACGGCCCCGGTCGACGGGGAGTACTGCCAGAGGGCCGGGGCGCCGGTGCCGCCGCCGCCGACCGCGAAGACGGTGCCGTCGGGGGAAACGGCGAGGTCGCGCACATCACGGTCGCCGATCCGCCCGATCGACACGGCGGGCGCGGAGAGATCGGCGAGGTCCCACCGGTAGAGGTTGTCGCTTCCCGCGGCCTTCTGCAGGATGCCGGCGTAGAGGATCTTCCGTACCGGATCGACCGCCAGCGCCTGGATGCTGTGACCCGTGGCCAGGGTCGTGGAGTCGATCACCTTCCCCGACGCGACGTCGAAGGCGAGGATGCCGGTGGGCTCGAGGTTGCGCGAACCGATGTACACGACTCCGTCGAGCAGTACCCCGCTCATCAGCGAGTACTGCTCGATTCCGGGCCCGATCTCGGTGATCGTGGTTCCCTTGCGGCCGGTGTGGAACGCCGACGCTGCCGCTTGCGCCGGGGGCGGCGATACGACGCCGACGGCCGCGGCGAGCGCGCCGCCGACTCCTGCCAGCAGGAGGGTGCGACGGGTCAGGTTCGAGGATTCGGGCATGGTGATGCTCCTTGGGTCGTCATTGAACGGCGGAGTGGATCAGGTCAGGCGGTGATGGCGAGGAGGTCGGGTTCTATCTCGTGCAGGAGCGGCTCGCCGCGGGCGATCCGCCGCAGCTCTTCGAGCATCGCGCCGGAGAGCCGGCCGAGCTCTTCCCCGAGCGACCCCGCGATATGCGGCGTGAGCAGAGCATTCTCCGCCGTGTACAGCGGATGGTCCGGCTCGAGGATCCACGGCACCGTGACGTCGAGGATCGCGAAGAGCTCGCCGGCGACCACGCGGCGCGTGAGCGCCTCCTGATCGACGAGCTCGCCCCTCGCGGTGTTGAGCAGGGTCGCGCCGCGGCGCATGAGGCCGATGCCGCGCGCGTCCACCAGGTCGCGTGTCGACGGCAGCGAGGGAGCGTGCACGGAGACGACGTCGCTCGTGCGGAGGAGCTCGTCGAGAGAGACCGAGGCGACGCCCAGGACAGCCGCCTCCGCGTCGTCCAGGTAGGGGTCGTAGACCACGA
The DNA here is from genome assembly GCF_039533965.1 of Microbacterium luteolum. Taxonomy (NCBI): domain Bacteria; kingdom Bacillati; phylum Actinomycetota; class Actinomycetes; order Micrococcales; family Microbacteriaceae; genus Microbacterium; species Microbacterium luteolum. The sequence continues at coordinate 1,500,878 of NZ_BAAAUN010000001.1, forward strand.
CCTCGAACGCGTAGGCCTTCAGCATGTCGATCACGATCCGGCCGATCTTCGACGCGCCGATGATGCCGATCCGCTTCCCGTGGTTCCCCATCTCCGGAAAGGCGGCTTCGATGTCGAACTGCGTTCGGAGGTCCCGGTAGCGACGGGCGATGGGGAGCACGCGCTTCCCGGCGAGGACGATCATCGCCACCGCGTATTCGGCGACGGGCACGGCGTTGGCGGCGGCCGCCGAACTGACCCGCACGCCGCGGTCGACGACCACGCGATCGAGGTACGGCTTGACCGTGCCGGCGGCGTGCAGAACCGCCTCGAGCCGTGGGGCGGCGTCCAGCAGTGCCGCATCGATCCGCGGTGCACCCCAGCCCGTGATGAGCACCTCGACGCGGTCGAGGACGCGGCGCGCGGCGGCGGAGTCGAACTCGGTGAGATGGCCGGCGACCTCCGCGATCGCCCCGTACTGCTCCATCGAGCGGGCCGGGAACACGCGGTGCCTGACGGAGTCCGGCATCGCGAAGGCGATGACGGGGCGACGCGGGCTCATTTGACGCTCCCCGCGGAGAGGCCGGCCCGCCAGAACCGCTGCAGCATCACGAAGGCGATGATCAACGGCAGCACCGAGACGAAGGAGCCGGCGATCACGAGGGTGGAGAACTCCGGGTTCTGCTGCACCTGGCTCTGCCAGAGCGCGATGCCGACGCTGGACGGGAACAGATCGCGGTTCTGCAGCATGATCAGCGGCAGCATGAAGTTGTTCCAGATGCCCACGAACTGGAAGAGCGCGATGGTGACGAAGCCGGGGACCAGCATCGGGAAGCCCACCTGGAGGAAGCTGCGGATCGGGCCGGCGCCGTCGACGCGTGCGGCCTCGAGCGTCTCGGCCGGCAGGTAGCCCGAGGAGAAGACGCGCGCGAGGTACACGCTGAACGGGTTGCACAGGGTCGGGATCAGCACGGCCCAGATGGTGTTCGTGAGACCGATGGAGGCAGCGAGGAGGTAGAGCGGGATCACCGTGGCGGTGTTCGGGATGAGGACGCCGACGAGCACGGACGCGTAGAGGCCGCGCTTGCCGCGGAACTCGAACTTGTCGAACGCGTATCCCGCCATCAGCGACACGAATCCGCCGACGATGGCGCCGACGCCGGCGTAGAGGATGCTGTTGCCCAGCCAGCGCAGGAAGATGCCGTCGTCCTGGCCGAGCAGTCGCTGCATGTTCGCGACGAGATCCGATCCGAAGGCGAAAGCGTCTCCGGAGTAGAGCTCGCCGGCGTTCTTCGTCGCGGCGAACACGAGCCACAGCAGCGGCAGCACCATGTAGGCGGAGCCGAGGATCAGCAGGCCGTTGACCGCGACCTTCGACGGCAGGTGACGCCCGCCCGCCAGGTTCCGGCGTGGGGTCCGCGGCGGTTTCGCGGGTGCCGCGGCGCGGGGCGCCGGACGGTCGATCACGGAGGTCATCGCGTCGGCTCCTTCGAGGTGAATCGGGTGACGACGAACGACAGCAGGCCGGCGAGAAGCGCCAGGATGATGGAGGCGGCTGCGGCCTGCGGCAGGTTGTTGCGGTTGAACGCCGCGTCGTACGCCCACATGTTCGGCACCCAGGTGCTGGTGACCGCGGTCGTCGCGGAGGACAGGATCTTCGGCTCGGTGAACAGCTGGAGGGATCCGATGACGGTGAACAGCAGAGCCACGCCGATGGCGGGCCACACGAGCGGGGTCTTGATCGAGAAGGCCGTGCGGATCTCACCGGCGCCATCGACGCGTGCGGCCTCGAGGATCTCGCGGGGCACGGCCTGGAGAGCGGTGAAGAGGATGATCACGTTGTAGCCCGCCCACTCCCACACGGCGATGTTGACCATGGAGGGGAGCACGAGCTGCACCGAGAGGAAGTCGATCCCGATCCCGCCGGATTCCAGGGCCTTCACGATCGGGCTCACCCCCGGGGTGTAGAGGTAGGCCCAGATGAGAGCCGCGATGACACCGGGGACGGCGTGCGGCAGGAACAGCAGCAGCTGGAACGCCCGCTTGGCGTAGGCGACGGCCGAGTCGAGCAGCAGTGCGAGAACGAGGGCGACCACGAGAAGAGACGGGACGTAGAGCAGGCAATAGAGGGCGAGCCGCCCGAATCCGTCGGTGAAGGTACGGTCGGACAGGACCTCGAAGTAGTTCCCGAGCCCGACGAACTCGGTGGTCGAGCCACCGAACCCGAGGCCGCTGCGCTTCTCGGCGAAGAGGCTCATGCCGATCGCATAGATCACCGGGGCGATCATCGTCAGCGCGAACAGGGCGAAGAAGGGGATCAGGAAGACGGAGGCGGTGCGCCCGCCCGTTCCCGGGATCGTCTTCCTCGTCGTCCGCCGCTTCGCGGTTGCGGGAGTTGTCATCGTCGTCATCCTTCGATCTGAACCGCCGGGCGGGCACCGTTCTCGACGCCCGCCCGGCGATGCATCAGCTAGTCCTTGATGTCGAGGCCGAGCTTCTCGAGCCCGTCGACGGTGGCCTGCTGCGTCGCGGTCAGCGCTTCGCTCAGTGTGGGCGAGGCGGTGACGGAATCCTTGAGGGCCGTGGCCGTGAGGTCGTACTTCGGTCCCCAGGCCCACGGTCCGAGGTTCGCCGACGCCTCGTCGAAAACCTCGTAGATGTCGTTCGCGTAGTAGTCGACGGGAGCGACGGATGCCGCGACGTCGGAGAGCCCGGGGTAGGCCGGGTACGCGGTGCCCACGGCGCCCCGCGCCTCGATCGCATCGGGTGATGTCACCAGCCACTCGAGGAAGACGGCTGCGGCCGCGGCGTTCTCGGAGTTCTCGGGGATCGCGAAGCTCGTGCCTCCGCTGAGCGCACCCGTCGGCTCGCCATCCCACGACGGCGGAGCGGCGGCGATCCACTTGCCGGCCTGACCGGATGCCTCGGTGCGGGTCTTGAGCGCGGACGCGCTCCAGGAGCCGCCGACCCAGGCGTTGACCACACCGCTGTTCAGATCCGCGGTCCATTCGTCGCTGAAGCCGAGCTGCGCCTTGACCAGGTCCTCGTCGATCAGGCGCTGCCAGTAGTCGGCGACCTCCTGCGACTTCTTGTCATCGACCGAGACCTTCCAGCTCTCGTCCTCGACGCTGAACCATTCGGCTCCCGCCTGCCAGGACATCGGTGCGAGCTGCGGCTCGTTGGTGAAGAAGCTCGTCAGATAGGCGTCGGGGTTCACGGCCTTGACCGCACGCGCCGCCTCTTCGAACTCGTCCCAGGTGGTCGGGACCTCGACGCCGGCGGCCTCCAGGACGTCCTGCCGGTACCAGATGACCATCGGCGGCGCGTCGTAGGGAAGGGCATAGGCCGCATCGCCGAACGAGACCAGGTTGCGCACCTGCTCGTCGTACTCCCCCAGGATGTCCTCGGAGACGAGGTCGTCGACGGGCGCGAGCTGCTCGGCCGCGACGAACCCGGGGAGCCGGTCGTACTCGATGCCGACGACGTCGGGTCCGCTGCCGGACTCGATGGCCGCCGACAGCTTGGTGTAGCCGCCGTTCGCTCCGTTCGGGATCTCCTCGAACTTCACGGTGATGTCGTCCTGGCTCGCGTTGAACGCGGCGACGACATCGGCCATGCCGCTGAGGAACGACCAGAAGGTGACCTCACCCTTCGGGGTCTCGGTCTTGACGGGTTCGGCCGCGGGAGCGCTGGCAGCGCAGCCCGCGACGAGTGCGGAAGTGGCGACCAGTGCCGCCACGGAGAGGGAAGTTCGACGCAGGGACATCGCGGGTTCTCCTTTGAATCGTTGACCGTGCGAGATCGATCATTCGTCACCCGACGCGATTCACCAACACAACGGAGGGTTTTCTCACAAAACCTAACAATCAGGCGGTGCGAACCGAGGATTCACGAACCACCAGCGCTGGCAGCAGCGCCATCCGCACGGGCGTGTGCGCGGCACCCGCAGGTTGCTTCAGACGGTCGACGCACAGGCGCAGGGCGGCGTGACCGAGCTCGTGCTTGGGCGGCGCGACGGCGGTCAGCGGCACGGTGGCGAAGGCTGCCACCTCATCGTCGTAGGCGACCACAGCGAAATCCTCCGGAACCCGCAGTCCGCGCTCCAGCACCAGATCGAGGAACGCCATGGCATCCGCATCGCCGAGCAGGATCGCTGCCGTGATCCCCTGTGCCACGCACTCGTCGAGCAGCTCGTCGAGCTCTGCGATGTTGGCGTTGTCACCGATCTGCGGGTGCGAGAGATCACGGCGGAGTGCGAAAGCGGATGCCGGCTCGATCGCGGCCATGGCACGCCGGAAGCCCGCATCCAGCCCGGCGACCGTCGCCGATGGTCGGGCGGCGAGCGCGATAGCCCGATGTCCCTGCTGCGCGAGGTGACGCACCGCGACCTCCGCCCCATGCGCATGGTCGGTGCGGACCCATTCGAGGCGTCCGGCGAGGTGATCCTCGACGGATCGCTCGACCATGACGATCGGGATGCCCGCCTCCTCCAGCATCCGCTGCAGGGGCGAGCTCCCGGCGATCGTGTCGTGCGGCGTGATCATCAGTGCATCGACGCCGCTGGCGATGAGCCGCTCCGCCTGGCGGAACTCCTCCTGCGACGAGTAGTTCGTCGCGCCGACGACCAGGCGGCAGTTCGACTCGTGAGCCGCCTGACTGGCCCCGCGGATCACCTCGGGGAAGTAGTACTGGGTGGTCGGCACGATCATGCCGATGGTCGCCACCGGTCGGGGGCGGGCACGCGCCCCCGACCCGTCCTCGCGGGACTGCTGCTGAGCGACCGCGAGCGAGATCGCTCCCCCGTGCACGCGGGCGAGCAGTCCCCTCTGCTCCAGAGCGACGAGGTCTCGCCACAGCGTCATCGGGGTCACGCCGAGCCGCGCCGCGAGGACGGCGCTGGTCAGCGAGCCGCGCAGTTCGAGCTCGCGGAGGATGGCATCGTGCCGGGCGGCAGCAGTCATAACCACATCACGATAGTGGATGCGCCTCTTCCGGCCAGTCCGTGACGACGACCTTGCCGATCGTCTGCGAGGCCTCGACGATCTCATGCGCTCGGCGCATGGTCGCGGCATCCAGAGGTGTCAGATGCTCGGTCATCGTGGTGTGGATCACACCCTCGTCGACGAGTTCGGCGACCTGCTCCAGGAGCTCGTGCTGGTAGTGGTCGGCGGGGTCGGTCACCGGGCGGGTGAACATCAGCTCCCAGTGCCAGGTCACGCTCTTGCCCTTCAGCGCGTCGATGCTGCCGCCGGTCTCGTCGATGGAGACGACCTCGCCCCGCGGACGGATGACGTCGGCGATCGCGCGGACATTGCCGGGCGTGAACGACGTGAAGACGTAGTCGACGCCGCTCGGAGCGATCGCGGAGACCTCGTCGACGAAGTCGCGGCCGACGACGTGATCGGCGCCCATCCGCTCCACCCATTCCACCGACTCCGGGCGCGAGGCGACAGCGATGACCGTGAGCTTCGTGAGCGCCTTTGCGAACTGGATGAGGAGCGATCCGACACCGCCGGCCGCACCGATGACGAGAAGGGTCCCCTCGCTGCGGTCATCGAGACGGAGCTTGTCGAACAGCGCTTCCCACGCCGTGATCGCCGTCAGCGGGAGCGCTGCCGCCTCCGCGACGGACAGCGAGCGCGGTGCGTGCCCCACGATGTTCTCGTTGACGAGGTGGTAGCGGCTGTTCGTGCCGGGGCGGTCGATCTGGCCCGCGTAGAACACGCGGTCACCCACGGCGAAGCGGGTGGCCTGATCGCCGAGGCCGACGACCACGCCGACGGCGTCGTAGCCGAGGATACGATGCGCACCGGATGTCGGCGAGCCGGCGCGGACCTTCACATCGACGGGGTTGATCGATACGCCCTCGACCTCGACCAGGAGATCCCTGCCCGTCGGGGATGGAACGGGCAGGGTGAGGTCGGAGAGCGACTCGGGATCCGTGACAGGTCGTCGGCCGCGCGCGCCGATCGCGGGCATCTGGTCGGGGAGGGAGAAGGTGTCGTTTGCCATGCCCGTCACGCTATCCGAAGACCCCCAGTTACCCGCAAGCGCCCTAAGTATCCAAGAGATACCATGGACGGATGCCGACCGAGACCGCCTGCCGCATCGATGCTCCTCATGACGTTTATGACGCGCAATGCCCCTGCCGCGGAGTGCTCGATCTGCTCGCGGACAAGTGGAGCGCGCTGGCGATCGGGGCGCTCAGCGACGGGCCGCAGCGATTCGGGGAGCTCAAGACGCGCCTGCAGGGGATCAGCCCGAAGGTGCTGACCGCGACGCTGCGGCGCCTGGAGGCGCGCGCACTGCTGGTGCGCACGGTCTTCGCCGAAGTACCGGTCCGCGTGGAGTACTCCCTCACCGACCTCGGCGTCGACGCCGAGAAGCCGTTGCGGGCCCTCCGCGGCTGGGTCGAAGCCAACATCGAGCGCTTCCCGCCCGCCGACTGACACGGCTGCGTCTCGCAGCCTCAGGTCGAGGCGCCGGCCTCGAGCATCCGGGCGGTGCTGTCCCACTGGGATTCGATCAGCGACGGATCATTGCGCAGCTTCGCCAGCAGGACGAGACCTTCGAGGTTCGCGACGACGGCGATCGCCATCTCACGCCGATCGTCGCCGAGTGCCGCTCCGACCATGTCGACCTGGGTGTCGAAGATCTCCTGGAGCCGCTCCCGGATGACCGGCTCCGTGGACGAGAGCTCAAGGGCCAGGTTGCCGAACATGCACCCGGCGACGGCACCGACGCCTGACTTCGCCTCGCGCTGCACGGCGGCGGTGGCCTCGAAGAGCCGGTGCAGGCGATCGACGGGGCTGCCCTCCGCCGACAGAATGCTCGACCACTCCTCTTTCTGTCGGCGCCAGTGCTCATCGATCACAGCGACGGCGAACTCCTGCTTCGACGGGAAGTAGTAGTAGAAGCTGCCCTTCGGCGCACCCGCTGTGGCGCTGATCTCGGCGACGCCGATCGCCCCGTACGAGCGCTCGCCGAAGAGCCGCTCTCCGGCTTCGAGCAGCCTCTCCCGTGCATCCGATGTCCGACCCATTTGACAAGTATATGACCGATCGTCTATAACGGTCAATATCAGTAGTTGACCGATCGTCTATAGGAGAATCATGTCTGTTCAGAAAGTCGCGATCATCACCGGCGCCTCGCAGGGAATCGGTGCCGGACTCGTCGCCGCCTACCGGGAGCTCGGATACGCCGTCGTGGCCACGTCCCGCTCGATCACGGACGGCGACGACCCGGGAACCGTCGCCGTCCCCGGTGACGCCGCCGATCCCCGCACCGCTGTGAACGTGGTCCGCACCGCCCTCGACCGCTTCGGACGAGTCGACACGCTCGTCAACAACGTGGGAGTGTTCACCGCCAAGCCCTTCACGGACACCACCGAGGAGGACTACGCGCTCAACCTGGGCGTCAACCTCGGAGGCTTCTTCCACTTCACGCGGAACGCGATCGTCCCCATGCTCGAGCAGGGCGGCGGACACATCGTCAACATCACCACGACACTCGTCGAATCCGCACGATCCGACATCCCGTCGGTGCTCGCCTCACTCACCAAGGGCGGGATCGCGGCAGCCACGAAGTCGCTCGCCGTGGAGTACGGCGACCGCGGCATCCGCGTCAACGCCGTCTCGCCGGGGATGATCCTCACTCCCCTGCAGGGCGGCGCGACACCGGAGCAGCTCGCGGCTTTCCACCCTCTGCAGAAGGCCGGCACGGTGGATGACATCGCCCGCGGGGTCGTCTACCTCGAGCAGAACGAGTTCGTCACCGGCGAGTTCCTGCACATCGACGGCGGCCAGAGCGCGGGGCACTGACCATGACCGCGCAGGTGACGCCCTCGGCAGCCCGGATCGCACCGGCGCTGTCCCGATGGCAGCAGGGAATCGGCGACGGAGACCTCGATCGCATCGCCTCCGCCTTCACCGCGGACGCGCTCTTCCAGGGCCTGCGGCCGCACCACTCGATCGGGCGTTCAGGGGTTGTGGCGTATTACGACTCCCAACCGGTGCCCCTGACGGTGGAGTTTGACGTCCTCCGGGCGCACGACCTCGGGGATGACGCGGTCGTTGCCTACCTGGGGGCTGTGTTCCACCTCGAGGGGCGAGACGACATCGTGACGCACCTCACGCTGGTCTTCGAGCGTGCGGACGACGACGAACTCCTCATCTCGCACTACCACGTGTCCCGCGTGGACTGAGCGGAGGGGGTGGTGCCCCTAGGCGGACACCACCCCCTCGTTCGACCGCTCCACCGGCGCCGAAGTAGATTTGCCAGGTGACTCTGGAGATCCGCGCCCTGACCGATGCCGACATCGAGCCGGTCATCGACCTCTGGCACGAGACCGGTCTCACACGCCCCTGGAACGATCCGCGAGCCGACATCCGTCGTGCGCGCGCCGTGTGGCCGGAGCTGCTGCTCGTCGCCGTGGATCAGGGGACGCTCGTCGGCGCCGTCATGGCGGGGTACGACGGGCACCGCGGGTGGCTGTACTACCTCGCGAGTGCGCCGGCCCGCCGCGGCGAAGGCATCGGCCGACGACTCGTGCACGAGGCGGAAGCACGACTCCTGGCGCTGGGCTGCCCGAAGGTGATGCTGATGGTCCGCACGGGGAACGACGAGGTGCTGGCGTTCTACGACGGCCTCGGCTACACGCGGGAGGCCACGTCGCTGACCGGCAAGAGGCTGATCCCGGACGACTGAGGGCGCGTTCGTCGATGGAGCCGGGCGGTTCTTCAGCTCTCGGTGACTTCGTCTCGCGATACCTGCTTCTCGCGACGACTCGCAACGATGTCGCGCACACCGCTGACCAGCAGGACGACGCCGAGCAGCACCATCACACCGAACGTGACGAACTGCCACCACTCTCCCGCTGCCAACACGATGGACACGCTGAAGATCAGCGCCGCGACACCGAGGAGAGATTTTCCCCAGGCGAGGCTGACGGACGTGGTCTCATCTGGCATAGGCATGCAGTGAGCCTAACCATCGCAGCGGATGCCGTCGGGCAGAAACGACAAAACCCCCGGAAACCGGGGGTCTTGATCTGTAGCAGGAGCGGGGCTTGAACCCGCGACCTCACGATTATGAGTCGTGCGCTCTAACCAGCTGAGCTACCCTGCCGCGAGGCATCCGTCCGCGTGTGAGAAGAATGCTGCGAGCCCCGAGTCAGGATTGAACTGACGACCCCTTCCTTACCATGGAAGTGCTCTGCCACTGAGCTATCGGGGCGTGCTGCCCCTCTCGGGGCAACCACACGAGAATACCATCACCATGGCGTCCTCATGAAATCAAGGCGGGTCAGTCCGAGTGCCGACCCGCGTTCGCGCGGAGCCACGGCAGCGGATCGATGGTCGATCCGTTGACGATGAGCTCGAAGTGCATGTGCGCGCCGTAGGAACGGCCCGTGTTTCCGGTCTTGCCGACGATGTCGCCGACCTTCACGGTCTGTCCCTGCGCGACCTGGAGCGATCCGTACTGCATGTGCGAGTAGTGACTCGTGATGACCGCGCCGTCGATCACATGATCGATGTAGACGGTCACACCGTAGGCGTCGCCCTGCTCGGTCGCGATGCGCACGGTTCCGTCGGCGATGGCCTGGACCGGAGCGCCGTCGCCGGGGACGAAGTCGATGCCCTCGTGCAGACGGCCGCTGCGCATGCCGTAGCCGTCGGTCATTCCGACGCCCACGAGGAACGGCCACTGGATGGCCGCGTCGGGGTCGTTCGTGAAGACCTCGCTGGAGTAGTTGATGCCTTGCTCGGCAGCGACCTGGACGAGCGAGATCGTGCTGAATCCGTCGGCGCGTGTCAGCGACTCGTTCTGGACGCCTGCAGGAGCGACGAAGGCCTGGATCTCGTCGGCGGAGTCGCCATCGGCGGCCTGCTGGGAGGACGCGATGAGCGAAGTCGCAGCAACGGAGGTGCCCTGGGCGGCGGCCACAGCCTCGGCAGGGAGAGTCATCGAGACCGCGAGCAGACCCGCAAGACTCATGACACCGACAGTCGCACCGACGGCGAACACCTTGCGCGCGCTGCGCGAACGGCGCTGCGCCACGTCGGGAGCAGCAGTGGCGGCGTCGCCCTCGGCTGTCGCGTCGTCCGCGACGGGCTCGGACGGAACGGATGCCGTGGGTACGGGCCCGGTCGCACGGAACGCGCGGGAGGCACGCTCGAAGGCGTCTGCGTCTGCCGCGTCATCCGATGCGTTCGCGCTCGGCGCTGCGGGCATCTCGAAAGCCTCGGGGGCCTCCACAGGCTCGGGAACCTCGACCGGCTCGGAAACCTCGACGAGCTCTTCGACCTTGTCGGTCGCTGCCGGAGCATCAGCGGTGTCGGGCTCGACGTCGGCCGGCTGCACAGGTGCGTCATCGATCCGGGCCAGGGGCGCGTCTTCGATCGGGGCGTCCGCGGTCACACGCTGGCGGGCGGCACGGCGGGAAAGCGGGGTGACAGCGGCGATGGCGATGACGGCCTCAGCTGCTGCGACAGACTCCGTCGGTCCCACCGCGGGGGCCTCAGAGGCCTCAGTGCGGAGTCGGCTGGACCGGCGCGTGGGCGCAGAGGCAGCCTGGGGATTCTCGAAGGGCAAAAGCGTTAATCTCTCGGTCGTGCGTCAAGCTCGGGGGCGCAAACTCAGCTTTCACCTTCGGGTGGTGAAAGTAACGATCGCATAAAACCCTACCGGTATCCGCCTGGGAATGCCATGAACGGCTCAGTGTTTCTCGCCGAGCAGCGCGAGGAGGCGCGCATGCACCTCGGGCCCTCCGGCGATCAGCATCGGCCTCGCCGAATCGAGGTCGTGGCGCGAGACCAGACCGCCGGCCTCCTCGACGAGGAGCGCCCCCGCCGCGAAATCCCACGGCTTGAGCCCTCGTTCGAAGTAGCCGTCGAGTCGCCCCGCGGCGACGTACGCGAGGTCGAGCGCGGCCGATCCCGATCTGCGCAGATCCCGGGCCATCGTCATCACCCGTCGCACGGTCGCGAGGTCGCCGTCGTGCGTGGCCGGGTCGTAGCCGAAGCCGGTGGCGAGCAGAGCCCCGGCCGATGTGTCCGATGTGACCGCGAGGCGGGTCTCCCCCGCCCAGGCGCCATGTCCACGAGCCGCGGTGAAGAGTTCTCCGAGCGCCGGGGCGTTGACCGCGGCGGCGAGCGCCTCCCACGATTCGGGCTCGGCCGAGCCGCGCACGGCGGCGATGCTCACGTTGTACGCCGGCATGCCGTAGGCGTAGTTGACGGTGCCGTCGATCGGATCGACGACCCAGGTGATGCCGCTCGTCCCGCGGTCGGCGCCGGACTCCTCACCGAGGAACCCGTCGTCCGGGCGGGCGGCGTCGACCCGCTCGCGGATCAGCGCCTCGACCTCGCGGTCGGCTTCGGTGACGATGTCGGCGATCGTCGACTTGGTGGCGGCGAGGTGCACACCATCGCGGCGACGGCGGAGCGCGAGCTCTCCGGCCTCGCGCGCGATCTCCGTCGCGAGATCCTTGAGCTCGCCCTCGAGCGTCACGGTGCGGGGTGCTGCGGGGCAGGCGGGGGCGGCGGGAACGCGGGCGGTGCCGCCTGCTGCGGAGCCGCAGGGACCTCGGGCGCCTGCGGGGCAGGCGGGGTGAACGGCTGCGCGTACTGCGGCGCGACAGGCTCCGGGATCACAGGGAACGCCGCTGCCGGCGCCTGCCCGAGTGCCTGCTGCTGCGGCGCGACGGTCGGGTAGCCCGTGTAGTAGGCGTTCCAGTCCGGACTTCCGTCGGGAAGCACGGGGAGCGGGGTGAGGCCGTCGGCGTACGTGGGCCAGGCCGGAGCGGCGGCGATCGCGGCGGATGCCTGCGAAGGCTTCTTCGGCGCGAAGAGCGCGTTCAGGAGCGGGATGAGCGTCGTGCCGACGGCTGCGAGGATCGTCAGCGCGACCACTATGCGCCAGTAGAGCTCGCCGTAGTCGAAGCTGTGCGGGAAGGCCAGGTAGAAGATGAGCAGGCCGACGAGGCCGCCCAGGAACACGATCGTCGCGATGTAGATGATCCGGGTGAACGTCGTCACGTGGCGCCGCGCCGCGGGAGTGAAGAGACGCACGTGGAGCAGGGCGAGCTGCAGGATGCCGATGACGAGCAGCAGCTGGAAGAACCGCTCCGCACCGGTGAAGTAGCCGTCTTCCTCGGGAAGCCAGATCTTCACGGCGCCGACGAGGAGTGCGACGATCCACGTCACCATGCTGGCGAGAGCCAGCCAGTCCGGCCTGTTCGGCGCGAGCCCCGCTTCGAGGATCGCGATGCCGGCGAAGGCGGCCAGGAGCAGGATGGTCAGGAACGCCCGACCGATCAGGCCGTCCTGATCGCCGATCAGCACCCAGACGACGCACACGAGAGCGGCCGCGATGAGCGCGCCGATGGCGATCCAGATCGCCCCCCTGATGAGCAGCGACATGTTCTTCTTCTCACCCTGCGTCGATTGATGCGCGGTGGTGTCCGGCTGAGACATGGCCATCCTCTCGTTGAGCGGCGTTGCCCTCATCCTGCCACGCGCGCGGCCTGTTGCCACGGCGGCCGCCCGAACCGGGCGAAGTCATCGCGGAAGTGCTGGCGGTGCAGGAGCAGTCAGACGGATCTCCTCGCGGATGCCGCCGCGAAGGCCGCGACCCGCGCCTGCGCATCCGGAGTCTCGAGGGCGGCCCCGATCGAACGGGCCTCCTCGCTCAGCTGTTCGACGAACGAGCGCTCCGGCTGAGAACGCACCAGGTGCTTCGCCTGTCCGTACGCGTCGGCGGCTCCGGCCAGCCAGAAACGCGCGATCTCCTCACCACGCGCCCGCACCCGCTCCGCCTCGGCCGCGGCATCCTCTCCCTCGACAGCCTCCGCGACGAGGCCCCACTCGACCGCCTCCTGGGCGGTGAGAAGGCGATCCTGCAGAACGAGCTGCAGCGCGCGGCGCTGTCCGACCGCGCGCGCGAGCTGCGCCGAGACCGACAGGTCGGGAGTGAGACCGATGTTCGCGTAGAGGCTGCCGAGCCGGGAACGCGATCCGACGACGGCGTAGTCGCTGCAGAGCAGGATGCCGAGCCCTCCGCCGGCCGTCGTCCCATGCGCCGCGGCGACGACGGGCACCGACGATTCGGTGAGCGAGCGGATGCCGGCGTTGATCACTTCGGCGAGCGCCGTGATGTCGGCACCGGAGGACGACCCCATCGTCGTTGCCATGTCGATGACGTCGCCACCGGCGCAGAAGGCCGGGCCGGAGGCGTCCAGCAGGATCGCCTTCACATCCGCTCTCGACGTGGCCTCGGCCGTCACGTCCTTCCAGGCGTGGGCGAGGTCGGCGTTGAATGCGTTGAGCCGGGTCGGACGGTTCAGCGTGAGCCGCGCCATCCCCTCATCGACCGAGAACAGGATGGCATCGCTCATGGCTTCTCCTTCGAGCATGGGACGTGTGGGTCCAGCGTAACCGCGATCAGTCCTGCGCCCAGACGCGCGAGACGAACGCCTCCATCCGCCGACGGGTTCCGTCGAGCCGGAAGTCCACCTGCCCGGGTGAGCGCACCTCGTTCGGCGCGAGAGGGTGCGCCAGCCGCACGTTCTCGTGGCAGGAGAGGTCCGCGCAGATGTAGGTGCCGAAGGAGTCTCCGCGACGGCCCGCCTCTCCGGCGCGGCGTGCGGAGAGCAGGGCGACCTGGTTCCCGGGCTGCATCGTGTGGCAGATGTTGCACATGCCGGAGCGCCCCCTGCCCGATTCGGACGCACGAAGCACGACCCCGGCGACGCCGCCCTCGTGCTGGATCAGGACGTACCCCCGCTTGGCCGCACTCGGGTCCCGCCACGCGAAGAAGTCGAGGTAGTCCCAGTCGACGAGCACGAAGTCGTGCGGCATCTCGAGGGTGCGCAGCTCTCCCTCGTCCGCATTGACGAACGATGCCCGGACTTCGGCTTCGGTGAGCGCTCGCATCGTTCCAGTCTATGAACCCTCTGGTGCCGTCGAGGCCGGGGCTTCCGCTTCCGCCGCCGACCGGTCGCGGATGAGGAATCCGAATCCGAAAGCGATGAAGAACATCAGCACGCCGTAGACCGCCGCGGGGAGGCTCAGTTCGACCGAGCCGAGCACGGACTGCGCGATCACGATCGCGAGCGTGGCGTTGTGGATGCCGATCTCGAACGAGGTGGCGATGGCCTGCCGCTTGCCCACCCGGAGCCACCGCGGGACGAGGAACCCGATGGTCAGGCTGATCACGCAGAACAGCACGGTGATCAGGGCGAGCTGGGTGAAGTTGGCGACGAGGAGCGCCCAGTTCGACGCCACGGCACCGGCGATCACGACGATCAGGATGATCACGGATGCGATGCGCACGGGCTTGTCCATGCCCGAGGCGAACCGCGGCCAGAACCGGCGGATCAGCATTCCGAGCGCGACCGGCAGGAGGACGATCGCGAACACCTCGAGCGCCTTCGACCACTGCAGTCCGAGCCTGTCGTCGAACGGCTGGAAGTAGGCGATGGCGAAGTTCGTGATGAGCGGGAGCGTGATCACCGCGATCACCGAGTTCACCGCTGTCAGCGAGATGTTGAGCGCGATGTCACCCCGGAACAGGTGGCTGTACAGGTTGGCCGTCGTGCCGCCGGGCGATGCGGCGAGCATCATCATGCCGACCGCGAGGATCGGCGGGAGCTGGAACGCGAGCACCAGGCCGAAGCAGATCGCCGGAAGCAGCAGCAGCTGACACAGCAGCGCGATGATCACCGCCTTGGGCTGCTTCAGCACCCGCGCGAAGTCGGCGAGGGTGAGGCTGAGTCCGAGCCCCAGCATGATGATGCCGAGGGCGACGGGTAATCCGATGGTGGTCAACGCTGATCCCATGGGACTCAGTGTGGCGGACGCAGGGCCTCGGTGTCACGGAGTGATTGTCACCGGAGGGCGTCGTCGAACACCGGCTGGATCACTTCCCAGGGAGGATGGCCGCAGTCACTTGAAACATCAACACCACAGTCCAGACCATCGTCGCGACGAAGACGGCGACCTGGATCGCGATCGTCACGAAGAGAGGAGCTGCCCCCTTCCCTCCTCGGCGTCGGATGACGGCGTGGCGCCCGATCACGTACACGAGCGGCGACAGCAGGCTCCACAGCCAGGGGAACGGGGCTGCGAAGCCGCGACGCTCGAGCTCTCGCGCATCGAGGAACGCGAACCACACGTACAGGGCGGCGGACCCCCATCCGATGACCGTCATGACGAGAAGCCAAGGATTGAAGATGAGGCTCAGCTCCGCTGCGAGGAGGCGCTGGGGGTCAGGAGCCGAACCGCTGGTGGGGAACAGTGCCACGAGGTCGACCATTCCTCGCAGCATCTGGTCGAGATACAAGAACAACGGGAAGAGGCTCAGCAGCGGAAGAAGCACGATGAGCCACACCCAGACCGTGCGCGAACTCGTTCCCGGAGCGACCTGCGGCGGCAGCGGGTCGGGCGGCACCCGATATTCCTCGGCCCACCCATACCCGTCCCACCAGCGCGGAGCGCCCGCAGCGTCGGAGTACCAGCCTGCCGGCGCGCTCACAGCGCCTCGCGAAGGGCGACGACGGAGACGCCCGTGAGGTTCATCATGAGGTCACTGTATCGGGCACGCGGCCGTTCGAAACGCGGGGAGAAACGCAACAAGCCCCGGGCTACCGGGGCTTGTTGCGTGTGATCTGCGCTGGTGGCGAGTGAGGGATTCGAACCCCCGAATGCGATGCAGTCTGATTTACAGTCAGATCCCTTTGGCCGCTTGGGTAACTCGCCAGAGCGCACCCGTCCGACTTGAACAGCCAACCGGGGGCACGAAAGACCATCATACCCGTCAGACGCGGGCACATGAAATCGGCCCCTCAGCTGCCGAAGACGCCTCGTTCGGCCTCCTCGAGCGACTCCGGCGTGCGGAGCAGGCCACCCTCGGCGCGGCACGTCGCGGCGGCGATGTCCATGGCCCGGGTGAGCAGCGCGCGCCACTCGTCGAGCGTTGCGGGGCTCCCCGCGACGAGGCCGGCGGCGACCGCCGAGAGGGTCGCATCCCCCGCGCCCACGGTGTCGACGACGCGGCCGGGGAGGTCCGAGATCGGGGCCGCAGCGGTCCCGGAATCCGTCTCGAGGAGCGCACCGTCGGCACCCGCCGTCGCGAGCACGGCCCCGACTCCGAGGCCGCGGAGTCGGGCGCGCAGCACGTCGAGGTCGCCGTCGTACAGGATCGTCGCGTCGTCGGCGCCGACCTTGACGATGTCGGCACCCGCCGCGGCCCGCTCGAAGCCCCTCACGAACTCGGCCCGATCGCTCAGCATGCCGGTCCTCGGATTCGGATCGATCGCCAGGCGCGCCCCCGCTGAGGCCTCGAGCAGGGCGTCCACCTCGGCGGGCACGTCGAAGGGGAAGCAGCTGATCGCGACCAGTCCCGCCTCCGCGATGGCCTGGCGAGCTTCGCCGGAATAGCGGATGCTGCGCTTCCGGGCCGCTTCGTTGAAGACGTAGTCGGGCTCCCCGTCGGCCGCGCGCTGGACGACTGCACGCGAGGAGCCGTGCGGAGCCGCGCTCTCGATGAGACGCACTCCGTGATCGGAGAGGTATTCGCGGATGTGCGCTCCGGCCTCGTCCTCGCCGACCATCGCGATGAGCGTCGTCGCGACGCCGAGACGTCGGAGCCCGACAGCCACGTTGAGCGCGGCCCCGCCGACCAACTCCCGCACACCCGAATCGTCGCGGATCTCGTCGATCAGGGCATCGCCGATCACGACGACGGATCCTGCGGTGGAAGTCTCGATGCTCATCCGCCGACCCTACCGCGACGCGCCACTGCGAGCGTGCCGCACGAATGCTGTCCCCCGAACCGCAACCGCGCTACGGTGTGGCCATGAACGCGCGATTCCCCGCAGGCGCCGCGGCACTCCTCCTCGTGGCCGTCCTCACCGCGTGCGGACCGGCATCCGACGACTCGGGAAACGCGGGCGGATCGCCGAGTCCGTCGGCCGGAGCATCCGATGGCCCCGTCGAGACCGGAACGCCGTCCCCCAGCCCTTCGCCGACCGCGAAGGGCGTCGCGCTGCCGACGGACTGCCGCGCGATCCTCTCCGACGACGTACTCGCCCAGCTCGAGGGCACGCCCCTCAACGACGCCGCGTTCGGCCCGTCCGGCGTCGGCACCGACGGCACGCTCACGTGCGTCTGGGCGGATCCCCGAGCCGACACCACCAGGCTCGTCACGACGATCTCCGCCATGAACCGCGGCCCGGCGCTCGACATGCTCAACGCACTCGCCGACACCGAGGGCTTCGCCTGCTTCACCCCCGACGGCGGCACCCGCTGCGAGAAGACCTGGCCGAACACGCAGTATCCGGTGACCGACGGACGCACGCTGTTCTGGCGTGACGACATCATGATCGACACCCGGTACTCCAACCTGTCGCCGTCCGGCTACACGTCGTCGATCGTCGCGCACATCTTCGACTGACGACCGCGCGCCGGCCGGCGGTCGGGCGCTCACTCGCGCTGCACCGCCGGCACGCTGTCGTCCGTGCCCTCGGAGCCGTCGTCGAAGACCGCGACGCCCTCGTCCTCACCCGGCTCCTGCGCGTCGAGCTTCTCCTGCTCGCGCCGCGCCCGCCGGTCTGCACGCTTGGCCATGCGGCGCTCGCGCGAGCGTTCGAGCAGCAGGTACAGGATCGGCACGAGCACCAGCGTGAGAAGGGTCGAGCTGATGAGGCCGCCGATCACGACGATCGCGAGCGGACGGGAGATGAACACCCCGCCTCCCGTGATCCCGAACGCCATCGGGAGCAGCGCGAAGATCGTCGCCGTCGCCGTCATCAGGATCGGGCGCAGACGCAGTCGCGTTCCGTGGTAGACCGCCTCAGCAAGATCGGCCCCACCCTCGCGCAGCTTGTTGACCAGGTCGAGCAGCACGATCGCGTTGGTCACCACGATGCCGATGAGCATCAGGAGTCCGATCAGCGCCGGGAGGCCGAGCGGCGTGCCGGTGAGCAGCAGTCCGACGATCGCACCGGTGGCGGCGAACGGCACGGCGATGAGCAGAATCGTCGGCTGACGCAGGTTGCGGAAGGTCATCACCATCACCAGCAGGACCAGCGCGATCGCCGCGAGCATGGCGAGGCCGAGCTGTCCGAAGGCATCATCCTGATCGGCGGAGACGCCGGCCACTTCGAAGCGTGCACCTGCGGGGAGGTCGAACTGCGCCGTGGCCGCGTCCAGGGCCTTCGTGGCTGCGTCGAGCTGACCGCTCTTCGGGGTGACCGTGATCGTCACGACCCGCTCGCCGCCGACCCGCGAGATCGACGGTGCCGTCATCTCCTCGGTCACGGTCGCGACATCGCCGACCCGCACGGCCGTGCCTCGCACCTCGGATGCCGCCTTCTGCTCTGCCTCGAGGCGCGTGGCCTCCTCCTGCTGCGCAGCGGACTCGGCACGGCCCTCGCGGAGCTGTGCGATCTGCGCGTCAGCGGCCTCGATGCCGGCCTGCGCCTGCCCGATCGCCGACAGCATCCCCGCGATCTGCTCCTGACGCTCGCGTTCGGCGTCGATCGCCGCCTGCGTCTCCGGTGTCTGCGGTGCCGGCACCACGGGTGCGGATGCCTCCAGCTGGGCGAGCTGGCTTCGCAGGGAGCCGAGCTGTTCTCCGAGCTGCGAGCGCTGAGTGCTCGCTTCGGCGATCTGGTCGTCCATCTCGCGGGCGGCCTTCGCCGTCTGCTCCTCCGCCTTCTGCTTCTGCTGGGCCTCCAGCGCATCGAGCGCCGCCTTCTGCGCAGCTGCGGTCTGCTTGGACGTCACCGGGAGCGCCATCGCGGCGACCGCGTCGGCTCCTCCGCTGACGGCTCCGGTGCGGATGACGATGTCACGCTCTCGCCCGTCGAGCACCACGCTTCCCGCCGGCGTCCCGTTCAGGGCAGCCGTGATGGCTGCCGCGATCTGCTGCTGATCGAAACCGAGAGCCGCTGCCTTGAGAGGATCCACCGCGACCTGCACGATCGGCTGCTCCCCGCTGAGATCACTCGAAGCGCTCTGGACGCTCTTCTCCTTCTCGAGCGCCTCGATGAGGGAGTCGCTCGCCGCTGCCAGCGCCTTCGGATCGTCGCCGATCACGCGCAGGTCGATCCCTGCTCCCCCGCCGCCGGCATCCGCCGTCTGCACCTCGAACTGCTCGGGGTCACCGAGCTTCGCGAGCTTCCGATCGATCCCGTCCTGGACCTCCGCGGCCTTCGCACCCTTCTCGAGCGTGACGTCGAACGTGTTGATGTTCTCCTCGCCGGCACTCGTGGATGCTCCGGGGATCGTGGACCGGACGCTTTCGACGCCCTCGACACCCTGCAGCGCACGCTCGACCGGCTCGGCCGCCGCGACGCGATCCTCGACGGTGGCCGCCTTCTCCGGGGTCTGCGTCACGGTGATGCTCTGCTGGCCGGACTCGCCGAGGAAGTCCGTGGGGATCTGCGTCGCGAGGACGAATGTCCCCAGCAGCACGGCCGTCGACGCGGCGAGCGTGATGACCGGACGCCGATGCGTCGCCCCGAGGAAGGACATGAACCCCCGCTGCAGCCGATCCTCCGGTGCGCTCATCTCGGCGCGTGCGAACGACTCGGCATCCTCGACGGGGGCTTCCGCCTCCGATGCGGCGGTCACACCGCCCGCGGTCACCGCTGCGGAGCGTCGCGCCCCGCGGGACCTCAGGAAGACGTACGCCAGGACCGGGACGATCGTCAGCGCGACCACGAGCGACGCGGCGAGCGCGATCGTCACCGTGATCGAGAACGGACGGAACAGCTGTCCGGTGACACCCGACACGAAGGCGATCGGCAGGAAGACCGCGATCGTCGTGGCCGTCGAGGCGATGATCGCACCCGACACCTGCTTGACCGAGGCGACGATGTCCGCGACCGTCGGTACTTTCCTCTCGGCGTGCCTGTTGATGTTCTCGATCACGACGATCGAATCGTCCACGACGCGTCCGATCGCGATCGTGAGCGCGGCGAGCGTGAAGATGTTGAGCGTGTTGTCTGTCCAGAGCAGCGCGATCATCGTGATGAGCAGCGACAGCGGGATCGAAACGGCCGCGATGATCGTCGAACGCCACGAGCGCAGGAACGCGAAGATGATGATGACCGCGAAGAGCAGCCCGAGACCACCCTCGGTCGAGAGGTCTTCGATCGACTGCTCGATGTAGGGCGCCTGATCGAAGATCGGAACGAACTCGGCCTTCAGCGAGTCGCTGTATCGATCGAGGATCGCGGTGACGCCGTGCGAGATCTCGACGGCGTTCGCCCCAAGAGCGGGCATCACCTGGATCGTGAGGGCGGCTTTGCCGTTCACGCGCGAGAGCGAGCCTGCCGGCTGGGGCTTCAGCGTGACGTCGGCGACATCCTGGATCTGCACCGCGCCCTCGGTGACCTGCAGGGGAAGCGCGGCGATGGCCTCGATGCTGTCGGTGCCAGGGCCGACGTTGACCGCGACCTGCCCCTCATCCGTGCCGACCTGACCGGCGGACAGCACCGCGCCGTTGCTCTGCAGCGCCGCGAGCACCATCGCGGGGTCGACCTTCAGACGCTCGACATCGGCCGGTCGCAGTGAGACCTCGACCTGCTGGGTCTCGCGGCCTTCGAGCGTGGCCGCACGCACCCCGGAGACCGCACGGATCTCGGGCAGGACGCTCTGCTCGAGCGCCTCGGCGAAGGTCTCGGCATCGGTGGTCGAGCCCGCGCTCAGAACCATCGCCGGCAGCTCCGATGCGGAACCCGACTGCACGACGACGGTGGCGTCCTTCGGCAGCGCGGCCTTGGCCCCGTCGACCGCCGCCTTGATCGCGCGAAGCGTCTCGTCCGCATCGAGCTCGAACGGCCAGCTGACCATCACCTGCGCATTGCCGCTCTGCGTGGTGGAGCTGACCGAAGTGAGTCCGCTCACCCCGCCGAGGGCCTCTTCGACGGGCTCGGTCGCGAGTTGGACCATCTGGTCGGGCGAGAGTCCGCTGGAGCTCACCGAGATGTACGCACCGGGTTGCGTCATCGACGGCGTCAGCTCCTGGCGGAGCGACGACATCGCGATGATGCCGAACACGGCGACGGCGATCGTGATCAGGCCGACGATGGCGCGGTTGGCGAGGCTGGCGCGCGTGAGGAATGTCATGTGTGAGAGGAGTTTCGTTCGGTCCGACCGGGAAGAGACGCCGCCCCGACGCGGCTCCTGGCCGCGGTCGAGAGCGATCAACTCCAGCAAAGCGTCTCCGCCTCGTCCTGCCATCCGCCGGTGGTACCGCCCGGGTCCCCCCACGGCACGATTTCTCCTCCCCCGCGCGAGGGATCGGATGCGCGTGCGCGCGCGTGCGCGCACGAAGAAGGCCCCGGGGTGAACCCCGGGGCCTTCTCAGTCACTCAGTGCGTCAGCTGTATCAGTTGTACGTACCGGGCGTGATGTCGTCCGTCGAGAACGCGTCGAAGTCGACGTAACCGAAGTCGCCGTCGGCGTACGCACCGTCGGATGCGAAGATCCGGTTCGGGTAGCGCTCGCTCTTGGCCTCCTCGGTCGCCTCGACCGTGACGTCACGGTACTTCGAGAGTCCCGTTCCGGCGGGGATGAGCTTACCGATGATGACGTTCTCCTTGAGACCGACCAGCGGGTCGCGCTTGCCCTGCATGGCAGCCTCGGTGAGCACACGGGTCGTCTCCTGGAACGACGCAGCCGACAGCCACGACTCGGTCGCGAGCGACGCCTTCGTGATACCCATCAGCTCCGAACGACCGGAGGCCGGACGCTTGCCCTCGGCGACAGCCTCGCGGTTGATCGCCTGGTAGCGCTTGAGGTCGACCATCTCGCCCGGGAGCAGGGTCGTGTCGGCGTGATCGACGACGGTGACCTTGCGGAGCATCTGACGGACGATGACCTCGATGTGCTTGTCGTGGATCGGCACACCCTGCGAGCGGTACACGCCCTGGACGCCGCCGACGAGGTAACGCTGCACCTCGCGAGCACCCATGACGCGCATGATCTCCTTGGGGTCGAGCGTTCCGACCAGGATCGGCTGACCGACGGTGACGTGCTGTCCGTCTTCCACGAGTAGCGTCGCACGACGCAGCACCGGGTAGATGACGGGCTCGTCGCCGCTGTCGGGCGTCAGGATGACCTTCTTGCCCTTGTCGGTCTCGTCGATCGTGATGCGACCATCGGCCTCGGCGATCGGGGACGCACCCTTGGGGGTACGAGCCTCGAACAGCTCCTGCACGCGGGGCAGACCCTGCGTGATGTCGTCTGCCGACGCGGAACCACCGGTGTGGAAGGTACGCATCGTCAGCTGGGTACCGGGCTCACCGATCGACTGGGCCGCGATGATGCCGACGGCCTCGCCGATGTCGACGGTCTTACCCGTCGCCAGCGAACGGCCGTAGCACTGCGCGCAGACACCGACGGCGGAGTCGCAGGTCAGAACCGAGCGGACCTTGATGGTCTCGACACCGAGAGCGACCAGCTTGTCGATCAGGACATCGCCCACGTCGTCTCCGGCCGAGGCGAGAACCTCGCCCGACTCGCTGACGACATCGGAGGCCAGGGTACGAGCGAACACCGAGTTCTCGACGTTCGCGTCGCGGACCAGCTCACCCTGCGAGTTCGGAGCGGCGATCGGGAGCTCGAGGCCCTTCGACGTGCCGCAGTCCTCTTCGCGGATGATGACGTCCTGCGAGACATCCACCAGACGACGGGTCAGGTAACCCGAGTCGGCGGTACGCAGAGCGGTGTCGGCCAGACCCTTACGGGTACCGTGCGTCGCGATGAAGTACTCCGCCACCGACAGACCCTCGCGGTAGGAGGAGATGATCGGACGCGGGATGATCTCACCCTTGGGGTTGTTCACCAGACCACGCATACCGGCGATGTTCCGGATCTGCAGCCAGTTACCACGGGCGCCCGAGGACACCATGCGGTTGATGGTGTTGTCCTCCGGGAAGTTCGCCTTCATGGCGGCCTGAACCTCGTCGGTCGCCTCGGTCCAGATCTTGATGAGTTCCTGACGACGCTCGGTGTCGGTCGTGAGGCCCTTCTCGTACTGCGACTGGACCTTCGCGGCCTGCTTCTCGTAGCCGGCGACGATCTCCGCCTTGTTCGGCGGGGTGAGGATGTCACTCAGGGCGACGGTCACACCGGAGCGCGTGGCCCAGTAGAAACCGGCATCCTTGATGCGGTCCAGCGAAGCGGCGGTCTCGACCTTGGGGTACTCCTCGGCCAGCTTGTTGACGATCTGCGACAGCTTGTTCTTGTCAGCCTGCTCGCGGACGAAGGGGTAGCCCTTCGGGAGCGTGTCGTTGAAGATCGCCTGACCCAGCGAGGCGTCGACGAGGCCGTGGCGCTCGTAGCCCTCGGGAGCGTCGCCCTCGAGGAACGTCAGACCCGGGATGCGGATGCGGACCTTGGCCTGCAGGTCGAGGGTGCCCTCGTCCTTGGCCAGGATCGCCTCGCCCACCGAACCGAATGCACGACCCTCACCGGCTGCGCCCTCCTTGACCGTGGTCAGGTGGTGCAGACCGATGATCATGTCCTGCGAAGGCAGGGTGACCGGGCGGCCGTCGGACGGCTTCAGGATGTTGTTCGACGCGAGCATCAGCACGCGGGCCTCGGCCTGAGCCTCGACCGACAGCGGCAGGTGCACAGCCATCTGGTCACCGTCGAAGTCGGCGTTGAACGCCGCGCAGACGAGCGGGTGGAGCTGGATGGCCTTGCCCTCGACGAGCTGCGGCTCGAACGCCTGGATGCCGAGACGGTGCAGGGTGGGTGCACGGTTCAGCAGCACCGGACGCTCGCGGATGATCTCCTCGAGCACGTCCCAGACCTCGGGACGGGTGCGCTCGACCGCACGCTTGGCCGCCTTGATGTTCTGCGAGTGACCGAGGTCGATCAGGCGCTTGATCACGAACGGCTTGAAGAGCTCCAGAGCCATCTGCTTGGGCAGACCGCACTGGTGCAGCTTGAGCTGCGGTCCGACGATGATGACCGAACGGCCCGAGTAGTCGACGCGCTTGCCGAGCAGGTTCTGACGGAAGCGACCCTGCTTGCCCTTGAGCATGTCGCTGAGCGACTTCAGGGCACGGTTGCCGGTACCGGTGACGGGACGACCACGGCGACCGTTGTCGAACAGTGCGTCGACGGCCTCCTGCAGCATCCGCTTCTCGTTGTTGACGATGATCTCGGGGGCACCGAGGTCGATCAGACGACGAAGACGGTTGTTGCGGTTGATCACACGACGGTAGAGGTCGTTGAGGTCGGAGGTTGCGAAGCGGCCACCGTCGAGCTGCACCATCGGGCGCAGCTCCGGCGGGATCACCGGAACGACGTCGAGGACCATGGCGGCCGGGCTCATGCCGGTCTCCAGGAACGAGTTGACGACCTTCAGGCGCTTGATCGCGCGGATCTTGCGCTGGCCCTTGCCCTCGGAGATCTGCAGGTGCAGGTTCTCCGCCTCGGCAGCGAGGTCGAACGCCGCGAGGCGACGCTGGATCGACTCGGCGCCCATGTAGGCCTCGAAGTACTGACCGAAGCGGTCCTGCAGCTCGTGGAAGACGTCGTCCTCGGGACGGAGTGCGCCGACCTCGAGCGTGCGGAAGTCCTCCCACACGCGCTCCAGCTTGAGGATCGCCTCGTCGGCGCCCTTGCGGATGAGGGACATCTCCTTCTCGGCGGCGTCCTTCACCTTCTTCTTGGCGTCGGCCTTGGCGCCCTCGGCCTCGAGAGCAGCGAGCTCCTCCTCGAGACGAGCGAGGCGCTCGGCGATCTTGGCGTCACGACGGTCGCCGAGCGTCTTCAGCTCGAGACGGATGTTGTTCTCCTGCGTGCCCAGGTCGCGGTGACGAGCATCCTCGTCGACCGAGATGACCATGTAGGCGGCGAAGTAGATGACCTTCTCGAGGTCCTTCGGCGCCATGTCGAGCAGGTAGCCGAGACGCGAGGGGACACCCTTGAAGTACCAGATGTGGGTGACGGGAGCGGCGAGCTCGATGTGACCCATGCGCTCACGACGGACGGAGCTCTTGGTGACCTCCACGCCGCAGCGCTCGCAGACGATGCCCTTGAAGCGGACGCGCTTGTACTTGCCGCACGCGCACTCCCAGTCGCGGGACGGCCCGAAGATCTGCTCTCCGAAGAGACCGTCCTTCTCGGGCTTCAGGGTGCGGTAGTTGATGGTTTCGGGCTTCTTGACCTCACCGTACGACCACGCGCGGATGTGGTCCGCGGTGGCGAGGCCGATGCGAAGCTCATCGAAAGTGTTTGACTCGAGCACTGATTCTCCTGTGTCGGAATTCTTTTTGAGAAGTCTGGGAGGGAGGGCCGCCACTGGCGGCCCTCACCTTAGATCTCGTCGATCGAGGCGGCCTCGAAGCGGCTGGAGATGTTGATCCCGAGCTCCTCCGCTGCGCGGAAGGCCTCGTCGTCGGTGTCGCGGAGGTTGACCAGCGTGCCGTCGGCCGAGAGGACCTCGACGTTCAGGCAGAGCGACTGCATCTCCTTCATGAGCACCTTGAACGACTCGGGGATGCCCGGCTCCTGGATGTTCTCGCCCTTGACGATCGCCTCGTAGACCTTGACGCGGCCGAGGATGTCGTCGGACTTGATCGTGAGGAGCTCCTGGAGCGCGTATGCGGCGCCGTAGGCCTCGAGGGCCCACACCTCCATCTCACCGAAGCGCTGTCCACCGAACTGCGCCTTACCACCCAGCGGCTGCTGCGTGATCATCGAGTACGGACCCGTGGAACGTGCGTGGATCTTGTCGTCGACCAAGTGGTGCAGCTTCAGGATGTACATGTAGCCCACGGAGACCGGCGCCGGGAACGGCTCGCCGGAGCGGCCGTCGAACAGCTGGGCCTTTCCGCTCGAACCGATCAGGCGGTCACCGTCGCGCGTCGGCGTGGTCGCGTCGAGGAGACCAGCGATCTCCTCCTCGCTCGCACCGTCGAACACCGGGGTGGCGACCTTCGTGCCGGGGGCGGCCTCGAACGCCTGCTCGGGCAGACGCGCTGCCCACTCCGGCTTGCCTTCGACCTTCCAGCCCTGCTTCGCGATCCACCCGAGGTGGGTCTCCAGGACCTGGCCGAAGTTCATTCGACCCGGGATGCCGAGCGGGTTCAGCACGATGTCGACCGGAGTTCCGTCCGCGAGGAACGGCATGTCCTCGATCGGGAGGATCTTCGCGATGACACCCTTGTTGCCGTGGCGGCCGGCGAGCTTGTCGCCCTCGGTGATCTTGCGCTTCTGGGCGATGTAGACCACGACGCGGCGGTTCACGCCGGAGCCGAGCTCGTCGTCGCCGTCCTCGGCGTTGAACTCCTTGACCGCGATGATCGTGCCCTGCTCGCCGTGAGGCACCTTCAGGGACGTGTCGCGGACCTCGCGGCTCTTCTCGTTGAAGATCGCGCGGAGCAGACGCTCCTCGGCCGACAGCTCGGTCTCGCCCTTCGGCGTGACCTTGCCGACCAGGATGTCGCCGGGGCGGACCTCGGCGCCGATGCGGATGATGCCGCGCTCGTCGAGATCCTTCAGCAGCTCAGGGCTGACGTTGGGGAGGTCACGGGTGATCTCCTCCTTGCCGAGCTTCGTGTCGCGGGCGTCGACCTCGTACTCCTCGATGTGGATCGAGGAGAGGGTGTCGTCCTTCACCAGGTCCTGGCTGAGGATGATCGCGTCCTCGAAGTTGTAGCCCTCCCACGTCATGAAGGCGACGAGGAGGTTCTTCCCGAGGGCCAGCTCACCGTTCTCGGTCGCGGGGCCATCGGCGATGACCTCTCCGACCTCGACGCGCTCACCGGCGGAGACGACGACCTTCTGGTTGTACGACGTGCCCTGGTTGGAGCGGTCGAACTTGCGCAGGTGGTACTCCTGCGTTCCGCCCTCGTCGAGCATGACGACGACGCGGTCCGCGGAGACCTCGGAGACGACACCGGCCTTGTCGGCGGTGAGCACGTCACCGGCGTCGATGGCCGTGTAGCCCTCCATACCGGTTCCGACGAGCGGCGAGTCGCTGCGGAGCAGCGGCACAGCCTGACGCTGCATGTTGGCACCCATGAGGGCGCGCTGTGCGTCGTCGTGCTCGAGGAAGGGCACGAGCGAGGTCGCGACCGACACCATCTGGCGCGGGGAGACGTCGATGTAGCCGATGTCCTCCGGGAGGAACATGTCGACCTCGCCGCTGCCGCCCTTGGGGCGGGCCAGGACGTGGCTCTCGATGAAGCGACCCTTGGCATCGAGCGGGGCGTTGGCCTGCGCGATGTTGAAGTCGACCTCTTCGGAAGCCGTCAGGTAGTCGATGTGCTCGGTGACCACGCCACCCTCGACCTTGCGGTACGGGGTCTCGATGAAGCCGAACGAGTTGATGCGTGCGAAGGTCGCGAGCGCACCGATCAGACCGATGTTCGGGCCTTCCGGCGTCTCGATCGGGCACATGCGGCCGTAGTGCGACGGGTGGACGTCACGGACCTCGACACCGGCGCGGTCACGGGACAGACCACCCGGGCCCAGCGCGGAGAGACGACGCTTGTTCGTCAGACCGGCGAGCGGGTTGTTCTGGTCCATGAACTGCGACAGCTGCGACGTTCCGAAGAACTCCTTGATCGCGGCGACGACGGGGCGCACGTTGATCAGGGTCTGCGGCGTGATCGCCTCGATGTCCTGCGTGGTCATGCGCTCGCGGACGACGCGCTCCATGCGGGACAGGCCGGTGCGGACCTGGTTCTGGATCAGCTCGCCGACCGCGCGGATGCGACGGTTGCCGAAGTTGTCGATGTCGTCGGTCGCGAGACGGATCTCGGCCTTCTTGCCACCGCGGATCCCCGTGAAGGTCTCCTCGGTACCGGCGTGCAGGCGCACGAGGTACTTGATGGTGGCGACGATGTCCTCGACGGTCAGGACCGACGAGTTCAGCGGCTGGTCGAGACCGAGCTTGTGGTTAATCTTGTAACGACCGACCTTCGCCAGGTCGTAGCGCTTCGGGTTGAAGTAGAAGTTGTCCAGCAGCGCGCGGGCGGCCTCGGCGGCGACCTGCTCGCCCGGACGGAGCTTGCGGTAGATGTCGCGGAGCGCATCTTCCTTCGTGACGATCGTGTCCTTCGCGAGCGTCTCCTCGATCGAGGTGTAGCCGGCGAACTCCGCGAGGATCTCCTCGCTCGTCATGCCCAGCGCCTTGAGGAAGACGGTGACGGACTGCTTGCGCTTGCGGTCGACGCGCACACCGACCTGGTCGCGCTTGTCGATCTCGAACTCGAGCCATGCGCCACGGCTCGGGATGACGCGCGCCGAGACGATGTCCTTGTCGGACGTCTTGTCGGGGGTCTTGTCGAAGTAGACACCCGGCGAGCGCACGAGCTGCGAGACGACGACGCGCTCGGAGCCGTTGATGATGAACGTGCCCTTGTCGGTCTGGAGCGGGAAGTCGCCCATGAAGACCGTCTGGGTCTTGATCTCACCGGTGAGGTGGTTCATGAACTCGGCCTCGACGTACAGCGGAGCGGCGTAGGTCTTGCCACGCTCCTTGCACTCGTCGATCGAGTACTTCTCCGGCTCGAGATACGGGTTCGTGAACGACAGCTGCATCGTCTCGCCGAGGTCCTCGATGGGAGAGATCTCCTCGAAGATCTCGCCGAGGCCCGAGTTCTCGTTGACGTCGGTGCGGCCGGCCTTCTTGGCCTCGGCCACGCGCGCCTTCCAGGCGTCGTTGCCGACGAGCCAACCGAAGGATTCGGTCTGCAGAGCCAGAAGGTCTGGGACCGTCAGGGTGTCGGAGATCTTGGCGAACGAAAGACGGGATGCTCCGCGTCCGTTCTTGGTGGTGGTGGATGTGGATGCGTTGCGAGCAGCAGCCAAGGGAATAACCTCCGTGAGCCCCGCAGGGCTTCTCGATTCCTTTGTCGTCAGGTGGAGTGTGCGCTCAAAGACTCAACGAATGCCGACCACCATATGAGGGCAGGGAGAAGCGAGCGCAACTACCAACTATACGTGTGATTCTGCGACATGGCAAGCTCAGTCCTTGACCAATCTCGGAAGCTGCGGTAAAAGCCCCTCATCACCCCGGCTCCGACGTCGAAACCCCCTGCCGCGCGCGGCAGGGGGTTTCGACAGCGAGCCGGGGTGTCGGCGCCGGTCAGGACGCGATGTTCAGCTCGTTGCCCGGGATCGAGGCCAGCAGGCGGCGCGTGTACGGGTCGCGCGGGTTCGTGAAGATCTCCTCCGAGGAGGCGGCCTCCACGAGCTTGCCGTCCTTCATCACGCACACGTAGTCGCTGATCAGCCGCACCACCGCGAGGTCGTGCGAGATGAACAGGTAGCTCAGCCCATACTCCCGCTGCAGGTCGCCGAGCAGCTTGAGGATCTGATCCTGCACGAGCACGTCCAGCGCGGACACCGGCTCATCGCACACGATCAGGTCCGGCGAGAGCGCGAGGGCGCGCGCGATCGCGACCCTCTGGCGCTGCCCGCCGGAGAGCTCGGACGGATAGCGGCGCAGCATCGACTGCGGAAGCGCCACGTCGTCGAGCAGCTGCCGCACGCGCTTTCGCCGGTCCGACCCGCTCCCCCTCTTGTAGAAGTCCAGCGGCTCTGCGATCAGGCGTTCGATCGTGAACATCGGGTTCAGACTCGAGTACGGATCCTGGAAGATCGGCTGCACCTGCTGACGGAAGTTCTTCGTCTCCGCCCGGCTCAACGACGAGATGTCCTTGCCCTCGAAGCGGATCAGCCCGCTGGTCGGCTCGACCACCTTCAGTAGCATCCGTGCGGTCGTGGTCTTGCCCGAGCCGGACTCCCCCACGATCGCGACTGTCTCGCCCCGCGGGATCGCGAGCGACACGTCGTCGACGGCCACGAAGTCCTCGCCGCGTCCCCGCACCGGGTACACCTTGGTGAGGTTCTCGATCGCGACGATGTTGTCCTTCGGCTTCGCCGCCTCGGCTTCGTCCACAGCCTCCGCGCGCTCCTCGACGCGGAACGCCTCCGGCCGCAGACGCGCGGCCGCGACCGACGGCGCCGCCGCCACGAGCGACTGGGTGTACGGATGCTGCGGAGCCTCGAGGATCTGCCGCGCGGGCCCCTGCTCCACGACCTTGCCGCGGTGCATCACGACGACCCGCTCGGCGCGCTCGGCGGCGAGACCCAGGTCGTGCGTGATGAGCAGGACCGCCGTTCCGAGTTCGCGCGTCATCGCGCCGATCTGGTCGAGGATCGTGTGCTGCACGGTGACGTCGAGCGCACTGGTGGGCTCGTCCGCGATCAGCAGGCGAGGCTTGCACGCCAGGCCGATCGCGATGAGCGCGCGCTGGCGCATGCCGCCGGAGAACTCATGCGGATACTGCTTCGCACGACGCTCCGGGTCGGGAAGCCCCGCGGCGGTGAGCGCCTCGACGACCTTCGCCTGCACGTTCTGCCGGTTGGCGAGACCGTGCGCGAGCAGTGTCTCGGCCACCTGCGTGCCGATCTTCGCGACCGGGTTCAGGTTCGACATGGGATCCTGCGGCACGAGGCCGATGTCGCGGCCGCGGATCATCCGCAGCTCGTTCTCGGGAGCATGCGCGATCTCCCGGCCGTCGAGGCGGATGCTGCCGGAGGCGACCTTCCCACCCCCGGCCAGCAGGCCGATGATGGCCATCGCGGTGGTGGACTTGCCCGAACCGGACTCCCCCACGATCGCGACGGTCTCGCCGGCGGCGATCTCGAGGTCCACGCCCTCGACGGCGTGCACGACGCCGTCCATCGTGGCGAAGTCCACGGCGAGGCCCTGGACCGACAGCAACGGCTCGGCCGGCATCCGATTCTCCTTCGCGGCGCTCATGGCGCCCTCCTCCCGCGCGTTCATCGCGCCCTCGTCCGGGGATCCATCGCTTCACGCAGCGCTTCACCCAGCAGGGTGAAGCCGAGCGCGGTGACCGCGATGCAGATACCGGGCAGGAAGGCCAGCCACGGTGCGATCGCGAGCTCCGCCTGCGCGTAGGTGAGCATGCGACCCCACTCCGCCGTCTCGGGGCGACCGCCGCCGAGACCGAGGAACGACAGCGCGGCCGCATCGATGACCGCGGTGGCCAGCGTCAGGGTTCCCTGCACGATGACCGGGCCGATGGCGTTGGGCAGCACGTGCGACATGGTGATCTGACCGCGGCCGAGGCCGAGCGTCTGCGCCGACAGCACGTAGTCGCTCGACCGCTGCTGCAGCATAGAAGCTCGCAGCAGACGGGCGAAGATCGGCACCTGGGAAGCTCCGATCGCGATCATGACCGCGAACGGCGTCTGCCCGAGGATGGCCGCGATCGACACGGCCAGCAGCAGGTTCGGCACCGACAGGATGATGTCGACGACACGCATGATGATCGTGTCGACCCATCCGCCGAAGGTGCCGGCCAGCAGGCCGAGGACCATGCCGCCGACCAGACCCATGGCCGTCGAGATCACGCCGATCAGGAGCGATGCCTGCGCGCCCCAGATGAGCTTGGAGAGCACGTCGCCGCCGAAGCGGTCGAGCCCGAGCGGGAACTCCGGCAGCTCACCGGGACCGGGGATGTGGGTCGGGGTGATGAACTTCGCCCCGGGGAGCGCGGTCTCCGGGTACGGCGCCAGCAGCGGTGCGAGAGCGGAGACGAGGATGAAGGCGAGCACGATGGCCGCGCCGATCCATGCCGTCGGGTTGCGGCGGAGCCGACGGAACACATCGCTCCAGAATCCACCGGAGCCCTCTCTGAGGCCGGCCTGGGCGATCGCGACGGTGTCGATGGCGCCGCCGCTCTCCGCGGACGGTCCCTGCGCGGGTGGGAGTGCGACGCTCATGATGCGGCCTCCTTGCGGACGATGGTGAGGGACATCACTGCACTCTCACTCTCGGGTCGATGAAGCTGTAGGACACATCCACCGCGAGGTTGATCAGCGCGTACGCGATTGCGATGAAGATGATGAATCCCTGGAGCACGGGGAAGTCCCTCGTGAAGATGGCTCGCGCGAGGAACGAGCCGATCCCGGGGAAGGCGAACACGGTCTCGGTGAGCACCGCGCCCGAGATCAGCAGACCGGTCTGGAGGCCGATCGTGGTGATCACCGGGAGCATCGCGTTGCGCAGGATGAAGCGACTGCGCAGCGTCGACGACCCGACGCCCTTCGCCCGTCCGGTGCGGACGTAGTCCGCGTTCTGCACCTCGAGGACGCTCGCCCTCGTGATGCGGACGATGATGGCGAGCGGGATCGTGCCGAGGGCGAGCGCGGGAAGGATGAGATGCAGGATCGCATCCCACGACGCGTCGAACTCGCCGGTGATGATGCCGTCCCAGACGTAGAACCCGGTCGGATGCGTGGCATCTATTCGCGGGTTCTGCCGGCCGTCGGACGGCAGCCAGCCCAGCTGCACCGCGAAGACGTACTTCAGGATGAAGGCGAGGAAGAACACCGGGATCGTGATGCCGACGAGGCTCAGCACGACCGACGCATGGTCGGTGAGCTTGCCGTGCCGGCGAGCGGCCCAGTACCCGAGCGGGATGCCGACGCCGACGGCGAAGATGAGCGCAACGACGCTCAGCTCGAAGGTCGCCGGGAAGCGCCGGAAGAACTCCTCCACGACGGGACGGTTGGTCTGGATCGAGGTGCCGAAGTCTCCCTGGAGGAGGCGTCCGATCCAGATGAAGTACTGCTCGAGCAGCGGCCTGTCGAAGCCGTACAGCTCGTTGACTCTGGCGACGGCCTCTGGCGTCGCCTTCTCACCGAGAAGGGCGACCGCGGGGCCGCCGGGGAGGGCCCTGACCCAGGCGAACAGCAGGATGCTGAGGCCGATCAGAGTGGGGACGAGGAAAAGCAGTCGCCTGCCGATGGTGCGCAGCAAAGAGATCTCCGATGATCGGAAGGTACGCCGTGTTCCGGTCCCCGCGATGCGCGGGGACCGGAACACGGCACCTCAGATGGTCAGACCTACTTGGTGAGGACGATGTCCGTGAAGACCTCGTCGTTCACCGGGCTGGCCGGGTAGCTCTTCACGCGCGGGTCGAACGCCAGGGTCGGCGCCGGGTGCGCGAGCGGGACACCGGGGATGAACTGCGCGACATCCTCGTTGATCTGCTCGTACAGCGCAGTCTGCTCCTCGAGACTGGCGACGCCACGGGCCTCGGTCAGCTTCTGGAACAGGTCGGGGTTGTTGAAGCCCCACTCCGAACCCTCCTGGCCGAAGAAGACGCCGACGAAGTTGTCGGTGTCGTTGTAGTCACCGGTCCAGCCGAGCAGGTGGATGCCGTGGTCCGGGGTGCCGGTGGTGCGGTCGAGGTACTCGACCCACTCCTCCGAGACCGGGGTGGTCTCGACGCCGACGTCGGCGAGCTGCGACGACAGCACGGTGAAGATCTGCTCGGGGTCGGGCATGTAGGGACGCGACACGTTGACCGGGTAGTTGAAGTCGAGCTTCAGCGGGTTGGCCTCGGTGTAGCCGGCCTCGGCGAGGAGCGACTTGGCCTTCTCGGGGTCGAAGTCGTACGTCGTGACGTCGGGGTTGTATCCGTTCACGACGGGCGGCACGAACTCGATCGCCTTCTCGGTGCCCTCCGGGAGGACCTGGCTGATCAGCGCGTCCTTGTCGATCGCGTACGAGAGCGCCTCACGGACCTTCGGGTCCTGGAGCTCCGGCACGGCCTGGTTGAACGCCAGGTAGAGGATCGTGAACGGCGGGCGCGACACCATGGTGAAGCCGTCGTCTTCGAGAGCCTTGGTGTCAGCGGGTCCGACGAGGTCGTAGCCGTCGATCGAGCCGGACTCGAGCGCCTGGCGACGGGCGGTCGGGTCGTCGATGGTGCGGAAGATGATCTCGTCGACCTGGCCTGCCTCACCCCAGTAGTCGCCGTAGGCCTTGAGGGTGAGCTGCTCGCCCGGGGCCCACTCGTCGAACTGGTAGGGGCCGGTTCCGACCGGGTGCCCCATGGCGTACTCGGAGAGCTGCGGAGCCTCGGCGGAGCCGCCGACCTCGTCAGCGCCGAACTCGGCGAGCGCGGACGGGCTCTGCATGCCGAACGACGGCAGCGACAGCGAGGCGACGAATCCGGCGAACGGCTTGTTCAGCTCGATCGTGACCTTGTTGTCCCCGTCGGGGGCGCAGGACTTGTAGACGGCCTCCTCGGGGTTCGACGAGTAGCCCTTGAAGAGCTTGTTGTAGTAGTACCCGAAGGCCTCGGACGCGGCCAGGCCGGTCCAGTTGTACCAGCGGTCGAAGTTGAAGCACACAGCCTCGGCGTTGAACGGGGTGCCGTCCTGGAAGGTCACGCCCTCTTTGAGGGTGAAGGTGTGGGACATGCCGTCCTCGGACGACTCCCACGACTCGGCGAGGAGCGGTGCCGGGTCGGCGGTGCCCGGCTTCGTGCCGACGAGCCCTTCGAAGATCTGACGCGAGACACGGAACGTCTCACCGTCCTGCGCGAAGGCGGGGTCGAGGCTGGCCGGGTCGGAGGATGCGGCGAAGACGAACGTGCCGTCGACATCGCCGGAGCCCTCTGCCCCCTCATCGCCGCGGTCGCTGGCGACGCATCCCGCCAGGGTGAGAGCGGCGATCGCTGCTCCGGTGATGGCGATGAGTCCTCGCCGTCGGGTGACTGTGTGGTGCATTCTGTGACCTTCCCTGTAGGGCGCTTCTGTGCACGTCCCGGAGCCTCTTCGCTCCGGACACGGTGATGCCTCGACGCTACCCAGTGAATTCTCAGATACCAAACACCCACAGGTTGCGATCCGGTATCGACATCTCGCGACTGGGTGTCATCCGGTAGTGTCCAGATCGTGCCCGACTCCTCCCCTCTCGTCGTCTGCTTCGGTGAGGGCATGGTCTCCCTGGTCCCCGCCCTGGCCGCCCCGCTCGAGGACAGTCGCACCTTCCACCGCTCCCTCGCCGGCGCGGAGTGGAACACCGCGATCGCGCTGGCATCGGCCGGCATCCGCACCGCCGTCGTCTCGCGCGTCGGCGACGACGGATTCGGGCGATTCCTCACGGCGGAGCTGCGCCGGCACGGCGTCGACGACGCCGCGGTGGAGATCGATCCGGATGCTCCGACCGGGCTCTACGTGAAGGAGCTCGCGCCTCGACCCGACGGCGCCGTCGACGGGACGATGCACTACTACCGCGCGGGGTCCGCGGCGGCCGGCCTGTCGCCGCAGACGCTGGAGTCGCCCGCGGCATCCGCTCTTCTCGCCGAGGCCGCGCTCGTGCACACGTCCGGGATCACCCCGGCTCTCTCGCCGTCGGCGCGCGCCGCGCAGGAGTCGCTGTTCGCGGATCGCCGCCCCGACCGACTGCTCAGCTTCGACGTGAACTGGCGTCCGGCGCTGTGGCGCGGCCGCGAGGAGGAAGGCACGGCTCTGATCGCCGACTTCGCGCGCCGATCCGATGTCGTCTTCTGCTCGCGGCCCGACGCCGAGGCCGTGTTCGGGGCCGGCGATCCGGATCGGCTGCGCGCCCTGTTCCCGGAGCCCCGATACCTGCTGGTGACCGACCCGGGCGGCGCCGTGGCGTTCGACGGTGCCGAGCGGGCGGAGAGTCCGGCCCTCGATGTCCCGGTCGTCGAGACGATCGGCGCCGGAGACGCGTTCGCCGCGGGTTTCCTCGCCGGCATCCTGACCGGCCTCTCGCTCGCGGGCAGCCTCGCACGCGGCCACCGCATCGCCACGCGCGCTCTCGCGAGCACTCGCGACCACGTCGACTGATCCGCGCCACCCCGGTCGTTGAGCGAGCGCCAGCGAGACGAAACGCCCTACCCCGGTCGTTGAGCGAGCGCCAGCGAGACGAAACGCCCCACCCCGGTCGTTGAGCGAGCGCCAGCCAGACGAAACGCCCCACCCCGGTCGTTGAGCGAGCGCCAGCCAGACGAAACGCCCCACCCCGGTCGTTGAGCGAGCGCCAGCGAGACGAAACGCCCCACCCCGGTCGTTGAGCGAGCGCCAGCGAGACGAAACGCCCTAGCCAGCAGCCCGCGTCCGGGCGCTCCAGCCGATGACGGCATCCAGACCGCCTGCAATGAAGGCGGCGCGCTTCGCATGGCTCCAGCCCTGCAGCCGCTTCTCCCAGGCGAAGGCCTCGTCGATGCGGGAGAACTCTCCGCTCCATGCCAGCTCCACCGGCAGACGTCGCTTCGTGTACGCGCTCCCCATGCCCTGCTGGTGTTGGACGAGCCGCCGATCGAGGTCGCGAGTGCTCCCGACGTAGAACGTGCCATCGGAGCACCGAAGAATGTAGACATAGCCCATGCCTGAGAACTTAGGAGCGGATGCCGACACTCAGGTCGAGCGACGAAACCGCGTTTCGTCTCGTCGCTGGCGCTCCTCGCTCAACGACCGGGGGACGTGCGACGGCGCTCCTCGCTCAACGACCGGGGGACGTGCGGCGGCGCGCCGCGGCCGCGTCGTGCGTGAGCTGGAGCGGCACGGCCACGGGCTCGCCGCGGTGCTGCACGACGCGGACGAACAGCACGTCGACCAGCGCCAGCTGGGCGATGCGGCTCGACATCGCCGCCATCCGGAACGGCGACTCGTGCGCGTGAGTGAGAAGCACCACGTCGGCGACCAGGGCGAGGGACGAGTCGACCACGCTCGTGACCGCGACGACGAGCGCGCCGGCGTCTCGCGCCACCTCGAGCGCCCGAAGCGTCTCCAGGGTCTCCCCGCTATGAGAGAACGCGATCGCGACGTCGTCGCTCGTGCGCAGCGACGCCGTGGTCACCGCCAGATGCGGATCGGGTGAGTGCGACACCGAGCAGCCGATGCGAGACAGCTTCAGCTGCAGGTCCTGCGCGGTCAGGGACGAGGCGGCCTGCCCGAACAGGTCGATGTGCCGGGCGGCGACCACGGCCCTCGCGACGCGATCGATTCCGGCCGCATCGATCGCCAGCGCGGTCTTCTCGATCGCGTCGATCTCCATCGCGGCGAGCTTCGCCGCGATGGCGGCGGGCTCGTCCTCGGGGTCGATCGTCGTGCTGTCGAGCCCGAACCGCGCCTGCTGCGCCTGGGCGAGCGTGACCGTGCGCGCGACCGCGACCCGCAGCTCCCGGTACCCGCTGTACCCCAGCGTCTGCGCGAAGCGCGCGACGGTCGACAACGACGTGCGACACAGCTTCGCGAGATCGTTGATCGCGAGATCGATCACGAGCGTCGGGTCGCCCAGGATGGTCTCCGCGACGCGCGCCTCGGCAGCGCTCAGCTTCGGCAGCGAGCGGCGCACCAGTGCGAGAACGTCGGCGTCCATCGGCGGAACCCGCCTCAGCCGGCGGCGGCGACCCTCTCGGGCGGAGCGGTGCGCCCCAACAGCGTCTCCCGGGCGATCTGTGCGCCCAGCCGGCTCGCTGCGGCGACCTCGATGGTCGGCAGGGGCAGCGGATGCCGGGCGGGCAGGCCGACGTTCACGACGACCGCGTGAGGGTCGCGCACGGCAGCGCGTTCCACGAGGGCGCGCTGCGCGGCATCCGCGTCCGGCCGGTCGATCAGGAGAACGGTGGTCCCGTTGGCCGTGGCGGCCTCGTCCAGGACCCGGTCCTGCTCGGCCACAGGATTGCTCGCGACGTCGAGGCGCACGCGGAAACCGTCCGCGGCGAGAGCACCGGACACGTAGCCGGCGGCGCTGTCGACCGCGAGCGAGGAGCGGCGGCGCGCGTCGACCACCGCGAGTCCGGATGCGGCCGTCGGCGCGTCACCGGTGAACGAGACGACGCGACGGACGATCTCGGCCGCGTCGAACTCCTCGGTCGTCTCCTGCTGCCCGTCCGCAGCGTTCCTGAGCCGGGCGGCGAGCACCGCGACCCGTCGGGCGGCTTCTTCGACGCGCTCCCGGGACAGCGACCCGTCGCGCAGAGCGGCGACGATCCCGTCACGGGCCGCGAGGAAGTCCCGCAGGTCCTGGTCGGGGAGCGCGGCGGCGCCGGGATTGGTCGGGTTGCCGATGCAGAGGAGGTCCGCGCCCGCTGCGAGCGCGAGAGCGGCTCCGCCGCCGATGCCGACGGTCTCCCGGATCGCGGCCATGTCGAGGGCATCCGTGATGATCACGCCGTCGAAGCCCCACTCCCGGAGCATCCCCAGCACGCGGGGGTTCAGGGTCGCCGGCGTCTCGCCCCAGGCGGGGACGACGATGTGCGCCGTCATGACGGCATCCACTCCGGCCTCGATCGCGGCGCGGAAGGGCTCGAGGTGCACGCGCTCGAACTCCTCGAGGTCGAGGGAGATCTCGGGCAGCGCGTGATGCGAGTCGACGTGCGTGTCGCCGTGACCCGGGAAGTGCTTGACGCACGCGGCGACCGCGCCGTCCTGGATGCCGTCGACCGTCGCGACGACGTGACGCGAGACGAGCTCCTCATCCGCACCGAAGGCGCGCACCCCGATGACCGGATTGGTCGGGTCGGTGTTGACGTCGGCGACCGGTCCGAGGATGACATTCGCCCCGATGGCGCGCACGCGCCGGGCGAGTTCTGCCCCGGTCCGCTCGGTGGCGATCAGGTCGTCGAGCAGGCCCAGCTGTGCGGCTCCGGGAACGGTCGAGCCGGAGGCGGACTCCAGCCGGGTGACGCTCCCGCCCTCCTCGTCGATGCCGATCAGGGCGTCGGGGTTGGCTGCGAGGATCTCGTCGCTGAGGGCGAGGAGCCCGTCGCCGACGTTCTGCCCGAAGTAGACCACACCGGCGAGACCGTCGCGCAGCTCGTCGAGGAGCCAGGCCGGAGCCGCGGTCCCGAGGAATCCGGGCCAGAGCACGCCCTTGGCGAGACGCTCGAGGTCGGAGCTCATCCCTTCACCGCCCCCGCGACCATGCCGGAGGCCAGTCGACGCTGAACGATCACGAAGAAGATCATGACAGGAACCGTGATGATCGTCGAGGCGGCCATGATGCTCCCCCAGTCGTTCGAGAACAGGCCGAAGAACGACTTCAGGCCGATCGACACCGTGTACTGGTCGGTCTCGGCGCCGAGGATCGTCATGGCGAAGATGAACTCGTTCCACGCCGTGATGAAACTGAAGATGCTGGTCGCGACGAGGCCGGGCATCACCAGGGGCAGCAGGATCGAGCGGAACATGCGCCACCAGCTCGCCCCGTCGATGTACGCGGCCTCTTCGAGCTCGACGGGCACCGCGGCGACGAAGCCGCGCAGCATCCAGATGCCGAACGCGAGCGACAGGGCGATGTAGACGATCATCAGGCCGAGGATGCTGTTCAGCAGGCCGAGGCTCTTCACCTGGAGGAAAAGCGGGATCACGAGCGCCTCGAGAGGCACCATCTGCACGACGAGGATCATCATGAGCACCGTGGTGCGGAACTTGAAGCGGAAGCGCGCCACGGCGACCGCCGCCAGCAGGCAGACGAGAGCGCTGACGAGGACGGTGACGAGGGCGACGATCGCGGAGTTGCGCAGGAAGGTGCCGAAGCCGCCCTCATTGAGCACGAACGCGAAGTTGTCGAAGGTGAACTCCTGCGGGAGCAGCGACTGCCCGCCGCTGGACGCCTTCTTGTCGAAGGCGCTGGAGACCATCCAGTACACCGGGAACAGCGTGAAGATGAGGACCGCGGCGACCGCGATGCCGATGCCGATGCGGGACCGGAGCGAAGCGCGCGGGTTCACAGCTCGTCCTCCTTCATGAGGGAGCGGATGTAGACGATCGTGATGCCGATCAGAACGAGCGTCAGCAGCACCGCGAGCGCGGCACCGAAGCCGTACCGGTTCTGGCCGAACGACTCGACGTACGACCAGACGCCGAGGTTGAGCACGGAGCGGTTCCCGCCGCTTCCACCCGGCATCAGGTAGACCTGCGCGAACACCTTGAAGTCCCAGATGGTCGACAGGATGATCACGACCGAGAACACCGGCTTGAGCGTCGGGAAGATGATCTTCCAGAAACGGCGCCAGGCGCCGGCGCCGTCGAGGGCTGCGGCTTCGAGCATCTCCTTCGAGACGCCGAGGAGACCCGCGAGCACCGTGATGGCGACGAACGGGAAGCCGTGGTGCACGACGTTGAGGAGCACGATCGCGTAGAACGACCACTGGTTCGTGAACCAGTTGACCGAGCCGTCCATGAGACCGAGGTCCTTGAGCACGGAGTTGAAGATGCCGCGGTCGGCATCGAAGATGAAGGTCCAGACGTAGGTGCCGGTCACGGCGGGCATTGCCCACGCGACCATGATGCAGCTCGACACGATGACACGCCACGTTGTGCCGAGACGGGCCAGC
The DNA here is from genome assembly GCF_039533965.1 of Microbacterium luteolum. NCBI lineage: Bacteria > Bacillati > Actinomycetota > Actinomycetes > Micrococcales > Microbacteriaceae > Microbacterium > Microbacterium luteolum. The sequence continues at coordinate 1,541,034 of NZ_BAAAUN010000001.1, forward strand.
AGCAGGGCGACGAGCGTGCCCACCGCCACGGTGACGAAGACCGCGACGGCCGCGAAGCCGACCGTGTTGGGCAGCACCACCGTCCAGAGAGTCGGGTTGGTGAGCGCCTCGGCGTAGTTCTCGAGACCGATCCAGTTGTTCTCGCCCGTGTTGATCTCGCGCAGGCCGTAGTCCTGCAGCGAGTAGATGACGACCTGGACGAGCGGCCAGAGCATGAGCACCGCGAGGATGATCAGCCCGGGAGCGAGGAGGAGCCAGGGGCGGGCCTTGAGGAGCGAGATGCCTCGCCCCTGCCGGCCGCCGCCGACCACGGAGGCGGAGGTGGACTCCGCCTTCGTGGCCGGCAGTGGCGCTTGCACCATCGACATGGAAGGGATGCTTCCTTACTGGTTGAGCAGTTCGGTCATCTCGGCGGCGGCGTCCTTCGTCGCGGTCGCGACGTCCTTCTGCCCGCTGAGGATGGCCTGGATCATGGCGTTGGTCGTCTTCTTCGCCTGGACGGCTCCGAAGTTCGGCGTGACCGGGACGGATGCTCCGCCGTCGACCATCTGCTCGGCGAACGGTGCGACGAGCGGGTCGGTCGAGGCCAGGGCCTCCTCCATCGCGGACTGGACGCCCGGGAAGTAGCCCGTCTCCTTCGACCACTGCTCGGCGAACTCACCGGTGGTCATGAGCTTGACGAACTCCCACGCGAGGTCGGCGTTCTTCGTGGTGTTGAAGACCGACAGGTGCGATCCGCCGAGCACGGACGGAGCGATGCCGCCGTCCTCGCCGGGGATGACCGCCGCGCCGATCTTGCCCTCGAGGTCGGGGTTCGCCTCGATGAGCGCCTTCGGCGTCCACGAGCCGGAGAGCATCATGGCGACGTTGCCCTGCGTGAACGCGTCGCGCAGGTCGGTCTCCTTCCAGGTGGTGGCACCGGCGGACGAGAAGCCGTGCTGCGTCGCGAGGCCCGTGTAGAACTCGATGCCGGCCTGCGACTCCTTGCTGTCGAGCTCGCTGGTCCATTCGCCGCCGTCCTGCGTGGCGATCTCTCCGCCCGCGCCCCAGACCCAGGGGTAGACCTGGAACTCGGCGTCGCCGGCGACGGGGAACGGGAGCATCTCGGGCTTCGCGGCCTTGATGGCCTCGCCCGCCGTGACGATGTCGTCCCACGTCTTCGGAGCCTCGAGCCCGAGCTCCTCGAACACGTCGGTGCGGTAGACGATCGAGCGGACGCCGGCGTACCACGGCATGCCGTAGAGCTCGTCGTCATAGGTGCCGGCGACCGCGAGGCCCTCGACGAGGTCGTCGCGCAGGCCCTTCTCGGAGTCGACGTACTCGTCGAGCGGCTCGAGCGCGCCCGCGTCGGCGAACTCGGCGGTCCAGGTGGTGCCCGTCTCTGCGATGTCGGGGGTCGTGCCGCCGGCGATGGAGGTCACGAAGCGATCGTGGGCGTCGGCCCACTGGATCTCCTCGATGGTGACCTTCGCCCCGGTCTCCTCTTCGAAGGCCTCGGAGACCTTGTCGTAGAAGGCGGTCGCGTCGGGGTTGGTGCCCTTCATGATCCAGACGGTGAGTTCCTGGCCCTCTCCGTCGGTGCCGCCGCTCTCGGTGGCACCGCCGGCGCAGGCTGCCAGGCCGAGCGTGGCCGCGGCGCCCAGCGCCACGACCGGAAGAATGCGCTTGTGCATCAGGGATCTCCTCTTCGAAATTGCTCCTGGCGGGCATCGGATGCTCACCTGGTAGGAAAAAGTATCCACGACTAACTAATTCGCTGCAAGTTCCTCTCACAATCGTCATGCGCCCGTAACATCGGGCTTCCCTGCCGGTTCTCGGCTGCCCGTGCACTGCCGTGGGTATGCTCGCCGGATGCCCAGACGCACTCGAGACAGCGACCGATCCCGGGTCGCCCGCCACGCAGACACGCGCACCCGCGGCACCGCCTCCCGGTTCCTGAAGGTCACCGGCATCGTGGTGGCCATCGTCCTCACGTCGGCCCTGGCCGTCGCCGCATTCGTCGTCGTGGACCTGGTCAACCGCATGGGCGACGGCGCTGTGACCCTGGAGGATGCTCCGCAGGTCGAGCCGCCCACGATCGACGCCTACCCCGGCGAATTCAGCATGCTCATCGTCGGCACCGACGAATGCGGAGAGGTCTCGACGGGCCTTCTCGGCGAGCGCTGCTCGGAAGCGGACGGGGGTGTGCTGAACGACGTCAACCTGCTCGTGCACGTCTCCGCCGAGCCGCGGAACGTCACCGTCGTGTCCTTCCCCCGCGACCTCATGATGTCGACGCCGGAGTGCACCCTGACGGACGGATCGATCGCCTCGGCCACCGACTACTCCGCAATCAACGAGATCTACCAGCGCGCAGGCCTCTCCTGCGTCGCGAAGAGCGTCACCGACCTGACGGGCATCGACATCCCGTTCGCCGCCAAGATCGGTTTCGACGGCGTGATGGAGGTCACCGATGCGATCGGCGGCGTCGAGGTCTGCATCGGCGGCGAAGGCATCCGCGATGAGCAGACCGGCATCGACTGGCCCGCCGGCATGCGCTCGGTGTCGGGCATCGAGGCCCTGCAGTTCATCCGCACCCGACACGGTGTCGGCGACGGCAGCGACCTCGCACGGATCTCCAACCAGCAGCAGTACATGTCGCGACTGATCCAGAAGATCATGAGCGACGAGGTCCTCACCGATCCCGCCAAGGTGCTCGGCCTCGCGAACACCGTCGTCGACAACATCGAACCCAGCGACGAGCTCTCGAATCCCATCCGCCTGGCCCAGTTGGCCATCTCGATCAAGGACGTGCCCTTCTCGGACTTCGCATTCCTGCAGTATCCGGTCTTCGTCGACCCGGATGACGAGGACCGACGGGTGCCCGACTACGACGCAGCCGAGACGATCTGGGCCGCACTTCGCGCCGGGCAGGCCGTGCAGATCACCGGCGACGTGACGACGAACGAGGGAGTCGAACTCGTGGACCCCGCACCGGGGACAGAAGAGGAGGCGCCGCAGACCGAGACGCCGTCGACCGACGCGCCGGCCACCGATGCTCCTGCTCCTCGAGCCGAGCTCGACCCGAGCATCTCCGGTCAGACCGCGGATCAGGAGACCTGCGCGAACGGCAGACAGAACTGACCGCCGCGCGTGCGGGCGTAGGCTCGTGCGCATGGGCAGGACGCGATCGAGGGACACCGAGCACCCTCAGGCCCGCCTCGACCACGGCGGAATCGCGCGCATCGTTCCGAGCGAGTTCACCACCGGATTCGAGCTTGTCGTCGACGAGACTCCGCAGTCGCACGTCGACCTGGACGACCCGACCCACCTGCACTTCGAGTACATCGTGCGCATGGGCGCGGTGATCGACCAGCTGCCTCCCGGCCCGCTCACCGCGGTGCACCTCGGCGCGGGAGCGCTGACCATCCCCCGCTACATCGACGCCACGCGCCCCGGTTCTCGGCAGCAGGTCATCGAGCTCGAAGCACCGCTCGCGCAGCTGGTCCGCGAGCACCTGCCGCTGCCCAAGGGCGCGAGCATCCGCATCCGCATCGGCGACGCGCGCGAGGGTGTCCGCCGCCTCCCGGCCGCCCTGCAGGAGAACTGCGACCTCGTCGTCTCCGATGTCTATTCGGGCGCCCAGACGCCAGCGCACCTCACCAGCATCGAGTTCTACCGCGAGCTCGCCGCTCTGCTCGCCCCGTCGGGCGTGCTGCTGGTGAACGTCGCCGACGGACCGGGCCTCGCCTTCGCCCGACGTCAGGCCGCCACGATCGCCGAGGTGCTCCCGGAGATCGGCGTCCTCGCCGACACGCAGGTGCTGAAGGGACGCCGCTTCGGGAACCTCGTGATCGCCGCGTCCGCCGCGCCGCTCCCGACCGAGTGGCTGCCGCGGATGCTGGCCGCCGGTCCCCACCCCGCCAAGATCGCGCAGGGCGCCGAGGTCGATGCCTTCGTGCAGGGCGCGCGCATCGTCACGGACGCCGACGCCGTGGCATCCCCTCGCCCCGACGCGTCGCTCTTCCTGCGCTGAGCCCGCACCTCGGCGGACTTCCGGAACAGATGCCGTCGTGCGGGGCGCGCCGCCCCGGGGAGCGTGCGACGGCCAGGCAGACTGGACGGGGACGCTGCGGAAGGAGAGCAATGAGTTTCATCCAGGGATACGACCAGGAGACCCTCCGCGAGCTGGTCGACCTCGACGAGTGCGCGGCGCGCCTCGCGGAGATCGAGTCGCAGCGCAGTCTCCCCGCGCTGCTCGAGCGCGTGTGGCTGCTGAAGGTGCTCGATCGTCTCGACGAGGCGCTGAAGCTGGCCGACGAGACGGTGCGGCAGGCGCGCATGGCGGGCACGCGCAAGGACGTGCTGCGGGCGCGGGTGCTGCACGCGACGATCCTCCAGTATCGGGGCGCTTATGCCGCGGCCGAGCAGGAGCTGGCGGCCTGCGCCGACGAGGCGGAGGGCCAGCGCTGGGTGTCGATCGCGGCGTTCGCGCACCACCACCACGGCAAGAACGCCTACGACGCGGAGGACTACGAGACGGCGCGCGAGAGCTTCAAGCGCTCGCTGTTCCTGCGTCGGGAGTCCGGAGCGGAGGATCGCGATCTCGAGACCGCGCTGCTGGCGATCGAGGCGGCCGAGCGCCGGCGCACCTCGCAGCTCGTCGCGGGCTGAGCAGGCCTCCACCGCGATGTCCGCGGCATGGCTTAGCCTGGGCGCATGGCGGAACTCGACCGTGTGCGCATCTGGGGTGAAGCACTGATCAGGATGCATCTGGATGACACCTGGTCCTTCGGCTTCGACAACGCCAAGCGCCGTGCCGGACTGTGCGATTACACGAAGAAGCGCATCACCGTGTCGCGGTATCTCGCTGCTCGCTTCGAAGACGACGAGATCCATCAGGTGCTCCTGCACGAGGTCGCACATGCGCTCGCCGGGCACACGGCGGCGCACGGTCCGGCGTGGAAGGGCGTCGCACGCGACCTCGGCTACGTCGGCGGCACCACGCACCGCGGCGAGACGGCCGTCGAGCTCGCCCCCTGGGTCGGCCGCTGCCCCGCCGGGCACGTCACCTACCGCCATCGCCGCCCCACGAGAGCGACCTCGTGCGCGCGATGCTCCCGCACCTTCGACCCGCGCCACGTGTTCGCCTGGACGCGCCGCGAGATCACCACGGACGCGCGCCTGTCCGCGCAGATGCCGCGCTGACACGCAGCCGCCCGCAGAACGGTCAGTCGATCGGCCCGACGGAATCCTCGACGGCTGCAGCATCCGCTTCGTCTGCGGACTGAGAGCCGCGCAGACGTCGTACGAGGGCCGCGGCCGCACGCCACCCGACGAGGAAGACGCCGAGCACGATCGCCGCGACGATGATGAACGGCACCTCGGCGGTGTCACCGGCGACGACGCGCACCAGCATCCCGCCCGCGACCGTCACCACCCACACGACCACACCCCACATCAGGGACCACGGCCGACGGGGCCTGCCCGGCAGCAGGGCGGCCACGAGGTGCCCGATCACCAGCGCGACCAGGAACGGCCACGCGGTCAGCAGGAATCCGGCCGGGTCCTCCTGATGCGACGCGCGACCGATGGCGGCGAAGATCAGCACGAAGAGGGCGTCGACGATGACTGCGGGGAGGAACCTCATGCCACGACCCTACGTGCCGGGCACCGAGCCCTGGCGCGCCCCGCGGTTCCGGGCGGAGATCACCCCGATGGGCGGGGGATGCGACGCGGAAGCTCCTCCGATCACCGAGAACTCCTCCCGAGGGAGGCGCGGCTGCTCACTCGAAACGCGTGAACCGTCCTTCGCGCAGCACCGGCACGGCGTCGACCGCGTCGAGCACGGCCGCATCGGCCGGTGTCGTCGGCACCACGCCGGATGCCGCCATCCGCGCCGTCGACGGGACGCCGACCTCGAGCTCGCGGGCGGAGCCGCTCGCGCTGAGCAGATGCCGGAGTGCGCGGCGCAGTGCGCGGAATCCCTCGGCGGCGACTGCCGCGTCCGGTGCGGTGTGGTCGATGCCGAGATCCGTGAGCGCGGCGATGATCGCTCCCGCACCGAGGTGGTCCTCGACCGCGAACCGCGGTCGCCCTGCCTCGTCCCACTCCCCCGCCGCGATGACGGCGACCGACGTCCGCGCCTGCCGGCGCTCCTGCACCGTCTGGACCGCCCGCGCCACGGCCGACGCGTTGCGGATGCCGCCGACGAGCACGGTGGCCTCGATACCGGCTGCCGTCGCGACGGCCGCGCCGTTGGTCGACCACTCCACCGCGTCCGCCAGGTCGATCTCGCTGCCGGCGGCGATGGCATCCGTCACCGTCGAGGAGAACCGCAGCACGTCGACGACCACGACGATGTCGGCCGGGGCCAGACGGGCGAGGCCCGCGGTCCCCCAGTCGAAACGGACCTGATACGTGGACTGATCGAACGGCGACGGCATCCGTCCAGCCTAGAGGCGTCAGTCGGCGGCGAGCGCCTCGACCGGGGCCACTCGGGTCGCCAGTCGCGTGGGCGTCGCCGCCGCCACGAGAGTGAGCACAGCGGTGGCCACGACGATGATCACCACCGGGATCCAGGGGATCTGCGGTGCGACGAGTCCGGCCGGCGTGAACTCCGGCAGGGTCGGCACCGAGCCGAGCAGCGACTGCGCCGCGATCCACCCGTAGACGACGCCCAGGACGAGCCCGGTCAGAGTCGCGGTGACCGTGATGTGCGTCGCCTCGAGCAGCACCATCGTCCGCACCTGGGCGTTGGACAGGCCGATCGACCGCAGGAGTCCGAGCTCCCGGCGACGCTGCACCACGCCGATCGTGAGGAGATTGACGAGTCCGACGGCCGCGATCACCGCCGAGACGGCCACGAGCACCATCATGATCGAGGCGAACGCGTCGAACGGGGCGAAGAACTCCTCCGGGATCTCGCCCGTCACCTGGCTCATCATGAGACGCTTCGCGGACTCCAGCGCGACGGCGAACATCGTCACCAGCGTCACGCCCATGACCACGCCGATCGCCATGCGCGAGGAGCGCTCCGGATACCGCAGCGCGTTCTCCGCGGCGAGACGGGCGGTCGCGCCCGACCCGAACAGGCGGCCGACCAGACGCAGCACCGGCGGCATGAACATCACGGCCCCGAGGACGAGCCCGGTGAAGGAGAGGATGCCGCCGAGGAAGGCCACGACGACGCCGAGAGGACTCACCAATCCGATCACCACACCGGCGGCGAGCAGCACGGCACCGGCGATCACCAGGATCCAGGACCCGATGTGCCGACCCGCCTTTCCCGAGACCTCGTCGTGCGTGCGCTCCACCGAGCCGCCGAGCGCCTGCAGCGGCGTCACGGAGAGCACCCGGCGCGAGCCCGCCCATGCGGCCGCCCACGTGGTGAGCGCGACGCCGATCACCGGCAGCGCGATGAACGGCTGCGCGAGCGAGAAACCGGAGGGGTCGTTGTCGAGGAACTGCGCGCCGATCTGCACTCCCACAGCCGCCAGCACGAGTCCCGCGAGCAGGCCGATGCCGGCGCCGAGCACGCCGACGATGAAGCCCTGTCTGCCGACCTGCGCCCGCTGCGAGCGCGCGGTCGCACCGATCAGGCGCATCAGCGCGATCTGCCGGGTGCGGCCGGCGATGATGGTCGCGAACGTGTTCGCGGTGACGATCGCGGCGACGTACATCGCGACCGCGGTCAGCAGCACCGACAGCAACCCCACGATGAACGCGAGCGTGCCGCTGTCGCCGATGAACGGATCGGCCTGCAGCACCGCGCCGATGTACGCCGTGACCTCGACGAGGATCACGCCGAACGCCGCCGACAGGGCGGCCACGAGGATGCTCGCTCCCATCCCCCGGTCGCGGAGCCAGCCCAGGCGAGGACCGGTCGCTGCCGTCTCGGGGACGACGGTCGCGACGGCGGTCATGCCGCCACCTCAGCGGCGAGCATGTACGCGGAGATCTCCTCGGCGGTCTGCCGCGGGTGGTCGGCGACGATCCGGCCGTCGCCCAGGTAGAGCACGCGGTCGGCGTGACTCGCGGCGATCGCGTCGTGCGTGACCATGGCGATCGACTGGCCGTGCTCGCGACTGGCCGAGGCGAGCAGCTGCAGCACCTCGCGCCCGGTCTTCGAGTCGAGATTGCCGGTCGGCTCATCGGCGAACACGAGGTCGGGGGCTGTCGCGAGCGCCCGCGCGATCGCGACGCGCTGCTGCTGTCCGCCGGAGAGCTGATGCGGTCGGTGGTTCAGGCGGGAGCCGAGTCCGAGTGAGTCGATGAGCCCGTCGATACGAGCTCGCTCGATCGCACTCGGACGGCGCCCGTCGAGCTCGAACGGCAGCATGATGTTGCCCAGCGCGTCGAGCGTCGGCACGAGGTTGAAGGCCTGGAAGATGAACCCCACGCGGCGGCGCCGCAGGATCGTGAGCTCGAGGTCTCCGAGGCCCGTGATGTCGGTGTCCCCGATCCAGGCTCGTCCTTCGCTGGGGCTGTCGAGCCCCGCCATGATGTGCATGAGCGTGGACTTGCCCGAGCCGGACGGGCCCATGATGGCGGTGAACTGGCCCCGGCGGATGCCGACGCTCACATCGTCGAGCGCGCGGACCGTCCCCTCACCGGAGCCGTAGGTCTTCTTCAGGTGCTGGACGCGGGCGGCGAGCCCGAGGTCGGTGGTCGTGATCTCCATGACACCGACGCTATTTTCCGCGACCGTCCCGGCGCGTCGCCCGGAGGAGGCATCCGCGTACATCGGAAGGATGATCGTCTTCCCTCGCCGAGCCGCCCCTTTGTGTTCGAGCCAGCCCTCTTTGAGCGGTCGCAAGGGGGCGGCTCGTACCGAAAGGGGCGGCTCGGCGTCAGGCGAGTCCGTGCTCGAAGGCGAACACGACGAGCTGCACCCGATCGCGCAGCGCGAGCTTGGTGAGGATGCGGCTGATGTGCGTCTTCACCGTGGCCTCGCTGAGGTACTCGCGCCCGGCGATCTCCGCGTTCGACAGGCCCCGCGCAGCGAGCGCGAAGATCTCCCTCTCGCGGTCGGTGAGGTCGGCGAACTGCGGGGGCACCGGTTTGGGCGCTTCGGCGAAGTGCTCGAACAGATCGCGCGTGGCGGATGCCGCGATGACGCTGGACCCGGCGTGCACCGTGCGGATCGCGGCGAGCAGGAACTCCGGGTCGGCGTCCTTGAGCAGGAAGCCGCTCGCTCCCTGCCGGATCGCCCGGGCCGCCGCCTCGTCGAGGTCGAACGTCGTGAGCATGACGATGCGCGGCGGTTCGGGACGCGCGAGGATCTCCGCCGTCGCGGTGAGCCCGTCCATGACCGGCATCCGGATGTCCATGAGCACGACGTCGGGCCGGCTGGAGCGCACGACCTCGAGCGCCTCCTGGCCGTTGCCCGCCTCGCCGACCACCTCGAGGTCGGGTTGCGACGCGACGAGCATGCGGATGCCAGCGCGGAACAGCGCCTGATCGTCGACGAGGACGACTCTGATCATGCCTGCTCTCCTCCCTGGCCGATCGGGAGCGAGCCGTGGACGACGAACTGCGCCCCTCGGCGTTCGGCTTGCAGACTACCGCCGACGAGCTGCGCCCGTTCGCGCATGCCGATGAGCCCGTGACCGCCGGGAGCCGCGGATGCTCCGCCAGACACCGTGTTGCGCACCTCGATGTCGACGCGCTCGGGAAGCCAGGCCAGGTGCACGTGGACGGTGCCGTCGCCGTGGCGGATCGCGTTCGTGAGCGCCTCCTGGAGGATGCGGTAGACCGCCAGCTGGATCGATCCCGGCGGCTCGCCCGGAGGCATCGGATCGACCGTGACGAGGGGTTCGACGCCGGCCTGGCGCACCTGCGCGAACAGCGCCTCGAGGTCTGCGAGCGTCGGCTGCGGTCCGTCGCCCTGACGGTGACGGAGCTGCGTGAGCAGCATCCGCACGTCGCTCAGCGCGCCGCGGGCCGTCGAGGCGATCGTGCCGAGCGCCTCGGTGGCCATCTCGGGCTTCGTCGCGGCCGCATATCGGGCGCCGTCCGCCTGCGCGATGACGACCGCCAGCGAGTGGGCGACGATGTCGTGCATGTCGCGCGCGATGCGCACACGCTCCTGCTCCTCGGCGGCGAGCGACTCCGCCTGCAGCTGTGCGGAGCGGGTGCGCCGGGCACGCAGCACGACACGCCAGAGCAGACCGCAGACCCACGCGAATCCCAGGGCCAGCACCGAGACGATCAGGAGCAGCGTTCCCGCGGTGACCTTCTCCCAGCCGGTGCCGGGGCCGAGGGCGACGCCGTTCACGAAGACCATGTACAGCGCGGCGATGAGCCCGCCGACCAGCGCCGATCCGAACCCCCACCAGAGCACCCGCCTGGTCCCCCAGGCGGACGTCGCGTACAGCACGAGCAGGATCGCGAAGTCGATCGGCAGCGGGCCGAAGCCCGCCAGCATCTGCACGGCCGCACCCGCCCAGGCGGCGGCGAGCGCGAGTCCCGGGGCGAGTCGGCCGATCGCGACGCCGCCGAACATCAGGAAGCCCGCGACGGCCACGGCTGCGACCGCCACGCCGTTGATGGCCTGGTTCCCCGTGCCGGGGCCGTAGAACACGACCGACATCGGCGTCAGGACGAGGAAGAGCAGCGCCGCCCCGACGATGTCGAGGATCAGCGCCGTGCGGGAGAGCGGGCGGATCACTCCCCCACGCTACGCGAGCGCCTCAGCACCGGCATCCGCCTCGAGATGTATCCCTGCGCCTACGCGCGGGCGAGGATCTCGCCGTGCGGAACCAGGTACCACCCGTCGCCGTCGTCGGCCCAGCGCTTCCAGGCATCGCTGATGTCGCGGAGGTCGGCCGGGGTCGCCATCCCGCTGTCGACGAGCTGGCGCGCGAGGGCGGACTCGAGGATCCGATCGGCCCACATCCCGCCCCACCACGCGCGTTCGGCAGGTGACGCGTAGCACCAGGTGGATGCCGTCGCCGTGACGTCCTCGAACCCGGCGGCGCGCGCCCAGGACAGCAGGCGGCGACCGGCATCCGGCTCCCCGCCGTTCGCACGGGCGGCCTCGCGGTACAGCGCGAGCCAGCGGTCGAGTTCGGGCAGCACGGGGAACGACAGGAAACCGGCGTAGTCGGCGTCGCGCGCCGCGACGATGCCACCGGGGACGGTGACGCGACGCATCTCGCGGAGCGCCTGCACCGGATCGCCGACATGCTGCAGCACCTGATGCGCGTGCACGACGTCGAAGGAGTCGTCCGGGAAGCTCAGCGCGTGGACGTCCTCGACCGAGAAGTCGAGATTCGTGAGGCCGCGCTCGGCGGCGAGGCCCTGCGACAGCGACAGCGCGGACTCATCGATCTCCGTGGCCGTGACATGGGCGACCACGCTCGCGAAGTCGACCGTGATCGAGCCGGGGCCCGCGCCGACGTCGAGGAGGCGGGTCGTCGCCTCGAGGTGCGGGCGGAGATAGGCCGCAGAGTTCGCGATGTTCCGGATGTTGTGAGAGCGCAGGACGGATTCATGATGTCCGTGGGTGTACAAGGCCATACGGCTCAGTCTGGCAGGTGCGCCCGCACTGCTTCGGCGATCTCGGATGCCGACGACGTTGTCGCGTCGATCATCTGCTCTCCGGCACGCACCGGCGTCTGCCGCTGCCGCACGCCCTGGGCGACGGCGAGGTCGACCGCCTCGGGCGCTCCGTCGAGCAGATCGTCTCCGATGATCCGCGGACCCTCGCCCGTGGTTCTCCGGACGGCTCGCGCGCGCAGGTTCTCGGGGTCCGCGTCGAGCCGGAAGAAGCGGAGATCCGCGTGGGGGAAGGCCTGGCCGACCTCCGCGGGGTCGATCTCGAACGGCGCCGTCACGACGAGGGTCTGCGCCCCCACGCCGGCGAACAGCCCCTGCATCTCCGCGGTGTTCCGCGTTCCGACCGCGCGATGCGCATTCCACGCGAAGCCGAGCTGGGCGACGTCGACGAACCCCGTCCGCAGTCCCTCCGCCCATCGCGCGCTCGCCATCTCCCAGGCGACGCTCGAGGCGCCGGAGCACCGCGGCCCCGTGATCCAGATCACCCGACCCGTCACGTCGTCCTCCGTGCTCGCGGGTGCGGGCACGGGGGCCACCGTCGTCGCCGCAGTCGCGGCATCCGTCCGCCATCGGGCGAGCACGGTGCGCACGGTGTCGTCGACGGCGCTCCCGTCGGTGTCGACGCGAGCCCAAGACGGATGCGCCGTCGCGGACTCCGCCGTTCCGATCGCGACCACCTCGTCGACCTGCCCCTGCGGCCAGCCACGCGGAGCGAGACGCTCCCGCCTCGTCACCTCCTCCGCGTCCAGCCACAGCGAGACCGTCGGGTGCCCGTTCGCCCGGGGCGGGTCCGCCGGATCAGCGACGCCCGAGACGACGAGCCGCTCGACGCGGGCTTCCGCGAAACGTGCAGCGACGCGCTGGAGCGCCGCCTCCTTGAGATCCCAGCGGTCCGGATCGTCGGGTGGAGCGGGGTAGCACATCCCGAGCTGGTCGATGTCGACGTATCCGACGCGCTCGCCGTCGGCCGCCAATCCCCGGGCGACCGCCCAGGCGACGGTGCTCTTGCCCACACCGGGCACTCCGGCCAGTCGCAGCACGTCCATCCGACGAGTCTGGCAGGCCGCGCGTCAGTGGAGCTCGACGACCGCGCGCCGGATCGCCTCGCGGTCCGGCTTGCCGGAGGAGAGCACCTCCAGCTCGTCGACCACGATCAGCCGGGCCGGCCTCGCGTGCTTTCCGAGGTCGTCGCCCACGGCGTCGCGGGCATGCGCGAGCTGCTCCCCCTCGCTCCGCCGCAGGACCTCGCCGCGCGCGACGACGATCACCGACGCCTCTCCCCAGCGCGCATCCTCGACGCCGACGACGACGGCCTGGTGGAGGCCGGGGACGCGCCGCACGATCCGCTCGACGCGGTCGAGGGAGATGTTGATCCCGCCCGACACGATGACGTTGTCGGCACGACCGTGCACGCGCACGACACCGTCCTCCACGAGCCCGAGATCGCCGGTGCGGTACCAGCGGATGCCGTGCTCGTCGCGCACGAACGTCCGTGCGGTCAGCGTCCCGTCGCCGAGATAGCCCTCGGCGAGCATCGGACCTGCGATCCGCAGTTCTCCATCGATCGTACGCACCGTGACCGTCTCGAGCGGCTCGCCGTCGTACACGCAGCCGCCGCTCGTCTCGGTCGAGCCGTAGGTGCGCACGAGGCGGACGCCGAGATCGGCCGCGCGCTCTCGGAGCGGTTCGGGCAGCGACTGGCCGCCGACGAGGATCGCCCGGTACGCCTGCAGGGCGGCGCGCACGGCGGTGTCGTCGGCCGCGTCGAGCAGGGTCGCGACCTGGGCGGGCACGAGGGACGTGAACAGGTCGGGTATGCCGGCGCCCGCCCCGGGAGCCGGACGCAGCATCGCGAGAGTGGCCTCGGCGAAGGAGTTCGGTGAGAAGCGTCCCTCGATCACCGCCGGCTCCGTGCCGGCCAGGATCGAGCGCACCAGCACCTGGAGCCCCGCGACGTAGCCCGCGGGCAGCGCGAGCAGCCACCGCCCGCTGCCGATGCGGATCGCTGTCGCCTCGGCGCTCGCCCGCAGCGCCTCCGCGCTCAGGGAGACGCGCTTCGGGATGCCGCTCGAACCCGAGGTCGCGATGACCGCCGCGATGCCCTCCGGCACCTCCTCGGGCGCGCCGGCGAGCATCCCGAATCCCAGGGCCGGTCCGTCGTCGAGAGCACGCCGCAGCGCGTCGCGGAGCTGCGCCGGATCTTCGGCGTCGGTCGCGATCAGGGCGGTCATGGCGTGTCCGCCGGCCTCAGTAGTGCCAGGGGAACGAGGACCAGTCGGGGTCGCGCTTCTCGAGGAAGGAGTCCCGTCCCTCGACGGCCTCGTTGGTGCCGTAGGCCAGGCGCGTCGCCTCACCCGCGAAGACCTGCTGCCCGACCAGCCCGTCGTCGACCGCGTTGAACGCGAACTTCAGCATCCGGATCGCGGTGGGCGACTTGGTCAGCACGGTGCGCGCCATCTTCAGCGCCTCCTGCTCGAGCTCGGCATGCGGCACGACGCGGTTCACGGCACCGGCCTCATAGGCGCGCTGCGCGGAGTACTCCTCGGCCAGGAAGAACACCTCCCGCGCGAACTTCTGACCGGTCTGGCGGGCCATGTAGGCGGAGCCGTATCCGGCGTCGAAGCTGCCGACGTCGGCATCCGTCTGCTTGAAACGTCCGTGCTCGGCGGAGGCGATCGTCAGGTCGCACACCACGTGCAGCGAGTGCCCGCCACCGGCAGCCCATCCCGGGACGACGGCGATGACGACCTTCGGCATGAAGCGGATGAGACGCTGCACCTCGAGGATGTGCAGCCGTCCGACCCGGGCGGACGCGTCCTTGATCCCCGAGCCCGTCGAAGGGTCGGAGTCGGAGTACTTGTATCCGTCCCGACCGCGGATGCGCTGGTCGCCGCCGGAGCAGAACGCCCAGCCGCCGTCCTTCGGGCTCGGGCCGTTGCCGGTCAGCAGCACCGCGCCGATGCGAGGGTCCTGACGGGCGATGTCGAGCGCACGGTACAGCTCGTCGACCGTGTGCGGGCGGAAGGCGTTGCGCACCTCCGGCCGGTGGAAGGCGATGCGGGCGACACCGCCGTCGTGCGTCACATGCGCGGTGATGTCGGTGTAGTCCTCGGCTCCGGGCGCGAGCACCCATTCGGCGGGGTCGAACAGGTCGGAGACGAATGCGGTGGTCACGGCATCCAGCCTATTCCCCGCCTCCCGGAGAACGACGGAACGCCGCCTTCCCGAGGAAGGCGGCGTTCCGTGCGCGGATGCTGTCAGCTCCGGCGAGCGCGGAAGGTCTTCAGCCACCCGTCGATGATGTCCCATACGACGATGCCGATCGTCACGACCCCGAGGACGACGCTGACCACGCGGAGCACCCCGCCCTGCTCGGCAGCACCGGCGTTCGCGTTCGCGAGGTCGTCGGCATGGTTCGTCGACAGGTAGTCGAGGAACTCGGGGTTGACGAGCTGACCGCTGGCGAGCAGGTACAGCGCGGGAATGGCGAAGGCGATCGCCAGCACGGTGTTGGTCACCGCGAACCCGGTGTTCCAGCGTCCGGCGCGGTAGACGCCGATCGCGAGCAGCAGCTCGGCCGCCATCAAGACGAGCAGCGCCGTCATCCACCAGGGCCAGAGCTCCGGGTTCAGGATGGGCAGTGCGTCGCCGTCGGTGCGGACGAAGCCGCGCAGCGCATCCCACAGGATCGCGGCGCCGGCGAGGACGAGGAAGATGATCGAGCCGATCATCTCCGAGAATCCGGCGCGGGTGTCGTAGATCTCCGGTAGTTGGTCGACGGCCCATCCGGTCTCCGGTACCGGCACGGTCCGCTCCAGGATGGCGAAGACGAGCGTGGTCCAGAAGCCCACGTTGACGATCACCTGGATGATGACGACGACCACCGCGCCGATGGTCTCGCCGATCGTGGCGAACTCGAGGATCTTCGCGATCGTGACGCCGAACGCGGCGCAGGCCGGCACGATCCAGAGGAGCAGCTTCAGCAGCCGCCACCAGACCAGGAAGTAGCGCGGCCCGATCAGGTGCAGCGGGCGATCGGCGTAGCCGGCCGCGAGGACGCCGGGGTCGCCCAGCTCGGTGAGCACAGCGCGCTCCGCGGTCTCCCGAGGCTCGCCCTGCTCGACGCGAGCCTCGACCGCATCGGCGATCGACCCCTCGAGCTCGGCGCGCACATCGGCCTGTGCCGTCGCGGGGAGGCTGCGGATCGTTGCGGTGATGTACCGCTCCGTGAGGGTGGTCTTCGTAGGCATGTCAGTTCTCCTCTGAGGTGAGGGATGCGATCGCCGTCGTGAGGGATCGCCATTCGTCGGTGAGGGTGTCGGCCAGGCGGATGCCGGCCTCCGAGGTGCGGTAGAACTTGCGGGGCCGGGCCTCGTCGGTGTTCCACTCGCTCGTGAGGTACTCCTGCTTCTCCAGTCGGCGGAGCAGCGGATACAGCGTGTTCGCGTCGGTGGCGAAGCCGCGGCGCTCGAGCTCCTCGAGAAGCCCGTAGCCGTAGCCCGCCGACCGCAGCAGCTGCAGGCAGGCGAGCACGATGGTGCCGCGTCGCAACTCCTGCAGGTGTGTGTCGAGCGTCTCGTTCATGAATCACACGTTACTGTGCGTCACACACCATTGTCAATCACACATTGCTGCGCGTCGTTCCCGTGGCGAACGTGGCGGGTGCAACGTCCTTCAACCCGCCACACCTGCCACGGGAGCGGCAGAAGCAGACCCGCGGGGCACAATGGGGACATGCTCCCCCCGCTCGCAGACCTCCTCGCCTCCGCCCGCGTCGTCGCGCTCCCGATGCACACCCGCTTCCGCGGCGTCGACACGCGCGAGGCCCTGCTCTTCGAGGGGCCGGAAGGGTGGGCGGAGTTCTCCCCCTTCGTGGAGTACGAGGACGCCGAGGCCGCGACCTGGCTCGCCGGCGCCATCGACTTCGGCTGGCAGCCGCAGCCCGCGCCGCTGCGCGATCGGATCCCCGTGAACGCGACGATCCCCGCGATCCCGGCGGAGCGCGTCGCCGAGGTGCTCGCCCGCTTCTCCGGATGCCGGACCGCCAAGGTGAAGGTCGCCGAGCCGGGACAGACGCTCTCGGACGACATCGCCCGCGTGCGTGCCGTGCGCGAGGCCATGGGACCGGAGGGCCGCATCCGCGTCGACGCGAACGGCATGTGGAACGTCGACGAGGCCGAACACGCCGTCCACGCCTTGAACGAGTTCGACCTCGAGTACGTGGAGCAGCCGTGCGCGTCGGTGCCGGAACTGGCCGACCTGCGCCGGCGAGTGAAGTACATGGGCATCCCGGTCGCCGCGGACGAGAGCGTGCGCAAGTCGTCCGATCCCCTCGCCGTGGCCCGCGCCCGCGCTGCCGACGTACTCGTGATCAAAGCCCAGCCGCTGGGCGGCGTCACCCACGCTCTGCAGATCGTCACGGCCGCCGGGCTCCCGGCCGTCGTCTCGAGCGCTCTCGACACCGCGATCGGTCTGTCCCAGGGCGCGGCGCTCGCCGCCGCTCTCCCGAACCTGGACTACGACTGCGGCCTCGGCACCGCCTCGCTCTTCCTCGACGACGTCGCGGAACTGCGCCCGGTGGACGGCTCGATCGCCGTCGGCAGGGTCGCACCCGACGACGGAGCGCTCGCTCGCCTCGCCGCCTCCGACGAACGGCGCGACTGGTGGCTGCAGCGACTCGGCCGCTGCCACGAGCTGCTCGCCTCGGCCTGAGCCGACTCAGTCGATGCGGCGCTCGTCCACGACGAGCAGCTGGACCAGGCGGCCGAGCTCTTCGCTGCCGGAGTGACGCAGTCGCTCGTCATCCTGACCGGCCATGGCTCCGCGAACGGTCATCCCCTCCCAGACGATCATGAGCATGCGGGCAGCGACGTCGGCCGGCAGCCGCAGCTTCAGCCGCCCCGCCGCGACGATGTCCTCGACGATCTGCGCGATGCTCGCGACCATCTCGCGCTCCTGCGCCAGGTAGGCGATGCCGAACTGCTCGTCGCGCAGGGCGCGGATGCGGATCTCGCTCATCAGCATCACTCCGAGGCGATCATCGCCCCCGAGTTCCATCACCTGCTGCACGAGATCGATGGGATCGCAGCCTTCGGCGAGCGCGCCCTCGGCGGTCATCTCCTCGACCCTCGTGCGCACGGCGCTGACGTGCACCTCGGCGACGCTGGCCGTGAGCATCAGGAACAGCTCGTCCTTCGATTCGAAGTTCGAGTAGAACGCTCCGCGGGTGAAGCCGGCGCGCTCGCACACGGCTTCGACAGAAGCGCCGTCGAGTCCGACCTCGGCGAAGACCTGTGCCGCCGCCTCGAGGAGCCGGGCTCGCGTGTTCTCCCGACTGCGGGTTGCGGGTGTCGTCATCGAAACCTCCTGACCCTTCACTCTCGCATGATTCACACCCCGCACACAGACTCTGGCGGGCGGTTCACTTTACGATACATCTATGTATTGAATACACCTGTGTATCCAATCGGCATCTCTCGGAGGAACGCGTGTCCACTCTCCTGTCCTCGCTCGGCCGCTGGTCCTACCGGCACCCGTGGCGGGTCCTCGTCTCCTGGCTCCTCGCGCTCGGCATCGCCGGGGCGGGCGCCCTCGTCCTCGGCGCAGGGACGGACAACTCGTTCTCGATCCCCGGCACCGAGTCGCAGGCGGGACTCGAGCAGCTCTCGCGCTCGTTCCCCCAGGTGAGCGGCACCAGCGCGCAGATCATCGTCGTCGCCGCCGACGGCGACAAGGTCACTGACGACGACTATCGCGACGAGATCGAGCAGTCGATCGGCGAACTGGAGGACCTCGACGGGGTGCTCGCCGCGAACTCGCCGTATGACGAGATGGTCAGCGGCATGATCAACGACGACGAGACGGCGGCGATCGTACGGCTGCAGTTCGACGGCGAGTCGACCGACGTCTCCGATGAGACGAAGGATGCGCTGCGTTCCGTGTCCGACGATCTCGGCGCCGAGCTCCCCGACGGTGCACAGACCGCGCTCGGCGGCGACCTCTTCGCCACATCGATCCCCGGCCTGACGCTCACCGAGGCGGTCGGACTGCTGATCGCCCTGCTCGTGCTGATCGTGACGTTCCGCTCCTTCGTCGTCGCCGGCCTCCCCCTCCTCACCGCGGTCCTCGGCGTCGGCATCTCGATGGCCGGCATCTTCGCGGCGACCGCGTTCGCCACCGTCTCCTCCACCACCCCTCTCCTCGCGCTCATGCTCGGCCTGGCGGTCGGCATCGACTATGCGCTGTTCATCATGGCCCGGCATCAGGACCAGGTGCGGGAAGGAGTCGACCCCGAGGAATCCGCGGCCCGAGCCGTCGGCACGGCCGGATCCGCCGTCGTGTTCGCGGGCGTCACTGTGCTCATCGCCCTGATCGGCCTCGGCTTCGCCGGCATCCCGTTCCTCACCACGATGGGCATCGCGGCATCCGTCGCCGTCGCCATCGCGGTCGCGATCGCTGTGACCCTCACGCCCGCGCTGCTCGGCTTCATGAAGGGCAAGGTCGTCGGCCGCCCGCGTCGCGAACCCAAGCCCAAGAAGGGCCAGAAGGTCGCCGCACCGCGTCGCAGGTTCAGCGACCGCTGGGTCGGCGGCGTCACCAAGCATCCGATCCTGGTCTCCGCCGCCGTGGTGATCGGCCTCGGGGTCGTCGCGGTTCCCGCGCTGAGCCTGAACCTCGCGCTGCCCAACGCCGGCGTGCTTCCCGCGAGTTCGGAAGCGCGCCAGAGCTACGATCTCGTCGGCGAGGAGTTCGGGCCCGGATTCAACGGCCCCCTGATCCTCACCGGGACCATCGTCACCTCCACCGATCCGCTCACGCTCATGGAGGATCTCGGAGACGCCGTCGCCGACATCCCCGGCGTGAAGGAGGTCGCCCTCGCGACTCCCAATGAGACCGCCGACACGGGCATCGTGCAGATCATCCCCGAGACCGCACCCGACGACCCCGCGACCGCGGATCTCGTCCGCGAGCTCCGGTCGCACCACGACGAGTGGCTCGACGAGTTCGGCATCGATCTGAAGGTCACCGGCTTCACGGCCGTCGGCATCGACATCTCCGATCAGCTCGGCAACGCGCTCCTGCCGTTCGGCATCTTCGTGATCGGGCTCTCGCTGATCCTGCTCACGATCGTGTTCCGCTCGCTCTGGGTGCCGATCACGGCCGCACTCGGCTACCTCCTCTCGATCGTCGCCGCATTCGGCGTCGTCGGCGCGGTCTTCGAGTGGGGCTGGTTCGCCGACGCCCTGCACGTCGCCAAGGTCGGCCCCATCATCAGCTTCATGCCGATCATCCTGATGGGCGTGCTGTTCGGCCTGGCGATGGACTACCAGGTGTTCCTCGTCTCCCGCATGCGCGAGGATTTCGTCCACGATCCCGCCTCAAAAAGCCCCGACCGCGCGACCCGTCGAGCCGCCGCACTCCGCGCGGTGCGCAGCGGATTCACCGGGTCGGCGAAGGTCGTCACGGCCGCAGGGCTCATCATGTTCGCGGTCTTCGTGGCGTTCGTCCCCGAGGGCGACTCCTCGCTCAAGCCCATCGCCCTCGGTCTCGCCGCCGGCATCGCGATCGACGCCTTCCTCGTGCGCATGACCCTGATCCCCGCGCTGATGGCCATCCTCGGCGAGCGCGCCTGGGAGATCCCGTCGTGGCTGGAGAAGATCCTCCCCCGCGTCGACATCGAGGGTGAAGCCGTCGAGCGGGAGCGCCACCTGGCCGAGTGGCCCGGCGACGGCTCCGTCGTGGCAGCGGACGACCTGGTGATCAGCGCGGACGCGCCGGTCGTCGAAGGCCTGTCCGTGCGCATCCTCGAGGGCGGCGCCGTGATCGCGACCGGAAGCGACGCGCGCACCCGCCGCGCACTGGCGCTCACGATCGCCGGCCGCATCGCTCCGAGCGACGGGCGACTCCGGGTCGCCGGCCACCTCCTCCCCGGCCGCGCGGCCTGGGTGCGCTCGCACGTCGGATGCGTGCTCGTCGACGATGCGGATGCCGCGCTCGCCGATCTCGCCGAAGCCCTGCGGGGCACCTCCGCGGTCGTCGTGATCGACGGACTCGACCGTCTGAGCGGCGGTCAGCGCGACCAGGCGGAGGCGATGCTGCGGGATGCCGCGGCCTCCCGCCCGCTCGCCGTCTTCGCCACCGCAGCCGATGCCGCATCGGCTCGCACCACTCTCGCCGAGGCCGGATGGCCCGCCGCCGAGACTCTCGACACGCGCGCTCCGCGCCGAATCGCCGCAGAATCCACCGAGGTGACCGCATGACACTCCCCATCGAGCGCGCCCGCTCCCGCAAGCCGGTCACCTGGTTGACCATCCTCGGCGTCCTGCTGCTGCCGGCGGCCGTCGGCGGCATCCTCGTCGCGGCGCTGCAGAATCCGACCGAGCGCCTCGACTCCATGACGGCCGCGATCGTGAACCTCGATGAGCCGGTCACGATCGACGACCAGGTCACCCCTCTCGGGCGCCAGCTGGCCTCGGGACTCGTCGAGGGCTCGGACGAGCTGGACTCCAACCTCACCTGGGTGATCTCGAACGAGGACGACGCGAAGGAAGGGCTGGCCGACGGCACCTACCAGGCCGTCATCACCATCCCCGAGGAGTTCTCGGCCGCGGCGACCTCGGCCGGCCAGGCGGTCGCCGCCGGCGGGGGCGACGCGGAGAAGGCCACCATCACCGTGACCACCCCCGACGACGGACTCGTCGCCGACGACCTCATCACGGGTCAGATCGCGAACGTCGCCGCGTCGACCATGGGCACGATGCTCACCGAGGCGACGACGGACAACATCCTCGTCGGCTTCACCACGATCGGCGACCAGATCGGCGAGGCGGCAGACGGCGCCGTCGAGCTCGCCACGGGTGCCCGGTCTGCCGCAGACGGCGCGGCCGCCATCCCCGACGGCGCCACGCAGCTCGCCTCCGGCGCGGACCAGCTCGCCACCGGCGCGTCGTCGTTGGCCTCCGGACTCGACACCATCGCGGGCAAGACGCGCGAAGCCGCCGCCGGCGCCGGGCAGATCGGCGCCGGGCTGACGAGCGGCGCTGCCGCCCTGGAGCAGAACGGCATCATCCCCGCCGACCTGACGGCCGGTGCGGGGAACGTCGCCACCGGAATCCGAGCGCTCGCGACGGCCTGCGACCCGCTCGTCTCGACGCAGAAGTACTGCGACACGCTCGACGAGCTCGCCGGCGGCGCCGAGGGCACGTCGGCCGGGATCAGCGCCGTGGCCGCGCAGGCTCCGGCCACCCTGGCCGCGCAGCTGCGCGAGGCCGGCGCCGGTGCCTCACAGCTCGCGGGCGGGTTGAACCAGCTCGCCGGCGAGGGCATCGACCAGTCCGCGGCCGGCGCGCGCTCGCTGTCCTCCGGTGCGACGCAGCTCTCGGGCGGCGCGACCGAGCTCGCCACCGGCACGACCGAACTCGCCACCGGCCTCGACACCCTCGCGACGGGCACAGGCGACCTCGCCGGCGGTCTGCGCACGGCAGCCGATTCCCTCCCCTCGTTCAGCGATGAGGAATCGACGTCGCTCGCCTCGGTGATCGCCGACCCGGTGTCGACGAACTCCTCGATGAACACGATCTTCGGCCCGACCGCGATCCCGCTGCTCGCTGCCGTGGTGCTGTGGTTCGGCGGCTTCGCGTCCTTCCTCGTGATGCGCGCGCACACCGCCCGCACCCTGACCTCACGGCGTCCGTCCGCCGCCCTGACGCTGCGCGCGTTCGCCCCGGCAGCGCTGATCGGCGCGGCACAGGGACTGCTGGTCTCGCTGGTCGTGCAGATCATCGCCGGCTACGACGCCGCCGCCTGGTGGGCCTTCGCCGGCACGGCGGTGCTCGCCGGCATCGTGTTCGCCGCCGTGAACCAGGCGCTCGTCGCCCTGTTCGGCGGGACCGGGCGCTGGATCGCTGCCCTCGTCGGCGTCCTCGCGGTCGCGACGGGACTCATCTCCACCGTGCCCGACTGGCTCGCCGGTCTCGGCGCCGCACTGCCGACCGCTCCGGCGTTCGCGGGCCTGATCGCAGGGAACGGATCCGCCATCGCGGCGCTGGTCGTCTGGGGTGTGCTGTCGCTCGTCGCGACCACGCTCGCGGTGACCCTGCGCCGCACGACCTCGGCGAAGGCGGTCCTCGCCACCGCCTAGGCGCGCACGCCCCTCCGAGCACCGCACAGCTTCGGAGATCGGCCTCGACTCGCCGAGGATCGCCCTTCGATCACGGCGAGTCGGGCCACAACTCCGAAGCCGTGCCCGGGATCGCACGCGCGCGGCCTAAGCTCGCGTCATGCGCCGACCGTTCATGGACACACCCGATCAGCTCGCCTCGCTGGAGGGGCAGCAGTATCTCGTGCTGCGTCCGACGATCGGCGTCGCCTCGCTCTTCCGAGAGGTGCAGGATGCCGCGCTCGCGCGCTTCGGCGGAGACATCCGGCATCCGCGTACCGAGCACGCCACTCTGCGGGCGTTCGCCGAACCCGATCGCCGGGCGGAACTGGCGGCTCTGATCCGCCGGTGGGCGGCGGACCAGCATCCGATCGAGGTGACGGCCGAGGCCGTCGATGCCTTCCCCGCACCCTGGCAGGTCCTGATCGTGCGCCTCGCCCGCACCGCTTCGCTCGTCTCGGCCTATGCGAGCCTGAGCGCGGCTCTGGAGCACACGGACTTCCAGCGACTCGACGAGCTCAGCGTCGACGACTGGACGTTCCACCTCTCCGTCGTCTACGGCCGGTCACTCGAGCCCGCGGTGTGGGAGGACTTCCGTGAGGCGTCGGTGAGCGAGCTCGGACGCAAGCCCACCGAGACGATCGTCGAGGCGGAACTGGTCTGGTACCAGGACGGCACCGAGCACGCGGAGCTCATCCCCCTCGGCCGCTGAGGCTTGGAAAACCCGGACCGTTCGCGGACGACTGGGCGTGTCCCCGTTCGGCGCGCCGAGGCGACGGCATCCGCTCTGCGTTTCCGAGAGCGAGCGCAAGCCGAATGGAACCGGACTCAGCTCAGGCCCGAGTACGCGTGCAGCCCCTTGAAGAACACGTTGACGATCGTGAAGTTGAAGATCACGGCCGAGAATCCGACGATGGCGAGCCATGCCGAGGGGTTGCCGCGCCACCCGCGGGTCGCACGCGCGTGGATGTATCCGGCGTAGATGACCCAGATCACGAAGGTCCAGGTCTCCTTCACGTCGAAGCCCCAGAAGCGGCTCCACGCGTAGTACGCCCAGATCGACCCCGCGATCAGGGTGAAGGTCCAGAGGATGAACCCGATGATCGTGAAGCGGTAGGCCATGCTCTCGAGCCGCTCGGCGGAAGGGAACGTGCGGAGGAAGCCGGGGCCGGTCTTCTCGGCGCCCTCCGAGACGAGGCGCTCCCGTCGCGACTGCATGAGCTGGATGACCGAGAGGGCGAATGCGAGGGCGAAGAACGCGGTCGCGAGCGACGCCACGAACACGTGGATGACGAGCCAGACGCTCTTCAGCGGGTCCATGAGTGGCGAGATCTCGACGTAGAAATTCGTCGCCGCGAGCCCGAGCAGCACCACGACCAGACCCGTGATGAACGTGCCGAGGAAGCGCAGATCGATGCGCGTCAGCACCACGAGGAAGACCGCGACGATCAGCAGCGTGCCGATCATCGCGAACTCGTAGAGGTTCGCCCACGGCACGCGTCCGGCCGCGATGCCGCGGGTCAGGGTCGCCCCGAGATGGAAGGCGAAGGCGAGCACGGTGAGCGAGGTGCCGATCCGCGCCATCACGAACCGCTGCGGCTTGGCGTCTGCCCCGGATGCCGCACCGGATGCCGCGACGGCCGCTCCCCTGCCGGCGCCGACGAGTACGGACTCGCGGACGGTCTGCGCATCCGCCGAGACCTCGGACCGGCGCGCGAGATCGAAGGCGAACGCCACGAAGGCGGCCGCGTAGATCGCGATCGCCGTCCAGAGCAGGATCGGCGAGATCTCGTTGAGCTCGAGCATGGTGTCAGTCTACTTTCGGGGAATCGGATGCCGGGGGCTGCTGCTCCGTGGACGGATCGGCGTCGTCCTGGGATTCGCGGGCGATCGTGCCGCCCGCCGCGTCGAGCAGACGCGCGTGACCGGCGACGAGGTCGTCGACGGCGCCGGCGAGGGTCGGGTCCTCGCCCCGGGCGAGCGCGGCGTACTCGAGGTTCACGGCGCCGCCGTCGGCCGTGGCTTTGACCCAGACACGGCGTCGGGGGACGAAGAGGGCGATCATGAGGCCCGCGAGGGCGAGCAGCGCGAAGCCGAGCACCCAGGGGCCGGAGTCGTCGCGGTGGATCTGCAGCGACGCGAACCGCTTCACGGACTCGGAGGCGTCGGTGGCCCCCGCCGGCGACTCGTCGTCGAACGTGACGCTGCCGAGGCCGTTCGGGAGCTCGGCCGTCTCGCCCGGCGTGAGCTCGATCGACTCGACGTCGGTGGTGCGTCCGGTCAGCTTGGTCATCCCGGTGGTGTCGAGCACGTAGACCGAGCGAGGGACGCCGTCGTTGATGCCCAGGTCGCCGGTGTAGACGTCGAGGGTGAGCGTCGGGTTGGTCAGGTCGCCGTAGGCGGAGAAGAACGCACCGCTCTCGAGGATGCCCGTCGTCGGATAGAAGAAGCCGACCAGGCCGACCTGCTCCGCGAGCCCGTCCGGGATCTTGAGGACGCCGAGCGACGTCATGTTGTTGTCCTGCGGGAGGAACGGCGTGCTGTTCGTGAAGACGACCTCGCCGTCGGGGTCGCGCACCGTGACGGTCGGGGCGTAACCGTTGCCGAGCAGGAAGACGTCGTCGTCGGCCACCGCGAGGGGTTCGTTGACCTTCACGGCGCCGGTGCGCTCATCGCCCTTCTCCTGCACGGTCATGTTCGCGGAGAAGTCGCCCGCCTGACCGGAGCCGGGCTCGCCGAACGGCTGGTAGGACACATCGAACGAGTCGAGCCGCATCGAGTACGGCGCGAGCGCGTCGTCGCCCACGAAGCGCCCGCGGTTCATCGAGTCGTAGTCGACCAGCGTGTTCGCGAACGTCTCGCCCTCGACGAGCACGCGCTGTCCCGTGTACGAGAACCCGCCGCCGATGCCGACGGTGACCAGCACGCCGACGAGCGCCAGGTGGAAGAGCAGGTTGCCCGTCTCGCGCCAGTAGCCGCGTTCGGCCGACACGGAGAAGGTGCGGCCGCGGTCGTAGCGCTCGACGCGGTAGCCGAGGGCCTTCAGCTGCTTCGTCGCGACATCGATCGACGCGGACGCCGCGGCCTCGGCATCCGACTGGATCCCGGGGCCCGAAGGATCCCGCACCACTGCGCGGTAGTCCTCGAGCCGCTGCAGCCGCGCGGGCGTGCGCGGCGGACGGGCGCGCAGCGCCTTCGCATGGTGTTTGATGCGCGGGATGACGCAGCCGACCAGCGAGGCGAACAGCAGCAGGTAGATCGCCGAGAACCACGGCGACAGATAGACGTCGAACAGCTTCAGCGCGTCGAGCACCGGGAAGAGGTCGGGGTTGTCGCGCTGCCACTGCGTGACGCCGTTCGGGTCTGCCATCCGCTGCGGGAAGATCGAGCCGGGGATCGCCGCGATCGCGAGCACGAGCAGCAGGATCAGCGCGGTGCGCATCGAGGTGAGCTGTCGCCACCCCCACCGGAGCCAACCGACGAGGCCGAGGCGCGGCTGCGTGATCGTGTCGTCGCCGTCGACGTGGTCGGACGGGCGGAGCGGATCGCTGGTGGTGTCGCTGTTCACGGCATCCTTGTTCTTCGTTGCGTCGGTCTCAGAGCGGGAGGATGACACTGCCGATCACCGCCGTCAGCCGCGACATGATGTCGGTCCACAGCCCTGTCACCATCAGGATGCCGAGGACGACGAGCAGCACGCCCCCGATGATGTTCACGACGCGGATGTGCCGGCGCAGGAATCCGATCGCCTTGGTCGCCCAGCCGAAGCCGAGAGCCACGAGCAGGAACGGGATGCCGAGGCCCAGGGAGTAGGCGAGTCCGAGGAAGCCCGCCCGCACGGGGTCGCCGGCGTTGAACGACAGTGCGACGATCGCGGCGAGCGTCGGCCCCATGCAGGGAGCCCAGCCGATGCCGAGCGCGATGCCCAGCAGCGGAGCGCCCGCGATGCCGACCTTCGAGTCGACGTGGAACCGGAACTCGCGCTGGGCGAAGCCGAACAGTCCGAGGAACACCAGCCCCATCGCGATGATGACCACGCCGAGGATGCGCGTGATCAGGTCGCCCCACCGCAGCAGGAAGACACCTGCCGTGCCGCCGAGCACGGTGTAGAGGATGAAGACGATGCTGAACCCGAGGATGAACAGCAGCACCCCGAGCACGAGCCGCCCCCGCGTGGGAGCCTCAGCGGTCGCACGACTGGGCCCCTGAGCCTGTCGAAGGGCGCCCTCCGACGTCACGCCGCGCGGCGCCACAGCACCCCCGAGGAATCCGAGATAGCCGGGCACGAGCGGCAGCACGCACGGGGACAGGAACGACACGAGCCCCGCCAGCATGGCCACCGGGATCGCGAGCCAGAGGGCGCCGGATCCGATGATCGTCTCGGTGTTCACAGCGCTCCCGAGGCGGTCACGTGGTCTCCGCGAGCGCGTCCTTGACGAGCGTGGAGAGGATCGAGGTGCCGTCGATCGGGCCGATGATGCGGGCGGCGACGCGGCCCTGCTTGTCGAGGACCAGCGTCGTCGGCGTGGCGGCGATCGGGGTGACCTCGGCGAAGGCGAGCTTGGCCTCGGCGGTGTCGACGTCGATCAGGCTCGGGTAGGTGATGCCGTACTCCTCGGCGAACGCGACGGCGGTGTCGGCCTGGTCGCGGGTGTTGATGCCCACGAACGAGACGCCGTCGCCCTCGTGCTCCTGCCAGACGCTCTCCAGCGCGGCGGCCTCGACCCGGCAGGGTGCGCACCCCGCGTACCAGAAGTTGACGACCGTGACCTGGCCCGCGAGGTCGGCGCTGTCGAAGGTGTCGCCGGTCTCGGTGACGCCGCCGAAGTCCACCGGCTCTCCGCGCTCGGCCTCGGGGATCTCGACGATCGCACCGTCGGCGGCGACGTAGCCGGTGTTGTCTCCGCTGAGGAAGGATTCGCTGACCGGATCGGGAGCGCAGGCGCTCAAGCCGACGGCGAAGACCGCGGCGAGCGCGACTCCGAGCGCACGGCGCGGGAAGCGCGTGCGGGAGGGGCGGCCGCTGCGGATCGAACCTTCGACGGGCTCGGGGACCCAATTCGCGGATGGCACGATTCCCAGTTTACGTGCGGGTTCCTATGCATGGGGTGGACAGCTCCCGGCATCCGGTGGGCGTCAGCTGCAGGGTCACACCGCCCCGACGTCCACCGCCCCATCGGTCGCCGCGGGCTCCGCATAGCCCACTTCGCGCCAGACGTCGCCGACCCGCTCGAACGAGGTCACGCTCGACAGCGCGCAGCGCCGCGTGCGCGGATCATGACGGAGCGGAAGACCCGCGACGCGAAGGTGCGTGATCCAGATCGGAGCCTGGTGCGACACCATCACGACATCGCCGCCGTCGGCGGCATCCCACGCTTCGTCCATGACGCCCAGCATCCGCTCGGCGATCGACGCGTACGGCTCGCCCCAGCTGGGGGTCGCCGGCTGACGCAGGTGCCACCAGTTGAGCGGGTTCATCAGCGAGCGTCGCATCTGCGTGCCCTCGAAGACGTTCGTCGGCTCGATCAGACGGATCTCGATCTCCGGCACGAGATCGAACCGCTCAGCGAACGGCTCGGCCGACTCCTGCGCACGCTCGAGCGGCGAGGAGTACAGTGCCGCGATCGGCCGGTCGAGGGCGGCGACATGGTCCGCCGCCGCCCTCGCCATCCGCCGGCCGGCTTCACTCAGGTGATAGTCCGGCAGCCGCCCGTAGAGCACGCGATGAGGATTGTGCACCTCACCGTGTCTGACGAGATGCAGGCGTTCTCCCGGCATCAGACCTTGTTGTACTGGGCCGAGCCGAAGCCGATGATCAGGTGGCCGATGAAGGGGAACAGCCACAGCAGGAAGAAGGAGAAGACTCCACCCTTTCCGAAGTTCTTGCCTTCCTTGATGGCGACGACGATCGCGAAGACGATGTTGACGATCGGGATCAGATAGAGCAGAGCCGCCCAGCCCGACATGCCGGCGATCTTGACCAGGATCACCCAGTTGACGATCGGGATCAGCGCGAGGATGCCCGGGTATCCCGCCTTCGAGAAGACCTTCCACATCGTGATCGCGTAGATCAGGTAGTAGATCACCGAGATGACGACCGAGCTCGTATTGAAGACCTGCTCGCTGAGCATGTTGGAATCCATGGTTCTCCCTCACTGTTCACCCGACGGTCCCTCGTACCGTCCGTGGCTTTCGGCGTGAGTCTAGCGACTGCGCTCGACTCGTCGTGGTGGCAACGCCCACCCCGCATCGTCGCGTGTTCTCGCGCCCGTAGACTGGGCGGGTTCGCCATTTCCCAGATCAGAAGGAATCCTCCGTGCTTCGCACCCACTCGGCAGGCTCACTGCGAGCCGAGCACATCGGTCAGACCGTCACCCTCTCGGGTTGGGTCGATCGCCGTCGTGATCACGGAGGAGTCGCCTTCATCGATCTGCGGGATGCGTCGGGCATCGCCCAGGTCGTGATCCGCGACGAGGAGATCGCCCATCCGCTGCGCAACGAGTTCGTGCTGCAGGTGACCGGCGAGGTCTCGCGGCGCCCCGACGGCAACGCGAACCCGAACCTGCCGACCGGCGAGATCGAGCTCATCGCGAGCGACGTCGTGGTTCTGAACGAGTCCGCGCCGCTGCCGTTCCAGGTGTCGACGGCCGTCGCCGACACCGAGACGGTCGGTGAAGAGGCGCGCCTCAAGTACCGCTACCTCGACCTGCGCCGCCCGGCTCAGGCGTCGAACCTGCGCCTGCGCTCGAACGTCTACAAGGCGATCCGCGACGTGCTGCACGCCGAGGACTTCACCGAGGTGGAGACCCCGACGCTCACGCGTTCGACGCCCGAGGGCGCCCGCGACTTCCTGGTGCCCGCGCGCCTGAGCCCCGGCAGCTGGTACGCCCTGCCGCAGTCGCCGCAGCTGTTCAAGCAGCTGCTGATGGTCGGCGGTGTCGAGAAGTACTTCCAGATCGCACGCTGCTACCGCGACGAGGACTTCCGCGCCGACCGCCAGCCGGAGTTCACGCAGCTCGACATCGAGATGAGCTTCGTCGACCAGGAAGACGTCATCGCGCTGATGGAGTCGCTCGTCGTCGCGATGTGGAAGACCATCGGCGTCGAGGTCTCGACCCCGCTGCCGCGCCTGACCTACGCCGACGCCATGGCGAAGTACGGCTCCGACAAGCCCGATCTGCGCTTCGGACTCGAGCTGGTCGAGGCGACCGAGTACTTCGCGGAGACGCCCTTCCGCGTCTTCCAGGCGGAGTACGTCGGAGCGGTGCGGATGCCGGGCGGCGCGAGCCAGCCCCGCAAGCAGCTCGACGCCTGGCAGGACTGGGCGAAGCAGCGCGGCGCCCGCGGACTCGCCTACGTGCTCTTCAACGAGGACGGCTCGCTCGGCGGCCCCGCCGCGAAGAACCTGTCCGAGACCGAGCAGGCGGGCCTCGCGGCCTTCGTCGGCGCGGAGCCCGGCGACTGCGTCTTCTTCGCCGCTGGTTCCACCAAGGAGAGCCGCGCGCTGCTCGGCGCCGCACGCGTCGAGATCGGCCGTCGCCTCGGCTACCTGAACCCCGACGAATTCGCGTTCACCTGGGTCGTCGACGCCCCGATGTTCGAGCCTGCGGCGGATGCCGTCGCCTCGGGCGACGTCGCCGTCGGCGCCGGCGCCTGGACCGCCGTGCACCACGCATTCACGGGTCCGAAGCCGGAGTTCGCCGACACGTTCGACATCGACCCCGGCTCTGCTCTGGCCTACGCGTACGACATCGTGTGCAACGGCTCGGAGCTCGGCGGAGGCTCGATCCGCATCCACCGCGAAGACGTGCAGAAGCGCGTGTTCGAGGTCATGGGCATCAGCGACGAGCAGGCCGACGAGCAGTTCGGATTCCTCCTCGACGCGTTCAAGTTCGGCGCCCCACCGCACGGTGGGATCGCGCTCGGCATGGACCGCGTGCTGCAGCACCTGTCGAAGACCGACTCGATCCGCGAGGTCATCGCCTTCCCGAAGTCCGGCAACGGCTTCGACCCGCTGACCGCCGCTCCTGCGCCGATCACCCCGGCGCAGCGCGCCGAGGCCGGCGTCGACTTCGAGCCCGAGGACGACGAGGCCTGACCCACGCGGGGACGGACCTGGGTCCCTGAGCCTGTCGAAGGGCCCGTCACGGGTGCTTCGACAGGCTCAGCAACCCCGGGCAGGGTCAGCAACATACGGTGACGGTCAGATCGACGCGAGCGCAGGCGCGATGTTCTCGTTCCATACGTCGAAGCCGAGCTTGCCGATCAGGCCGATGACGACGACGAGGAACACCACACGGATGAACGTCGTGCCTCGTGAGATCGCCATCCGCGAGCCGAGGTAGCTGCCTGCCACATTCGCCACCGCGAGGATGCCGCCGAGCAGCCACAGCACCGATCCGTTCGGGATGAAGAGCAGCAGCGCGCCCGCGTTCGTGGCGAAGTTCACGATCTTGGCTTTGGCGCTCGCCTGCAGGAAGTCGTAGCCGAGCAGCGCCACGAGGGTGATCACGAGGAACGTGCCGGTTCCCGGGCCGATCATGCCGTCGTAGAAGCCGATCGCGAGCCCCGCGAGCCCCGCCATGACGTGATGCTTGTGCCCCTGGAATCGCAGCTTCGTCGCCGCGCCCATCTGCGGCTTGAACGCGGTGAACAGAGCGACGGCGAGCAGCGCCACCACGATGATGGGCTTGAAGGCAGCCGGCGGCAGGATCGTCGCCACGGCCGCGCCGCCGAAGGATCCGGCGAGCGCGATCCCGGCCATGGGCAGAGCCGTGCGGATGTCGGGTTTCGCCCGCCGATAGTACGTGACACTGCTGGTCGCCGTGCCGAAGACCGATGCGAGCTTGTTCGTCGCGAGCGCCTGGATCGGCGCGATGCCGGGGATCAGCAGCAGAGCGGGCAGCTGCAGCAGGCCTCCGCCTCCGACGACGGCGTCGATCCAGCCGGCCGCGAAAGCCGCCACGACGACGAGGATCAGCATCCCCCAGGTGAGCTGCTCGAGCCCGAGGAGTGCGCCGATGTCCATCCCCTCAGGATGTCAGACTGGGACCATGCTCGACGCGCTCCCCCTCCCGCACCCGATCGACTCCCGCCTGGGCGAAGCGACCGTTCGCAGGGCGACACCGAACGACGCGGATGCCGTCATCGCCTTGCTCGCGGACGATCCGATCAGCGCGGCACGCGGCGATGTGGCATCCGAAGAAGACCGTCCCGCGTATGTCGCGGGGCTCGTCGAGATCCTCGCCGATCCGTCGAACGACCTGCTGGTCGCCGAACTCGACGGCGTGATCGTCGGCACCCTGCAGCTGACGTCGATTCCCGGGATGGCGAGGCGTGGCGCGCGCCGTCTGCTGGTCGAGGCCGTGCGCGTGCGCAGTGACCTGCGCTCCTCCGGCATCGGCTCGGGGATCATGCGCTGGGTATCCGACTCCGCCGCCCCCGCACTCGGAGCCGCGATGGTGCAGCTCACATCCGACGCGAGCCGCATCGACGCCCACCGCTTCTACGAGCACCTCGGCTACGTCGGGTCGCACAAGGGATTCAAGTTCGCCGTGCCGCAGGACTGATCGCCACCGGCATCCGATCCGCCACCACCCGGCCACCCGGCGTTCACCCGCGCCGCGCCGACCGGTAACTCCGCACCCATAGTGTCCTCTCGCAACCCCGAACCGGCCTTCGCCGGTCACCCGAGAGGACATTCATGGCTCGCAACATCCGCCGCGCGCGCATCGGCGCCGGCATCGCCCTGGCCACCACGGCCGTACTCGCGCTCACCGCCTGCTCCGGCGCTGCTGACGCCACCGCCGGTGGCGGCGACTCCGATGTCGACGCGGCATCCGCGACGTCCGTCGCCGACTTCGGCACGTTCGCCGACCTCGAGGCCGCGGCGAAGGAAGAGGGGCAGCTGAACGTCATCGCGCTCCCGCGCGACTGGGCGAACTACGGCGAGATCCTCGACCTGTTCGCCGAGAAGTACCCGGAGATCACGATCAACGAGGCCTCCCCCGATGTCTCGAGCGCCGAGGAGATCCAGGCGGCCGAGACCAACAAGGGCCTCGACACCGCTCCCGACGTGTTCGACCTGGGCCTCACGGTCGCGCTGCAGAACACCGACACCTTCGCTCCCTACAAGGTCGAGACCTGGGACGACATCCCCGAGGCCCTCAAGGAGAAGACCGGTCTGTTCGTCGGCGACTACGGCGGGTACATGTCGATCGGCTACGACTCCTCGAAGTTCGACGCCCCCGAATCGCTCGACGACCTGAAGAGCGCCGACTACAAGGGTGCGGTCGCGATCAACGGCGACCCGACGCAGGCCGGCGCGGCGTTCGCCGCGGTGGGCCTCGCCACGGTCCAGTCCGATGGCACGCTCGACGACTTCCAGCCCGGCATCGACTTCTTCTCCGAGATGCAGAAGGCCGGCAACCTGCTCAAGGTCGACGTCACCACCGCCACCGTCGCCAGCGGCGAGACCCCGGTCGTCTTCGACTGGGACTACCTGAACGCCGCGCACACGGCCGACAACGAGAACTGGAAGGTCGTCGTCCTCGACGGCACCGGTTACGCCGGCTACTACAACCAGGCGATCAACAAGGATGCCCCGAACCCGGCAGCCGCACGCCTGTGGCAGGAGTTCCTTTACAGCGACGAGGTGCAGAACCTGTGGCTCAAGGGCGGCGCACGTCCCGCGCGCATGGAGGCCATGACCGAGGCCGGTACGATCGACGCCGACCTCGCCGCAGCCCTGCCCGAGGTTCCGGCCGAGACGGTCGTCCCGACCGAGGAGCAGTCCACGAACGCCGGCACGCTGCTCGGCGAGAAGTGGGCCGCGGCCGTCCAGTGACGACGATCTCCGTAGCGGGGACGGATGCCGCGGCATCCGTCCCCGTCACCGCCGCCGGGTCCTCGCGTGAAGCGGGGGCCCGGCGGTCCGCGCCCTCATGGGCCTGGCTGGGCCTCGTGCCCTTCGCCGCCTACGTCGTCCTCTTCCTGGCCGTCCCGACCATCCTGGCGATCGGCTCGGGCTTCTTCGCGGACGACGGCAGCTTCACCTGGACCAACGTCTCGGCGCTGGCCGACCCGGTCGTGCTGACCACGTTCGCCAACTCCGCCGGCCTGTCCCTGCTGACCGCCGTCGTCGGTGCCCTCGTCGGCGCCCTCGTCTGCTACGCACTGCTCGGCATGAACCCCGAAGGCGCGGTCCGCTCTATGGTGGATGCCGCGTCCGGCGTGCTCGCGCAATTCGGCGGCGTCATGCTGGCGTTCGCGTTCATCGCGACGATCGGCATCCAGGGCGTCCTCAAACTCTTCCTCCAGGACGCCTTCGGGATCGACATCTACGCGAACGGCACGTGGCTGTACGAGCTGCCCGGCCTGATCCTGCCGTACATCTACTTCCAGATCCCGCTCATGGTGATCACGTTCATGCCCGCACTCGCCGCGCTCAAGCCGCAGTGGTCCGAGGCGAACCTCACTCTCGGCGGCACCCGCGCGAGCTTCTGGCTGCGCATCGGCATCCCCGTGCTCGCGCCCTCTTTCCTCGCCAGCCTGCTGCTGCTGTTCGCGAACGCCTTCTCGTCCTATGCGACCGCCGCGGCTCTCGCCAGCCAGGGCTCGCAGATCGTGCCGCTGCAGATCCGCACCGCCCTCACCAGTGAGACCGTGCTCGGTCGGGAGAACCTCGCCGGGGCGCTCGCGCTCGGCATGATTCTCATCGTCGGAGTCGTGATGGGCCTGTACTCGCTCATCCAGCGCCGAGCCGCGAGGTGGCAGTCATGAACCGGCTCGGCCCCTCGCTCGCGACCCGCTGGGTCATCGGCATCCTCGTGGGCGCCTTCTTCGCCATCCCGCTGGTGTCGACGTTCCTGTTCACGCTGCGTGATCCGTCCGGCGGGATGTCCCTCACGCACTGGGCCGCCCTGTTCGACCCTGCGGCATCCGCCGCGATCAAGCCGATCTGGACCGGACTCGGCAACTCGCTGATCCTGGCGCTCGTCACCGTCCTGATCGTCCTCTTCCTGCTGGCGCCGACGATGATCCTGGTGAACCTGCGGTTCCCGAAGATCAAGCCGGCCTTCGAGTTCGCCGTGCTGCTGCCGATCTCGATCCCGGCGATCGTGCTCGTCGTCGGTCTCGCCCCGATCTACCTGCAGATCGGTCGAGCGCTCGGCACGGGCACCTGGACGCTCGCCTTCGCGTACGGCATCACGGTGCTGCCGTTCGCCTTCCGCTCCATCCAGGCATCGATCGACGCGGCCGATCTGCGCACGCTTGCCGAGGCCGCCCGCTCCCTCGGGGCGAGCTGGCCGACGGTCGTGCTGAAGGTGCTCGCTCCGAATCTGCGCCAGGGTCTGCTCGCGGCATCGCTCATCTCCATCGCCGTCGTGCTCGGCGAATTCACGATCGCCTCGCTCCTGAACCGCCAGGTGTTCCAGACCGCGATGGTGGTCGTCCAGAAGCAGGACCCGTACGCGCCGGCGATCTTCACCCTGCTGGCGCTGGTCTTCGTCTTCGTCCTGCTCCTCGTCATCGGCCGCGTCGCCCGCGGCACCGGAAAGGCCCGATCATGACCCTCGACCACGCCCTCCCCCGCACGAAGGACAACGTGCTGCTCGCCGAAGCCGGCGAAGGCACCCGCGTCGAACTGCAGGGCATCGTGAAGAGCTATGCCGGCACCCGCGTGCTGCACGGCGTCGACCTCGACATCGCCCCCGGCGAGTTCGTCTCGCTGCTCGGCCCGTCCGGGTGCGGCAAGACGACGCTCCTGCGTGTGCTCGCCGGCCTCGAGGGTGCCGACGAGGGAGCCGTGCTGCTCGGCGGCGGAGACGTGTCGCGCGTGCCGACGAACAAGCGCGACATCGGCATGGTCTTCCAGTCCTACTCGCTGTTCCCGCACCTGCGCGTGGTCGACAACACCGCGTTCGGCCTGCGCCGGCGTGGAGCCGGGAAGGCGGATGCCGCGAAGCGCTCGCTCGACGCCCTCGCGCTCGTCGGTCTCGCGGATTTCGCCGATCGCTTCCCGCATCAGCTCTCGGGCGGTCAGCAGCAGCGGGTCGCGCTCGCACGCGCACTGGTCACCGAGCCCAAGGTGCTGCTCCTCGATGAGCCGCTGTCGGCCCTCGACGCGAAGGTGCGCGTGCAGCTGCGCGACGAGATCCGCCGCATCCAGCTGCGCCTCGGCATCACGACCGTCTTCGTGACGCATGACCAGGAGGAGGCCCTCGCCGTCTCCGACCGGATCGCGGTGATGAACTCCGGCCGGATCGAGCAGATCGGCTCGCCGGAGCAGCTGTACACGACCCCCTCGACGGCCGGCGTCGCGGCGTTCGTCGGACTGTCGAGCGTCGTCTCCGGCGTCGCCGAGGGCGATCACGTCATGGTGTGGGGGCAGGCGCTGCCGCTGCAGACGCCCGCCGACGGTCCGGTCGACGTGTACCTGCGGCCCGAGAACGTGTACTTCGCCTCCGAAGCGGATGCCGCGACCGACGCGCTGGTCGAGGAGAGCACGTTCCTCGGGAGCATGCGACGCACACTCGTGCGGACGGAGTCGGGCGAGCTCGTCCGCGTGCAGCACGCCCCCGGCATCCATCCCTCCTTCGGCGACCGCGTGCGCATCGCCGTCGCTCCGGAGCCCGTCGCGGTGCATCCGCGCGGCTGATCCGCCTCTTCCCTCCGATATACGGGTGGGGATAGCGTGAGGGCGAAGGGTCGATCTCCCGGCCCAGCAGAGAGAGGACGCCTCCATGGCAGGCAAGTTCGAGCTGTACACCGACAAGTCCGGCGGGTACCGCTTCCGTCTGAAGGCCGGCAACGGCGAGGTCATCGCGACCAGCGAGAGTTACACCACGAAGGCCGCCGCGAAGAACGGGATCGAGTCCGTCCAGAAGAACGCGCCGGGCGCCGACGTCGTCGAGGTCTGACAGCTCGCTCCTCGCCGAGCGAGGAGCCCCGCAGCACGCGAAACGCCTCATGCTCCGCGGAGCATGAGGCGTTTCGTCTCAGCGGGTCACAGCACGCGGGACAGGAAGTCCTTCGTGCGCTGGTTCTGCGGGTTCCCGAGGACCTCGCGCGGATCGCCCTCCTCGACGATGTGACCGCCGTCCATGAAGATCAGGCGTGAGCCGACCTCACGGGCGAAGCCCATCTCGTGCGTGACGACGAGCATCGTCATGCCCTCGTCCGCGAGGGAGCGCATGACCTGCAGCACCTCGCCGACGAGCTCGGGGTCGAGCGCCGAGGTGGGCTCGTCGAACAGCATCATGTCGGGGTTCATGCAGAGCGCCCTGGCGATCGCCACGCGCTGCTGCTGACCACCCGACAGGTGCCCCGGATAGGCGTCGGCCTTCTCCGCCAGACCCACGCGGGCGAGCATCGCGAGCGCGACCTTCTCGGCCTCGACCTTGGAGCGCTTCTTCACGCGCTGCTGCGCGATCATGAGGTTGCCCATGACGTCGAGGTGCGGGAACAGGTTGAAGCTCTGGAACACCATGCCGATGCGCGTGCGCACGCGGTCGATGTCGACGTCGGGGTCGGTGATGTCGATGCCCTCGATGAGCACCTTGCCGCCGGTCGGCTCCTCGAGCAGGTTCACGGACCGCAGCAGCGTCGACTTGCCCGACCCCGAGGGGCCGATCACGCAGACGACCTCGCCGGCGGTGACCGTGAGATCGATGCCCTTGAGCACCTCGTTGTCGCCGAAGCTCTTCACGAGCCCCTGCAGGTCGATCGCCGGGGCGTGCACATCAATCAGGTCGGTGATCATCGCTGCTTCGCCATCCGTCGTTCCAGCCACGCACTGAAGCGTGTGAGGGGGATCGTCACGATCAGGTACAGGATCGCCGCCATGATCAGCGGCGTCGCGTTCGTGTTCTGCGTCGCCGCGTCACGGGCGAAGTTGGTGAGCTCCTTCGACCAGATGAAGGTTCCCGCCACGAAGAGCAGCGAGGTGTCCTTCAGCAGCAGAACGAACTCGTTCGTCAGCGGCGGGATGATGATCCGGAATCCCTGCGGCACGATGATCCAGAAGGTGGTCTTCATGGGCGACATGCCGAGGGAGCGCGCCGCCTCGGTCTGGCCCTTCGGGACCGCCTGGATGCCGGCGCGGATCGTCTCCGCCATGTAGGCGGACGCCACGAGGATCAGACCGATCAGTCCCAGGACGACAGGACCGCCGAGATCGCGCCCCGAGATGCCGAGCGCGATCGGCAGGATGAAGGCCACCGCGAAGATCGTGAGGATCGCGGGGAGCCCGCGGAACAGCTCGATCCACGCCGTTGCGATCCACCGGAACGGCCCGATGCTCGACAGCTTGAGCAGTGCCAGCACGACGCCGAGCACGAGCCCGGCGACGAACGCCACCGCCGTGAACCACAGGGTGTTGACGAGCGCGGTCGTGATGATCCCCGGGAACATCTTGATCGCGACTTCGGGGTTGAAGAACAGCGGACCGATCTTCGCCCAGTCAGTGCTGACCGCCGCCCAGACGACGACGGCGATCAGCACCACGTAGACGATGTACCGATAGAGCTTGCTCTTCGTGCTGCGCCTCGACGCCATTGTCAAGGTCTCCTTGCTCTACGCTGCTCGCCGATTACTTCGCGGTGAAGTAGTTGTCGTAGATCGTCTGGTAGTCGCCGTCGTCCTGCAGCTCCTTCAGCGCGCCGTTGATCGCCTCGCGCAGCTCGTCCTTCTCGCCCTTGGCGAAGGCGAAGCCGTAGGACTCGCCGGTCTCGTACTCCTCGACGATCTTGTAGGCCTTGTCGGCCTTCTCGTGCTCGAGGTTCACCGGCTGGTCCTGCAGGATGGCGTCGATCTGGCCGGCCTGCATCGCGGGCCACAGCTCGCCGTCGGAGGGGTACTGCACGAGCTGGGCGCCGGTCGCGTTCTCGGTCGCGTAGGCCTCGCCCGTCGTGCCCTGCTGCACGCCGACGTTCTTGCCGGAGAGGTCGTCGATCGACTTGATGCCCGAGTCGGTGCGCACGAGCAGCGACTGCAGCGACTCGTAGTACGGGTCGGAGAAGTCGATGTTGGCCTTGCGCTCGTCGGTGATCGTCATGGCCGAGGCGCCGATGTCGCAGGTGCCGGCCGCGAGGGTCGTTCCGGACTGGAGCGCGTCGAATCCGACGTCCTGGACGGAGAGCTTGAGGTCGAGCTTCTTGGCGATCGCGTCGAGCAGGTCGATGTCGAAGCCCGTGTAGCCGGTGCCGTTGTCGCCACCCTCGAACTCGAAGGGAGCGTAGGGGATATCGGAGCAGACCGTCAGCGTCCCCGCCTCGACCAGGCCGTACTCGTCGCCCGCGGCGGGCTCCCCGCCGGAGTCACCGGCGCCCGTGGCGCAACCGGCGAGGGCGAGGGTGGCGGTCGCCACGAGAGCGAGGCCGGCGAGGATGTTGCGACGTTGCATGTCGACTCCAGAGTGAGACGAGGGCAATGACGCCCACGGACAGGTAGGTGATCATCTAAACATGCGGCTCGTCGCGCCGACCAACGGGAGGGTACTGCGGCGGATCACATTTGTGTTGCAAGTGTGACGAATCATGACGTACCCGACGGGACGCAGCGGGCGCGGCACCGGCTGTTCACCTCGAGTGACTATCCTCTGTGCCCAAGACATGAGCGACGACGCTCCGGATGCAGGGAGAACAGATCATGGCAAAGAAGACCACCGCACAGCGCACCGCAGAGGCCGCTGTCGACGCCGCCAAGGATGCGGCGAAGGATGCGAAGAAGCTGATCAAGTCGCTGCCGAAGAAGGCCGCGAAGAAGCTCAAGCCGCTCGTGGAGGACGCGAAGGACGCGTCCAAGGTGTCGAAGAAGAAGGTCGCCGACAAGCCCAAGAAGGTGACCAAGTCGGCCACCGCGGCGACCGAGAGTCTGCAGGTCGCCACCGCCCGGTTCGAGGCCGCGAAGAAGGCGGACAAGAAGAAGGCCGACCTGAAGAGGGCGGAGAAGAAGGCCGAGAAGAAGGCGGACGAGAAGTCCCGCGCTCCGAAGAAGACGGCTCCGACGAAGGGTGCCGTGATCGCCCCGGCCCCCGTCGACGCACCTGCCGCGACGCCCGCCCCGGTCGTCACGCCGACGCGTCGCGTCAAGACGCCGGTGATCAAGGCGCCCGCCGTCGAGGCACCAGCATCCACGGGCGATCTGAGCGCGCTCACGGTCGTCGAACTGCGGTCCCGCGCCCGTGCCGCCGGACACGTCGGCTACTCCCGCCTCTCGAAGGCGGCACTGATCGACCTCCTTGCGCGTTGACGTGCAGACGGCGCTGGACCGCAGCGCGGAGGCACCGCCGCCCCGGACGCTCATCGACATCCTCCGCGAGACGACCGCGCGGCATCCCGAGGCGTCGGCGATCGAAGACGCAGACGGCGCCCTGAGCTACGCCGAGCTGCTGGCGAGCGTCTGGCGCACCGCCGCGCTGCTGCACGCGCAGGGCGTTCGTGCGGGCGATCGCGTCGGCATCC
This sequence comes from Microbacterium luteolum, assembly GCF_039533965.1. Classification (NCBI taxonomy): domain Bacteria; kingdom Bacillati; phylum Actinomycetota; class Actinomycetes; order Micrococcales; family Microbacteriaceae; genus Microbacterium; species Microbacterium luteolum. The sequence continues at coordinate 1,581,198 of NZ_BAAAUN010000001.1, forward strand.
GCATGGCGTCGGGCCGACGTGAGCTGTACATCGCGATCCTGGGCACGATGGCGGCGGGAGCGGCGTACGTGCCGGTCGACGCCGACGACCCCGAAGAGCGCGCCGACCTCGTGTTCCGTGAGGCCCGTGTCACCGGCACCATCACCGGCGGCGGCGTGTACCACCCCGCCGACGCCGCACCGTCGTCCGATCTCTTCGACAGTGAGAACCCGCACCCGAGCACGGCCGCCGTCCCGGTCATCGCGCCACCGACCGTCGAGGACGACGCCTGGATCATCTTCACCTCCGGCTCGACGGGCGTCCCGAAAGGGGTCGCGGTGTCGCATCGCTCTGCCGCCGCCTTCGTCGACGCCGAAGCCCGGCTGTTCCTGCAGGACGCTCCGCTCGGCCCGGGTGACCGTGTGCTGGCCGGGCTGTCGGTCGCCTTCGACGCCTCGTGCGAGGAGATGTGGCTGGCCTGGGGCCACGGCGCCTGCCTGGTGCCCGCTCCCCGTGCGCTCGTGCGCTCCGGTGAGGATCTCGGCCCGTGGCTGCTCGGCCACGGCATCACGGTCGTGTCGACCGTCCCGACGCTCGCCGCCCTCTGGCCGCAGGATGCGATCGAGAACGTGCGCCTGCTCATCTTCGGCGGAGAGGCATGCCCACCTGAGCTGGTGACCCGCCTCGCCTCCGACGGCCGGGAGGTCTGGAACACGTACGGTCCCACCGAAGCCACCGTCGTCGCGTGCGCCTCCCTGATGGACGGGGCAGGTCCCGTGCGCATCGGACTGCCGCTGGACGGCTGGTCGCTGGCGGTCGTCGACGGCACCGGCGAGCGCGTCGCCGAGGGAGAGACCGGAGAGCTCATCATCGGCGGCGTCGGGCTCGCGCGATACCTCGACCCCGCGAAGGATGCCGAGAAGTATGCCGCCATGCCGTCCCTGGGCTGGGACCGCGCCTACCGTTCCGGCGACCTCGTCCGCTTCGAGTCCGATGGCCTGATCTTCCAGGGCCGCGCCGACGACCAGGTCAAGATCGGCGGGCGTCGCATCGAACTGGGCGAGGTCGAATCGGCGCTGCAGGCCCTCACCGCGGTGTCCGCGGCGACCGTCGTCGTCCAGAAGACCGAGACCGGCATGTCGGTCCTCGTCGGCTACGTCGTGCCCGACGAGGGGTTCGACCGCCAGATCGCGCGCGCCGAGCTCTCCGAGACGCTGCCCGCTCCGCTCATCCCGCTCCTCGCGACGGTGGACGATCTGCCGGTGCGCACCTCCGGCAAGGTCGACAAGGCTGCTCTCCCGTGGCCGCTCGATTCCGGGGACGCCGGAGACTCGTCGCTCTCCGGCACATCGGCCTGGCTGGCCGAGCAGTGGTTCGCGGTGCTCGGCATCCGTCCGGCCGATGAGGACGCCGACTTCTTCCAGCTGGGTGGCGGCTCGCTCGCCGCCGCCCAGCTCGTCTCGCGCCTGCGGACGCGCGCCCCCGAATTCACCATGACCGACGTCTATGATCTTCCGCGGCTGCGCCAGATGGCGGATGCCGTCGAAGAGGAGACCGACGCTGAGGCCGAGCACGAGGAGCGCGTCTTCAGCCAGCCTCGGCCGACCCCGCGCAGGATGCAGTGGGTGCAGACGATCGCCGGGTTCCCGCTCTTCGTCTTCACCGGCATCCGCTGGCTCCTCTTCCTCCTCGCCGCGAGCTGGCTGCTGCGACTCTCTCCCGGGTTCGAGTTCCTCCCCGACGTCTCGGGATGGGTCGTGCTGGTGGGCCTGCTCGTCTTCGCGACTCCGCTGGGCAAGATGACGATCGCGGCGACGGCCGCCCGGCTCCTCCTCGCCGGGGTTCGCCCGGGAGACTATCCCCGCGGCGGCGGCGTGCACCTGCGCCTCTGGCTCGCCGAGCAGATCGCGCAGCAGGTCGATCCGGTCGGCCTCGCCGGAGCACCGTGGGTCGTGTACTACGCACGCGCGCTCGGCGCCCGCATCCACCGGGACGTCGACCTGCACACGGTGCCCCCGATCACCGGGATGCTCGACATCGGGGCCGGAGCATCGATCGAGCCCGAGGTGGACCTCACGGGCTACTGGATCGACGGCGACACGGTGCGCATCGGCAGCATCCGGATCGGCGCGGATGCCACGGTCGGCGCCCGCAGCACGCTCGCCCCCGGCACCAAGATCGGCCGGAGAGCCGAGATCGCCCCCGGATCGGCGGTCTTCGGTCGGGTGCGCGCGGGTCAGCGTTGGGCCGGTTCTCCCGCGGCCCGCACGGGTGGGCTCTCCCAGCCTTTCGCTCCGACGCGCCCGCCGAGCAAGCGCCGCTGGCTGTGGGCGTACGCGGCGTCGTCCGCCGCCCTCGGCGTCCTGCCGCTTCTCGCGTTCGGCGCCGGTGGTGCTCTCCTCGCGTCCGGGATCCGCGGCGCCGATTCGCTGCTCGCCGCGGTGCCGGGGATCCTCGCGATGCTCGTGCCGGCCGTGCTCCTCACCGGTGCGGTCTTCGCGGTCGTCGTGCTCGTCCTCGTCCGCCTGCTCGGCATCGGGCTGGCGGAGGGCATCCATCCCGTGCGCTCCCGGGTCGCCTGGCAGGCGTGGACGACCGAGCGGCTGCTCGACTCGGCCCGCACGTTCCTGTTCCCGCTGTACTCCAGCGGGTTCACCCCGCTGTGGCTGCGCGCCCTCGGCGCCGACGTCGGCCGCGACGTCGAGGCGTCGACCGTGCTGCTGATCCCGAAGCTCACGACGATCGCCGACGGCGCCTTCCTCGCCGACGACACCATGGTCGCCACGTATGAGCTGCAGGGCGGTTGGATGCGGTTGGCGAACGCCAGGATCGGCAAGCGCGCCTTCCTCGGCAACTCGGGGCTCGCCGCGGGTGGGCACAACGTCCCGAAGGATGGTCTGGTCGCCGTCCTCTCGGTGGCCCCGCTGAAGGCCAAGGCCGGATCGTCCTGGTTGGGCTCGCCCGCCACCCGTCTGCGGCGCGTGGTCAACGATGCCGACCTCGAGCGCACGTATCGTCCCCGCAGCGGCCTGCGGGTCGCTCGAGCCCTCTGGGAGGCGGGCCGGATCGTCCCGGTGTTCGTCACCTGCGCGATCGGGCTGGCGGTGATGCTGACCCTGGCCGCCCTCATCGAAGCGGTCGGCCTGGCGTGGGCTGTCGCGCTCTCTCCCGCCGTGATGCTGGCCGCCGGTGCCTTCGCGGCGTTGATCACCTCGGCCGCGAAGTGGGTCATCGTCGGTCCGATCCGTGCCGGCGAGCATCCGCTCTGGTCGAGCTTCGTGTGGCGCACCGAGGTGTCGGACACCTTCACGGAGATGGTCGCCGCACCCTGGTTCGCCAACGCGGCATCGGGCACACCCGCTCTCGCGATCTGGCTGCGCACCCTCGGCGCGAAGATCGGCCGAGGGGTCTGGACGGACAGCTACTGGCTTCCCGAACCCGACCTGGTCACCCTCGGCGACGGCGCGACCGTGAACCGCGGATGTGTGGTTCAGACGCATCTGTTCCATGATCGTGTGATGAGCATCGATTCCGTGACCCTCGAGAACGGTGCGACCCTGGGGCCGCACAGCGTCATCCTGCCTGCGGCGACGATCGGCGCGGATGCCACGGTGGGCCCGGCCTCTCTCGTGATGCGCGGAGAGTTCGTGCCCGTCGGGAGCCGGTGGAGCGGCAACCCGATCGGCCCCTGGCGGGCCGTCAAGGTGCGTTCGTACCAGGCCTCCGACGCATGACCGTCGACCCCTACACCCCGCACAGCGGAGACCGCCGCTTCGGGGTGCTGCACTACGACCTCTCGATCGACTACCGGGTGCCGACGAATCGCCTCGTCGGCACGGCCACGCTGCAGGTGCGGATGCAGGAGGCGGCGAAGCACATCTCGCTCGACCTCGTCGGGCTCAAGGCCACGAAGGTGCGGGTGAGCGGGGACCGCGGCGCGACCTTCCGGCAGGATCAGCGCCGCATCAGGGTGGACTTCGGCACCGAGCGAGCGGCGGGCGACGAGTTCACGGTCACGGTGGACTACTCGGGAGCACCGGCCCCGCGCCGCACCCGCTGGGGGATGATCGGCTGGGAGGAGCTCGAAGACGGCGCCCTGGTCGCCTCGCAGCCGACCGGCGCCGCGACGTGGTTCCCGTGCAACGACATCCCCTCGGACAAGGCCACGTACCGGCTGGAGTTCACGGCGGACCCGGAGTACACGGTGGTCAGCGGCGGGGCGGCGACCCGTTCGACGCAACGCGGACGCACCCGCTGGACGTTCCAGCAGACGCTGCCCACGGCGACGTACCTCATGACGGTGCAGATCGGCCAGTACGCGGATGAGAGGGTCGCGCTCGGCGACACCCCTGGTCGGCTCTACTTCCCGACGGCGCTCGCTCCGCGTGTGCGCGCGGACTTCGCTCCCCTCGACGAGATGATGCGCGTCTTCGTCGAGGCCTTCGGTCCGTACCCGCAGGACTCGTACAAGGTCGTCGTCACGCCGGACGATCTCGAGATCCCGCTCGAAGCGCAGGGCATGGCGATCTTCGGTGCCAACCACATCGACGGGGCGCAGAGCTGCGAGCGGCTGATCGCGCACGAGCTCGCGCATCAGTGGTTCGGCAACAGCGTCGGGGTGAGCCGCTGGCAGGACATCTGGCTGAACGAGGGGTTCGCCTGCTACGCCGAATGGGTGTGGTCCGAGGCCTCGGGAGGTGCGACGGCGCATGCGAAGGCGCGAGCCCACCACGCGCGCCTCGCGGCTCTTCCGCAGGACCTGCTGCTGTCCGACCCCGGCCCCGCCGACATGTTCGACGACCGCGTCTACAAGCGCGGGGCGCTGGCCCTCCACGCGCTGCGGCTCACGATCGGCGACGGACTCTTCTTCACGGTCACGCGCACCTGGGCGTCCCGCTTCGAAGGACTCGCCGTGACGACCGACGACTTCCTCGGCCTGGTCGACGAGATCGCCGGAGCAGAAGGACGCGCGCTGATGCGGGCATGGCTCGACGATCTGCCGCTTCCTGCTCTTCCCCCGGTCAGCCGCGCGCGACGCTGAGCGTATGGCCGTCCGGGCCGGGCAGGGTCGCGACCTGAACGGGCGATCGGCGTCCGGGAAGCACGGCCGACCACACGAGCGGTCCCGCGCCCTGCGGGACCGAGCGCGCCGGTTCCAGCCGCACGGTGTTCGGATCGATCTCCACCCCGCGCCCATCGGCCTTCACGGCCGCTTCGATGCGGGTCCAGCCGGCCAGGTCGGGGGTGCTCCCCGCCGGGAACATCGGCCCGAGCTCCGCGACGCGGTCCTCCGCGGAGTTCCGCTCGAGATCGACGCCCAGCGGCGTCGATCCCCTGGACACCGCGACCGCTACCAGATCCTCCGCGTGGCTGACGCTGAGCACGAAGCCCGGCGTGCGCGGCGCGGCGTGATCCTCACCGCACCGCGCGCACGAGCTGTCGAGCGGCACGTCGTCGCCCCCACCGAGACCGACGACGAGCGTGCGGATCAGCGCGCGCCCCGCCAGGAATCCCGCGGCTCGCGCCCCGCTCAGCTGCCGGTATCTCGCGAGTTGACGCTCTCCCATCGCCGCGAGATCCGCCTCGGTGAAGTCACCGAGGTCGGCGACGCGCGCCCAGGCGATGGTCGCGCCGTGCCAGGTGATCTCTTCCATGCCGTCGCCGCCGCACCGGTCGGGCGGCGCCGGTCAGACCTCGAAGTCGACGGCGACGCGCGACGAGACGACCGAGCGCACGTAGGCGACGACCTCCTCGTGCGCGGGGTGCACCTGATACTCCTCGAGCGCGTCGATCGAGGCGAAGTCGGCGACCAGGGTCACATCCCAGTTCGCGTCGGGGTACGCCATGTTGGCGCCGGCGGAGATCGACAGCAGCTGCGGCACCACGCCGTCGAGGGCGTTGAGGCGACGGGCGACCTCGGCCGCCTGCGCGCTGCGCTCTGCGGCATCCTCGGCCGCGAGCTTCCAGGTCACCACATGGCGGACGGTCATCTCGACTCCTTCTGATCGCTGAGCGCGACGGCGCGGACGGACTCTTCGAGCGCGAGGCGCAGCCGGTCGGGCGACACCCGCCAGTGCGCGTGGAGTTCTCCGTCGATGAGCACCACCGGGATCTTCTCCCACCACAGCTCGTACAGGGCCGGGTCGTCCGTGATGGAGACCTCGGCGATCTCGATCTGCTCCGCCGCGGCATCCGGCAGCTCGGCGACGACGGCGTCGATCACCTCGGAGGCGACATCGCAGAGGTGGCAGTCGGGCTTGCCGATCAGGGTCAGCGTGGTCACGCCGACGGCACCTCGACCTCGCGACCCTGGGCGATCCATTCCCCGGTGCCGCCCTCGACGTTCGTCACGTCGTAGCCGCGCGCCTCGAGCGCCTCGACGACTCGAGCCGAACGACCGCCCATCTGGCAGATCACGTCGAATGCCTCGCCGGGCAGCTCTTCCAGGCGGTTGCCGATCTCGGACATCGGGATGTTGACCGCACCGGGCACGTGGCCCGCCGCGAACTCGTCCTTCTCGCGCACGTCGACGAGCGGCGTGGTGGAGCGCTCGGCGAGCTCGGTGACGGTGATCGACTTCATGACGTCCTCTCGACGGTGCAGACATGCGGGCAGAGACACAAAGCGCCCGTCCGAAGACAGGCGCTCGTGTCTGGCCGCTTACTTCTTGTTGCGGCGCTGGTGGCGAGTCTTACGAAGCAGCTTGCGGTGCTTCTTCTTCGCCATGCGCTTGCGGCGCTTCTTGATGACAGAACCCACGGAAACCTCACTAAGTCAGCGGCTGGGCGTCGCGCAAAATCGGACGCCCGGGTAACGGGCACGAAAAAATGCCTCGGATCAGTCTAGCAAACCCGAGCGGGCTCTCTGTGCGGTCTCAGTCCGGGACCTCGTCCGAGACCAGGAACCGCCACACCAGAGCGTGTCCGAGAGCGACCAGCGCGATGAGGAGCAGCGCCTCGACCTGGATACCGGTGAGGCCGAGAGGTGTCACGAGCTGAGGCGCGACGCCGATGACGGCGATCGCCGCGTACACGACCACGGACCCGATCTGCGTCCAGCGGATCGCCGCGGAAGTGCCGTCGCGACCGGCCTGCGCGACCAGGCGGACCATGGATGCCCCGCCGACGACGGCGACGACCACGAACGACATGCGCCACAGCAGGGGGTTCTCGGTGCCCCCGACCTGCGCGAACAGGCCCATCAGGGCCGGGAGAAGGAAGGAGAGATAGACGCCGCCGATCGTGCGCCGCATCGCGGGGTCGGCTGTCCAGTCGCGTCGGGCACGGACGACATTCCACCAGAGCCCCGTGAGTGTGAAGCACGTGGTGGAGAAGAGGGCGTAGAACGTGCTGACATCCACGGCATCCTCTCCTCAGTCGTCAGCCGACGTCGGCGATGGGTCGCTGCAGCGCGTCTGCGACGGCGGACTCGGGCACGCGGTAGCTGCGGCCGAAGCGGATGGCGGGCAGCTCGCCCGCGTGGACGAGCCGATACACGGTCATCTTCGACACGCGCATGAGCTCGGCGACCTCGGCCACTGTGAGGAACCGGACGTCAGGTACTTCGGGCATCCCACGTACCCCTTTCTCGATGTGCACACTCTATGGGGTGGGTGGGACACCTGTAAACCCATGTGGCTCGTGTGATCAGTGAGGTGCGGCGACCGTCGCGAACGCGCGGACGGGAAATGTGCCGAAGCCGCGCACCGCGGGAGGTGCCGCGGTGAACCGGGCGCCCCGCGGCGGCACCGCGTCGAGCCCGGTCAGATGCTCGACGACGTGAACCCCGGCGGCGAGCAGGATGCTGTGCGCCGGCCTCTCCCCTCCGCTCTCGGTGTCGTCGATGTTGAGCGCATCGATGCCGACGAGCCGCACGCCCGCGTCGACCAGGAAACGGGCCCCATCCTCGGTGAGGAACGGCGAGCCGACGCCGTACGCCGGCGTCCCGAAGTGCCGGTCCCAGCCGGTGTCGAGCAGCACGGCGGCGCCGCGGAGGTCGCGATCCGCGAGAGTGATCGCCGCGATGCCGCGCCGCTCGGCGGTCCAAGCATCCCGCAGATGGAAGACCTCGGCCGGCAGATCGACGAGGGTGTCGAGGTCGAGCGATGCCAGGTCACCGCCGTCCGCGTAGCGGTGGAACGGCGAGTCGATATAGGTGCCGGTGTTCCCGATCATGGTGATGATGTCCATCGCGAACTCGGTGCCCGGCGCGTACCTGGCTCGCGAGTCCTCGCGCGTGAGATGCGACGTGATGGTGGGCGCCGGAAGGCCGGGGTAGGTGACCAGCCCCGCCTCGATCGGGTGGCTGAGATCGATGACGCGCCTCGCGGCGGGGGCGTCGATGTCGCCCTGTGCGTCGACACCTCGACTGCCGCGATGCGTCTCGGCGACGATCAGGAGGTCGCGGATCGTGACCTCGCTGACGAGCGCCAGGCCCAGGTGCGCCACCAGAAGCGCGCCCACCTGATCCGACGTCATCTCCTCGCGCGGCACGTCGAGACGGAAACCCTCACCCTGCATGCCGCCGCCGTTGGCGAAGGCGATCGCGAAGTCGAAATGCGCTCTGAAGTCGGTCGTCATCCCCCCATCTTGCAGGCGACTCGGCGCCCGAGGCGCGTGTCAGCCGATCTTCTTCGCCTTCGCGAGTCGCTCTCCGGCCTCGCGCAGGGTCTGTCGCTCGATCTTGCGCGCCGTGCGCAGCATCTTCTCGGCTTCGCGGACGGCCTTCTGCGCCTCACGGAGCCGGCGGTCGCCGGCGAGTTCGGCCGGGTCCAGGGCGACCCACTCCCCCGCGGGATCACGCGGTTCGCCACGATCGAGCGTCGAGATGTAGGCGGCGACACCGTCGAGCATCCGTTCCACGCCGAACCGGAAGGGGTCGGCCGGGGAGAGGAACACGTCCTCCTCGATCGCGCGGCGAAGAGCCGGGAACTCGTCGGCGGTGATCACGCGGTCGTAGAGCGTCGCCTCGCGCACGGCGACCTCTTCGGGGGTGAGCCCGGAGCCGCGGGACTGCGCGGTGTAGCCGGCCTGGACGATCCCGCACCACCGCGCGTCGCCGGTCACCGCCAGCGCGACGGAGATCCGCTCATCGGCGCTGAGAGGCGTGCTCTCGAGCGCGGCGAGCGATGCGTCCAGCCACGCGGAGCTGTTCGGCGTGATCGGCGACCCCGTGATCGGCACGGACAGCATCCAGGGATGCCGGAGATACAGGAGCACCTGCTCCTCGTAGAGGGCGAGCAGCCGATCCCGCCAGCCGTCGGCTTCGAGGTGGCTCTCCGGCGGCAGCCCGGTCGCCTGCTCCTGCATCAGCAGCAGCAGGTCGTCCTTCGCACTCACGTAGCGGTAGAGCGACATCGGCGTGAAGCCGAGCTTGGCGGCGACGGCGGCCATCGAGACGGCGCCGATGCCCTCGGCGTCCGCCAGTTCCACGGCCGCATCGACGATCTTCTCGACGCTCATCTCGCGCTTGGGCCCCCGCTGCGGATCGGCGGCCACGCCCCAGGCGAGCGCGATCCCCCGCGGCAGCTCCGGCGGCTCGGTCTCAGTCATGCGCTCATCCTACTTCTGTTTATTTGATAAACAGTGTGTTACGGTCATACACAGTTGTTTCGGACGTACACAGTTTTTCCCCTACACAGAGAGGACCGAACGATGCACACAGCCATCGCAGTGCAGGGTCTCCGCAAGGCCTTCCGGGGCAGGGTCGTCGTCGACGACCTGGACTTCACCGTCGCGCGCGGAGAGGTCTTCGCCCTGCTCGGGCCGAACGGCGCCGGCAAGACCACGACGATCAACATCCTCACCACGCTCACCGCCGCCGACGCCGGCAAGGCCGAGGTGGCCGGATGGGACGTGCGCACGCAGAGCGCCGAGGTCCAGCGCAGGATCAGTCTCACCGGCCAGTCCGCCGCGATCGACGACGCTCTGACCGCCACCGAGAACGTCGTCATGTTCGCCCGCTTGTCGGGTCTCGGCCGGGCGGAGTCGAAGCGACGCGCTGCCGACCTCATCGCCCAGTTCGACCTGACGGATGCCGCGGCAAGGATCGTGCGGACGTTCTCGGGCGGCATGCGTCGCCGGCTCGACCTCGCGCTCAGCTTCGTCGTGACACCCGAGGTGCTGTTCCTCGATGAGCCGACGACCGGCCTCGACACGAGCAGCCGCCGCGACCTCTGGGACATCATCCGCCAGCTCGCGAGCGCCGGCACGACGGTCTTCCTCACCACGCAGTATCTGGAAGAGGCCGATCAGCTCGCGGACCGGGTCGCCGTGCTCCATGACGGGAAGATCGCAGCCCTCGGCACTCCGGCGGAGCTGAAGTCCCGCATCGGCGGCGACACCATGGAGCTGCACGACTCCCGCGGCGAGCTCCGCCGCGAGATCCCCACCGACGGATCGATCCCCGACCTCCGTCGTGCCCTCGACCTGCTCGACGAGGAGGGCGCGGACGGCATCGTCACTCTGCGTCGTCCGACACTCGACGACGTGTTCCTCGCCGTCACCTCACCCGCTGCTCGCACCTCGAAGGAGCTCGCATGAACATCGCCATCGCCGCGCCCCGCGCCACGGCATCCGTCCCCCCGCTCCCCGCGCCGCGGCCTCGCCTGCGCGGACTCACGGCCGAGGCCGTGTTCGTCGGCCGCAGCCTGCGTCACTCCCTGCGCGACGGCGAATCGCTGCTGATGGCGATCATGCTCCCGATCATGCTCATGCTCATGTTCACGTGGGTGTTCGGCGGAGCGATCGATCCCTCCGGCGCCTACGTCGACTACGTGGTCCCGGGGATCATCCTCACCTGCGCCGGCTTCGGCGCGTCGTCGACAGCCGTGTATGTCGCGAACGACATGCGCACCGGGATCATCGACCGCTTCCGCACGATGCCGCTGCGCGCCGGAGCTGTGCTCACCGGGCATGTCGTCGCCAGCGTGCTGCGCAACCTCATCGCAACGGCGATCGTGATCGGCGTCGGCATCCTCGTCGGCTTCCGGCCGAGCGCGACGCTGCTGGAGTGGATCGCCCTGACAGGTCTGATCGCGCTCTACATCCTGGCGATCACGTACCTGTTCGCCGCGATCGGTCTCGCCGCGGGCAGCCCCGAGGGGGCCAACGGCTACGGCTTCGTCCTGCTGTTCCTGCCGTACCTCTCCAGCGCCTTCGTCCCCGTGGCCAGCATGCCCGCGTGGTTGCAGCCCGTCGCCGCCAACCAGCCGATCACGCCTATCGTCGAGACCATCCGCGGACTGCTGACCGACGCGCCGCTGCACGACGAGCCGTGGTGGGCGATCGGCTGGTGCCTGCTCATCCTCCTGATCGCGGTGATGTGGGGCGCATGGCTCTTCCGCCGCAAGGCCGCTCGCCGATGACACCGGGAACCGCGGAGGACGGACGGAGTCCCAGCTGAGGCATAGCTGTTGCGGGCCTTCCACCCAGCCAGACCTGCGATGGTGACGGCAGGACTTGTGCCGGCACCGCCGAGTCCACGCGGGCTGGGGCCCGCGGATCGCCCCTGATGACATGCCCCCCTGTCATCGGGGGCGAGTCATGTCCGGAGCGGAATGCGACCGCCCGAGCGGATGCCGTCAGGCGCCGAAGCGCTTGAGCGCAGACGTCACGACATGCTTGGCGGATGCCGCGGCGCGGCCGACCACCTCGGCCGCGTGGGCGGCGCTGTCGGTCAGCGGGATGACGGGGTAGTCGATGTCGGGCGCATCGTCGCCGTACGCGTCCACGAGGAAAGGCACCAGCCAGTCGTCGACGACCTCGAGCGGCTCGACGGAGAGGCTGTAGAAGCGGCGCTGCCCGTCTTCGCGCACCGAGACCAGCTCGGCGTCGCGCAGGACCTTGAGGTGCTTCGACACCGTGGGCTGACTGATGCCGAGGTCGGCGACGATGTGGCTCACGCTCGTGCCCGACTCGCCTTCGGCCGTGCGTCGCAGCAGGAGCTGGAGGATGTCGCGCCTCGTACCGTCTGCGATCACGTCGAAGATGTCCGTCATGAGATCAGGGTAGTCGTCCCCGGCACGGAGTACCATGACGAAGGCTCGGCGAAAGGCGCCGTGTGACCGCACAGCGGGCAGGCGCAGGACGAAGGGGGACGCGATGTCGGGCATCGCTTCGGCGTCGTCTCCTCGCGAGCGCCTGGAAGGCGTCGCCGACTGGGTCAAGCACATCGTCACCTCGTCGCCGTCGCGCTTCGCGATCGTCGTCTTCGCTCTGCTCATCCTGGTGTTCACCGTGCTGCTGTCCCTGCCGATCGCCTCGGCGAGCGGCACGGTCACCCCGTTGAGTGACGCCCTCTTCACCGCGGTCTCGACGATCTGCGTCACGGGCCTCGCGACCGTCGACATGGCGAACTACTGGTCACCGTTCGGCCACGTGGTCGTCTTCATCGGCGTCAACATCGGTGCGCTCGGGGTACTGACGCTCGCCTCGCTCATGGGCATGCTCATCTCCCGGCGCCTCGGACTGCGGGCCAAGCTGATGGCCGCCGGAGACACCAACCCTCTGCGCGCGCACGGCGGAGTCGTGAACGAGAGCCAGACCGTGCGCCTCGGCGAGGTCGGCCAACTGCTCACCACGGTCGCCGTGTCCGCGCTGATCATCGAAGCCTCCCTCGCTGCACTCCTCTACCCCGCGCTGGTGATGGCGAAGGTCGATCCCATCGCCGCCCTGTGGGAGGCGCCGTACTTCGCGGCGATGGCCTTCACCAACACGGGCTTCGCGCCGAACGACGGCGGTGTCGCGGTCTTCGCCGACGACTACCTCGTTCTCTTCCTGCTCATGGTGGGCGTGTTCCTGGGCAGCATCGGCTTCCCGGTCATCTACACGCTGGCCAAACACGTCTGGCACGTGAAGAAATGGTCTCTGCACACGAAGCTCACCCTCGTGACGACCGTGCTGCTGTTCGTGCTCGGCGCCGCCGTGTTCCTCATCCTCGAGTACGCCAACCCGAAGACCTTCGGGTCGATGGATGCCGCCGACACGACGTTCCAGGCCTTCTTCCTGTCGGCGATGACCCGTTCCGGCGGGTTCAACGTCATCGAGATGGACGACCTGAACGGGTCTTCGCTCCTGGCCGCCAGCATGCTCATGTTCGTCGGCGGCGGTTCGGCATCGACCGCCGGCGGTATCAAGGTCACGACGCTGGCCGTGCTGGCGATCGCCGTGTGGTCGGAGGCGAAGGGACGCCAGTCCGTCGAGGTCTTCGGCCGTCGCATCCCCAGCGATGTGCAGCGCGTCGCGCTCAGCGTCGTCGCGTGGGGAGCCACGATCGTGGCCCTGTCGACCATCATCATCGCGCAGATCACGAAGGCCGACATCAGTCACGTGCTCTTCGATGTGATCTCGGCGTTCGGCACGGTCGGGCTGTCGACCGGTCTCACGGCGGAGCTCCCCGATTCGGCGTCCTACGTGATGGCAGCGACCATCTTCATGGGGCGCGTTGGTACAGTGACTCTCGCCGCGGCAGTCGCCGCGACGTCGCGATCGCAGTATTACTCGCTGCCCGTGGAAAGGCCGATCGTTGGTTGAAGTCCTCCGGGGCGACGCTCCCGTCCTCGTCATCGGTCTCGGTCGATTCGGCGCCGCGTGCGCTGGCGAGCTCGACCGGCTCGACCGCGAGGTGCTCGCGATCGACGACAACCTCGAGCTCGTGCAGAAGTGGTCGGACCGCGTCACGCACACCGTGCAGGCCGACGCGAAGAACATCGACGCGCTGCGGCAGATCGGCGCCGGCGACTTCCAGGTCGCCGTGGTCGCCGTGGGCTCGTCGATCGAGGCATCCGTCCTCATCACCGCCAACCTCGTCGACCTCAAGGTGCCGCAGATCTGGGCCAAGGCCGTCTCGCAGTCGCACGGCAAGATCCTCGCCCGCGTCGGCGCGAACCACGTCATCTACCCTGAGCGCGAGGCCGGCGAGCGCGTCGCGCACCTCGTGAGCGGCCGGATGCTCGACTTCATCCGCTTCGACGACGACTTCGTGCTGGCCAAGATGTACCCGCCGAAGTTCATCCGCGGCGTCGGACTCAACGAATCCGGCGTGCGCTCGAAGTACAAGGTGACCGTCGTCGGAGTGAAGAGCCCCGGCAAGCCGTTCCGCTACGCGGAGGCGAACACGATCGTCACTAACCACGACCTCATCATCGTGTCGGGAACCAACAGCGACATCGAACGCTTCGCGGCCCTCGACCGCTGACCCGGCGTCCGGTCGCGCACACCGGACCCCGCGGCGCCTCGTCGATTCAGGCAATCATCGGGAATCAGGCCGATTCCCCATGAAACGGCCTGATTCCGCGCGTTCGCCTGATTCCGCCGGCCATCAGGCGTCGATGTCGAGGGCGATATCGACGACGTCGTCCACGGTCACGCCCTCACGGTCCTGCAGCGCCTTCTTGATCGGCACGATGTAGCCGCCGTCCTTGGGCCAGAGGGCCGTCGTCACGGTGGTCGCGCCGATCGTGACCGTCGCGGGGATCATCCCCCAGCCGTAGGTCACGACCGAAGCGATCTCGTGGATCATCTCGCTCTCCGCGGGCGGCACGGTCACGAAGTGGAACGGCGCGGGGCCGCGCCAGTACCAGATCTCCCCGGCGATCAGCAGCCGCATCGCTCAGGCTCCTGCCGCGAGCTCCTTGGAGCGGGCGAGAGCCGCCGCGGCCGCGTCCGAGAACGTGCGGTCGAGCCGGGCGTCCTGCAGCACGGCGATCGCGCGCTCGGTCGTGCCCTTCGGGCTCGTGACGCGGCGGCGCAGCTCGGCAGGATCCTCTCCTGACGCCTCGAGCAGCGCTGTCGCGCCGATGAACGTCTGCTCCGCCATCAACCGGGCATCCGCGTCGCTGAAGCCGAGCCCGACGGCCGCCTTGGTGAACTCCTCGATCAGCAGGTAGACGTACGCGGGGCCGGAACCCGAGATCGTCCCGAGCGCGTCGATCTGCGACTCGGGCACCTCGACGACCGCGCCGACGGTCTCGAAGAGGCGACGGACGAGCGCCAGGTCTTCGGCGGTCGCGGACGCGCCGGCAGCGAGTCCCGCCACGCCCCTGCGGACCGTGGACGGCGTGTTCGGCATGGAGCGGATCACGCGGGCATCCTCGCCGAGGACGTCGGCGAAGGTCTGGAGCGTCACGCCCGCCGCAAGGCTCACGACGATCGCATCGTCAGCGAGGTGCGGGGCGATCTCGCGGAGCAGATCGGGCACCATCGCCGGCTTGACCCCGACCAGCACGATGCGCGCTCCGGCGACGGCATCCGCGTTGCCCTCCGGCTGCTCGGAGAGCGCGATGCTGGTGACGCCGTCGACGTCGTCGAAGGCTGCGGCCTTCTCGGGAGTGCGGTTGGTCGCGGTGATTCCGCCGTCGATGCGGATGCCGGAGGCGACGACACCCCGGAGGATCGCGCCCCCCATCGAACCGGCACCGAGGAACGCGAGAGAGGGAAGCGATTCAGCCATGTCGTCATCCTACGGCGGGCGCTCCGGAATCCATCGGGGAGCAGTTCTAGACTCGTGGCATGAGTGCATCCGGAGGCAGCAAGGCCATCGTCGCGGCGTTCCTGGCGAACCTGGGCATCGCCCTCGCGAAGTTCGTCGCCTGGGCGCTCTCGGGTTCCGCGTCGATGCTCGCCGAGGCCATCCACTCGGTCGCCGACTCCGGCAACCAGCTGCTCCTGATGCTCGGTGGACGCAAGGCGCGGCGCGAGGCCGACCGCTCCCACCCGTTCGGCTACGGCCGCGAGCGCTACGTGTACGCGTTCGTGGTCTCGATCATCCTCTTCTCCGTCGGCGGCCTCTTCGCGATCTACGAAGGCGTCGACAAGCTCACGCACCCGCACGAACTCGACAAGACGTGGTGGTGGCTGCCCCTCGTCGTCCTCGTCATCGCGATCGGACTCGAGTCATTCTCGCTGCGCACGGCCGTCCGCGAGAGCAACCTCGTTCGTGAGAAGGGGCAGTCGTGGGTCTCGTTCGTGCGCCGCTCCAAAGCGCCGGAGCTCCCCGTCGTGCTCCTGGAAGATGTCGGCGCGCTGACAGGTCTCACGTTCGCGCTGCTCGGCGTCGGTCTCACGCTGATCACCGGGAACCCGGTCTTCGATGCGCTCGGCACGGTCATGATCGGCGTGCTCCTCGTGCTCATCGCGATCGTGCTCGGCGTCGAGACCAAGAGCCTGCTCGTCGGCGAGGGTGCGACGCAGGCCGACTACGACCGGATCGTCGACGCGATCAACGCGGGCGATGAGATCGAGAAGATCATCCACATGAAGACCCTCTACCTCGGCCCGGACGAGCTGATGGTCGCCGCGAAGATCGCGCTCAGCGCCGACAAGCCGCTGCGCGAGGCCGCCGACGACATCGACGCGATCGAAGCCCGCATCCGCGAGGCCGTGCCGGTCGCACGAGTCGTCTACATCGAGCCCGACGTGTACCGCCCCGCGATCGACCCGCAGCCCTCGACCGACGTCTTCGTGCTCAAGTCCTCGGACTGACCCGCCTCACGTTTTTCGGAGGATTCGACGGTCTGCGGACGATTCGTGCGGTTCGATCCGAAGAACGTGGACGTCTCCGAAAAACGGAGTCAGCGTCGCGGCTCGAAGAAGGCGCGGAGCAGAGCAGTCGCCGCATCCGCCTCGACGCCGCCGATGACCTCCGCCCGGTACGGCAGGCGGCGGTCGCGCAGCACGTCGTACAGGGAGCCTGCGGCCCCGGCTTTGTCGTCCCACGCCCCGAACACGACGCGACTGATCCGCGCCTGCAGGATCGCGCCGGCGCACATGATGCACGGCTCCAGCGTCACGACGAGCGTGTGCCCCTGGAGGTTCCAGGAGCCGGCGGATGCCGCGGCACGGCGCAGCGCTTCGACCTCGGCGTGGCCGGTGGGGTCGTGCGTCTCCTCGCGGTTGTTGCGCCCCTCGGCGATGATGCGGCCCTCGGCATCGACGACGACGGCGCCCACCGGGATCTCCGAGGCGGCGGCCGCCTCTGCGGCGAGCACGAGCGCGCGTCGCATCGCGAGGTCGTCGGCGGCGGTCATGGGTCGAGCCTACGACAGCCGTCTCCGGCATCCGGCGGTACCGATGTCGTGCGGAGCCGCGCCGCGCATTAGCCTGTACCCATGCGTGTTCACGTCGCCGACCACCCCCTCATCACCCACAAGCTCTCGGTGCTGCGCGACCAGCGCACCTCGTCGCCGGTCTTCCGGCAGCTCACCGAAGAGCTCGTGACGCTGCTCGCGTATGAGGCGACGCGCAACGTCAAGGTCAGCCCGATCGAGATCACCACGCCGGTGACGACGACGATGGGCGTGAAGATCTCGGAGCCGCGCCCGATCGTGGTGCCGATCCTGCGTGCCGGCCTGGGCATGCTCGAGGGCCTGGTCAAGCTTCTCCCGACCGCCGAGGTCGGCTTCCTCGGCATGGTCCGCGACGAGGAGACCTTCGAGCCGACGACCTACGCCGAACGTCTCCCCGACGATCTGAGCGACCGGCAGTGCTTCGCCATCGACCCGATGCTCGCGACGGGCGGCTCGCTCGCGGCGGCGATCCAGTTCCTGTTCAACCGCGGCGCGAAGGACGTCACCGCGATCTGCCTGCTCGGCACCCCGGAGGGCGTGGCCGCGATCGAGGCCATGGCCGGTGATCGCGATGTCACGCTCGTGCTCGGCGCGCTCGACGAGCGTCTCAACGAGAAGGGGTACATCGTGCCCGGACTCGGCGACGCGGGCGACCGGCTCTACGGCACGGTCTGAGTTCTCGAGCTCGCTCCCTCGCCGACGGATCTACGCGAGGTCCAGGCGATACGCCCGCTCATCGCCGTAGTGGTGGAATCCGACTCTGGTGAGGATCGGCGCCGAGGTGGCGACGCGGCCCTTCACCAGTGCCGTCGTCGCGCCGAGTCCGACGCTCGCGCGCAGCCTTTCGGCGAGCACGGCCCGATACACCCCTCGGCCGCGGAATTCCGGGAGAGTGGCCGCACCCCAGAGCCGTGTGAAGCCGTCGACGATCGTGCACCCACCGGTGCTGACGGGCTGGCCGTCGAGGCGCCCGAGCACGCGCACGCCCTCACCGGTCTCGCGCCGGGCGGTCACCTCCGCCAGCTCGACGCGGAGACCCTCGTCGTCGAGCGGAGCCTGCTCCCACACCGGCACGTTGATCGCGTCGACAGCGCGCACCTGATCGAGCGTGCGCACGACCTCGCCCGTCGCCTCCGGCGGCACGTCGACGGTGAGTTCGTCGATCGCGCCCGCGAGCACCGCGACCGTGTCGATGTGCTCCGCACCGCGTCGCCGCAGTTCCTCCTCGAGGTCGGGGCCGTCCGAAGGATTGGTCCAGAACGTCAGCCGCGACTCGCCCCATTCCCTCGTTCGCTCGACGGCGTGATCCAGCACCGTCGCGGCCTCCGACGACGAGCGCACCTGCGAGCCGCGGACTCCTCCTCCGAACCGCGTCGGATAGCGCACGAGCAGCAGGTGATCGTCGGCCCGATCGCTGTCTCGCGGGAACCACGCCCACGATGCCGCGGCGCGAAGGATGTCGGCGGTCCCGTGCAGGGCTGCGCTCATTCCGCTGCTCCGACCAGACGAGCGAAGGCGCTGAGGCGGGCGACCCCCTCGGGCGTGTACGGCAGGTCGTCGAGCAGCGCCGGGGAGTGGATCAGGTAGGCGACCACCTGCGCCCGAGAGATCGCGACGTTGAGCCGGTTCTGCAGCAGGAGGAATTCCGGGCCCCGAGGAGCATCCCGTCCGCTCGACGCCGCCAGAGAGGTGATCGACACGACCGCCTCCTTCCCCTGGAAGTTGTCGACCGTGCCGACCGGCACATCGGGGAGCCCTGCCTCCGCCAGCGCATCGAGGACGAGCTGGCGCTGCGCGTTGTACGGCGTGACGACGATGATGTCGGACTGTTCGAGCGCCCTGGTCGTGGCATCCGCATCGTTGTCGGTGAACGGCCGGCCCACGAGGTCACGGACCAGACGCACCACTTCGGCAGCCTCTTCCGGCGACTGGGTCGCGTTGCCACGATGCCGGAGAGGAATCACGTGCAGCCCCGGCTCGATGCCGTCGACCGACCGGCGCTCCGTGCCGGGTGCCGATGCGAGCTTCCCGGCATAGGCGAGCTTCGACACGGGCGCGGCCACGAGTGGATGCATCCGCCACGAGCGCGCCAGGAAGTAGCCGTACTCCGGACGCACGACGGGATCGCCGTCCATCACCCAGCCGAGGGCCGACGTGTCGACCGGCTCGGGGTGAGCGCCTTGACTGACCTGCGGGAGCTGCTGTGGGTCGCCGAGGAGGAGCAGCCTCTTGGCGCCCGCCGCGACAGCGATCGTCGACGCGAGCGAGAATTGCCCGGCCTCGTCGATCACCAGCAGGTCGAGACCGGCCCGATCGACGCGCTGGGTGTTGCTGAAGTCCCAGGCGGTTCCGCCGACGACGGCCCCCTCGTCGGCATGCTCGGCGAGGAACGACGCCATGCCGTTCTTCGGTATCGCCGTGTACGAGGTCTCGGCCTCGCTGTCCTTCGGCGCCTTGGCGACCTGCGCCGGCGCCACTCCGTCGGCGACCACGCGATCGAGCAGCGTCTCGATGATGGCGTGCGACTGCGCAACGACGCCGATCTTGAAACCGTGCTCGCTCACCAGCCGCGCGATCACCCGCGACCCGGTGTAGGTCTTGCCCGTTCCGGGAGGTCCTTGCACCGCCAGATAGCTGCGGTCGAGATCGAGGACACCGCGCACGATCGCGTCGATGACATCGTCGCCGGCCGCGGGGATCGGTGCACCCGATGCAGTGCGCGGCGGAAGGCGTCGCAGGATGTCGGTCGCGGCGTCGGCAGGGAAGCCCGGCGCTGCGGCGTGCACGGCGTCGGCCCACTCGTCGATCGCACCCTGCAGCGACACCACCCGCGGCGGCGCGGCAGGCGTGAGGGCGAGCGGAAGTTCGTCCCACGTCTGCCCCTGCACCGCGGACTCGGTCAGCAGATAGCCGTCGTCGAGCACTTCCGACACGGTCACCGTGTGGGGCACGTGCACCGCCCGCGACGGCATCTCGGTGTCGAATGGCGCCGGCACCTCGTACAGCGCGAAGGGCTGCGCACCCACACCCAATGTCGTTCCCGGCGACACCTCGCCGCGGACCTCGATGTCACGGGACATCGCCCGTCGCCCCTCGCCGATGCTCCAATCCCGGCGGACCGTCGACGACGGTCGATCGACCCGCACCACGTCGCGGGTGCCGTCCCACATCGTCACGGGCTCGCGCAGACGCTGGAAGTGCGAGACCCAGAAGCTCTTCGCCTCGCGAGGGAAGTAGTCGATCGCCGCCGCCGCGATGCGGTGCACGAGCCCGTCGCCACCGGCATCGACAGCGCGTTCCGCGTCGGCGAGCAGGGCGACGGACCGCGGAGAGGGCTCGTAGATCACCTCGTCGATCTCGTCCGGCGGCGCCGGTGTCACGCCCTCCTTCCGGGCGATGTCGATCAGCCAGTTGCGCAGCCGACGGGTGGAGACGCAGTCGTAGCGGTTGTAGTCGGCGAGGTCGGCCAGCACGGCATCCGCTTCGGCCTGCTCCCCCGCGGCGGCGAGCTCTCGCGCCGCGACGTACTGCACGATCGAGTCGTCGCCCTTCTGCACATCGCTCGTGCGCACGTCGTCGCCCATGTAGAGGGGCTCGAGCTTCTTGATCGAGTACGAGCGCGAGCCGACCCGGACAGTGCGCAGCACGAGCGGATACAGATCCACGAACACGCCCTCGCGCAGCAGCCGGTCGACCTCCCCCTCCCGCACTCCGTGCCGAGCCGCCATCGCTACGAGATGCGAGGTCTCGTACGGCGCGTAGTGGTAGATGTGCATCGCGGGGTGCGCGGCCCGTCGTACCTTCACGAAGTCGAGGAACGCTTCGAGAGCACGACGCTCGTCTTCGAAGGTGTGCGCCCAGAGGGCCGAGTACTGATCCGTGTTGTCGACCCAGCCGAAAAGGTAGTCGATCCCCCAGTGCGCTTCGCCGTCCGGCGCCGGCTCCGTGTAGAGCGGGTCGCCCTCGAAGTCGAAGAAGATGTCGCCGTGGCTGGGGAGCGGAAGGGTGTGGATCGCCGGGGCGTAGTGCACGTCGTAGGTCGGCAGGCCCTCGGCATCGGCGCGGATCTGCAGGCGCGCCTGCGCGCGGAGGGTCTCGAACGAATCGATGTTCATGCCGACGGGGGCCTCGGATGCCGTCGCGAGGGCATCGATCGTGTCGATGCCGGACGCGCGCAGACGTGCGCGCTGCACCGGACGCATGCGCGCGACCACGAGCAGGTCCCGGTGTGCGAGAACCTGCTCCTCACAGGTGGCGCACCGACCGCACGCGACGATCTGCAGGTCGTCGCGATCGTCGCCCCAGGCGAGCGGAGCACCGGTCGCACCATCGCCGACGCGGCGATCGGCGATCAGCGCCCGCAGCCGCGATCGGCGCACCTGGAAGAGCGGAAGGAGATCGTCGACACTGTGCGTGCTGAGGGTGCTGTCGCCGAGGATCAGGTCGACCTCATCGGACCGCGGGATGCCGAGCCGGTCGAGCTGATCGACATATGCCGCCAGCTGCATGAGGGCGGTGACCCGCGCCTTGCGCGCCAGCTTCGAGTCCTGCACGCGCCAGCGACCATCGTCGTCCTTGCGCAGGAAGTCGGCGAATCCGACGAATTCCTCGGTCGCGAACGCGGCCTGGAAGATGACGAGCGCGTCGGACTCGAGCGCCGCGACCGTCTCGTCGGTGGCTGCACGGAGAGCGTCGGCATCGACGGACGAGACCTTCTCGATCTGGTGGACCCTGTCGTCACCGAGCTCTTCGACGTACCGCGCGAGCACGTTCTGCTCGTGCACATCTCCGAGCAGGGCGGCGCGCTTCAGCGTGGCGTCTTCCGGCTCCTCGACGGCCGGCACGCGGCCGAGCTTCGCGTCGATCGCACGGCACCAGGCGAACTCGCATTCCGCGGCCGCCTTCAGATCGCTGGCGCTCCAGATGACGCGCTGCGCCGCAGTGTCGATCCGCACGATGCTCCCGTTCTGTCGGATGCTTCGACACTATCCGCGGCATCCGACACGGGACGAAAGGCGCGCACCTGCGCTCAGCGCCACCAGTCGTCGTCGGGGGTCACCGGGAGGTGGCGCTTGTGCTGCGTCGCGAGGTACTTCGCCTCGATGCGTCCGGCCGCTTCGGGGTCGACGGGACGTCCCTCGAGGAAGTCGTCGATCTGCTCGTACGTGAGGCCGAGCTCGTCCTCGTCCGCACGGCCGGGCTGGCCGTCGAGGAGGTCGGCCGTCGGTACCTTGAAGGCGAGCCGGTCGGGCGCGTCCAGGAACTGCAGCAGCGAACGGCCCTGCCGCTTCGTGAGGCCGGAGAGCGGCAGGATGTCGGCGGCGCCGTCGCCGAACTTCGTGTAGAAGCCCGTCACGGCCTCGGCCGCGTGGTCCGTCCCGATCACCAGCAGGCCGTCGTGTCCGGCGAGCGCGTACTGGGTGACCATGCGCACGCGCGCCTTGATGTTGCCGCGGTTGAAGTCGCTGATGTCGCTCGTCACCGCGAACTCGATGTCCTCTTCGACGCCGTCCACGCCGTTCTGGATGTTCACCTCGACGGATGAGTCCGGCGCGATGTACTCGAGTGCGGCCTCGGCATCCGCCGCGTCCTTCTGCACCCGGTACGGCAGACGCACGGCGAGGAATCTCGCCTCGCCGCCCTCGGCACGCACGCGTTCGACGGCGAGCTGCGCCAGGCGACCCGCGAGAGTCGAGTCCTGCCCGCCCGAGATGCCGAGGACGAAGCCACGCGCTCCCGTCGTGCGGAGGTAGTCGACGAGGAATCCGACTCGACGCTCCACCTCAGCTTCGGGATCGATCTCGGGCCGGACACCGAGGGCTTCGGAGATCTGCTGCTGCAACGACACGGGGGCCTCCACTCTTCCTCGAATCAGTATCGCGCTTCTGTGTTACGCCCGGGTGACAGAACCGCACATGGACGCTCCTGCCAGGCGCGACCTGAAAGAATGAGGAAGTGAAACTCCTCGTCGCCGCCCTCGCGTCCGAACTGACCGCCTTCCCGGACACACTCGATGGGTTCGATCGCCTCGTGACAGGCCCGGGCAAGCTCCAGGCCACGTATGCGCTCACCCGCGCGCTCGACGCGCGCGACTACGACGAGATCGTCGCGGTCGGCACCGCCGGTGCGATCGATCCGGATCTCGAGGCGACGGTCCACGAGATCGGCACCGCGTTCCAGCATGACGTCACCGATCTCGACGGCGTCGCGGGCCAGCACGTCTCGCTTCCCGCTCGCGTGGCGACCGGCCGCGACGGCGTGCTGATCGCCACGGGCGATCACTTCGTGGACGACGCCGAGGTCACCGCCGTGATCCGGCCGACCGGTGCCGCGCTGGTGGACATGGAGACGTACGCGTACATCTGGGTCGCCGAGCAGTTCGACGTGCCGATCCGCGTCTTCCGCGCCGTCTCCGATCAGGCCGAGGACGGGGCCCTCACCGACTGGCGCGAGGCCGTCGCGCGGTGCAGCGTGCAGCTGCGCGACTTCATCCGCGACGAATACGGGGTCTGACGGCGCCGACGCGCCGCCCCATCCCGGGCCGTCTCAGCGCGTCTCGATGATGCTCGGGCCGTGGGGGGTGGCGCGCACCGTGAGCTGCGCGGGAATCTGCTCCTGCATGGCTTCCACGTGACTGATCACCCCGACGGTGCGGCCGCCCTGCCGCAGTTCGTCGAGAGTGCGCATGGCCACGTCGAGCGTGTCGCCGTCGAGCGATCCGAAGCCCTCGTCGATGAAGAGCGTGTCCAGTTGGATACCGCCGGCCCTCGCCGTGACCACCTCGGCGAGGCCGAGAGCGAGCGCGAGCGAGGTGAGGAACGTCTCACCGCCGGAGAGCGACTGAGGCGGACGCGTCTGCCCGGTGAAGGCATCGGACACCACGATCCCCAGACCGGATGCCGCGCCGCGCGCGGCGAGGGCGTCGGAGTGCTGCAGCTGGTAGCGCCCCGTGGACATGTCGTACAGCCGGCGGTTCGCGGCCTCTACGATCTCCTCGAGCTCTGCGGCGAGGACGAAGGTCTCGAGCGCCATCTTGCGGGTGTTGGCACCGCGCCCGGCGATCGTGTCGGCGAGCCCCTGGAGGATCTCGAACTCGGCGGCGTCGTCGGCCGTCTCGGCATGCTCCGCGGCGGCGGAGTCGATCAGCCCGTCGAGCCGCTCGGCGGTTCCGCTCGCGCGACTCGCCTCGTCGACCGCGTGCATCCAGCTCGCGCGCGCTGTCGCTGCGGCTTCTTCGGCGGGCGAGAGGTCGATCGGCTCCTCGGGGAGGGTCCGCAGCTCGAGGTCGAACAGGATGGCGCGTTCCTTCTCGCGTTGCACCGCGTGCTGGGAGATCCGCGCGTCGAGTGCCTCCTGCACCTCGGCCGACCGCAGGGCTCCGACGGCTGCGGCCACATCGTCGAACGCCGAATCAGCCAATGCGGCGTCTCTCTCAGCCTCGGCCTCGCTCAGGGACTGCGCGCGCCGCGCGCGTTCGGCCGTGGCCTCGGCGAGAGCACGTGCCGCCGTCACCTTGGCCGTCGTGTCGGCGAGGCGCTCGGCGACGGTGGGGAAAGACCCCCGGGCATCGGCGATCAGCGTGCGCGCGTCGGCCACGCGCTGGGTCAGCAGCACGAGCTGCTCTCGCGAGGCCGCGAGAGCCGCATCATCGTCGGCACGTCGGCGCTCGAGCAGCGCAGCCCGGTCGGAGAGGGCCAGCAGCTGCGCCTCGAGGGTCTTGACGCGATCGGCCGCGACGACACCCTCCGCGTGAGCGTCGACGGCCTCGAGATGCTCGTGCTCGGCCTGCTCGACCGTTCGTCCGTCCGCCTTGGTCTCGGCCGCCGCGAGCGCTGCCCGGAGGGACGAAGACGTCGCTGCCGCCGCACGCTCGATCTCGGACGCGGCGTCACGCGCGCTCTCGGCGGTGGCGATGTCGTCGGCTGAGACGGGATCCACGTGCGTCGCCGGCGCCGGATGCTCGTGCGCGCCGCACACGGGGCACGCCTCGCCGTCGGACAGGCCCGAGGCGAGCTCGCCGGCCATTCCGTCGAAGCGGCGCTGCCTCAGCTGCGCCAGCGCCGTCTGCGCAGCGGCGTGTGCGGTGGTCGCCGCGGCGAGCTCCTGCTCGGCGCGCGTGTGGTCCGTGCGCAGACGGGCAGCGTCGCGGGCCGCCCGCAGGCGGGCTTCCGCGGCCTCCTGAGCCAGGGCCAGATCGCCCCTCCGGTCGGCGGTGCGCCTCGCGTCGTCGCGCTCGACGGTCAGGGCGGAGATCTTCACCGGCAGGTCATCGCGCTCTGCGGCTCCTGCCGAAGCGCGACTCGCTGCAGTCTGCACAGCGGCCTCGGCGGTCTGGAGCTCTTCCTCGAGCGCCGCCTCGCGCTGCTCGAGCTCGTGCGCGCGTTCCCACGCTCCGCTCTCCTTGAGGCGCTCGGCGGCCCACGCGGCCAGGTCGTCATCGACTTCCACCGCGAAGCGCTGCCATGCCTCACGGGCGTCGGCTTCTCCTCCGCTCGCGCTGTCGAGCGCCTTCCGCGCTCGGTCCGCGGAGGCGATGGTCGAACGGAGCCCCTCGGCCGATCGGGCCTCGTTCAGCTCGGAGCGGACCGCCGCCATCGACGGCTCCTCGGCATCGAGGCGGTCGAGAGCGGCTCGCGCACGATCCCGCTCGCGCTGCGCGCGCTGCTCCTCGCGTGTGGTGGCCAGCACGGCATCTGCGGCGGCCGAACGCTTCTCCGCTTCGACGCGTTCTGATGCGCGACGCTCGGCCTGGTAGTCGGCACGAGCCTTCGCGCGCCGCAGGTCGTCGAGCCGGTCCGGCGTCGTCGTCACGGCTGAACGCGCGGACTCGCCGGCACTCGCCTCGTCGTCGCTCCCGTCCCCCCAGAGGCCGGCGGTGGAGACGAGACGCTCCGCCTCGTCGACCCGCGCGGCGACGGTCGCGAGGCGAGCACCGAGGGCCTGCTCTGCGACCCTCCGCCGGTCGTCGAAACGCGACTGGACGTCTTCGAACCGTTGCGTGCCGAAAAGTCGCCGGAGCAGCGCCTGACGATCTTTGCTCCCCGCGAGCAGGAACTCGGAGAACCTGTTCTGCGCCAGCAGGATGACCTGCAGGAACTGCTCGCGACTCAGTTGCAGGATCTCGTCGAGCTCGGTGGCCACGTCGACCGCCCGCGCCGCGCGGCCGACCCACCCGGCATCCGTCCGCTCCTCCAGCGAGACGGCCGCGGCCTGCTTGGTCATGCCGCCGCCGCGCTTGGCCGGGCGCGGGTACTCGGGCGAGCGCGTCACGCGGAAGCGACCGGCGGAGGCGCTGAACTCCACCACCACTTCCGAGATGTCATCGGGTTCGCAGTAGTCGCTGCGCAGCCGCTTCTCTCCGCCGTCGTAGCGCGGCACCCCGCCGTAGAGCCCGAAGCAGACGGCATCCAGGATGCTGGATTTGCCCGCACCGGTTCGTCCGGCGATCAGGAAGATGCCGTCGTCGGCGAACGCGTCGAAGTCGACGGTCTGGCGGGACCGGAACGGGCCGAATCCCTCGACCTCGAGGCGATGGAGGCGCATCTAGACGAGCGCCTCCGCGCGCACACGGTCGTCGAGCACGGCACGGATCAGCCGGCTCTCGGTCTCGGTCGGCCCATGCCCCGCGCGCACATGCTCGAGGAAGGCGTCGATGCGCTCCGCGTCGGTGACGGCGGCGCGCAGCCGCTGCGAGTAGCTCCGCTCGCGCTCTTCGGCGACGACCTCGGGCTGGTGCTGCACCATCGCGCAGAACGGGAAGCTCTCGCGCAGCCGACGCATGGGCTCGGCCTGCGGGGCGGCGTCGGTGTAGATCGCGCAGACCCAGTCGTCGATGTGTGCGGCGACGTTCGCCTCGGACAGGATCTCCTCGAGCGGACCCGTGAGCGTGACCAGGCGCCGCGGCACCGGCAGTTCGAGCCACTCGACACCGGCGAGCCCGTCGGCATCGAGGTCGACCAGCCAGGAGCCACGAGGCTTGTGCTGCTCGCCGAAGCTGTAGTGCAGCGGAGCCCCCGCGTAGCGCACGCGCTCGCTGATCTGCTGGCGTCCGTGGATATGGCCGAGCGCCACGTAGTCGGGACCGTCGAAGACGCTCAGCGGCACGACGTCGAGTCCGCCCTGCCGCACCTCGCGCTCCAGCCCGATCGTCGCATCGACGCCCGCGGCGAAGCAGTGCGCGATGGCGACCGACCGACCGGAGTGCTGGGCCATGCCGACGCGCACGAGATGCATCGCATGCGCCATGGTCTGCGCCTGGGTGCGCAGCTGACGCCCTTCGGCGTCGCCCTCCGGCCAGTGCTGACGAACGATCGCCGGCTCGAGGTACGGGATGCCGAAGAAATGCACGGGCCCGTCGGCGTCGGCGATGGTGATCGGCTCACCGACGGCGAGCGGGTCGGTCAGAACGTGGATCCCGTCGCGCAGCAGCCGGGCCTGGAAACCGAGCCGGGCCGCCGAGTCGTGGTTGCCGCTGGTCATGATGACGCGGGCGCCCGTCTCGTGCAGCGCGACCAGCGCGTCACCGAGCAGGGTGTAGGCAGGGCCCGAAGGCGTGGCCGAGTCGAACACGTCTCCGGCGACGACCACGACGTCGACCGCGTTCTCCTGCACCTGCGCGGTGAGCGCCGCGAGCACCTCGGCCAGCGCGTCCATGGTCGAGTGACCGTGGAACGTGCGACCGATGTGCCAGTCGGAGGTGTGCAGGATTCGCATACTCACACGCTACGAACCCCCACGGACATTCGGTCCGAGGCGTGCCGCAGCATCCGCTCCTGGCAGGTGAATCACAGGGAGCCCACCCGGCGCGGATGCCGCGGCGCGCTCAGTGCGCGGCGACCGCGAGCTCACCGTGGGCGGGCATCAGCTCGTCTTTCGAGCCCCGCACCATACAGACGGCTATCACCGAAGCGCCGACCAGGAAGATCGCCGCCACGATGAAGGTCCAGCCGTACGCGTCGGTCAGCTGCTGCGCCGTCACATCCCGCTGCGCGTGGCCTCCGACGGAAGCCGCGTAGACCGCCGTGAACACCGACAGGCCGATCGACCCGCCGATCTGCATCGCGGAGTTGGCCACGGCGGAGGCGACTCCGGCATCCTCGGAGGCGATGCCGGTGAGCGCCAGGTTCTGGAGCGGGACGAAGACGAGGGCCATGCCCACGCCGAGGATCACGAGTGCGGGCGCGACCTGAAGGAAGTAGGCGCCATCGGGCGTGATTCCCGATAGGTAGAGCATCCCTGCGGCGGCGAGGAGCGGCCCGACGATGAGCATCGGTCGCGGTCCGATGACCGGCAGCAGCCGGGTAGCGAGCGGCGCGACCACCATCGTCGCGATGGGGAGCGGGAGCGTCGCCAGTCCTGCGGTGAAGGCGCCCATCCCGAGCACGAACTGCAAGTGGAACGTCAGGTACATCGTGGCACCGATCATGATCGCCCCCGCGACGCCCTGGATGAGGAACGCCCCGCCGCGCACGCGGTCCGCGACGATCCGCGGCGGCAGCAGCGGGTGCGCGACGCGACTCTCGATCCAGACGAACGCTCCGAGCAGCGCCGCGCCGAGCGCCAGGAAGGCGATCGTGAGAGGTTGCCCCCAGCCGTTCTCCGCGAGGCTGAAGCCGTACACCAGGGCTCCGAGACCGAGGGTCACCGTGATCGTGCCCCAGACGTCGTAGTGCGTGTCGCCGTCCGCCCTGCTCTCGCTGAGGAACAGCGCTCCCCCGACGAGTCCGACGGCGACGAAGAACAGGTTCACGAACAGGCACCACCGCCAGTCGGCGAACTCGGTGAGCACACCGCCGAGGAGGAGCCCGACCGCGGCGCCGGTTCCGGCGACGATGCCGAACACCGCGAACGCCGTGTTGCGGTCGCGCCCCGATGGGAACGTCACGGTCAGCAGTGCGAGAGCCGCCGGGGCGAGCAGCGCGGCGAACGCCCCCTGCAGTCCGCGGGCGAGGATGAGCTCCCAGCCCTGCTGCGCGAATCCGCCGTACAGCGACGCCGCCCCGAACCCGACCATCCCGATCATGAAGATGCGCTTGCGCCCGACGTAGTCCGACAGCCGCCCTCCCAGCAGCAGGAGAGCGCCGAACGCGAGCGCGTACGCCGTCACCACCCATTGCCGCTGCCCGTCGGAGAGATCGAGGGACTGCTGAGCGCGCGGCAGGGCGATGCTGACGATGGTCCCGTCGAGGACGACGACCAGCTGGGTGAGAGCGATCACGGCGAGGGCCCACCAACGAGTACGGGGGTGGGCGCGCAGGGAAGAAGACATGGAAAAACCTCCGGTGTCTGTTGAGGATGCCGGAGGTTTCGAGCCTCGGATCAGCACGCCTCCCGGCGCCTGACCACCTCAGCCAACGGGCTGAGCAGAACTCCATTCTATCGCATGGTCTTCGGAGGAGAAGAGCGGAAGGTCCCCTGACCCACCCTCGTCACGACGATCGGCACGCGGTGGTGCATGGTGCGCTGTGCGCTTTCACCTGTGCGGCGTGCGGGGCTGCGCGATGCGATCCGGGCTGCCCTCCGCCCTCCAGGTGTGCCGGAACTTGCCCCTCCCGGCGGGGGTTGTGCCCGCTTCGTCGTGACTACCGACTTCCGCCCTACTCCTCCAGCTCGTTCGTCCAGTTCGCCTGCTGGATCCGGTTGTCGAGTTCGCGCAGCTCCTGCGCGACCGCGTCGGCCCTGGCGCGCAGCTCCGCGACCGGGAGCGCGGAGATCTTCCGGAGCTCCGATCTCATCTGGCGCTGGAAGTGATCGTTCGCTCCGGATGCCGCGGCCGCGGCATCCGTCAGCAGGGAGTGCTGCAGGCGCAGCACGTCGCGCGCGGCAAGGGCGTCGGTCATGGTGCCGTCGCGGCCGAGATCGAGGCGCGAGTTGGTGGCGTTGATGCGGCGGATCAGATCACGCAGCTGGGTGAGCGCGGCATCCGCTTCGACGATCAGGGCCCCCGCGTCCTCCGCCGGCTCCTCGCCCTCCTGGTAGCGCGCGTTCGAGGTGATGCGGGCGCGCAGCTGCTCGATGCGGCGCTGCAGATCGGCTCGTGCGGTGAGGGCCTCGGCGAGTTTCATGGCTTCATCCTCGCAGGGCCGCCGCGTAACAGAACGAAATACTCGGGCGCGTCAGCGCGAGCGCAGGAGGTGTGCGTGCTCCGGGTTCGCCGAGAACCAGTCGGCGACGTACCAGCAGACGGCGTCGACCTTGCGATCGCCGCGCGACTCGATGTCGGCCACGGCGCCCTCCACGACCTTCCCCGCATAGCCGTGGCCGCGGAAAGTCGGGATGGTGAACGCCCTGGTCAGCGCGATCGTGCGGCCGTCGTCACGGTAGTCGAGCACGCTCACCAGCCGTCCGTCACGCATGAGGGTGTAACGCGATTCATCCTTCTCGTCGGTGAGGATGAAGCCGCCGACAGTGGTCGAGATCGTCATTCGAGCAACGTTACGCCCGCTTCTGCGCACGGAGCCCGTTTTGACACGAGGCGACACGATCAGACATAATCCCCCCATGACCACCAACGCACGCCCTTTGTCCGCCCAGGAGGCGAACGGGACTGCCGGGATGATGATGCCCGGTCGCGTTGGCATGTGTTGCCGAATGTGTCGCTGAACGAACAGCCACCCCGCCTGACCTGATCATTCGCCATCTGCGATGTCAGCGTCACCGAGCATCCACCCTTGCTCGCTTCCCGGCTCCGCCGGTCATTCATGCAACGCATCAGAGCCGCTCTCCGGCTCACGTCCTGAGGACTTCATCATCATGTCGAACACCGCACTTCTCGAGCGTCCCGCTTCCTCCGCCCAGGCCCGCACCGTTTCGTCCGAGGCCGCAGCGCCCCTGAACGGCGCCGCCGCAGACCTCCCCGCCGTCCGCTCCCCCCGCGGCTTCGCCCTCTACGTCGGACTCGACGAGATCAAGGCCGCCGAAGCCGGCGTGAGCCTCCCGCTCCTGGTCGACGCCCTGCGTCGCACGCTCGCCGAACTCGCACCGGGCGCCGAGACCCACGCCACCGTCGCCCTCGCCCCGCACGGCTCCGGAGGCCGCGACCTCGACGTCGTCCGCCTCGCACTGCAGGAGCCCGGCGCTATCGCCCGCACCAAGGCCGCCGCAGAAGAGGACATCGCCGAGGAGGAGACGGGCGTGACCGTCGACATCTCCCGCAAGCGCGTCCTGATCGACGGCGAGTCCGCCGCGTTCACGTACAAGGAGTTCGAGCTGCTGCAGTACCTCGTCCTCCGCGAGGGTCGCACCATCGAGCGTTCCGAGCTCGTCTCGGCTCTCTGGCAGGCGCAGGACGACGAGACCCCCGGCGAGCGCACGATCGACGTGCACGTGCGTCGCCTGCGCGCCAAGCTCGGCCGCTACGAGGACATCGTCCGCACCGTGCGCGGCATCGGCTACCGGTTCGACCGTCACGCCGACGTGGTCATCCGCTACGGCCACGGCACGCCCTCGCCCGACCGCTTCTGACCCGAGTCGCTCCTGCGCCGGATCGCGCGGCGCGGACCGGTGTCAGCACCGCCGCGTAGGGTGGGCGCATGACCCTGACAGCGGATGCCGGAGCGGCCGGAGCCGCGCGGGAGGATGCTGCGCAGGAGACGGTCTACCGCCCTTCGCACGACCTCGATCTTGCACGCACGGTCGGCGTGCTGCGCCGCGGGGGAACGGACCCGACGACCGTGATCGACGGCGCCGTGATCTGGCGGGCCGTGCGCACGCCGCTCGGCGCCGCCACACTCGCGCTGCGGGCGAGCGGCGGCGAGGTCAGGGCCACCGCGTGGGGCGCCGGCGCCGCCGAGGCCCTCGACCGGGTGCCCGACCTGTGCGGCGCGCGCGACGACGCCACGGGCTTCGACGCGTCGCGGCATCCACTCATCGCCGAGGTCGCCCGTCGCAACCCGGGTCTGCGTCTCACGCGCACGGACGAGATCTTCGATGCACTCGCCGGCGCGATCCTCGAACAGAAGGTCACGGCCGTGCAGGCCTTCGGCGCCTGGCGCTTCCTGGTGTCGCGCTTCGGGGAGCGTGCGCCCGGCCCCACCCCGCGGCCGATGTTCGCGCCGCCCGCGGCATCCGTCTGGCGCACCATCCCGTCGTGGTCGTGGCACCGGGCAGGTGTCGAGCCGCCGCAGTCGAAGACGATCGTGCGGTCCGCCGAGCGCGGCGACCGGATCGAGCGAGCCGTCCGCGCCGCTGACGATGGGGCGGCAGCCGAACGGATCCTCACGAGCCTTCCGGGGGTCGGCGCCTGGACCTCGGCCGAGACCCGCATCCGGGCGCTCGGCGACCCCGACGCCGTGAGCGTCGGCGACTTCCATCTGGCGCACGAGGTGGGCCATGTGCTCGCGGGCGCCCGCACCGACGACGACGGGATGCTGGAGCTCCTCGCTCCCTGGGCGGGCCATCGCCAGCGCGTCATCCGCCTGATCTACGCCAGCGGGGTGAAGGAGCCGCGCCGTGGTCCGCGCCTCGCACCGGAGAACCATCGCGACCGCTGAAGACCCCGCGCCCTCCGTGGGACAGGATCTAGGCTGAGGTCATGTCCCGCACCGTGCTCCGCGTCTCCGTCACCGCCGGCCTGCTGGTCCTGGGCGTCGTCATCGGGCTGATCTTCCAGAACGTCTGGCTCGGTCTGCTGCTCGCCGCGATCGTGTGGCTCGGCTGGTTCCTCGGCTACGAGTCGCGACGCGGGAACAACGCCGGCGTCAACGACGAGGACCACGGGATCGAGCTCTGATCGCCCGCGTCCGTCAGTAGTACACGGCGAGCGGTCCCGAGGGGCCGTCGATCACGTGCACCGGTGTCTCGAAGACGCGGGTGAGCACGGCATCCGTCATGATCTCCTCCGGTGAACCGAAATCGACCACCGCGCCGTCCTTCATGGCGCAGATGTGATCGGCGTAGTGCCCGGCGAAGTTCACGTCGTGGAGCACGATGACGATGGTGCGCCCGAGCTCTTCGGCAGCGCGGCGCAGGTGCTTCATCATCTGCACGGCGTGCTTCATGTCGAGATTGTTCAGCGGTTCGTCCAGCAGCACGAACTCGGTGTCCTGCGCGAGCACCATCGCGACATACGCGCGCTGGCGCTGCCCGCCGGAGAGCTCGTCGAGGTAGCGCCCCTCCAGGGCGCCCAGGTCGAGGAAGTCGATCGCGCGGCTGATGATCTCCTCGTCCACCCGGTTCAGCCGGCCCTTCGAGTGCGGGAAGCGCCCGAAGCCGACGAGTTGACGCACCGTGAGCCGGGTGACGAAGTGGTTCTCCTGGCGCAGGATCGAGACCACCTTCGCCAGGTCCTTCGACCTGGTCGAGGCGACGTCGAGACCCGCGATCTCGATGGCACCGGCATCCATCCCGTTCAGCCGACCGATCATCGTGAGCAGGGTCGACTTGCCGGCGCCGTTCGGACCGATGAGGGCCGTGATCCCCCCGGCGGGGATCTCCAGGTCGACGGGGCCGATGGCGACCTCGCTGCTGTAGTCCCGCCGGACGCCGTCGAGTGCGATCACAGCCTGCCCTTTCTGAGGATGACGATGAGGAAGACGGTGCCGCCGACGAGCTCGATGAGGATCGACACCATCCCCTGCGCGTAGAAGACGTTCTTCATCACGAAGTACGCGCCGGCGAGGATCGTGAACGCCGTGAGCACGGCCACCGGGAAGATGAGCCGATGGTCGTACGTGTCGGCGAACTGGTAGGCGAGTGTGGCGACGAGGAAACCCAGGAACGTCATCGGACCCACGAGTGCGGTCGACGTCGCCATCAGCACGGCGACGAGGAACAGCACGAGGAAGAGTTCGCGCCGGTGATCCAGACCCAACGAGCGCGCGGCATCCGGACCGAGCGCCATCAGGTTGAGCCTCCGCGAGCGGAACCAGAGCACGACGGATGCCGCGATCACGAGCGGGATCGCCAGCGGGAGGTACGAGGGGTCGGCGTTCGACACGTTGCCGAACAGGCGGGCCGCGAGCACATCGAACTCGCTCGGTGTGAGGAGGCGCTGCATGAACGTCGACACGGCCCCGAGCCCGCCGCCGATCACGATGCCGATCAGCAGTATGATCTGCAGGTTGCCGTAGCGCCCGGAGAGGAGCCACCCGTACAGTGCCACGGCCAGTCCGACCATGACGGCGACCTGGATCGCGAACTGCCCGACGCCCTGGATAGCGACGAGTCCCGCCACCCCGAACAGGTACACCGTCGAGGTCTGCACCACACGGTACAGCGACTCGAATCCCATGATCGACGGGGTGATGATGCGGTTGTTGGTGACGGTCTGGAAGCTGACCGTCGCGACCGCCTGCGCTATGGCGACGAGCACCATCACGGTGACGTCGGTCGCGCGGTGCTGCGCGATGCGCCAGAACCCGGGCGATCCCGCCGGCATCGGATTGCCCCAGGCGAGCAAGCCGAATCCGGACCCGACCGCCAGCACGATCAGGATGCCCAGCACGAGCAGACAGCGCCGTCGCGCGCGTGCCGTCGTGAAGGCGCCGGCCGTCCGCGGAAGCACGGCGAGCGTCGCGCCCTCAGCCACGTCGACGCTGCCTGAGCAGGAGGAGGACGAAGACGATCGCGCCCACGACCCCGAGGATCAGGGACACCGGCACCTCGAACGGCATGATGATGGTGCGGCCGATGATGTCGCAGACCGTGACGATCGCGATGCCGAGCAGGCACACCCACGGCAGATTGCTGCGCAGATCATCGCCCCGCACCATCGAGACCACATTCGGCACGATGAGCCCGAGGAAGGGCAGATTGCCGACGACCACCGTGACGACTCCGGTGGTGATGGCGATGAGCACGGTCCCGAGCAGGATGACCCGGTTGTAGTCCACGCCGACGTTCGTGGCGATCTCCTCGCCGAGTCCCGCGATCGTCAGGCGATCCGCCACGATGAACACGATCACGCCCACGATCGCGACGATCCACAGCATCTCGTACTGTCCGCGCATCACCGACGTGAAGCTGCCGGCGAACCAGACCCCGATGATCTGGAGGGAGTTGGTGGCGAGGGCCAGGTAGGTCGAGACGGCGCCGACCACGGCCCCGAGCATGATCCCCACGATCGGCACGATGAGCGAGGACTTCAGGGCGACGCGGCGGAGGAAGGCGAAGAACACGAGGGTGCCGACGAAGGCAGCCGCGACGGCGCCGACCATCCGGAGCGTCAGCGACGGGTGCGGGACGAGGATCATCACGGCGAGCAGACCGAGACCCGCCCACTCCGTGGTGCCGGTCGTGGTCGGCTCGACGAAGCGGTTCTGGGTGAGCAGCTGCATCACAAGCCCGGCCATGGCCATGGCGGCGCCGGCGAGCACGAGCGCGATCGTGCGCGGCACGCGGGTGATCTGGAACATCTCGCCGCCGTCACCGGCGCCCGCGATGTCGTAGACGCCCGTGAAGAGCGAGATGACGAGAAGCGCGGCGACGACGAGCACACCGATGAGCAGCTTCACGTCGAAGAGCCGCCCGGAGGTGCGGGGCGGCGAGGCGAGGTCAGCGGAGGTCATGAGGGAGTCCCGAAGCGTCGAGCGGGCGAAGCGGACGTGTCGTCTCGCTTCGCCCACCCGACGACCGGTAGGCGTTACTTCGCGTCCTCGAGGGCGTCGGCGAGGTCGTTGAAGAACGTCGTGTACGTCTGGATGCCCTCGTTCAGGTACGTGTCCGTGGGCATGTAGACGATCTGCTTGTCCTTCACCGCGGTGACGCCGGCGAGCGCCTCGGAGTTCTCGAGGATCTCGGCTGCCTGCACGTAATCGGGCGTCTCGGCCGCGAACACGGCGTCACGATCGAGGACCAGGATCCAGTCGGGGTTCGACGCGGCGATCGCCTCGACGGAGATCTCGTCTCCCTGGTGGTCGTCCGTCGCGTCGTCGACCTCGAGCGCCGGGGTGAGGCCGAGGATGTCGTAGACCGGGCCGAGCGAGCGGCCGACGGTCGGCGCGAGATAGCCGATCTCACCGCCGGAGGTGTTCACGGCCATGACGGTGTCGGCGTCGTCGTACGCGGCCTTCGCGCGCTCCACGGCAGCGTCGAACTCGTCGACCAGCTTCTTCGCCTCGTCCTGCTTTCCGAAGATCTCGCCGAGGACGGTGATCTGCCGCTTGAGCTCCTCGTCGAAGGGCTCACCCTCGCGCGGCTCGAGGTCGATGATGGTGGCATCCGGCACGAGTTCGGCGATGGCCGTGTTGTGCTGGGTGAAGCGCTGGCCGCTGATGATCAGATCCGGCTCGACCGCCACGACGGCCTCGAGGTTCGGCTCGCTGTGCAGGCCCACGTCGACGATGGCGTCGTCCTTCACATAGGAGACCGTCTCCGGCATCAGGGCCACGGCGCCGGCGGAGAGCTCCACTCCCCAATCGGACAGCGTCTGGAAGGTGCGGTTGTCGAGGGCCACGACGGATGCCGGAGGCGTCGCGATCTCGTGTTCGCCCGTGTTGTCCTCGATCGTGACGGATGCCGGTGCAGCTTCCGTCTTCTCGGGTTCGGCAGCCGCGCCTGCGGCGCAGCCGGCGAGGGCGAGAAGGCCGACGAGGCCGAGACTCGTGGCGGTGAGGGTTCTGGGCACGGACATGGAGAGGCTCCTGTTCTGCGGGATCTGCGCGCACGCGACGGGGCGCCGGACGGACGAAGTTAGGGTGACCTTGCTTCGTCATGATTAGGTTAGCCTTACTTTATGAGCGAACGAAATCCGACTTCTCGATCGAGCGTCGCGGCCTCGATCTGCGCTTCCGCAACGTCACCCTGAGCGCCCGCGAGTGGCTCGCTCCGGACTATGTGCGGGTGCGATTGACGGGCTCCGATCTCGCGGGCTTCGACTCCCCCGGCTCCGACGACCACATGCGCCTGTTCTTCCCCGCCGGCCCCACGGATTCGGTCGAGGAACTGCGCGCCGCTCCCAGCCGCGAGTACACGCCGCTGGCCTGGGGCGAGGACTGGCTCGACGTCGAGTTCGCGGTCCATGGCGATGCCGGCGTCGCGGCGCCCTGGGCGGCGAAGGCACCGCTCGGCTCGTCGATCGGCGTCGGCGGCCCGCGCGGATCCGCGGTCCTGGTCGGCACGCCCGGCTCCTGGCTGCTCGCCGGCGACGAGACGGCCATCCCCGCGATCCGCCGGTTCGCGACGCTCATCCCCACTGGCGCCCCCGCGCGCATCGTGATCGAGACAGTCTCCGCCGGTCGCGAGATCGAGCTCGACGCTCCGGTGGACGTGGAATGGCTGCACCGCGGCGACGCTCCTTCCGGCTCGGCGCTCATCGCGTTCCTCGAGGCGCTGACCGCTGACGACGCCGTCGGCGAGGATCCGTTCGTCTTCCTCGCCGCCGAGCAGTCGATCGTGAAGCCGGGCCGGGCGCTCCTCGACCGGTGGGGCGTCGATACGTCGAACGCCGTCGTGAAGGGCTACTGGAAGCGCGGCCAAGCCGAGTACCACGCCCCGCACTAGTGCGACGTCCGCGGCCCCTGGAAGACTGGCGGCATGGCACTTCTCGATCACCTGGGCATCACCGTCGACGACCTCGAGCGCGGCCGGGCGCAGTTCCACCCTGTTCTCACGGCGCTGGGCTACCGCAGCGGCGGCGAGGACGACCACTCGATCTCGTGGAACAACGGCGACGAGACCGAGATCATCCTCTACACGTGGGACGAGGACTCCGGTCCGCATCGACACGGACGCGTCGGATGGCAGCATCTCGCGTGGGCGATGGACACCCGCGAAGAGGTCGACCGGCTGCACGCGGTGGCCCTCGACGCCGGGTGGACCGCCGTGCGCGAACCCAAGGAGTATCCCCGCTACAGCGACCGGTACTACGCCTCGTTCGTCGAAGACGCCGACGGCATCCGCATCGAATTCATGTACAACCCTCCGCGCGAGCAGGCTTGACGCCCGGGCGGAGCAGGGCCCGGGATCGTTGGCTGTTCGCGGGATTGGTCTTCGCTGGCGGAGCGCTCATCGCGCTGGCGATCTGGCTGGACGTCCGCGACGGGGTGCCGTCGATGAGAAGAGGAGACCAATCCTGGGAAGCCGTCGTCGTCGGCGGGCTCGGCATCGCTTTTCTCGGCAGTGGTTTGACCGCGCTGTGGCGCGCTCGCAGATCGCGGCGGAGCACCACGAGAAAGCCGGAGAATCGCCCCTGATCGACCAGGTGATGGCGGATGCCGCCGGCCTCGTGTCAATCCGGCACACGCTGCGGCAGCTCGTCAACGTGAAGGGCGACTGACAGGAGGGGGCGGGCGGAGTGTTCTCCGCCCGCCCCTTTCCGAGTTCCGTCAGGGAGCTTCGCCTCCGGCGCGGCTGGACTCAGACGGCCGGTGCCGCCTCGGTATCGACGGCGCGGTCCGTGAAGGCCGCCTTGGGAACGAAGACGAGCAGCACGGCTGCGGCGAGCGCGGTCACGCCGCACACGACCCAGACCGTGAAGTAGCCGGCGAGCGACCCCGCCGTGCCCTCTGTCGCACCGGCCGTGGTCGCGACGCCGTTCAGCAGGGCGATGCCGAAGACGCACGACGCGATCGCGCCTCCGACCGTCTTCACCGAGTTGGTCAGCCCGGTGGCGACACCGGTCTGCGAGGCGGGGGCAGCGGATGCCGCGGCGGCCGGAAGCGCGGCGACCAGCGCACCGGAGCCGAGTCCCACGATCACCATGTTCGTGATGACCTGGGCGTACTCGTGATGGAACGGCAGGAACAGCAGGAAGCCGATGCCCACGAGCACGGACGCTCCCATCAGCGTGATCCGCGGCGACAGCCGTCGGGCGATCGTCGGGAAGAGCAGTGCACCGGTGATCATGGCGACGAGATAGACGCCGATGATGAGCGAGGTGGCGAATCCGGTCGTCCCGAGTCCGTAGCCGTACACGGTCGGGTCGGTGCGCGCGAAGGTCGACAGCGGCGCCTGCGCGCCGAGAACGCTCACCCCGAAGAGCCCGGCGGTCAGGAAGACCGGGCCGAGAGCCGGCGACCGGAACATGCGCACGTCGATCAGCGGGTCGTCGCAGCGCAGCTCCCAGAGCACGAAGGGGATGACCAGCAGGAGGCCGAGGAGCACGACGGCCCAGGACCAGGGGTTCACCAGTCCGCCCTCGAGGCGGAGCAGGCTGAGCCCGCCGGTGAAGCACACGAGGGCCAGCGAGATGAGCACGAGACCGACGGTGTCGAAGATGCCGCCGGTCGGATCCGGCGACTCCTTCACTCCGAAGAGGATCACGAAGAAGCAGACGACGATGAGCACCGCCGGAACCAGCAGCACGACGGTGAGCGGCAGCACGTCGATGAGTGCTCCGCCCACGAGCGCACCGATGATCGCGCCGCCTTCGAGAGCGGCAACGAGGAGTCCTGCCGCCTTTGCCGTGATCGACGAGCGTCCCTCCATCCGACGCGACCGCGACCAGATGAGGGCGATCTCCAGCGGGAGCCACACGACGTAGAACCCCATGAGAGC
Organism: Microbacterium luteolum; assembly: GCF_039533965.1. Taxonomy (NCBI): domain Bacteria; kingdom Bacillati; phylum Actinomycetota; class Actinomycetes; order Micrococcales; family Microbacteriaceae; genus Microbacterium; species Microbacterium luteolum. The sequence goes on from NZ_BAAAUN010000001.1 coordinate 1,620,676, forward strand.
CCAGGCCGCGAGGAACACGCCGAACGAGTCGGTGAACGGGAGCACGAGGGCAGCCGCGGCGGTGAGGGCCGTCGAGATCAACAGCATCCTCTTGTGGCCGACCATGTCGCCGAGCTTCGCGAACGCGGGGACGACGAGGGCGGACAGCATGAGCTGAGCTCCCTCGAGCCAGTTCACGTCGGCGTCGTGGATGCCCAGGTGCCGGGCGATGTCGCTGAGCATCGGCGTGTAATAGCCCTGCAGCACCCCGCTGGTGAACTCGACGAAGGCGAGGAAACCGACGACGACGGCGAGGGTTCCCAGCGTGCGGGTGCGCGTCATCCGAGATCCTCTCCTTGCTCGGTTACTGAGCGAGGAGCGCAGCGACGAGTCGAAGCACACTGTAGCCGTTCGAGAAGAGCGCGATGGAATCGCTCCCCGCGCTCCAGCGCGGCGATCTCGACGCTCTCGTCGACCCCGTGGATCGACGCGCGCTGCGCGTTCGACATGTCCAGCGGTGCGAAGCGGTAGACCGCCGGCGAGAACCGGTGCAGGTGCCGCGAATCCGTGGCGGCCATCATCACGTAGGGCACCGCGGGGACCCCGGGGTGGGAGACCTCGAGCGCCTCCGCGAGGAGTGCGAACTGTGCGTTGTCGGTCGGGGACTCCGGTGACGGCTCGCTCGCCTCGACCACCTCGACGGCGACGAGCGGATCGCGGATGCGACGACGCACGCGGAACACCGTCTGTCGCGTCGTCTCCCCCAGGGCGATCCGGAGGTTCACCGTGGCCGATGCCTGGGATGGAAGCACGTTCGCCGCCGTGCCGCCGGACTGCATGGTCGGCGCGACGGTGGTGCGCACGAGAGCCGCGGGCTCACCGCCGAGCGCGGCGAACAGCCGGGCGGTCAGCAGCGGCGCCGAGCCGAGCAGGCGCAGCAGGTGGCGGGCGGGGCCCGGCGTCTGGGCGGCCAGCTGCGTCAGCATCCGTCGGATCGCCGTCGAGGCGTGCGGTCGGAACGTGGCGGGTCCGAGCCGGTCGACGGCACGCGCGATGCGCCGCACGGCCGTCAGCGACGGCGGCGCCGAGGCGTGGCCGCCCTCGCCGCGGGCCGACAGCCGCAGGGTCATCACGCCCTTCTCTCCGACTCCGATCATCGCCGCACGTCCGGGGACGAAGGGCAGCGGCGCGTCGACGACCGCGCCGCCCTCGTCGACGACGAGCCAGGGAACGATCCCGCGCTCGCGGAGGACGCGTGCGATCTCCTCTGCCGCACGCCCGTACGTCTCCTCGTTGCCACCGAAGGAGAGATACACGTCACGCGCCGGGACGAACCCGTCGGCGAGCAGATTCTCGACGGCCTCCAGCACCACGATCAGCGGGCCCTTGTCGTCCAACGCGCCGCGGCCGTGGACGGAGCCGTCGGCGATCACGCCGTCGAAGGGCGGATGGGTCCAGGCGTCGCTCTCGTCGACCGGGACGACGTCGTAGTGCGCCATCAGCACGAGCGGGCCGTCGGATGCCCCGCCGCGCCCCGCCCAGCGGAACAGGAGTCCGAAATCCGTATGCCGCTCCAGCCGCAGCTTCTCGTGCGTGAGCGGATACAGCTCGGCGATGAGGGCGACGAAGTCCTCGAACGGTCCGGACCCGCGTTCCTCGAGCTCGGCCGACACGGTGGGCAGCCGGATCATCTGCGAGAGCCGGTCGGCGATGCCGGGGCGCACGGTCGCTGTGGTCACAGTCGCCATCGTATCGAGCACCCTCTCACTGCCACTGGGTGAGCTTGTCGGGGTTTCGCACGAGGAAGATCTCGGTGATGCGATCATCTGCGACGACGAAGGACACGACCGAGTCGGTACGGCCGTTCAGCGTGGCCAGTAGCGCGATGCCATCGGCCATCTCTGTGGGATGGAGCTCGATGCCGGGGTTGAGATGCGGGATGCCGAGCAGGAACCGGGCCACGCGGTCGGCGCCGACCACGGGACGGCGCGCTGCGGACATCTTGCCGCCGCCGTCGGACCGCAGGACGACGTCGGGATCGAGCAGGGCGATGAGCCGCTCGAGCTCTCCGGTCGCCGACGCCTCGAGGAAGGCGCGCGCCACCGCGTCGTGCTGCTCACGCGTGGCCCTCCCCGCTCGACGATCCCGCACACGTCGTCGCCCCTGCGAGGCGAGCTGGCGGACCGCGTCCTGACTCCGGCCGACGGTCTCGGCGATCTCCGCGAACGGCACGCCGAACACGTCGTGCAGCACGAACGAGACGCGCTCCGCCGGCGTGAGCGACTCCAGCACCACCAGCAGCGCCATGCTCACGGATTCATCGAGCGTGACCCGATCGAGCGGATCGAGCGGTGCGGAGGACACGAGCGGAGAACTGCGCGGAAGCGGCTCGGGCAGCCACGGACCGACGTAGCTCTCGCGCCGCACCCGCGCCGATCCGAGGACGTCGAGGCAGACGCGCCCCGCGACGCGCGTGAGCCAGGCGGCCGGATTGATGATCTCGGCGCGCTCCTCCTCCGACATGCGGTACCAGCGCACATACGTCTCCTGCACGGCGTCCTCGGCGTCGGCCACGGTGCCGAGCATGCGGTACGCGAGGGCGAGAAGGTTGCGGCGTTCGGCTTCGAGAGCGTCGATATCGTCCATCGCCTCTATCCTGTCCCCGATCGGATCGTGCGTCGACACGATTCCGCCGGAGCACCTCACGTTTCCGATTCCCGCGTCGTCGGAAGAGTATGAGCCCGAACCGAGGAGAGCCCGTCATGAAGATCGCCGTCGCAGGAGGAACCGGAGTGGTCGGTCGACACACCGTCGAGGCGGTGCGAGCGGCCGGGCACGACGCCGTCGTGCTGAGCCGCTCGCACGGCGTCGATCTCGTGACCGGCGCTGGACTGGACGCTGCCCTCACCGACGTCGACGCGGTCATCGACGTCGCGAGCATCGAGACGCTCAAAGCCGCGGAGGCGATCGAGTTCTTCACCGCGGCGACGGGGAATCTCGTCTCGGCCGCCGCGGACGCCGGCGTCGCGCACATCGTGCTGCTCTCCATCGTCGGCATCGATCGCATCCCCTACGACTACTACGCGGGCAAGGTCGCACAGGAGAAGGTGATCGAGGCTTCGCGAGTGCCGTGGACGATCCAGCGCGCGACGCAGTTCCACGAGTTCGCGGCGCAGATGTTCGCGAGGGCCAAGGTCGGTCCCCTGCACGTCGCCCCGAACGCACGAACCCAGCCCATCGCCGCTCGCGAGGTCGGCGAGCGTCTCGCCGACCTCGCCGTCAGAGCGCCGCAGGGACGGGTTCCGGACCTCGCCGGCCCGCGTGAGGAGCGACTTGCCGACATGATCCGCGCCTATGCGCGCGGACAGGGCTACCACGGATGGATTCCCGCCCTGAACGTGCCCGGCCCGCAGATGGCCGGCATGCGTGCCGGAGACGCTCTCCCCGGACCGGATGCCATTCTGGGGCGACAGACCTTCGACGAATGGCTCGCCACGCGCTGACGGATGCCGCGCGGAGACGACAATGGAGGGGTGAGCCTCTTCGCCTTCGCCCCGTCACGAGGGCCGCGCTGGCCGCTCGCGCTGCAGGCCGCGCTCGGCATCGGGGTTCCGATCGCCGTGATGACCCTCCTCGGCCAGCCGGCCCTCGGATACATCGCCGCGAGCGGTGCGTTCACCGTGCTGTACGTCGGCTCAGCGCCCACCGTCGATCGGGCACGGGCGCTCCCGCTGATCGCGGCCGGCCTCGTCCTCAGCGCAGCGTCCGGCGTGCTCGTCGCGGGGAGCCCGTGGCTGGTGAGCATCGGTGTGATTGTCGTGGCGGTCGTCTCGGCCGCACTCGCCTTCGGCTTCCGCCTCGGCCCGCCGGACCCGCTGTTCTTCGTGCTGGTCTTCGGGCTCTCGGCGCACGTGGTGGCGGTCTCGGACGTCTCGCCCCTCGTGTACGTCGGCGCCCTCGCCGCCGGATGCGTCTTCTCGTACGCCGTCGCCATGGCGCCGCTGCTCGCTCCCCGGACACGGATGAAGAGCGCGCGTCGGCTGAGCACGCTGCTCCCCGGGCCCACGCTCGACACCGGCGCGCGAGTGCTCCTCCTTCGCGTCGCCATCGTCGCGGTCGTCGGCGTGCTCCTCGGCCTCGTCATCGATCCCGCGCGCACCTACTGGATCGTCGGATCGGCGGTCGCCGTGATCGGCGTCGCGGCGGCACGGAGAGAGGCGTTCCAGCGCGGGCTGCATCGCATGCTCGGCACCGTCGCCGGCACCGGCGTCTACGCGGTTCTCGCGCTGCTGCATCCGTCCGGACTCTGGCTCGCTCTTCTCCTCGCCGCGCTGCAGTTCACGATCGAGCTCGTCGTGGTGCGTCACTACGCCCTGGCTCTGGTGTTCATCACGCCGCTCGTCCTGCTGCTCACGGGAGCCGCGACCGGGGAGATCGGCGCGATGGACGTCGCCGGCGAGCGCATCGTCGACACTCTCGTCGGGGCCGCGCTCGGCGCGGCATCCGGCCTGCTGCATCCGCGGGCGGTGCCCGAGGGCCGCTGAGGACATCAGCGCTCCTCCCCAGCACCTGCAGGATTCGACTTGTCCCCAACGGCTGCCGCCGCACGCACCCCCTTGGCAGGATGGCCGTGTCCGAACAGAATGGGAGCGTGCCCGCCTTGACCGAACCTCAGACCTGGACCATGATCGGGGCGGTCATCGCCCTGATGTTCGGCATGCTCACGATCGTGTCGACGCTCTTCATCCGCATTCTCCGGGCGGAGATCAGCGGGCTGCGCGGGGAGGTGATCGGCCGGTTCGACGCCGTCGACTGGAAGTTCGAGTCCGTCAACTCCCGATTCGACTCCGTCAACTCCCGGTTCGACTCCGTGAACTCCCAGTTCGACTCCGTCAACTCCCGATTCGACTCCGTCAACTCCCGATTCGACTCCGTCAACTCCCGATTCGATGCCATCGACTCCCGCATCGACGGGCTCGACCGAGACGTCCGCGCACTCGTGAAGCACACCTTCGGGCTGGACCGAGGCTGACGACATGCCCCTCCCCGACGACGTCCGCGACTACCACCGAAAGCTCGCGCCCGAGGATCGGGAGATCTGCGACCTGCTGGCGGCGGAGATCGACCGAGGACTCCCCGAAGCGACCGCGAAGGTCTGGCATGCGCATCCTGTCTGGTTCCTCGACGGCAACCCGATCGTCGGATACGACCGCCTGAAGGATGCGGTGCGGCTGATGTTCTGGAGCGGGCAGTCCTTCGATGCCGCGGGACTCGCGCCGTCGGGTTCGTTCGAGGCCGCAGAGGTGCGTTACCGGAGCGCCGACGAGATCGACGTCGACGCGCTGGGCGCCTGGCTGTCGGCGGCTCGCGAGATCCAGTGGGACTACGAGCACATCCGCACCAACCGCGGCCTCGTCAAGCGCACGGAGTTCTGAAGCGGTCGAAGCGCGCTGGCCCGTCAGGGAACACGCGACGATCGCCGGAGGTTGCATCGAAGGGACGGACACGACCCCGAGGAGGTGCGGATGGAGCTGACCCTGGTCTCCTCGTCGTTCTGCGGCGCATGCTCGCGCACCCGTTCGGTGCTCGCCGATGCCGTGCGCTTCCTTCCGGACGCCACGATCACGGAGATCGACGTCGCCCGCGAGCCGGACGCCGCGGAGGCGCTCGAGATCCGCTTCACACCGACCGTCATCATCCGGGACGACGCCGGCGCCGAGGTCTTCCGCGCCGAGGGCGTGCCCACTGTTCCGCAGGTGCTGACCGCAGCGGTGAAAGCACTGCCGAGCTGACGCACGACCCCTTGCGGACGAGCGCGGCCCGGCGCAGACTGACCTGCATCGGGGCCGCCCCGGGTCTCGTCCGCACAACCTCGGAGTCGTCCATGCCCGATCTCAACCCGTATCTCTCCTTCCGCACCGACGCGCGGGAGGCGCTCGAGTTCTATCAGAGCGTCCTCGGCGGTGTGCTCGACATCAGCGTCTTCGGGGACTTCCCCGACATGGTGCAGGATCCGAGCCAGAACGACCTGGTGATGCACGGACAGCTGACGACACCCGAGGGCCTGGTCCTGATGGCCTCGGACACCCCCTCCGGCATGACCTACGAGAAGCCGCAGGGCATCTCGGTGTCGCTCAGCGGCAACACCCAGCAGGTCACGCAACAGGTGTGGGACAGGCTGTCCGACGGCGCGACGATCACCGTGCCGCTGGACGTCCCGCCGTGGGGCGGGACCTTCGGCATGCTCGTCGACCGGTTCGGCATCGCCTGGATGCTGCACGGCAACCCGGAGTGACCGGAGTCTCCCCGGGCTCTGCGATTCAGTGCAGCGCGTTCTCCGCGATGAAGGCCCGGAGCGCATGCTCGTCGTCGGCCATCTCGGTCACGTGCTGCGGAGCATCGAGCATCTCGCGCAGCTCCGGCGCGTAGGCGAGCTCGATGCCGATCGCCTCATGGATCGTCTCGGCGAACTTCTCGGGCTTCGCGGTCTCGAGCACGAGCATCGGCACGCCGGGCTCGAGGTACTCCCGCGCGATGCGGACCCCGTCCGCGGTGTGCGGGTCGATGATCTCGCCCGTGGTCTCGTAGACGGACCGGATCGTCGCGAGCCGGTCGTCGTGGGTCGAGGTCCCGCTGACGATGCCGAACTCCGAGACGAAGCGCGACAGGTCGGCCGAGAAGTCGAAGAAGCCCTGCTCTTCGAGGTCGCGCCATGCGCCCACGACACGGGACGCGTCCCGGCCGACGAGCTCGAAGATGAACCGCTCGAGGTTCGACGCCTTCGAGATGTCCATCGACGGGCTGGAGGTGGCCAGGGTCTGCGCCGCGCTGCGCGGACGATAGATCCCGGTGCGGAAGAACTCGTCGAGCACGTTGTTCTCGTTCGCGGCGAGGACGAGCCGGCGGATCGGGAGGCCCATCTGCTTGGCGTAGAAGCCCGACAGGATGTTGCCGAAGTTGCCGGAGGGCACCGTGAACGAGAGCTCGGTCCAGCCCCCGGCATCCGTCGCCCGCAGCCAGGCCCAGAAGTAGTACACGACCTGCGCCGTGATCCGCGCGAGGTTGATCGAGTTCACCGCGCCGAGGTGCTGGGCGCGCTTGAACACCAGGTCGCCCGCGAGGTGCTTGACGAGATTCTGGCAGTCGTCGAACACGCCCTCGACGGCGATGTTGTGCACGTTCGCGTCGTCGAGGGAGAACATCTGCGCGCGCTGGAAGGCGCTCATGCGCCCCTGCGGCGAGAGCATGAACACCGCGACGCGCTCCTTGCCGCGCAGAGCGTGTTCGGCGGCCGATCCGGTGTCACCGGAGGTGGCGCCGAGGATGTTGAGCACCGAATCCTGCCGCTCCAGGGTGTACTCGAGCGCCTGGCCGAGGAACTGCATCGCCATGTCCTTGAACGCGAGGGTCGGCCCCTCGGAGAGTCCGACCAGCGTGATGTCGTCGTCGATCGCGCGGAGCGGCACGACGCCGTCCGGGAAGTCCGCGTAGGCGTCGGCCGTCATCCGCGCGAGGTCCTCGCGAGGGATGTCGGTCGCGAACAGTCCGAGCACCTCGGTCGCGAGCTGCGGGTACGTCAAGGCGCGCCAGCGCTCGAGCGTCTCACCGTCCACCGTCGGCATGACCTCGGGGACCGCGAGTCCTCCGTCTGGCGCAAGGCCCTCCAACAGCGTCTCGCTGAACGACTGCGGCTGCATGCCGCCGCGGGTGGAGATGAACGGCACGTTGGCTCCTCGGATCGGGACTCGGCGCCTCCATTCTCTCAGGCTGCGACGGCCGCGGATGACGGGATGACGAGGGCCGGTTCAGAACAGCGAGGTCGGCAGCGCACCCTCGAGTTCGAGCAGCCAGCGCTTCGTCGCGAGGCCCTCACCCGGGTTTCCGCCCGAGTATCCGCCGAGACCGTCGCCGGCGACGACGCGGTGGCACGGCACGATGATCGGGAGCGGGTTCGCGCCCATGATCGAGCCGATACCGCGTGCGGGCACCGCCGTCCCGCTGCGCTCCGCGAGTTCGCCGTAGGTGACGGGCTTGCCGTAGCCCACGGTCTCATGGAGGGCGGTGAGCACGGCCCTCGTCGCATCGGTCTGCACGCCGAGGTCGATCGGCAGATCGAACACCGTCAGCGCTCCCGCGAAGTAGGCGGTCAGCTGGGCGAGTGCTTCCGCGAGCAGCGGATCCGGCGAGGCATCGGCATCGGCCGGCGCCGGCGCTCGCCATCCGACACGGACGATGGCCGTGCGGTCGCTGACCACGCTGATCACCCCGACCGGAGTCGAGAGTGTTCCGAACGTGGGCATGTGCCGAGGCTACTCCCGGCCACGGACACCGTGCGTCCGGGCGGCGCACCTCAGCGGCCGGATCGACTCTCCGGCGACGGGAGCCAGGCACCGTCCGGGACGTCGAGCCATCCGTTCGCGGCGGAGAGCGAGGCCGCGGCGGCCCGCAGCTCCGCGAGCGCCGGGTGGTCGAGATCGCTGCGCCACGACATCGCCCACGGGAAGAGCGGGACGGGGTCGATCACCGGAAGGAGGACGGCCCCGTCGACCGGCCGCTGCGAGGCGAGAGCGAGCACGGGCGCGCTGCGCAGGCGCAGGTGCTGCGCGAGCTCCTCCCCTCCCGCGACCACGGGGTGGCCGATCGCGGGATCGATGCCGAAGGGCGCGAGCAGCTGCGCGGTGGCGTCGATCCACCCCTCGGTCACGTGACCTCCCGCCCGCGAGCAGACGCGGGTTCCGCGAAGGTCCTCGAAGGGCACGATGTCCCGGCTCGCCAGCGGATGCCCGTCGGGGACGAGCACCGCGAGCGGTTCGAAGCGGACGAGCTGAGTCGACATCTCGGGCGACGGGCGGCTCACGCGATCGAAGACGACGTCCGCCGATCCGCCTCGGCCGCCGCCGCGCTGACCGAACCGGGCGATGAACTCGCTCCCCGGCGCCCGGCTCCGCACAGCCTCCAGCACGAGAGCCGGGGTCAGCTCCGCGTCCACCACGTCGACGACGAGCGGCTCGTGGTCGCGGAGCTCGCGCAGGGCGAGGTCGTGCAGCGCGAGGAGCTCCTTGGCACGCGGCAGCAGCCGGCGACCGGCATCCGTCAGGTCGACGCTGCGGGTGGAGCGGATGAGCAGCGACGTGCCGATCCGATCCTCGAGCCGCCGGATGTCGCGACTCAGCGCCTGCTGCGCGATGAACAGCCGCTCGGCGGCGCGACGGAAATGCAGCTCCTCCGCCACCGTGACGAAATGCCGCAGCAGACGCAGCTCCAGCTCATCGGCCATGGTCCCGTTATAGCCGATTCACAACAGGAATGCGTCAATGATTCCGACGAGCACCGCGCGTCAGGCGAGCATCGGTCTCAGGCGAGCAGCGTTCGCGTGTCGGCGGCATCGATCAACCGCTGATCGTGCGAGGCGACCAGCACGGCGATGCCGTCGTCCGCGAGATCGCGCAGCAGGGCGATGAGCCGATCGGCCGTGAGCCGGTCGAGGCTGGCCGTGGGTTCGTCGGCCATGATGACGGCGGGCTGCTGGAGCAATGCTCGCGCGAACGCGACCCGCTGACGCTCGCCGCCGGAGAGACGCTCGGGGTAGTACCCCGCCCGCGCACCGACGCCGAGACGATGCAGCAGATCGCGGGCGCGCCGTGCGTGCACGCGGCTCCGCTTCTCGGGCAGGGCCGGCAGCAGGACATTCTCCAACGCCGTCAGCCCAGGCACGAGACTCCCCCGCTGATCGAGGTATCCGACGTGCTTCCGACGGCGGGCGGTGATCACGTCGTCGGCGAGCCCCGTGATCTCGAGCCCCTCCCAGGTCACCGCGCCCCCTGCCGGAGGCACGAGACCGGCGGCGACGCGCAGGACGCTGGTCTTGCCGGAGCCGCTGCGTCCGGCGAGGCAGTGCATACGGCCGCGTTCGAGCGACAGGTCGAAGTCGTCCACGATGATCAGCGGTTCGTCGCCCGGCCGTTCGAACCGGATGGAGACACCGTCGAGCCCCACCGCCGCGCCCAGGAGCTCTAGGCTCCTCGGTCGTGGAGCCGCGGCATCCTCCGCACCTTCGGCGTCGATGCTCATTCCGTGCCTCCTCTGATCCTGATCGCCAGGGCGAGCATCGCGCTCGCCGCACCGGCGACGAGTGCGGTCAGCACCGGCACGATCCCGCTCGACCATCCCAGCAGGATCGACGCCAGCACGGCGATCGCTCCCGTCGCGATCAGCGCTGGGACGCCGATCGTCACGCCCTCCACGCGCTGAGCCATGGCGATCTGCGATCCGGTCCAGCCAGCCGCACGAAGCAACGACCACTGCTCCGCCCGACGTTCGAGATCCACTCGTCTGGCCACTCGGGCGAGCAGCAGACCACCGACGATGCCGATCACCCCGAGCACCGCCTGCGGCAGCACCTGCTGCGCGGACGAGAGCAGCGCGAGACTGCTCTGCCCGGCGTGCAGACGTCCCGACATCATCGTCTCGGCAACCGCCGCGGCGGCCACGCCGACGACGATCACGGCGAAGAGGTGCACGAGGCTCGTCGGCGCGTGGACCAGCGCCTGGCGCACTCCGAATCCCGCGACGGTGCGCGCTCCGACCCTGTGTGACCGACGATCGGCGGGCGTAGCCCCTCCGCGACGCGATGCCTCGAGAATCGCCAGAGCGGACGTGAGCGAGAGCACGACCACACTCAGCCCTCCGGCGACTCCGGCGAGGGGTGAGAATCCGGAGAGCAACCAGGCGGCGGCAGAGACGATCGCCACCGTGAGCAGGCCGGGGAGCTCTTCGGCCGCGAACCAGCGGAGAATCCGATGTCGCGTGAACCCGATCTCGCGCAGGACCACGGCCACGTTCCGTCGCGCGGGCACCGCGGCGAACTGGGTCGCACCGAGCAGGAGAAGCCCCGCGGCGAGCGCGATGCCGAGCATCGCCCACACGGTCGACGACACCGCGAGCTCCACTCGCGCTGCCGCGCCGAGTTCAGACCAGCTCTGCACGATCGTTCCGAGTCGTCCGACGGACTGCGGCTGGGCCGGATCATCGGTGCCGAAGGCGTATCCGTCGACGGCCAGTTCGACCGCTCGCGGCGAGGAGCCGGCGATGATCGTCGCGGTGAATCCCGCCTCCTCGATCTGTTGAGCCACCCGCACGACTTCGCGCTGCGCTGCGGGCGTGTATCCGTCGAGCCCGCCGACGCGCACTCGGACGGAGGCGATCGGTGATTCGTCGCCCCACAGCGCCGCGCTTCGGATCGATCCGATCGCTACCGTGCGTGGCGACACCAACCCGAGCCCGGAGACGCTGGGGCGCATCGTCGCTCCGGCGTTCTCGCCGCCGATGATCGTCGAATCGACTGCACCGTATGCACCGATCGGCACGTAATCCGCGGCGGCTTCATCGATGGCCAACGCGTCGGGATCGAACGACCCGACGGGGATCGCCGTCGAGCCTTCCCGCTCGGTGCGACTGGCATCGCTGAACAGCGAAGGCGAGGTGTACGCCGACTCGGTTCCCGCTCGCGCGGGGTCGGCACCAAGCTGCAGGGAGTCCGCAAACGCTCCATATGCGTGCAGCGCGGCCGAGTAGCCGGACGGTTCCAGCACGATCCCGCCGTCCGACGAGCCGTAGACGGCCGGCGCTCCCTTGCCGATGGTCTGGATGCGCAGACTGTTCCACGACACGACTCCCGCGTCGGCGACGGCGGAGGTGCCCGGCCAGGCCACTCGTTCGGCACCGGCAAGGAACGGGTTCAGCAGGCTCGACACATCGGCGACGCTGGTGCCCAGCGGTGCGCCGATGCCGTCGGTGTCAATGCCGGCAGGAAGGACGTAGCCGTCGCCGCTCCGTTCGGCGCCGCCGAATCCCTCGATCTCGATCTTCAACGTCAGCGGGGCGATCTCAGCCTCGCTCACGATGAGCGGCGTGAAGCCGGCGCCGGCGATCCCGGCTCGGATCTGCGCGTCGAGATCCTCCCCGTTGTCACGAAGCAGGCGGCGGATGTCGTCGATGGCGGCCGGATCGTTCAGAGCCGTGGCTGCGCCCAGTTCCGCTGCCAGCATCGCGTTGAATCCGGCACCGAACTCCGCTCCCGGACCCTCCGCCCATGCCTGCATCGCCTCGACGTCGGCCTGGTCCACGTCGGCGACCGACAGAAGCGGTTCGAGGAAGGCACCCTCGTCGCCGAGAAGCGCACGTTCGGATGTCGGGTCGACGAGCGTGATCCTCGTCACCGGCTGCGGTGCGACGGGAAGCGCGAGGGCGATGACGTCTTCTCCCGGCGCAGCGTGCGCCCTGCTCCACTCCCCGGTGCCGCCCTGCGTCCCCGCCGCGGGACCGCTGCTCAGCGGGTTGTAGCAGAGCTCACTCACCAGCGCGGGGTAGCGTTGCCGGTCGACGTCGTGAGTCGTCCCGTTCCACCCGTAGCCGACAACTCCGTTCATGCACTCCTCGAGGGCTTCCGCGGACGGGGGGTCGTCTCCGACACCGTCCACGACCAGTGGGATGCTGGACCTCTCGACGATGCGCTCGCCGAGTCCGTCGTCCGTCGCGTAGGTGAGGGTCATCCGGTACGCCTGCGGTGGGATCGCTTGCTGGACCACGGCACGGGGCAGCACGACCGCTGGCGCGCTAGGCCGCAGAGCCGGGACGAGGATCTCTCCGATAGGTGCGGCGACCTCGACGTTCTCGACCGCGGCGATCCGCTGCCAGTCCGCGATGCTCAGCCCCGACGACCCTCCGGCGAGAGCGTTGGGCGGCAGGGCGTCACCGGTGACCGCGGGCTCTTCGTCCGGCGGCGTGACGAGGATGTCATAACTGCCGCGCCAGTTCTCGCTGATTGTCGTCCCCAGCGCGACGGCGGCGGCGGATTGCACCGCCGATCCGGCAACCGCGGTCGCACAGAGCAGCACCACCGCGGTGAGACGCAGCGGCTGCCGTCGAAGCCGGCGGAACGGGCCGGGCACGCGCGACCGCGTCACCGCCCGGTCTCCGTGCACACGGCGATCCGCTGTTCGTCGTCGCGGGCAAACAGTACGATCGTGGCGCGGGCGTCGACGCAGATCGTGGGGGTGACGGCGGCGACTCCGGACCGCAGCCGAAGCGGAGCGAACGACGCGCCCTCGACCACGAACCCCGGGGCGGCGGCCGTCGTCTCGTCGAAAAGCCCTGCGGCGACCGCCACGACCGTCTCCGGTGTCGAGTCGGCCATGTCGGCCGCGTCCGAGGCAAGCAGCTCACGGGCCGCGCTGCACAGGGCAACCTCGTCCGTGTCCTCGGCCGCCGGGACGCGATACGACACGGTGAAGAACGGCGCGTCCGCTGCGTCGCCCCCGTCGATGCAGAGCACTCGGGCGTCGACGGTGCTCGCCGCCGGGGCGGGTGCCGCGTCAGGACTGCCGAACACGCCGGACAGAGCAGCGGCGGCGTACGACCCGCTCACGACGGTCACCGCGCTGAGAGCCAGGACCGCGACGCGCATGAGCAGCCGCCGACGACGGCTCATCTCGTCGATGCGTTCCTCGATCTGCTCGCCGATCACCCCGAGGGCGGCATCGAGGTAGATGCCTTCCTTGGGCCCGTTGTTCATGTTTCACCTCGCAGCGCGACCCGGATACTCGCCCTCGCGCGTTGCAGGCGTTTCGCGAGGGCGGCGGAGGAGAGCCCGAGATGCGCTGCCGCCTCGTCGTAGGAGTACCCCTCGACGAGGCACAGGTGAATGATCCGCCGATCGATGCCGCCGAGACGATCAACCGCCTGCCGCACCCAGCTGAGCTCCTCCATCCGCTCCTGCCGCACCCGATCTCCGGGAAGGAGCTCCTCGACCAGCGGCAGAGCCGAGCGCCGTGCACGCGTCGCGTTGCGGCAGAGATTGCGACATGTGACGAGCAGCCAGGGAAGCGCCGAAGACTCGTGGATGCGGATGTCGCGCAGTCGCCGCCAGGCGATCAGGAAGGCCTCCTGCACGATGTCCTCGGCATCCGAATCCGCGCGCATCATGCTCCACGCGTAGAGGTACACCGCCTTGGAATGCCGCGCGTACAGGGCGGAGAAGGCGCCGCGATCACCTCGTCGGGCGAGCCGGATCAGCTCGCCGTCGGCCTCGGTGGCATACATCGGTCTCCCTGCGTCTTCCTGCCCGCTCTCATCATGCAGTGTCCGGTGGAGCGAGTTCATGACATCCGCAGCGAAATCGCTCGGCGCCCGTCGGCGCTCACCCGCCGTCGACGACAGAATCGAGCCGCCGCGCGAGACCCGAACGGGAACGCAGTCCGAGCTTGCGGAGGATCGTCCCGACGTGGCTCTCCACGGTGCGCACGCTCACGTGCAGGGATACGGCCACCTCGCGGTTGCTGAGTCCGTCTGCCACCAGTTCCGCGACCTCTGTCTCTCGTCTCGTGAGCTCGCTGTTCGCTCTCGTCGGCGCTTCCTCAGTCACGGCTATCCCCTCGTGCATCGTCACCCTGAGGTGTCGAGCGGGGACGGTTCGTGACATTCCGGATTCGGTGCCCGTCGATTCACAACAGGAATGCGTCAATCGGGCGCGAACGGGTGTTGGAGGTGAGAGGCGACCCCGGCGCACCCTGGAGCCATGGACACGCTCCGCTCCCGCCACCGCATCATCACCCTCAGCCACGGGCTGACCGGCCTGATGACCGCCGTGTGGGGCGCCGGGCTCCCCGCGCTCGACGCGCGCCTCGACCTCGGTCCGGCAGCTCTCGGCGTGATGCTGCTCGTCGTGGCGGGGTTCGCCCTGCTGGCGATGCGTGCCGCCGGCCGCTTCTCCGGGACGGACGGACGGATGCTGGCGGCGGCGCTGCCCTGTGCCGGCGCCGCCCTCATGCTGGCGGGCGTCGCCCCGTCTCTTCCCATGCTGCTGCTCGCGGCCGGACTGTTCGGTCTGAGCTGCGGCGCGACGAACATCGCGCTCAGCTCCCAGGCGATGGCGGTGGAGGCCGCGATGGGTCGGCCGGTGATCGCCCGCATGCACGGCTGCTGGACGCTCGGCGCCGCGGGCGGCGGACTGCTGCTCGCCGCCGCTCTGCACGCGGGCCTGGACAGTCGACTCGCGATCTCCGGCGGCGCGGGCCTCCTCGTGGCGGCATCCGCCCTCGTGGGGATGCGGCTGCGCGGGCTGCCGGCGACGGAGGCTCACGAGACCGCGCTCGACCGGCCCGCTGAGGAGGACGCGCGAGACGACGCGCCCGCTCCCCTGCGATCGGGGCACCTCGTCGCCCTGGGCGCGCTGGGGGCGGCGGCCTTCCTGACCGAAGGCGCCGCCACCGACTGGGCGGGCGTGCACGCGACCCGGATCCTCGGAGCGGATCCGGCGACCGGCTCCCTGGTCTACGGCATCTTCTTCGCCGCGATGACCGTGATGCGGTTCGCCGGGGACGCGCTCCGTCGAACGCTCGGACCGCTGCACACCGTCCGCCTCACCAGCGGCCTCGCCGCGATCGGCTATGCGGCCGTGCTGGCGTCGGGTCTGCTGCCCGATCGACCGATCGCCGTGCTCATCGCCCTCCTGGGCTGGGCCCTCGCGGGCGCAGGAACCGCTCTGATCTGGCCGATCGTGATCGGCACGCTCGCCGAGCGCGGCGAGACCGCTCGGAGACTCTCCGTCGTCACGATGATCAGCTATGGGGGCGGCCTCCTCGGCCCCGCCCTGATCGGCTTCCTCGCCGCCGCGGGGACCCTGCCCGTCGCGTTGCTGCTGCCCGCGGGCCTCGCCGTACTCACCGCGATCGCCGCGCCCGCCGTGATCCGCCGCTGCCGCCGCATCCGCCCGGCGTCGTCCTCTACGCCCCTGACCACCGCAGTACCCCAGAAGCAGTGACCGAGAGAAGGAGAATCCCATGAACATCACCTCGACCCTCGACCGCCCGGACGCGCGCCTCCACTACGAGGTGCGCGGGGCAGGTCCGCTCCTCGCCCTGATCGGCTCGCCGATGGATGCCGACGCCTTCGCTCCGTTCGCCGACGAGCTGGCGTCCGACCACACCGTGCTCACCGCCGACCCTCGCGGGATCAAGCGCAGCACCGTCGCGGATCCGACACGCGATTCGAGCCCTGCCGTGCGCGCGGCGGATCTCGCCGCCCTCGTCGAGCACGTCGATCGCGGACCGGCGACGGTCTTCGGCTCGAGCGGCGGCGCCGTGACCGTCCTCGCGCTCGCACAGGATCGGCCGGACCTCGTCGACGTCGTGATCGCCCACGAACCCCCGCTGCTGCGTCTGCTCCCCGATCACGTCGAGCAACTGCAGACCGCGGAGGATCTCATCGCGCTCGCCCTCGGCGGCGACCGCCTCGGCGCGTGGCGGATGTTCTTCGCACAGGCGAACATCGCGATGCCGGAGGAGGTTCTCGTGCAGTGGTTCGGCGGGGATGCCGATCCGCAGAGCCTCGCCGACGAGCAGTTCTGGTTCGCGCGCGAATACCTCGGCAGCGTCGGCTGGCAGCCCGATCTCGACGTGCTGCGGCGTGCAGACGTGCGGTTCGTGCTCGGCATCGGCGAGGAGTCGGTGGGCCAGCTGTGCGAGCGCACGACCACCGCCCTGGGCGTGCAGCTCGACGTCGCGCCGACGAGGTTCCCCGGCGATCACACCGGCTTCGTCGACCACCCGGCCGCGTTCGCCGCTCGGCTGCGGGACGTGCTCGAGAACCTGTGAGAGGAGGAGGGGTGCGCATCGGCGCACCCCTCCTCCCCTCAGACCGGTCGTCCGATCTGCTGCCACAGCCCGGCCCACTGCTCCGGTCCGAGGTCGCGCGGGAGTCGCGTGTCCGCGGCACCGGCCGCCGCCAGCGCCTGCCGCGCCCGCGACCTCGCGACCCGGCCCGCGGTGGCCACGACGGCGTCGAGGGTCGCCCCGCGGGCTGTGAACATCGCCCGGACGAACCCCTCATGCGCACGGCGCTCGGCGACCGGCACGAGCGGTGAGCCGCGGCGAGTGATCGACAGCAGGCCGCCGTCGACACTGGGCTGCGGCGAGAAGCCCCACGCCGGGACGCGCCCTTCGAGAGCGAACTCGAACCACGGCGCCGACTGCGCGGTCAGCATGGTGCCGCCGCCGACCCCGGCGCGCTTGCGCGCGACCTCCCACTGGGTCAGCAGGACGGCCTCGCGCCACCGCCCCGTCGACAGCAGCCGCCGCAGGATCGGAGTGGTCAGGTGGAAGGGGATGTTGCCGACCACCACGTCGGCGTCGAGCGGATGGCGCGTCGCGTCCGCGTGCTCGACGCGCACGCTCGGCAATCGCCCGCGCAGTCGGCGGACCCGATGCTCATCGATGTCGATCGCCGTGACCGGTCGTCCCAGTTCGGCCAGCGAGCGGGTGAGTGCGCCGTCGCCGGCGCCGAGTTCGAGGATCGACCCGGACGTTCCCCGGACGATCGTCGTGATGCGTCCGAGGGTGGGGCGATGGGTGAGGAAGTTCTGGCCGAGTTCGTGGCGGCCGCCATGGATCGAGCGAGGCATGAGTGCGCTCCAGAAGAATGATTCGGAGCACCTCGAAGGTGGCAGGACGCAGAGAGTAGCGTCAGTGAGGACTGCCCGTCCCGAGGTGCGATGACATCTCGGTGGACGGCGCGCAGATGCGTGCGAGCGGGCGCGCCGTCAGGCGCGGCGGTCGCGGAACACGAGGGTGCGCCCCATCACGGGCGCGAAGCATATTGTTCCCATGGCCGCCAGCCTAGCGACCCCCAGGACGCGGTTCCACTCAGATCCAGCCGCGTTCCTCGGCGATCAGCACGGCCTGCTGCCGGGTGCCGACGTGCAGCTTCCCGAGGATCACCGAGATGTGGTTGCGGACGGTTCCCGGCGCGAGCGCGAGGGCACGGGCGATCTGTCCCGTCGTCTCCCCCCGCCGCCCGGCACGCAGCACATCCAGCTCGCGGTCGGTCAGCGGCGAGCGCTCGTCGCTGAGCGCATCGGCCGCGATCTCCGGGTCGACGTAGCGGGCCCCCGCGGCGACCCTCCTGATGACGGCGGCGACCTCGTCGGCACCGCGGGACTTCGGCAGGAACCCCGCGACGCCGGATGCCAGCGCGCGACGCAGCACGCCGGGACGCGCGTGACGGGTGACGACGACGCAGCGCGTCGCGATCGCCCGATTCAGACGCTCGGCGACCTGCACGCCGTCGAGCCCCGGCATCTCGAGGTCGAGCAGGCAGACGTCGGGCTGCAGGCGCAGGGCCTCGGCGACCGCCTGCTCCCCGTCCTCGCACTCGGCGACGACCTCGATGTCGTCCTCCAGCCGCAGCAGAGCCGCCAGCGCGGACCGGATCATCCCCTCGTCATCGGCGAGCAGCACGCGGATCATCGGACCTCCTCGGCATTCGACGGCACCGTCACCACGACCACGAATTCCTCCTCGTCCGCATGGACCTCCAGCGTGCCCCGCGCGTCGTCGATCCGGCGTCGCACACCTTCCAGACCGGAGCCGTCGTCACCGACTGCGGCGCCCTGCACCGCGTCGTTGGCGATCTCGTAGCGCCAGGCATCCGCGGTCCGGGTGAGGGAGAGACGGGCACGGCGTCCGCCGCCGTGTCGCAGCACGTTCGTCGTCGTCTCCCGGATCACCGGACCGAGAGCGGATGCCGGTGCGGCAGCGGCATCCGGATCGATCACGGCCTCGACCTCGAGGCCGGCGGCGCACAGGAGATCTCGGGCGTTGGCGAGCTCATCGCTCAGCGGGACGGAGCGGAAGCGGGTCGCGAGGTCCCTCGTGCCCTGTCGTGCCTCGTCGACGCTGACGCGCGCGGCGCGGAGCTGCTCCATACCGGCATCCGCATCCCGTGGCAGCAGCCGCTCCGCCAGCTCCAGCTGCAGCGCGATGACCTGGAGGTGGTGCCCCTGGAGGTCGTGCACATCGGTCGCCACACGCAGTCGCTCCTGCGTCGCGGCGAGCCGAGACTCCGATGCACGGGCGCGATCCAGCGTCACCATGACATCCCAGAACCACAGCGAGCTGACCGTCATCCCGGGGAGGAGCGCGGCGTAGGCGCCGGGCAGCCAGGTGGGGATCCCCATCCCGAGCGCGTCGGTGGCCGAGTCGACGAAGGCGAGCGCCACCAGGAGCAGGGTCGCCGCCACGACCACGCGGAAGCGCACGCCGCGCGGCCAGTTGAGCAGCACCAGCGACTGCGCGAGCGGCATGACCGCGAGCTGCCAGCTGCCGGTGAGCGCTCCCGCCACTCCGCCGAAGACCACGGCGACGGCAAGCGGCACGGCCAGCCGACGCCAGGGCACGCCCGGTCCGGCGTCGATGCGGTGCCGGTAGTCGAACAGCAGCAGCAGCGTCGACGCGCACCACAGCAGGCCTCCCACGGCGACGACGAGGACGACCGTGACGCGGAAGTCCATGGCCGCCACGAAGCCCACCCAGGCGCCGATGAGCATGACCTCGATGAACAGGACCGCGGTCAGCGTGTACCACCAGGTGGCCGTGACACCGCGCGTCAGCGAGACCGCCCCGGGGCTCGATACGGCGGGGGCGAGGGGCTCGATGCGGCTGCTCACGCTCTCACGATACGGGCGTGACAGTTGTCAGGGATACGACGTGCGATACACCCGTGAAGCAGTGACGGCCCGGCACTGTCGTGCGGAGCCCGCGAGCGGTGGACTGGATCCATCGTGACGGAGACGCCGTCCGCACAGACCACGGGAGCACACCCCATGAACCTCATCGAGATCTTCCAGAACTGGGTCGCCCAGGTCCCCGACCTCCTGCAGCCGCTCATCGTCGCCCTCGCCGGCGCGATCCCCTTCATCGAGGGCGAGGGTGCTGCGAGCATCGGGATCATCGGCGGCATCCACCCGGTGATCGCCGCCATCGCGGCCATCGTCGGAAACTTCCTGTGCGTCGCCGTGCTCGTGCTGCTGAGCTCGGGCGCCCGCACCGCCATCGTGAACCGCTCTCGCGTGGGCGACCCCGTCCTCGCCGGAGCAGGGTCGGCGGCGGTCGAGCCCGAGGCGCCGCACGCCGATCGCAAGGCCGCACGCCGGGAGAAGTTCCAGCGCGCGTTCGAGCGCTACGGCGTGCCGGGAGTCAGCCTCCTCGGCCCGCTGCTGCTTCCGACGCACTTCACCGCCACGATGCTCGCCGCCGCCGGTGTCGGCAAGGCGCGTGTGCTGTTCTGGCAGGCGCTCGCGATCATCGGCTGGACCACCGTGGTCGCCGTGATCGTCGGCGGCGCGGTGTACGCCATCCGCTGACGCGGACAGAGCAGCCGATCGATTCGGCGGACTCGCGTCATGATCCGTCCACCGCGGGGTCTTGCCTATGACGGAGGTCCGAGCCTTTGGGGATATCGGCTCGCTCCGTCATCGGCCGCCCACCCCTCACATCGAGCGGCCAGAGGGTGGGATCCCTTTCCCCGGGATCCCACCCTCTTTCCCTGGTTCCGGGGCCCGATGGTCGCCGTAACCCTGACCGGGCGGCCGCCCGGTCTGCGGTAATCTCTGAATCCCCTTCGCGACACCTGGACGTCGTGCGACGGAACACGAGGTCCCATGGAAAGCTCTGGCGCAGACACCGCCCACGAGACCGACGCCGACCTCCTCCGACGCAGTCGCGACGGCGACCGCCGTGCGTTCTCCGAGCTCTGGCGCCGACACGCTCCGACCGCCGTGGCCTACGCCCGCAGCCTGGGAACCGCGCCGCCCGACCCCGAGGACGTCGTCTCTGATGCGTTCCTGAGCATCCTGCAGCTGGTGCGCGCCGGCCGAGGACCGGAGGAGAGGTTCCGCCCCTATCTGCTCACCACCGTGCGCAACACCTGGCTGACAGCGGCTCGGCGCGCGCCGTCGACGGTCGCGCTCGACGAGGTCGAGGAGCCGCCGTCGGGCATCGGCACGATCGACGTCGAGGCGATGATGAACTCCGCAGCCCTCGTCGAGGCGTTCGGCGCGCTTCCGGAGCGCTGGCAGCATGCGCTCTGGCTCAGCGAGGTCGAGCATCTCCCCCCTCGCGAGATCGCCGATGTGCTCGGCATGCGGGCGAACGCCGTCGCCGCTCTGACGTACCGCGCGAGGGACGGACTCCGGAAGGCGTGGATCGGCGCGCACCTTCGCCGCGCGGCCGCCGGTTCCGACCACCGGCGCGTGATCGAGCTCCTCGGCGGATATGTGCAGGGCGATCTGGGCCCGCGCCCGCAGAAGTTCGTCGCGGCGCACCTCGAATCGTGCGCCGACTGCCGCGCGGCCGCCGGCGAGGCCAGGCATCTGGCCCGCGCCATCACGCTCGGCCCGCTCCTCGTCGGAGGTGCCGGTCTCGTCATCGCTCCGGCCTTCTTCCCCACCGCGCAGGCGGCGGCCGCGGTCGGATATGCGGCTCCGGTGCTGTGGCCCGTCGCGGCAGCCGTGGCCGTGGCACTCTCGATCGGGGGCAGTCTCCTCGTACGCACCCCGACCGAACCGGATGCCACGGCCGTCGTCGCACCGGCGGTCGCGCTGCCGCCGCCCGCGGCATCCGCGCCGGAGCCCGCCGCCTCGCTCCCCGCGCCGACGACTCCGACAGTCGCCACCATCCCCGCCACCGACCCGGATCGGCCCGTCACCGGTGATGACGCGGCCCGAGTTCCGCACATCACCCCTCCGGCAACATCGCCGCCGACCGCCGACGGGCACGCCGGTGCAGCCGCGGCCGCACCGACCGACGATGACGAGGCGGTGGCGCCGAACACCTTCATGACGAAGACCGCTTCTGCGACGTGGTACGTCGAGGTCTCGATCGAGCTCGACCCGGCCGACCCCGACTGCATTCCGATCGCCCACCTGTCGGTCAGCGGAACCGCCGGCGCCGTCGTGGCGATCGTCGTCGACGGCAGAGTCGCGGGGAAGGCGGGTGAGCTCGACGGATACGGCATCTGGTCAGGTGATCTCGTCCTGCCCTCCACCGGTGGAGAGCACACGGTCTCGCTCCACCTCATCCACGAAGACGGCTCGGTCGGCGAGGTGGCCGTGCAGACCGTGATCGAGTACTGACCTCGGCCGGTTCCTGAGTACAGGTTCTTTTGAATTCATGATTTGCTGTACTCTGGCGTGGTGACCTCGGCAACGGCATCCCTCACCCACACGGCGGCACTTGCGCGCCTCGGGCACGCACTCTCCGACCCGACTCGTGCCGGCATCCTGCTCGCGCTGCGGGACTCCGCCCGCTACCCGGCCGAGCTCGCCGAGACCATGGGTGTCTCCCGCCAGGTGATGTCGAACCACCTGGCCTGCCTCCGCGGGTGCGGACTCGTCGAGAGCGTGCCCGACGGGCGCCGCAGCAGCTACCGCCTCGCCGACGAGCACCTCTCCCCCGCCCTCGACGAGTTCCTGCGCGTGACGCTGATCGTCGAACCGGACTGCTGCGACGGCGAAGGCTGCACCTGCTGATGACGACGCTCGCACCCGCGCGGCGGGAGACCCTGCACCGCCGCATCCGCCTCATCGTCGCGATCACCATCGGGTACAACCTGGTCGAGGCGGGCGTGGCCATCGCGGCCGGCTCACTCGCCTCCTCGGCCGCCCTGATCGGGTTCGGCCTCGACTCCGCGATCGAGGTGCTGTCGGCCGCCGCCGTCGCCTGGCAGTTCACCCGACGCGATCCCGAGCGCTGGGAGAAGCCCACGCTGCGCGTGATCTCGGTCGCCTTCTTCGCGCTCGCGGTCTATGTGACCGCGACGTCCGTCCTCGCGCTGATCACGGGAGAACGCCCCGAGCACAGCACGATCGGAATCGTCCTGACCGCCGTCAGCGTGATCGTCATGCCGTTCCTGTCCCTCGCGGAACGCCGAGCCGGCCGCGAGGCGGGATCGGCCACCGCCGTCGCCGATTCGAAGCAGACGCTCATCTGCACGTATCTGTCAGGCGCCGTGCTGATCGGTCTGGTCGCGAACTCGCTGTTCGGCTGGTGGTGGGCGGATGCCGTGGCGGGGCTGGTCATCGCGGCATTCGCGGTGCGCGAGGGCATCGAGGCGTGGAAGGGCGATGCCTGCGCGACCTCGATCGGGATGATCCTCGAGGACGAGCACCACGACGAACACGAGGGCCCGCACGCCTGAGCCCTAGGTTGGGGTGATGGATGCTCCTTCGCTGCAGCCGCACGACCTCGACGGCCGTACGATCCTCGTCACCGGGGCGAACGCGGGGATCGGCTACTGGTGCGCCGAGCGCCTCGCCGTCCGCGGCGCACGCGTGCTCCTGGGATGCCGCTCGACCGATCGCGCCCGGACCGCCGTCGGCGCGATCGTGGCCCGCGCGCCGGACGCCGACCTCCGCATCCTCCCCGTCGATCTCGGTTCGCTCGCCAGCATCGCGCGAGCCTCCGCCGATATCGGAGAGCGTGTCGATGCCGTCATCTGCAACGCCGGAGTGAAGACGGCCCGACGCGAGGCGCGGACCAACGACGGTCCCGACCTGATGGTCGGAACGAACTTCCTCGGGCACTTCGCACTTCTGGCCCAGATCATGCCGCACCTCGCCGACGACGCCAGAGTCGTGGCCGTCGGATCTCTGGCTCATCGATTCGCGCGAATCGAGCCCGCGCGGCTCGCGGCTCCCTGGCGCGGCGCTTCCCTCCGACAGTACGGCCGGTCCAAGGCCGCGTTGATGTCCTTCGCGTTCGAGCTCGACCGGCGGTGGGCCGATTCGGCACGATCCGCGATGTGCGCGCATCCGGGGTACGCCGTCGATCCGCTCACCGAGCCCCGTTCGGGTCTCGCAGAGGTGCCCGCTCCGCTCCGCGCTCTCGCCGTCCTCAGCCGGCCGTTCGTGCAGGGCAAGGACGACGGCGCCGCTCCCCTGATCCACGCGGCCACCGCCGCCGAGGCGATGGGCGGCGACTACTGGGGGCCGGGCGGGATGCTCGAGTTCCGGGGTGCGCCCGCCCGCGTGACCGCCTCGGACGAGGTGCGCTCACCGACGATCGGCGCGGAGCTCTGGGCCGCGGCGGAGAGCGCGACCGGCATCCGATTCTCCGCCTGAGGTGATGTCCGACCCCGGAGCAAGACTGGGGCCATGATCACGCTGCTCTCCGCCCCCAGCAATCTCGGTCTCCGTCCGCCGCTCCCCGGAAGCGTCCCCGGCACGGCGAAGGCGCCCGAGGCGCTCCGCGAAGCAGGGCTCCACGCTCGTCTCGTCGCGAAGGGCGCGATCGACGGGGGTGTCATCCTCCCCGCGCGCTACGTGGACGACGACGACACCCGAGCTCCCGGTCGCGTGCGCAACGAGACGGCCGTGATCGAGCACTCCCGCCGACTGGCCGCCCGCATCGCCGACGCGCTCGCCGCCGGTCGCGCGCCGCTGGTGATCGGCGGCGACTGCTCCCTGCTCATCGGCGCGGGCATCGCCTCTGCGAGACGCGGAGACACCGGACTCGTGCACATCGACGGTCACACCGATTTCCGCCATCCGGGCAACAGCGACGAGAGCGCGAGCGTCGCCGGCGAGGCGCTCGCCGCGGCGATCGGACGCCACTGGCCGGCGATCGCCGACATCGACGGTCTCTCGCCCTACTTCCCTGCTGCGCGCACGGCGCATATCGGTCATCGTCCCGACGACGAGGATCAGCAGGAGGTCCGCGGACTCCTCGGACTCGTGACGCCCGCCGCAGATGTCATCGCGCGGGGAGCATCCGACATCGCCGCCGCGTCTGCCGAGGTGGCGGGGCCTGGCGGCTACTGGCTCCAGCTCGACGTCGACGTCCTCGACCCGACCGTCATGCCCGCCGTCGACAGCCCCGACCCCGGCGGACTGGACAAGGCGCAGCTCACCGAGCTCCTGCGAGCGCTCGCACCGCAGGCGATCGGTGCGAGCATCACCGTGTTCGATCCCGACCTCGACCCCGACGGGCGCTTCGCGCGACTGCTGGTCGATGTCCTCGACGACGGACTGAGCGAGCTGGGGACGGGTCTCGCCGGCTGACGGCGAGCACCCTGCTCGGGCAGGCTCAGGCCGCCTGAGTCTCGGGGCGGGCCCGCGCGCTCACGAGGTCTTCCCATCGGAGGTGCGGGTGGCGGCGGTGACCGCCTCGATCGTCTCCGGGCTCTCGAGAGAACTGCTCGCCGCGGGCTCCACAGCGGGCGTCGACGGCGCCGCGGCATCCGTCGATCGCCGGGTCTTGAGGAGGCTGGCGACTGTCGCGACGGTGATCGTCGCGGCGATGAACAGCAGCGAGAACCAGATCGGGATCTCCGGCGCCCAGAGCATCGGCTCACCGCCGTTGATGAACGGCAGCTCGTTGACGTGGAGGGCGTGCAGCACGAGCTTCACCCCGATGAACGCGAGGATGACCGCGAGGCCCTGGGCCAGGTAGACCAGGCGCTCGAGCAGCCCGCCGATGAGGAAGTACAGCTGACGCAGACCCATCAGGGCGAACGCGTTGGCAGTGAACACGATGTACGCCTCGTCGGTGAGCCCGTAGATCGCCGGGATCGAGTCGACGGCGAACACGAGGTCGATGAACCCGATCGCGATGATCGTGAGCAGCATCGGCGTGACGAAGCGCGTTCCGTTCCTGCGCACGGTGAGCCGGTCCTCGTGGTACTCGTTCGTGACGGGGAGGTGACGCCGGACGAAGGTCATGAAACGCCCGTTCGCCGGGTCGCTCTCATGGCTGCTGAACGCCTGCCGGTAGGCGAGGACCAGGAGCAGGGCGCCGAACAGGTAGAAGATCCAGGAGAAGTTCTCGATGAGCGTGGCGCCGACGGCGATGAAGATGCCGCGGAGGATCAGCGCGATGACGATGCCGATCATCAGCACCTTCTGCTGATAGATCTTCGGCACGGCGAAGCCGGTCATCACGATGAGGAAGACGAAGAGGTTGTCGATCGACAGCGCCTTCTCGGTGAGGTACCCGGCGAAGTACTCGCCGCCGAACGTCCAGCCGGAGAAGACGCCGATGCCGACGCCGAACAGCAGCGCGAGGCTGATGTAGAAGATCGACCAGCGCGCGGACTCCGCGATCGAGGGCTCGTGGGGCTTGCGCACGTGGGCGAAGAACTCGTACACGAAGAAGGCGATCGTGACCGCGATCGTGATGATCCAGATCAAGGGGGTGATTTCCAATGGGGACTCCAGACTCGGCGTGACTGAGCAGCGCCAAAGTCTTCTCCATTCCTGAGATCAGGAACCGGTGGCCCGGGATGCGACGTGCACCCGTAATGACGACCCGACCGTATCGGAGTACTCCCCTTGGGATATCCAGAATACAAGGAGCCTCCGGTGCTCCCTGTGGATCAGCCGACAACCACAGGTGCGCCGCGCCCAGGTCGCGACGCACCCATGGAGGAGGCGATCAGTTCAGCGTGAACGTCACCGTCGCGCTGTTGCCCGCGACATCCTGGACGATCAGTGTGTTCTCGCCCTGGACTGCGCCGAAGACGCCGGGCTTCACGTAGTTGATGTCGGACCAGGTGTTGTCGGAGAGGTCCTTCACGACCCCGTTGAGGGAGACCTGCGAGACCTTGCCCGCATCGAAGAGCTTGAAGCTCACGAGGTCGTAGACCCCCGCGGAACCCGCCGTGAACGACGCCCCCTCCTTGACCGTCGCGGTCGGAGCGGTGGCGTCGATCGTCACCGCGAAGACCCCGGTCTGCGCGATGTTTCCGGCGAGGTCCTCGGCGTTGTACTTCACCGTGTATTCGCCGTCGGGCAGCGTCTGGGTCGTCTCGTGCACGCCGCTCGTCGCACCGTCGATCGCGGACTGCGTGCTCTTCACGAGCGTGCCGTCCTTGTAGATGTTCGCGACGATGCGCTTCAGACCGATGTCGTCGGTCGCGTCGACGCGCAGCGTCAGCGCGGGCATCGGACCTGCAGCGGTCGGCGCGACGAGGGTCGCCACCGGCTTCGTGGTGTCGACCGGAGCAGCGTCCTGGCCGAGGGCCACGCGATCGACCGCCCAGAACGCACTGTTGGTCCCGGTGTAGTGGAACCGGAACTGCGCGGTCTGCGCGCCGGCGGGCACGTCGAAGACCAGACGCTCCTCGGCATTCGTGTTCGCCGTGTACGCCTTGAGCGACTGCGCGTCGCCGCCGTCGAAGCTGACGAGGACCTCGGCCGACTGCGGCCCGTCGATGAAGTAGTTGGTGGCATACGCCAGAGTCGCCGTGGAAGCACCGGTAAGCGGGTATGCGGGGCTGAACAGGGTCGAGTCGAAGGCGCCCCCCGCATGCGACTTGTCGTCCCACTCATCCGAGTCGGCCACGGCGAAGACGTCGCGGACACGCACCGACGTCTCCCGACGCTGCCCCAGCTCGACGTTGGTCCAGAAGTCGTCGGTGGCGAAGGACCAGCCGGCCCATTCCCTCACGCCGCCGGAGGGCATGAGGGAGTTGTCGATGCTCCACCCCTCCGGTGCCGCGTGCGTCCAGCCGAGGACATCCGCTCCGGGGCGGGTCTCGTCCGCGCGGGTCTGCAGCTCGGGGCGGAGCGCGTCGAAGGCATCGGGCGCGAGGTCCGATACGGCCGTGCCGTCCAGCGCCCAGGCCGGGTCCGCGGCGATGCCGACGGTGGAGAGGACGGTGGGGGCGACGTCGGTGATCTTGACGTCGTGGCGCACACCGGGCTCGATGCCGGGTCCCGCCGCGATCACGAACACCTTGCGCTCGGCCGGGCTGCTCCCGCCGTGACCACCGGTCGGAGTGTGGCCGTGGTCCGCCGTGACGACGATGGTCCACTCCTCATCCGCAGGGCGGGCATCGACCGCGGCGAGGATCTCGCCGATCTCGCCGTCCGCCTTCGCGAGTGCCTGTGCGTACGCGGCACCGTTCGTGCCCGTGCTGTGCCCTGCGCCGTCGACCTCGTCGAGGTGCACGAACACGTCGTCGGCGCCGCCCGCGATCGCCTCGACCGCCTTGGCCGTCGTGCCGACATCGTTGCCGCCCTGGATCCGCGAGTCCACGGCAGACCCGAAGACCGTGGTCGCGATCGGGGACCACGTCGCCACGACCGCCGTGGAGCGCTCCGGCTGCGCCGCCTCGATGCGCGTCAGGTAGTCGGGGTAGAGGTCGTACCGAGGTGCCGTGAAGTTGTTGTCGACGACGTTGTGCTTGTCGGGCCAGACGCCCGTGGCGATGGTCGACCATCCCGGTCCGGAGATGGTGCCGGCCAGCGGCGTGCCGCAGAGGTTGCTGGACGAGACCATGCCGCGCTCCCTCAGTGCGTCGAGGTTCGGCATGTCCGCGTCATCGAGGAAGTCGAACGATGCGCCGTCGATGCCGACCACGAGGGTCTTGACGGTGGTCGCGTCGGCGGCAGCCACGGCGGGCGCGGCCGCCAGCGGGGACAGGAGGCATGCGGCCGCAGTTGTCAGCACAACTGCACGCTTGCGATACGAGGGCATTTGATCTCCGAGACGTTGGTTTCGCGGGCATGGTGTCGTCCATGCCCGGAGCCAGTCTCGAACCCGGCGCATCTGCCGCCAATGGATCTCGCGAAGATGTCAATACAAGTTGGCGCACCGTTTACTCATGGCCACCCATGTAGGTACCCATCTTCGTGAACGACAGCCGGTCAGATCAGCTCGCTCACCAGCTGCTCGATGCGCCTGCGGATGTCGTCGCGGATCGGCCGCACCGCGTCGATCCCCTGGCCGGCCGGATCATCGAGCTTCCAGTCCTCGTAGCGCTTACCCGGGAAGAACGGGCACGCGTCGCCGCACCCCATCGTGATCACGACATCGGATGCCTGGACGGCCTCGGTCGTGAGCACCTTCGGCGCTTCCGCCGTGATGTCGATGCCGAGCTCCGCCATCGCCTCGACCGTGATCGGGTTGATGGCGTCAGCGGGCATGGATCCGGCCGAGCGGACCTCGATGCGGTCGCCGGCGATGTCACGCAGGAACCCCGCGGCCATCTGCGAGCGTCCGGCGTTGTGCACGCAGACGAAGAGGACGGAGGGGGTGGTGTTCGTTTCGGTCATGGCTGCTCCTGGTGCGAGGGGGTCAGGGAAAGAAGGTCATCGACGAGGGTGCGGACCCGCGCGGCGATGTCGTCGCGGATGGCTTCCACACCGTCACGCGAAGCCAGGGCGGGGTCGCCCACAGCCCAGTCGTCGTAGCGGACGCCGGGGATGATCGGGCAGACGTCGCCGCAGCCCATGGTCACGACGACGTCGGCCGCGCGGACCGCGTCATCGGTGAGCGGTTTCGGGAAGCGCTGACCTGCCGCATCGCCCTCGATCTCGGCGAGAAGCGAGCGCACATGCGGGTGGATGACATCGGCCGGGCTCGATCCCGCCGAGCGCGCCACGACCTTGCCGCCGGCGAGCTTGTTGACCAGCGCGGCGGCGAGCTGCGAGCGTCCGGCGTTGGCGACGCAGACGAACAGTACCTGGGGGACGGATGCATCGCGATCGCGGGTGAGATCGCTCAGACGCTGCCGGGCGAATCGCTCGGTGAGCGGCACCAGCGCCGAGGTGACTCGCGCGGAGCGAGCGAGGGACGTGTACGACTCGCGCACGATCGAGAGCACGACGTCCGAGTCGAGTGCGGGGACCTCCGCCGCAAGCTCCTCGGCGAGGCGGGTCACCCGCGCATCGAAGTCCGGTCGAAGTCCGTCGTCGACGGCCGCGTCCTCCCCCGGCACGGAAACCGTGGCCGGAGCGAAGGAGTCGAGCAGCGCGGTCACCGCGCCGCGTCGGTTCGGATTGATCCGGTACCAGACCCAGGTGCCACGACGCTCCGAGGTCAGCACGTCGACGTCCTTCAGGACCTTGAGGTGATGCGAGACTGTCGGCTGGGAGACGTCGGCGAGCTCCGCGAGATCGCAGACGCACGACTCACCGCGGGGGTCGGAGGCGATCGCGGAGAGCATCCGCAGACGCAGCGGATCGGAGAGCGCCTTCAACGTCGCGGCCACTGACGAAGCCGCTTCCAGGCCGATCGCGTGGGTGGCGACGGGACTGCATGCCTCGGTTGTGGTCTGCTCAGCCTCTTGAATCGACATGTGTCTATATTGACACTCATCGATATTAGGGGCAACCCGTCGCGCGAGAGTTCACCTACCGGACATCTGCCCGGCGATCGGCGTCCTCAGCCGACGGGGACAGGGCGCGCGCCGATCTGCAGCACGGATGGCGCGGGAGCGGCGCAGCATCCGCTCGCTCCCTCGTCGAACCCGCCCGCACCTCCGCAGACACCGGTGTCCGGCAGCACCAGCTCATTGCGGGCCGCGGACTCGTGATCTCCGGCGAGGTGCGCGACCACGCTCCGCACCTGCTCGAAACCCGTCAGCGCGAGGAAGGTCGGCGCGCGCCCGTAGGACTTCGCTCCGACGACGAACAGACCCTGCTCCGGCTGCGCGAGCTGACGCGCTCCCGTCGCCGACACCGAACCGCAGGAGTGGATGTTCGGATCGATCTCGGCGGCGATCCCGGCCACGGCCTCGAGCGCCGGGTCGAGATCGATGCGGAGCTCCCGAAGCAGCTCGGCGTCAGGACGGAAGCCGGTGAGCGCGAACACGTGAGCGGCATCCGTCACCTCGCGCCCGTCCTCGGAGCGGATGGCGAGCGCACCGCCCTGATCCCGGAACTCCGCGACACGGAATCCCGTGACGACATCGACCATGCCGGATTCGATCACCCTGCGAGCACGTACACCGAGCGCCGCCCGCTCGGGGAGCTCGTCTCCCGCGCCGCCGCCGAAGACGTTGGTGGCGCTCCCCCGCCGCAGCAGCCAGGTCACGCGCGTGCCGGGTGCACGACGGGCGAGTTCGCTCAGCCGCAGAACGGCGTGGGTCGCGGAATGCCCGGCCCCGATCACGACCACATGCGCACCTGCGAATGCGGAGACGTCGTCGGGGATCCGATAGGAGATGAGATCAGCCGATGCGTTCTCGCCCAGCGCGGGATAGCCGTCCGCACCGGCCGGATTCGGCTGCCCCCACGTGCCGCTGGCGTCGATCACCGATCGGGCGAGGATGCGTGCCTCGACACCGTCGACGTTGCGAGTGTGCACCACGAACGGCTGACCGCGGCGTCCGCCGTCAACGACCTTGTCACGCCCCTGGCGCGCGACACCGGTGACGGTGACGCCGTAGCGCACACGCTCTCCCAGGGCGCCGGCGAGCGGCGCGAGGTATCCGTCGACCCACTCCGCGCCAGTCGGGAACCCGACGGTCGGAGCGGACCACCCCGACGGCTCGAGCAGGCGGCGAGCGGCCGCATCGGTGAGTTCGGGCCAGGAGGAGAAGAGGCGCACATGCCCCCACTCCGAAACGGCGGCCGCTGCCGCGTCTCCACGCTCGAGCACGATGGCGTCCAGCCCTCGTTCCGTCGCATGCGCCGCTGCGGCGAGTCCCTGCGGCCCCGCTCCGATGATCACGACGGGCAGTTCATCCATGACATCTCCTCAGATCGAAAAACTTCAATACGAAGACCATCCCCCACCTATCGAAGAATGTCAATACGTGGCAGACTAGCGGAGTGAGCCTGCCCCTGACCATCGAATCGAACTCGTGCTGCGTCCCCCGTGTCACCTCCACCGCCTCCGTCGAAGACGCGGAACGAGCAGCGCGCGTCTTCAAGGCGCTCGGCGACCCGACGCGCGTTCGGCTGCTGTCGCTCATCGCCGCAGGCGAGGGCGGGGAAGCGTGCATCTGCGACCTCACCGAACCGGTCGGACTCTCGCAGGGCACGGTCTCGCACCACATGAAGCTGCTCGCGGAAGCAGGTCTCGTCACGCGCGAGCAGCGCGGCAAATGGGCGTACTTCGCCCTCAACGGCTCAGTGCTCGACGCCGCGGCCGACGCGCTGCGCACGACCTGACGCGGGCTGCGCCCCGGGATCGACCTCGAAGTAGAGATGGGCGTGCAGTGCGCACCTCTCGTTGAACGCCGCGCCGCACTCCGGACACGACGACGACACCAGGTAGTCGGCGATCGCCAGCTCCTCGCCGCACGCTCCGCACAGCACCGCCTTGGTATCGCGCTCCCCGACGCCCCACTGTCGCGCGGGGTGCCCGGCGGCCTCCGCATGACAGAGGTGGCACGGGTAGTACTCGCCGCAGCAGGCGAAGCGGATGGCGACGATGTCGACGGCGGTCCGATAGTGCACACATCGCGTCATCTCGTCGACGACGGCTCCCCGCACCACCGGGCGACTAGACATGATGATCACGACCCTCGATCAGTGTGGCAAGAGCGTCGAGCGTGCGCGCGAGCCCGAACGCCCAGGCCTGGCTCGCACCCCACGCGCCACCCTGCGCCTCCCCAGCGGCTGCACCGATGCGCACCGCCCGAGGATAGGCGTCGGGGTCGAGGGCGCGCGCGAGGATCGGCTGGTTCGCGGACCACCACTGCTCGTCGCTCATCGCCGTGTCGGTGACCGCCCGCGCAGCATCGTGCGCCGAGCGGCAGTGGGACTGGACGAAGCCGAGAAGATAGGAGAGCGACGCGTCGACGTCGATGTCCGAGAGTCCGGTGCCGTCGAAAGCGGCGAGCTCGTGCTCGTACTTCGCCATCACGCCGGGCCCGAGCGGCGGCCTGCTGAGCGCGGCGACCTCAGTGAGCCACGGATGCCGGGTCAGCAGCTCGCGGTTCGCATGGGCGATCTCGGTCACCCGTTCGCGCCACGGTCGGTCACCCGTGTCGGGCCTCGCCATGCCGGCGTAGAGCGCGTCGACCATGAGGTCGAGGAGCTCCGGCTTGCCGGGCACGTACGTGTACACCGACATCGGCGAGATGCCGACGCGCTCGGCGACCGCACGCACCGTGACTCCGGCGAGTCCCTGCTCGTCGGCGATGCCGAGCGCCGCGTCGACGAGGCGCCCCACGGCGACGGAGCGTGCCGGCCCTCTCCGCGGCGCCGCGGGCTCACCCCAGAGCAGCGCGAGGGTCCGGCTCGGCTCTCCTGCACCCGTGCGATCGGCATCCATGGGAATGATCTTGCCATATCTGCGTTATACGTCGTACATTGTACGTCGTACAGTGTTATCGATAGGAGCAGTCATGCAGTTCACCTCGACAGCCATCTCGCTGAACGTGCCCGACGTCGACGCCTCGGCCGAATGGGCGCAGAAGCACCTCGGCTTCTCGGTCGCGATGGCGGCCGACGGATTCTCGTCGTTGCAGCATCCGGATGCCGGGATCAACCTGATCTACCTGCGCACGGGCCTGTCGACGTTCAAGCCGGCCTCGGCCGCCGTGAATGCCGCCGGACTGCTCGTCGTCTTCACGGTCGACGCCATCGACGACGACTACGCCCGCCTGCAGCAGGAGGGTGTCACCATCGTCACCCCGATCGAGACCGAGCCCTGGGGCGAGCGCTACTTCCAGATGACGGATCCGAACGGCGTCGTCTACCAGCTCGTACAGTGGGTCGAGCCGACCGAGGGGTACACCAGCTGACCCTCGGTCACGGCGCGTACTGCGGCCCCAGGACGGAGAGCAGCTTCAGCTTGTCGTGGCTCTCCGATCCCGGGACCGCGGTGTAGACCAGCAGCGCCTGCGAGGACCCCGGATCGATCAGGCTCTGACAGGACAGATCGAGGGCGCCGAGCTCGGGGTGGATGAACCGCTTGGTGTCCTGCGGGCGCAGCCCGATCTCCTGCCGATCCCAGAGCACCCGGAACTCCTCGCTCTCGTCGCGAAGTATCCGGCAGAGCTCGGCGGCACGCGATTCCGGGCCGTTGCGCGCCATCACCTCGCGCAGGCCGGAGACCCAGAGTCGAGCGAGGAACGCGTGGTCGCGCGGGTCGTAGAGATCCCGGGAACGCGGATCCGTGAACCACCGGAACCCGATGCTGCGCTGCGGACCGGTCAGCCGTGCCGTGTCGCCGGTGAGAGCGACGCCGAGCGCGGTCTGACGCAGCGTCTCCCCCAGCTCCGTGACCACCTCGGCCGGTGTGTCCTCCAGCCGGTCCAGGATGCGCAGCATCCCCGGGGAGACATGGTCGCTCTCCACACCGCGAGTGGGAGGCCGATGGCCGGCCAGCCGGAACAGGTGGTCGCGTTCATCGACCGAGAGATGGAGCCCCTGGGCGATCGACGCGATCATCTGCTCCGACGGCAGCGGGCCGCTGCCGCGCTCGAGGCGCGCGTAGTAGTCGGCGGACATGTGGCTGAGCGCCGCCACCTCCTCGCGCCGGAGCCCCTCGGTGCGCCGGCGCTGCCCGCGAGGCAGACCCACGTCCTCCGGCTGGAGGACGTCGCGCCGCATCCGGAGGAACTCCGCCAGCCCCACCCTGTCGATCCCCATGCGCACGGCATCCTCTCGTCGCTGATGATCCTGACATGCCTGTGCTCCGGCATCCACTGATCGACGAGTCCTGGATAGCTCGCCGCGCACCGATCAGGGTGGAGGAGAACTGAAGGAGCACACTCATGCCGCGCAAGATCGACATCACCGTCCCGTCGCTGACCGGGCGCCGCGCCGTCGTCACCGGAGGGAGCGACGGCATCGGCCTGCGGATCGCCACCCGCCTCGCTCGGGCCGGCGCCGACGTCGTGCTGCCGGTCCGCAACCTCTCCAAGGGCGAGGCAGCGGCCGCAGGCATCCGCGACCAGGTTCCCGGCGCCGAGATCACGCTGCTGCCCCTGGATCTGTCGTCGCTCGCGTCGATCGCCGCGTTCGGCGACAGCATGCGCGAGGACGGCCGCCCCATCCATCTGCTGATCAACAACGCCGGCGTCATGACCCCACCCGACCGGCAGCTCACAGCCGACGGCTTCGAGCTCCAGTTCGGAACGAACCACCTCGGCCACTTCGCCCTCGTCGGGCAGCTGCTGCCGCTCCTGCGTGCAGGCAGGGCCCGCGTCACCTCGCAGGTGAGCATCGCCGCGAACTCGGGCTCCATCCACTGGGACGACCTGAACTGGGAGCAGTCCTACAGCGGCGCCCGCGCGTACAGCCAGTCCAAGATCGCCTTCGGGCAGTTCGCGCTCGAGCTCGACCGGCACAGCGAGGCACAGGGCTGGGGCATCACGAGCAACCTCGCCCACCCCGGGATCGCACCCACCAGCCTGCTCGCCGCGAGGCCCGAATTGGAGCGTGGGCAGGACACGGTCAGCGTGCGCATGATCCGGTGGGCGTCCGCACGCGGCATCCTGGTCGGCACGCCGGAATCGGCCGCTCTCCCGGCCCTCTACGCCGCGACCTCTCCCGACGCACGCCGCCGTGCGCTCTACGGCCCGCTCGGGATCGGCCACCTCGGAGGCGCTCCCGCCGAGCAGCGGCTGTACTCGCGCCTGCGCAGCGAGGAGGAAGCGCAGCGCGTGTGGCAGGTCTCCGAGGAACTCACCGGGGCGCGGATCACCGGCGCCTGAGCCGATCGAGACTGTGAACCCGTACAGCTAGGGGGCGTAACGTCCGATCATGAACGCACAAGTGAAGATCGCGGGGCACAGCCCCGAACCGCTGGGTCACGGATCCGCTCCCGTCGACGCGCCTTCTGGGTCGCCGACGATCGTGCAGACGCCCGACCCCCACGCCGCCCTCACAGCGATCGACGACGACGAGGCACGCATCTCGGACTGGGCGGAAGAAGGCGGGCCCGCCCGCGACTAGGGCGACACCCGCGAAGAGGTCATCATGGACGACATCCGTCCGACCGTCCGCACCCGTCCGCGCGACAGCGCGACCCGCACGCCGAGCACCTTCACGGAGCTGGCGCAGGCCGTGCGCGAGCGCGGACTGCTGCGCCGCCGCTACGGCTACTACTGGTCGAAGCTCGTGGGCGCGCCGCTGGTGCTCATCGCCTGCATCTTCGTGTTCGTCTGGATCGGCGACACCTGGTGGCAGCTGTTCACCGCGGCTGTGCTCGCGATCGTGTTCACCCAGATCGCGTTCCTCGGCCACGACGCCGCCCACCGCCAGATCTTCGTCTCCGGACGCTGGAACGACTGGGTCAGCCTGATCCTGGGCGACCTGCTCGTCGGCATGAGCTACGGCTGGTGGCAGCACAAGCACACGCGACATCACGCGAATCCCAACAAGCTCGGCGCCGACCCCGACATCGAGCTGCCCGTCATCGCGGTCACGGCCGAAAGTGCGGCACGGCATCACAGCCCGCTGGTGTCATGGCTGCGCGCGCATCAGGGCCTGATGTTCTTCCCGATCCTCCTCTTCGAGGGTCTGTCGCTCCACGCCTCGAGCGTTCGACGCGTGTTCACCCGCGGCCGCCTCGAACGACGATGGGTGGAGATCGTCTTCCTGGCCGTGCGGATGATCGGCTACCTGGTGCTGGTGTTCCTCGTGCTCTCCCCGGGCATCGCCTTCGTGTTCCTCGCCGTGCAGCTCGGACTCTTCGGCTTCTACATGGGCATCGCGTTCGCGCCGAACCACAAAGGGATGCCGGTGGTCCCGCGGGACATGACGCTGGACTTCCTGCGGCGCCAGGTGTTGATGAGCCGCAACGTGAGCGGCAGCCGGTTCGTCGATGTCCTTCTCGGCGGGCTGAACTACCAGGTCGAGCATCATCTCTTCCCCTCGATGCCACGCCCTCACCTGCGTCGCGCGGCTCCCGTGGTCGAGGCGTACTGCCGCGAGCTCGGGGTGCCGTACACCAGCATCGGCCTGTTCGCCTCGTACGCGATCGTCGTCCGCTACATCAACCGCGTAGGGCTCGGCGAGCGCGACGTGTTCAGCTGTCCCCTGATCGAGCAGCGCAGTCACGTGTAGCCGCTCCCGTGGCCGGTGTGGCGGGTGTTTCGCTCTTGAACCCGCCCCAACGGCCACGGGAACACCAAGATGGACGTATGACAGACGGGTACGAGGCGGAGTTTCTGGGAGCTGCGGTTGCCTTGCCGGAGCCGGCGCGGGAGTTTCGCACGCTGGAGTATCCGCGGTTCACCGTGCTGCTCGACCCTGCGCGACGGCTGGCGAGCGTCACCGCGGTGAACATCGACGGGGCGCAGCTCCGCGACCTCGCCAGGGAGGGCGAGTGGCGGCTCGACCCACGGATCGATGCCGACGAGCAGACCGGCCCCGAGGTCTATGCGCGCAACGACCTCGACCGCGGGCACCTGGTGCGCCGCCGCGACCCGGGCTGGGGGGACGCGGCCGAGGCACGGGAGGCGATGGAGGCGACCTTCTTCTACCCGAACGCCGCGCCGCAGGCCGCCGGCTTCAACCAGTCGAAGGAGCTGTGGCTGGGCCTCGAAGACCACGTGCTCGCCTATGCCGAGACGACAGATCAGCGGCTCAGTGTCTTCACGGCGCCGGTCCTCGCCGACGACGATCCGCCGTACCGCGGCATCCGGATCCCGCTGCGGTTCTGGAAGATCGCCGCCTGGCAGGATGCCACGGGTCTCCGCGCAGCGGGATTCGTCCTCGATCAGACCGAGCTCGTCGACACCAGCGAAGGGCTGCTGGCAGCCCCTCCGCTCGGGGCCTTCCGCACCTTCCAGGCGCCGATCGCCGACATCGCGGGCATCGCCGGTATCGAGGTCGGACCGCTCGTCGACGCCGACGTGCTCGATCGAGCCGACGTGCGGGCGAGTGAGTGGCGCGCGCTGCACTCGGCGCGCGACATGATCCTCTGACAGGCAGCCGAACAGACGTCAGCCCTGGCGACCCTTGAACCGGGGGTTGACCTTGTTGATGACGAAGACGCGTCCCCGACGGCGCACGACCTGGGCGCCGGGCTGGTTCTTCAAGGACTTGAGTGACGCACGAACCTTCATGATGATCTCCTTATTGATAATGTTTCTCAATAACAAGGTACGGTGGCGAGGAGCGCCCGTCAAGAAGAGAGCAGATCGTTCATGGAACACCCCCTCATCGTCGCCGGCATCTGCGTGCCGGAGCGACGACGGTACGCGGCCGCCCTCGCCGAGATGACGGCCAGACGTCTGGTGCGGATCTGGGAGCGTCCTCGCGTGCGTCGGGAGGACCACGATCCGATCCCGTCCGAGCGGTCGCTCGGGAGCGGTGAGCTCTGGCGGTTCGTGGCGGACATCGGGACGGAGATCGACCTCCCGCACCTCGATCTCGCGACGGACCCGCGGATTCCGGTCGTGTGCGTCGTGGACGCCCTGCACCTGTTGGAGGACCTCGCCGACCGGCATCCGCTCATCGAGGCTGCTCGCCCTGGCGACGACCGAGGCGACGTGGGCGCTCGCGCACGTCGCGCGGTGTCCTTCATCGAAGGTGCGACGCTGATCTCGTTCGTCAACTGGGAGACGGTCGACACCGCCCGCCTGGCCCTCGTGATGACGATCGCCTCCCACCTCAATCCCGCCGCCCGTGTCCGCCTGTCGCGCGGACCAGCAGACGACATCCGCGCTCTGACGTCGGGGCCGCAGGTGTCGCCGCCGCTGCTGGAGAGAGCGGGCTGGGTGCACATGCTCAACGACGAGCACGATCCGCACATGACCGACGCACGAGTGACGACGCTCCGCTACGAGCAGCCGCGCCCGTTCCACCCCGCGAGGCTCGCCGCCGCGCTGGACGACATCGAGTCCGGGCGCCACGGTCACATCCTGCGATCGGCAGGGTTCTGCCGTCTCGCGACGCGGGCGAGCGTGCTCGCACGCTGGGATCACGTCGGCTCCGCGATCTGGCTGGATCCGCTGTCGTCGGACCTCGATGCGGCGCCGACCGCGCAGGACATCGCCTTCACCGGTCTCGGCATCGATGCGCACATGCTCCGCGCCGCCCTCGACGATGCGGCCGTCACCGATGACGAGCTCATGGCCGGCCCGATGGCGTGGCTCGACTTCGAGGACCCGCTTCCGACGTGGCCGTCGATCGTCGAGGAGAGGCCCTGAACAGTCGAGTGTCGGTCGACGTCTCAGATCTCGGCTGCCTCAGGCTTCGGCCGATGCCGCCTGGTCGGCGCTCGCCGACTCCGTCGCGACCCAGCTGGCGAGCATCTTGAGCTTCTCTTCGGATGCTGTGCCGGGCTCGGCCGTGTACGTCGACATGCGCAGCCCCGGGTCGGACGGCAGCTCGAACGCCTCATAGACGAGCTCGATCTCTCCCACGACCGGATGCCGCAGCCGCTTGACCCCTCTGCGGTGATAGCGCACATCGTGCGCGGCCCACAGTGTGCGGAACCGATCGCTGCGCGTCGAGAGCTCGCCCACCAGATCGGTGAAGCGACGGTCGAACGGGTTGCGACCTGCCTCACCGCGCATCGCCGCGACGAGCTCACGGGTGACGCGGTCCCAGTCGGGGTAGAACTCGTGCGCCGCCGGATTCAGGAAGGCGAAGCGCACGCTGTTCGGCGCGGGATCGGTGAAGTGCGGCGAATACAGCGCCCTGCCGAGCGCGTTCGCGCCGAGGTAATCGAAAGAGCTGTTGCGCACCAGCGCCGGCGCCTCGGTCATCGCATCGAGCAGGCGCTGGATGCTGGGGCGGATCGCCTCGGCCTTCTTGCGCGGCTTCCTGACCACGGGTGACGCGTTCGCAGTACGGGCGAGGTCGAAGAGGTGCGCGGTCTCCGCGTCGTCGAGCTGCAGCGCCCGGGCGAGAGAATCCAGCACGCTGTCGGACGCCCCGGAGAGGTCACCGCGCTCGAGGCGCGTGTAATAGTCGACGCTCACCCCGGCGAGGAGAGAGACCTCCTCGCGCCGGAGTCCCGGAACCCGGCGGTTGCCGCCGAACACGGGGAGCCCTGCCTTGTCGGGGGTGAGTCGTGCGCGCCTCGTGGAGAGGAACTCGCGCACCTCGCTGCGGGTGTCCATACTCCGACGGTACGCCCCCGTAGCGCGGGAAGGGAGGTACCACCAGGCCCTCCCACTCCGCCGCATCCGTCCGCACACTGGATGTATGACCGTGAATCCCAGCAAGGAGCACCACATGCGTGGAGTCATCATGCACGGACCCGGCGACGTCCGGGTCGAAGACCGCGAGAAGCCGACCATCACCCGCCCGACGGATGCCGTCATCAAGCTCGCCGCGACCTGCATCTGCGGCTCGGACCTCTGGCCGTATCGCGGCGTCGACGGCGTCGATGCCGCGCCCATGGGACACGAGTACGTCGGCGTCGTCGAGGAGATCGGCGCAGACGTGAAGAACGTGAAGGTCGGCGACTTCGTCGTCGGATCGTTCATGGCATCCGACAACACCTGCGAGATCTGCCAGGCCGGATACCAGTCGCGCTGCGTGCACGTCGTCCCGATGGGCGGCATCGGCACCCAGTCCGAGTACGCGCTCATCCCCCACGCCGACGGCACCCTCGTCGCCACCCCCGGTCAGCCCGACCCCGACCTCATCCCGTCGCTGCTCGCCGCATCCGACGTGCTGGGCACGGGCTGGTTCGCGGCCGTCGCCGCCGAGGTCGGTCCCGGCAAGACCGTGGCCGTCGTCGGTGACGGGGCCGTCGGGCTCCTCGGCATCCTCGCCGCCGCGCAGTTGGGCGCCGACCGCATCATCGCGATGAGCCGTCACGCCGACCGCCAGGAGCTCGCACGGAGGTTCGGCGCCACCGACATCGTGGAGGAGCGCGGCGACGCCGGTGTGGCGAAGATCAAGGAGCTGACGAACGGGCTCGGCGCGCACTCGGTGATCGAGGCCGTCGGCACGCAGGAGTCCATGATGCAGGCGATCCGCTCGACGCGGGCCGGCGGGCACGTCGGCTACGTCGGCGTCTCGCACGACGTCGCCCTGCCCGGCGAAGAGCTGTTCTTCTCGGGTGTGCACCTGCACGGCGGTCCGGCTCCTGTGCGGCGCTTCCTGCCCGAGCTCATCCAGCTGATCTGGGATCGGAAGATCGATCCTGGCGTTGTCTTCGACCTCACGCTCCCTCTCGAAGAGGCGGCCGAGGGCTACAAGGCCATGGACGAGCGCCGCGCCACCAAGGTGCTCCTCACCGTCTGAACAGGAGGACCGTGAACATCGAACCCCGCATCCCGACCGTCAAGAACCCGCCGGAGCAGTTCACCGGCGACGTCTGGCTCGACCCGATCATCGTGCCGCACGATGCCGACCAGCGGATGTCCGGCGGGCTCGTGCGCTTCGCGCCCGGTGCCCGCACGGCCTGGCACTCGCACGCGCGCGGCCAGTACCTGCGCGTGACCGAGGGCACGGCGCTCGTCGGCACCCGCGACGGGCGGGTCATCGAAGCCGAGCCGGGTCAGACCGTGTACACGCCGCCCGGGGAGGAGCACTGGCACGGCGCGACGGCGGACTGCTTCATGCAGCATCTCGCGCTGCTGGAGGGCGCCGACGACCCCGCCGACACCACGACGTGGCTGGAGCACGTGTCGGACGAGGAGTACCGGAGGCGCTGACGGGCGGGCCCGACCTGCAAGAATCGGCTCACTTCCGACACATCCCCATTGAGCGGGACCGTCGGACCGCCGTGAGGAGTGTCATGGGTCGTCGACCATCCGATGCTCAGGCGTGGTTCACGAGGGAAGTCGCGACGTTCGTCGACCCCGTGTATCGCTACTTCCTTCGACGGGCCGCACAGCAGGATGCCGACGACCTGACCGCCGAAGTGTTCGAGATCGCCTGGCGTCGGTGCGACGACATCCCATCCGAGTGGGTGCTGCCATGGCTCTACCGCACGGCGGGTCACGTTCTGGCCAATCATCGGCGCCGCACGTCGCGGCTCCCCGTGCGCCTCACGGACGAGCCACCACCCTCGGAAGACCATGCGGCGCGGATCGCAGATCACGATGGCCTTCTGCACGCGCTGGCCGATCTGTCTGAACGCGACCGCGACATCCTGCTCCTGCACGCATGGGAGGGCTTGAACGGCGAAGAGCTAGCCGGAGTGCTCGAGATCTCCCGATCCGGCGCGCAGGCCGCGCTGTCGCGCGCACGGGCCCGGCTCCGCGATGCATGGGACGCGTCCGTGCAAGATGAGGGCACCCGTCGACAGTGACTCAGTAGGCGAATACTTCGAAAGACGAGGCGCATCATGATCGACGACACCCCCGGCGATGAGATTCGTGCATTGGAGTCCGCAGACCCTGTAGCGGCCGTCACCGCATCCACGGAGCTGCACGACCGCATCTCGCGTATTCCCATGGCGAGCACCCGCCTACCGAAAGGCCGCGGAAGGCCGCGATGGCTCGCGCCACTCGCCGCATCCGCGGCAGTCGTCGCCG
Organism: Microbacterium luteolum; assembly: GCF_039533965.1. Lineage (NCBI taxonomy): Bacteria > Bacillati > Actinomycetota > Actinomycetes > Micrococcales > Microbacteriaceae > Microbacterium > Microbacterium luteolum. The sequence goes on from NZ_BAAAUN010000001.1 coordinate 1,662,619, forward strand.
CCATCGGGGGCGCGTACGCCTGGGGTGCGGGCGGTACCGCCTTAAGCCCGCCTGCTACGCCCATCGCGGTGGAGACAGGAACGCCGGCTGACCCCGCGAGTCCGATACGCCTCGAGGCCGACTTGTCGGGAGGCGCACTGTCACAATCTGTCGAAATGCAGGTCGGAGGTCGAATCGAGCCCTCCGTCGACGTGGGGTTCGGATGGGAGCAACCGGCCGGTCGCAATCGGTTCCTCCTCCCGCCCCTCGACGCAGCTTCGACCCAGGCGAACGTGTTCGTGGTCGACCCCGCGACGCAGACGTCGGCAGAGGATACCGGCCGGATGGCAGCAGCGCTCGGTCTCCCCGGGGACGCCCGGCCCAGCGATCTCGACGGCGGTTGGGTCGTCGGCGACTACGCCGGAGCCCACTTCAGTCTGCAGCTGTGGGGCGGGGCGTACTTCCAGAGCGGCATCCCCGACGCACTCTCGGTGTGCGAGAGGTCGGCCACGGACCTCCACGGTCGCGACAAGATGAACGACGATGGAACGTGGGCCTTCGGCCAGGAGATGATCCGGTGCATGGCCGAGACTCCTCTACCGAGCGACGATCTGGTGAACGAGTCGGTCAGCTTGTTCCTCTCAGCGCTCGGTATCGACGAGTCTGCGACGCATATCACGGTGACTCCCGACGGCTCGGCGCGAATGACGACGGCAACGGCTGCCCTGCTCGTGGAGAACAATGTCACGGAGATCGTCGCTCGGGTAACGGTCTCAGCGCAGGGGATCATGTATGCGTCAGGTCCCACCGGCGAGATCGTGTCGCTCGGCGCGTACACCGTGGTCAGCCCCGCCGAAGCAGGTGACAGGCTCAGCGATCCGGCGTTCTCGGCACGCATGGTGTCCTCGCCGGACGACCAATCGGTTCCGCTGACGCCGCTGGCTGCTCCGCCCGAGGCGCCCAAGCCGGGTTCTGCCGTGCCGTGGCGGGTGCATGACCGCGAGGTCGTCTCGGTCCGTCTGGGGCTCGCTCTTCTCCTCGACGACGTGAATCTGCATCGATATCTTGTCCCGACCTATGAGTTCACCGCCTCAGACGGCAGCGTCTGGAGTGTCATCGCACTCGCGGAGGACGAGCTGGACACGACAGGCTCGGGATAGAACTCTTAGGCTGTCGGGATGAACGAAGCGCTGGACGAGGGACCGTTCTATCACGGCACGAAGGCCGATCTGCAGGAGGGCGATCTCCTGACGGCGGGCTTCCGATCGAACTACCGCCCGGAGATCGTGATGAACCACATCTACTTCACCGCCCTGCGGGATGGCGCGGGGCTGGCCGCCGAGCTCGCGGCGGGTGACGGAGAACCACGCGTCTACCTCGTCGAACCCACCGGGCCGTACGAGAACGACCCGAACGTGACCGACAAGAAGTTCCCCGGCAATCCGACCCGCTCGTACCGCAGCACCGAGCCGATCCGGGTCGTGTCCGAGGTGCTCGACTGGACCCGCCTGACGCCCGAAGCACTCGCGACCTGGCGGGAGACGCTCGCGGCGATCCGCGCCGACGAACGCGGCGAGATCATCAACTGAGTGCGACGACGACCGGTGCCGGACCATTGCCGCCGCGATGGCGGCATGAGAGGCTTTCCGTCGTGACCATCTGACAGCGATCCCCCTCCTCCCCACGCCGTGGGTGAGTCGAACGATCCTGCGAACAGAAGGTTCACCATGTCATCCCCTGACCACACCGGCGTCGAGCCGGCCTTCACGATCTCCACGCTCATCGTGCCGGAGACCATCGACTCCCCTGATGCCGCGGACTTCCTCGGCATGGCCGAGGTGAGAAGCACCGTCGAGGCCGAGCAGCGCGGAGCCCCGGGCGAGCTCTTCACGGCAGAGGAGATGCTGCCGAACTGGAAGGACGAGAGCACCGAGATGCTCGGGTTCGTCGCCAAGGTCGAGGGCAGGGTCGTCGCGCGCGGCAGCCTGGCGCTCCCGGCCGATGCGAGCGAATGCTGGGCCTCCGTCGCGGTGCTTGCTGCCCACAGGAACCGGGGCATCGGCTCAGCGCTGTACGAGCGCCTCGAGCAGACGGCCAGGGCCCGAGGTCGAACCACGATCCAGAATCAGACGAGCTTCCTTGCGATCGCGACGGCGACGGACACGGGCGACAGCATCTCTGCCCCGACCGGCTTCGGATCCGTGCCGGCAGAGCTCCCCTCGACGCGCTTCCTGCGGAACCGCGGCTTCTCTCTCGAGCAGGTCGGTCGGTTGAGCGGCCTCGCACTGCCCGTCGATGAGGAAGCCTTCTCGGCCCTGCTCGCCGAGACGACCGCGGCAGCCGTCGGCTACCGTACGGTGACGTGGCAGGGCCGGACGCCGCACGAATGGATGGAGAGCATCGCCCTTCTGCGCACCAGGATGAGCACGGATGCTCCGAACGCCGGAATCGAGCAGAGCGAAGACCTCTGGACGACCGAGCGTGTGGGCGCGTTCGACGATCTGTGGGAGACGAGCCCTCGCATGCTGCTCACGACCATCGTGGTCGACGAAGCCACGGAAACGGCGGCGGGTTACACCGAGCTCGATGTGCCGCCGGAGCCCGATCGATCCGTGGAACAGCGCGACACGCTGGTGCTGCGAGATCATCGCGGTCGCCGCCTCGGGATGCTGTTGAAACTCGCCAACATCCGCGGGCTCCGCGACGGGTTCCCCGATCACGGCCTCATCGAGACGATGAATGCCGAGGAGAATCGCCACATGCTCGACGTCAACGAAGCAGTCGGATTCGTGCCGCTGTCGTACGCCGCCCGATGGAAGAAGGTCCTCGGGCGAAAGTGACGGCTGTCGTCGTCACCGGCCCGATGTCAGTCGTCCGCCGGCGTGCGCGTACGCCGCTCGCCACGCTCGGTCGAACTCCCGTCGACTGATCACGCCGTGTCTGCAGGCGAAGGCGGCATCCTGCAGAGCTTCCGCGATCGTGTCGAGCCGGCGCTGATGTGAACGCTCTTCGGCGGTCTCCTCATGCAGGCCGGACCGGCTCGCTGCCAGCGTCACGGTGCGCTGACGGATGCCGCGCGCACGGCGCGAGAGCGAGATGCCGACCGGGAGGAGTGCCGCCGTGAGCACCAGCGCGGCGAGCAGCGGTGGCACTCCGACGGCGCAGAGGCCCACCCAGACGACGACGCCACCGCCGAGCGCGAGCGGCGTGAAAAAGCGGTTGGCCTCGGCGAGGTGCCGCTCCGCGTCGGTGGAGTCCGGCGGATAGATGGCGAGCACGGACGCGACCGTGCCGTAGTGGCTCACCGTGCGTGAGACATGGCCCCAACGCGGCACCGACGGGCTCGCGGCGGGGACGGCAGGGGTGGAGGCTGTGAATCGAGGACGATGGACGAGGGACATGTCCCCCACATTCCTCCGCGCGGACCTCGGATGCGCGGATGCAGACGGAACCCATACGGCCCCGCCCCGTTTCCATGCGAGAAGGCGACGCCGTTGCGGAGAACGTACTAATCCCGGCGGGGTGGGGACGGATGCCCGTCGTCTTCGATGCTGAGCATCCGCAGACGAGTGGTGCTTCTCCGCTGACGCGTCCTGCGGAGGCGGGCGGCTCGTCGACCCTGCCGACGGCCGGCGATGAGCTGCACGTACAGCGTCGCGACACCGGCGATCAGGAGACCGGCGAGATTGACAAGCAGCTGGATCGCGGAGCCGCGCGCCTCGTCCCAGGCGCCGACGGCGAGCGTGAGCCCGATGGTCCCGACCGCCGGCACCGTCGTGATCGAGATGAACACCCCGACGAGGGCCGACGACTTGGCCGTGGTGAGCGAGAGCACGCCCGCGATGCCCGCGAGGATCGCGATGACGAACGACCAGGCGTCCGGAGCGACGATGAACTCCGTCGCGGGGCCGGTGGTCGCCTGCTCGTACGTGATCACGCCCGTCGAGTAGAGAATCGCCCAGATCGCCCAGGCGATGGCGGCGCACGCGGCAAAGCCCCCGAGGAGCGTTCCGAGGGCGGGAGCGACGATCCCGCGGCGTCGGCGGACGATCGCGTAGGAGATGGCGGCCAGCGGTGCGAACTCCGGACCGACGACCATCGCACCGATGATCAGGATCGGCTGGTCGAGCAGACGACCCACCCCCGCGATGAGCGTCGCGAGCAGCAGGAAGACGAAGAACGAGACGGACGGATGCGCATCTTCCTCCGCCTTGCCGGCGAGCTGAGCCCAGAGCACGCCGTCGGCGGGGTGTCCGGGCGCGAGAGTCTCAGCCCGGTCGGCGGCATCGGAGACCACGACCAGAGGTTCCGAGACGACGATGGCGCCCTCGGCGGGGATGCCGAGGTGCCGCAGCGAGCGCATGATGTTGTTCGCGTTCTCCCTGGTCATCTCGAACAGGATCACGTCACCGCGTCCGTCCATCGCGGCCCCGGGGAGGACGGCCAGCCCACAGACCGTGGGGTCTCCTGAAAGAGTCTCCTGCGCCTGATCAGAGAGAGCCTGGGTGACGCTGACGCGGACGGAGAGCATGCAGCTATTCTGCTCGGTGTCAGCCGATATCGTGGAGGGATGAGCCGCCCGGAACCCCGTCCCCTCCTCGGACTCGTCGGCGCATTGCTGTTCTGGGGCGGCCTCTGCTTCAGCATCCTCTTCGGTGCGGTGGGCGTCTGGCTCCTCGCGACCGGATCTCAGCCGTCATGGATCCTGCTGGCCGTCACCGCCGGAGTGTGCCTCGCGGGTCTCGGGGTCGTGAAGTGGAGCGGTGTGCCGCTGAGCGAGGCGATGCTGCTCTGACAGGATCTCCGCCGGGCGCAGTCCACTAGCGGCGCCGAACGCGCCTGCTCCGCGCATCCCCGTGCGCGAGACGCCGCACGAACGTCAGCGTCGGATGCCGGCCTGCAGTGATGCGTACAGGCGCATCAGCTGTGGGACCACGAGGTAGACCGCGACGGGAACGACCACGATCGTGAGGACGAACGCGCGGAGCACGGGGTTCCATCCCTCGGAGAACGGTGCGATCGCGAAGAAGCCGAGCGTCACGAGCGGGAAGATCGCGAGCCAGGTGATCACGGCGCGGACATGCACGGACGGAGGCTTCGTGATGGCATGGTCGGCGGGGCGTGTGGCGGGCTGAGGGTTCGACATGGTCTGTCCTTCGATCGGGTGACTGCGCGCGGCTTCAGCGGCGCAGGCACCACCGTGGCAGTCGGCGGCACGGTAGTGGGAATTCCGTTGCCGAAACAGGGAACGAGGTGCTTGAGTGATCGGATGAGCACCACGCAGCGGATCGAGACGGAACTGAACCAGATCGGGCCGCGGCTTCGACGAGTCCGTCTGGCCAAGGACACCACTCTCGTCGACCTGGCGAGCATGACGGGGATATCGAAGAGCACGCTGTCCAGGCTGGAATCCGGCCAACGTAAGCCCAGCCTCGAGCTGCTGCTGCCGATCGTCGCGGCCCTCGCCGTGCCTCTCGAGCAGATCGTCAGCCCTCCCCGCATCGGCGACCCCCGCGTGGCTCCGAAGACCTCTCGCGCCGACGGACGCATCCTCACGAGACTCTCGGCCAGAGGAGGTGAGCCGCAGGCCTTCAAGATCACGATCCCTGCGACCGAGCGGGAGCCGACCCTGCGCGCCCACGACGGGTACGAGTGGATCTACGTGCTGGACGGTCGCATGAGGCTCGTGCTCGGCGAGCACGACATCGTCATGCGGCCGGGCGAGGTCGCGGAGTTCGACACGAAGAACCCGCACTGGTTCGGGTCAGCCGGGGCTGGCCCTGTGGAGATTCTCAGCCTGTTCGGCGCGCACGGACAGCGGATGCATCTCCGCGCGCGCACCACTCCCGCGAAAGCCGGCTGACGCTCGCATCCCTCACCGCGCGTCTCCATCGCCGGCTCGTCGGCGCATCCGCCCCGTCTGATGCGCCCAGATGGCGATCTCGACGCGGTTGCGGGCACCGAGCTTGGTCATGAGGCTCGCGACGTGCGTCTTCACCGTGCTGATGGTGATGTACAGCTCGCTCGCGATCTCCCCGTTGCTCAGGCCTCCCGCGACGTTCGCGAGCACCTGCTCCTCGCGCTCTGTGAGCGGCTCGACCGGCTGCGGCGGCGGTGCGGTGGGCCGTGCTCCGGCGAACGCCTCGAGCAGCCGCACCGTGACGTTGGGGGCGATCAGAGCATCCCCACCGGCAGCGGCGCGGATCGCCTGGGCGAGCAGCTCCGGTCCGGCATCCTTGAGCAGAAAGCCCTTCGCGCCCGCTCGCAGCGCCGCGAAGACGTACTCGTCGAGGTCGAAGGTCGTGATGACGACGACGGCCACCGGATCGTCCACACCCGGACCAGCGAGCAGGCGCGTCGCCTCGATGCCGTCGACGTCGGGCATGCGGATGTCGAACAGGCACACGTCGGGTCGCAGGCTGCGGGCGAGAGCGACGGCTTCGTTGCCGTCGACGGCCTGACCCACGACCTCGATGTCCGGCTGCGCGCCGAGGATCATGCTCAGCCCCGTGCGCACGAGCTCCTGGTCGTCGGCGACGAGCACGCGGATGGTCATGCTGCCCATCCAACACGAGGGAGCACCGCGGTGACGACCCATCCGCCACCCGGCGCGGGTCCGGCCTGGCAGGTGCCGCCGAGAAGGGCAGCACGCTCCGTCATGCCGATGATCCCGAATCCGGGCGTGGGCGACGTGGCGACCTCTCCGTCGTTCGTCACGCTCAACCGCAGCCCGTCCTCATCCGCCTCCACCAGCACGTCAACGCGCGAGATCTGCCGGGCGTGACGGAGGGCGTTGGTCACGGATTCCTGCGCGAGGCGGAAGACCGCGGCAGCCACAGGCGGCGGGATGCTGCCGTCGTCGCCCGCGACCTTCACGGCGACGGCCACACCGCCCGGCCTCGTTCCGGCGAGCTGCTCGATGTCGCCCAGACTCGGACTGGGCGCGAGCTCCGCCGTGTCGCCCTGTCGCAGCACCCGCACCATGGAGCGCAGTTCGCTCAGGGTCTTGGCCGCCTCCGCCTCGATCACGCCGAGTGCGTCCTCTGCCGCTCGGGGGTCTCGCGCCGCCATCACCAGGCCCGCCTGCGCCCGGATCGCGATGGCCGAGACGTGGTGGGCGACCGTGTCATGCAGATCACGGGCGAGATGTTCGCGTTCCCGCATCCGGATGCGGTCGAGGCCGCGCTGCCGGGATCCGGCGCGATAGCGGAAGGCGACGCCGAGCAGCACCACCGCCAGCAGCAGCGCGAATCCGCCGATGAGATCATCGAGGCCTTCCCCGCGGACGAACGTGAGGCCGAGGCTCGCCAGGAGGACGGCCGACCCGATCACGAGGTCGCGACCCGACCCCCAGCGATAGAGGGCGTAGACGTTCACCATGACGAAGAGACTCGTGTAGAGGGTCGAGTCGGGCAGCAGCAGCCCGAGCGGCACCATCACGATGACGAGCATCACCAGCGGCCGCGTGCGGCGCCACAGCACCGTCGGGAGTACGGCGAGCAGCACGAGCACCGAGAGCAGCGGCTGCTGCAGGTCGGTCCGGAAGATCCCCTCGACCACAGCCAGCACGGCGACGACGGCCACGAGAACCCCGTCCCGCCACACCCGGCGCGGCGGAGGAGGCACGGCGCTCGGCGCCCTCCACGCGGAACGCCAGAGCCCGGTCACCCCGTCAGGATACAAGCGCACCTCGATCCGACACGCGGCTCATCCGCCGGCCGGTCCTTCGGCGGATGAGCAGCTCTGCCACGGCGCTGTTGATCACGAACGCCGTCGCGACCAGCCAGGCTTCCCCGAACGCGTCGACGTCGCCGAGGGGGATCGTCCACAGCGCGAACACGAGCGCCTGGGTTCCGCCGGAGACGGCGATCGCGTAGGCGCGGGTCATCCATGCACCGTGCGCAGCGAAGTCGCGGCGCGTGATCGCGATCACCGCCCGCACCAGGAACACCGTCATCGCTGCTGCGAAGACGAGGCGAACCATCGCGAGCGGGAGCTCCTCGAGGCGGCCGCCGAAGAAGACCGCGAGCCAGATGGCGGACAGCGCCGCGATGAAGGCAGCGGGGATCAGGACGCGGCCGGCGGCACGATGCCAGCGATGCCGGGTTCGCAGTGCCGGAGAGAACTGGAACGCGCCGAGAACGCAGAACACGGTCATCGCCACGATGTGCGCGATCAGCGCCGCTGTCGAGACGAGGGGAAGTGAGCCCCCGGGGGTGGCGCTCACTTCCCCGAGGCGGAGCACACCGCCGAGCACCGGGAGCGCACTCAGCAGCAAGAGGCCGGTGATCGCCGGCCATCCGCTCTTCGGACGCCGCCGCTGTTGCACGGCCGGCGGGCGGTTGACCTTCATCTGTTGCGACATGTCTCGATGCTCGTCGCCTCACGAGGCCTGTGCATCGGCCCTCGGCACGGAAACGATGCCGTACTTTCGGCCGATCGGATCCGGACCTCCTGGCCGATGACGCGCAAACCCGAGACGGCGAGCATCGAGTCATGACAACCGAAACGACCATGACCGCGGCCGTCTACCGCCGCTTCGGCGGCCCCGAGGAGGTGCACCTCGAGCAGCGCCCGATCCCTTCGCCGAAGCCGGGAGAGGTACTCATCCGGGTGCACGCGAGCACGGTGAGCATCGCCGACCATCGGTCCCGCGCTCGCGACGTCCCGTCCGGCCTCGGTCTGCTTGTAGCCGCCGGACTCGGGGCGTTCCGGCCGAAGCATCCGATTCTGGGCATGGATGCCGCGGGCGTCGTCGAAGCCGTCGGCTCGGACGTCACAGCTTTCACCGCCGGCGATCGCGTCATCGCGGCGACGGGCGGAGCTTTCGGCGGTCACGCCGAGTACGTGTGCCTGCCCGCCGACGGAGCGATCACCCGCGCTCCCGCGAGCCTGACGCTCGAGGAGGCGGTGACCCTCGTGTTCGGCGGAATCACCGTGCAGGGCTTCTTCGCCCAGGTCTCGATCGGGCCGGGCACCTCGGTGCTGGTGAACGGCGCATCCGGCGCGGTCGGCACCGCGGCGATCCAGCTGGCGAAGCAGCTCGGCGCCGACGTCACCGCCGTCACGAGCGGGGGCAACGCTGCGCTCGTGACCTCACTCGGCGCCGACCGCGTCATCGACTACACCCGACAGGACTTCACCGCGGGCGACGAGACATACGACGTGATCGTCGACGGCGTCGGCAATGCCGGATTCGGCCGCGTCGAGGGATCGATCGCTCCCGGCGGGGCGCTGCTGCTCATCGTCGGCGACCTGTGGTCGATGCTGCGCAGCCGCTGGCAGACCCGCCGATCGGGAAAGCTCGTCACCTGGAACGTCGGCAAGCCCGGCGCCGACGAGCTCGCCTACCTCGTCGCCCTCGCGGACTCCGGTCGTTACCGGCCCGTCATCGACCGCACCTTCGACCTGGCCGACATCGTCGAGGCGCACCGCTACGTCGACACCGGGCGCAAGCGCGGCAACGTCGTGCTGCGCATCGCCGACGCCGATGCACTTTCCTGATCCACACCCGACAAAGGAGCACCAGATGAGAACACGTCGACCCACCACCACGGCACTCGAAGAGCAGCGGATGCCGGTGCGAGTCAAACTCGCCGCCGCATGGGCGAGCTTCATGTTCCTGTACATCTACGTGGACATCCTCGCCTTCTACAAACCCGGCGTCGTCGACGACATCCTCGTCGGCGTCGTCTGGCAGTTCGACATCACCCAGACCTGGGCGATCACCGCGCTGAGCCTCCTGGCGATCCCGATCCTCATGGTCGTGCTGTCGGTCGCACTGCCCGCCCGGGCCGCCCGCATCGCCACCCTCATCGTGGCCGCGATACAGGTCCCGTTCGCGGCCTTCAACGCGGTCGGCGAGGTGGGCGGGTCGTGGCTGTACTTCTACATCCTCGGCGTCGCGCTGGAGCTGATCGTTCTCGTCTTCATCCTCAAGTGGGCATGGACGTGGCCGCGGACGGCAACGATCACGGTGCCGACGACCGGTGCGGACCGTGAGGTGCGACACGTTCGGTAGAGGGCTCGATCGCCCGAGCCGGGTCGATACCGTGGAGGCAACGACCGGAGCGAGGACGCATTCATGACCGAACCGATTCAGCCCAGGGCCAGGACCAAGACGGACACGCTGTGGCGCGTCATCATCATCGCGATCTTCGTGATCGGAGTGCTGGTGGCAACCGCGTTTCCGGTGCTCAACGGCAACTGGCGCTCGGTGTTCGGCGCTGTCCCCGTCTTCGCATTCGGGATACTCATCGCTGCGATCCGCTCGCTTCGTCACTGACCTGCCGCTCGACGGGAAGCATCATGCGTCCCGTGCCATCAACATCCGATCGATGACGCGGCGGGAGGATTCTCGTAACTCGTCCAGGCGGTCCGGACGCTGTTCGCGTGCCCATCTGACGACGTCCAACGCCCCGAGTACCGCGAGTTCCCAGAGCACGGGTCTCGCGGTCTCAGGATCGATTCCGGCGCCGCAGAGCACCTCGGCCCACGCGGCTGCCGAGACAGGGGATTGCCGGGACTCCATCACGTGCCACCGGTGCAGGACATCGAGGTCACCCCAGGGAACCGGTCCTGCATGCGCGGCGCCCCAATCGATGACCGCATATCGGGCGCCCGCTACGACGTTCCGTGTCGACAAGTCGCCATGGATGAGCCCCTGGGGAAGCGCGCGATCCAGCTGCGAGGAGAGCATCGCACGGATGGTCCCCTGGTCGCTCCGCCGGTACACCCCGAGCTGGATCAGCGGGTCTTCGTCGGTGAGCATGGCGAGGTTGTAGGAGACATGCGCGCGCCACGCGGCGTCCAGGTCGCGCCCGAACCGCGAGAACAGCGTGCTGGGGGCGGTCGCCGTATCGACCGTGGAGAGCGCCCGCAACGAGGTACCGATCGCGTGCCAGGCTTCCAGGTCATCCGGGGAGGCGGTCGTACCGGCGATGTACTCCACCACGAGATACGACGTGTCGGCGGCTCGCCCTCGGGCTACGACCGCAGAGGTGTGGATCCCGACCTCCGCTGCGGCCTCCAACGCCCAGAGCTCGAAGTCGAAGGGATCTACCATCTGCGAAGGATCCCGCGCGAAACGAACGACAACGTCGTGGGTCTCGCCCTGAACCCGAGCCACGAAGTTCTCGTTCCCACCGGGAAGCATCGTCACGGTGCGAACGGAGATGCCTGACGAAGCGGCGATGAGCTTCACGCGATCTGCTTCGTTCACCCGTCCAATCTAGGACCGGCTGTGCGGTCGGCTGGATGCACCGCGCCATATCATGACCGTGTGATCCCGCGCCCGCTTCGACCAGACCTCGAGACCGCCGAAGCTCGGTACGACGCTGTGCTGCACGAGTTGCACGCGTACGCGCGATTCGTCGATGAGCACGGCGACGAGAACGGATCCGTGTACGAGTCGATGTCGGCCCGGATCCGACAGCTGACAGGAAAAGACACCAGCTCGTTCAACCTCGCGGAATGGTGGGAAGGCGAAGGCGCCGAGGTGCTGGCCTTCCGCCTGTCGCTTCCGGCTCCCCCGACCGTCACACTCGGAAGCGACGACATCCGTGCCATCGTGCACTGGCTGAAGACGCCCCGGCTGCCGCGCTCAGGTTCCTTCGCCGAAGAGTTCGAGCTCTATCTCGATGACTATTACTACGAGCTTCTCCGCAAGAACTGCAGCCGCTACGACCATCGCGTGCTGTTCGGCTCCCGGCTGAGCCCCGGCGGCACGAGAACCGAGATGACGGTGGAGGAAGCGGTCGAATGGTTGCTGGCATCCCGGAAGCCGTAGACGACAAGGACCTGTCCGATCTCACGAGAGTTGTCATGAAGTGAGACATGGCTTCTGCGGAATCCCGCGGCCGCCATGATCGCCCCGTCGTGTGACTTGTCTCACGAGAGTTGTCAGAATCTGAACTTCAGCGGGCAGCCAGCCCCGCGCATCGGCCTCCATCGTGCTCGTGATCGCTCGTGGTGAACACCAGGAGCCAATTCACGAGGTCGGAATCCCGACTGCGATGCGGACTGCGCATCGGCCCGCGACACGCGACAGCTAAGGGCCGCGGCGTCCCTCGAACCGCCACAGCGCTCTCCAAGAAAGCGGGAAGAGGGCGGAGACTCCACAGTGCGGATCTGCATCTACGGTCTCAGCCTTCTTGACGCGCGCCCGCGGCGGGGTGGGCCGCATGAACGTCCATCGGACGGTTGAGATACCGGTCGCCCCCTCGGACCGGCGTCCACCAGCGTCGATCGATGACCTCGTCAGCGCTGCATCTGTCCGATCGCGCGGCAGCTACTGAGAATCCTTGAGGACACGCGAGTACCGCGCGTGGACCCGGTCCGTTTGCGCGACGCCCTCGACTAAGGTCCCCTCCTCCATCCTGTAGGTCCGTTTTGGATCCCCTCTAAAAGACAGCCAGTTGAAGCTCGACGTGATGTACAGGTCGTCGTAGATCAGAATCTTCGCGTGAGTGTTGGGGAGGCGCACGAAATTGAAGTTCAGGTACGTTCGCGCAAGCACGTTCAGCTTGTCCACTGCAGCCTGGTCAGTTCCAGCACCGTCAAGGCCGATGCCATATCCGATCTGCACGTCGACGCCGCCCTTTAGGCGCCGCTCCAAGTCCGTCAAGAACTGGGAGTTGACGACGGCGCGGCGAATCCATGGGGAAATAATGAGGATCCGCCGTTGGGCCGAACTGAGCGCCGCCCTCAGGCGAAGTGGGTGCTCAAACACTCCGATCTGGGTGATGCTAGCGGCATCGTCACCTCGGTCGGCGACATCTTGCGGCTCGAAGTTGGACGAGGACACGAAGGGCACAGCGCTTGGGAGCTCCACTTTCATCCCGAGCGCTACAGCCCCGCCAAGACTCTCCAACTCCCGCTGGTGTGAGAAGCTCTCTTCGCCGTTCACGATCACGAGAATCTCAGGTTCAGTACGCACTCCGTCGCTGAATAGCGCGAGCTTGACGGGGAGGTACCGGTGCTTCGTGACTCGGGAACGCAGTATCGAGAGAAGCTGAAGACGACGCGCGCGCCCCTTCCCCGGCGAAACAAGGTGCTCGAGGTCCATGAGCCTCAAATCCTCGCGCTCGATGTGCTGCGTTCGTGCCGCGGGCATTACCAGCAGCCCCTGCTCACGTGCCGCTTTCTTGGCGATGAGGTCCGACTCGCGATACTCCGTGACTCGCCAGATGCTCCTGTCGAAGCATGCGGGGATCTCCTGCTCGATAGCCGAGATCGACATTAAATCAATCGCCGCGAGCTTTCCGCGAGAGGTCAGGGTGGCGACTTCGCCATCACCGCGATACGTGATGTTTCCGGCTTGCACCTGTGCGATCAGTGCGTCGTCCAGCTGATCTGCCCCGAGTCCAAGGAACGACGCCACTTCACCAATCTCCCGAATGCCGTTGAAGAGCGCCCGCAGTACAAACTCCTCGAGCAACGGAAGTGGCTTCTCCTCCTGGGCCGAGACGAGCACGCGAAGCACTGTCACCGGGATGGCGGCCTCTTCGATCGCAACAAGGTCACGACCGGGCCGCGCTTCCCGAAATCGCTCAGCGACGTCCTGATCAGTCAGGTAGCTCATACTGCGCGCACCTCGCAGTCGTCGAGGTTGGATCTCATGTAATCAATCACCCGTTTGAGCCCTCCCGGCGAACCTGAGCAGAAAGCAGCGTCGCCCACGATTGTTAGGCCGTACCGAGCACGAGACAGCGCCACGTTGATGCGCCGCCAATATGCATCGGCCAAGAATCCGAGCTGCTGTCGATCGTTACTCCTCGTGACGCTGAGGACGGCCAGGTCGCATTCGCGCCCTTGGACCGCGTCGACGGACTCCACATCAATTGCAAGATGATTCAACGTTTGCTTGATGCGATCGATCCGTCGCTGGAGTTCGTCGAGCTGACTTCGATAGGGGGAAATCACGATGACATGTAACCGGCCGTCGCCTGCGCCACTCGGGATCAAGCCGCGCTCGATCGCCGTGTTGATGGATTGCAACCTCGAAATCGTCAAGTCAGCCTCGCAGTGATTGACAAAACTGCCCGCGTTGCGCGGGTCTCGGGTCTCGCGTCGATCCTTCCGTCTCGAGGTGTCAAGCCACAAGACCGGCTTACCCAAGGTCTCGTATCCCGCGAGAACCGGCTTAGGAGCCGATTCAAGCCAACCATCATAGAAGCAGCTGGAGATCATCGCCCCAATGGGAGGGATCATTCGATATTGGCGCGTCAACCGGAATCGGTTCTCTTCGGGGAGGTGCCCAGATAAGCGCTCGAAGAGCGTCTCTTTCACCAGCTCAGGTGTGAGCGACGCCTCCTCCAACAAGTCCTTTCGTCGGAGCAGATCCTCGTCAAGCGGAGGCAGCTGGTGGGTGTCTCCGACCAACACAATCCGTTCGGCGCGCACCAACGAAACGAGCGCTTCCGTGCTTGTCGCTTTGGACGCCTCGTCGACGATGCACAGGTCGTAGGTGAGATCTCTAGCGGCTCTGTGTCCGATGAACCCGAGGCAGGTGCCAGCAACCACCCTGCTACTGGCGAGATAGACAGAAGCGAGTCGGTCATCCGAGGCGATTCTCTGGAGCCAATCAGCTTGCAGCCGCATCAACTCGAGCAGTTGGTCACCAGCCTCTGACTGGGACAAGATCAACTCGATGGCTGCACGAACATCCGATGCATCGACCTTCGAGTCCAGGTCTATGAGCCCGGACAAGTTCTCGCGCGCAGCTTTGACGAGTTGCGTTTCTCTCTGCCGGGCATCCTTCAACCGCTTGCGGAGGTCCTCCGGATCATCGAGTAACTCCAACCGGCTCGCCGTCGTATCGTCCGCCCGCGCCGCTTCCTTGAGCCGCTCTGCCAGCATCTCGGTGGTCTGGCGTGCCACCAGCCATTCCTGCAAGTCCACAGCGGCACGCAACTGAGTGGCAGCGATTCCTGCCGACTCGGCGTACTCGATGAAGTGCTTCTCGGCTCTGCCGCGGACTGTTGCGGCCCACACTTGCAACTGGCTATCGAGCAGCAGATTTCTTGAGGAGTATGCAACCCGAGAATCATCTTCACGCCCCATACGGACAACGCCATGTATGCCCAACTCGGTGAGTCTTTGTAGCGCATTGTCGATTGCGACATGAGTTTGGCTTACCAGGAGAATCTTCGATTCAGGACTGCGGAGAAGTTGTTGCGCAACTAGCTCCGAGATCATACGCGTCTTGCCGGTTCCTGGTGGACCGCTCACGACGATGCAGTCTTGCGTGCCCAAGCCAGCGGCTACCGCGATCTGTTTGCTCTCATCGATCTGCGATACCCATTCGATGTCCTCCGCTGCGACTGGTGGCAGCGCCTTGGTGGGATCGGCTAGCAGCTCCAAGAGCTTTGCGAGTCGTGCCTTGCCGCTCTCTAGCCGCTGAAGCGCGTCTCGTTGACGGTCGATCGCGATCTGCGTGGGGCCGAGGTATGGCGTGAGCGTACCCTTTGCGGGTGGGGTGAGGTCGTCTCGCCACTCCCAGCGGAGCGTTAGGGCACCGGCGTTCTGCTGAACGGCCTGCCCGCGGCCTTTGGGCCGGCCCCCTTCATCGAGAATCTGCCACTCGGACCCGACCAGGTCCGTCTCAGGATCGGACAACAGATCGAACCTGGTCTCGTCATATCCGCGCGGAGTGAAGCTTTCGAAGTCCAGGGGCCCGACCTGAGACGCACCGAGGTTCTCGCGTGCTGTCAGAATCCGCCGCCAGGCCGAGAGCAGCTCGGCTCCGAAGCGCTCGTCGTCGAGCCCACCCGATGCTCGGTCATGATGATCGCCGAGACGCTGCAGAAGCTCGCGGGTCTCTCCTCCTCCAGCGAAAGGGTTCAACGGGGCCGCGAAGGTCCACCGTATGAAACCGTCGAGTCGGAGGCTGGACTCTCGATGGCGCTCCAATTCCTCATATTCAGGCTTTCGGACGCTAACCACCACAAGGTCGCCGCTATCCTCGTTGAACTTGACGATGATTCGAAGCGCATCGCCCGACACCACAAATGCGCCGCGGTCTACCGCTTTGGTTTGAGGGTCCCAGAAAAGCGCACCATGCGTAGCGCCCGACAGATCTTCCGCGAGGATCCGACTGGCTGACTCCCGGCTACCATTGGGCCCAGCGAGCTCTTGTTGCGCGCGCTTGGTGAGATTGAGTCGAAGCTGAAGAAGACGTTCACCCGGTTGTAGTCTTTCGAGTGATTCATTCAGCACGCGCGAGAACTCGCGGGCATTCTGCGGTCGTTTGGTCGGATCCAGGTCAAGGCTTCGACGAAGCAGTTCATCCAACTCAGTCGGCAGTCCCAACCGGTCCAGTCGTGGGATCAGCTCGTGAAGGTCTTTCGCGCGTTCCGATTGCGCCGTGAGTCCTTGGACAGCGAGAACTGCAAGCGAGTACACGTCGCGCACGTACCTATGTTTCCCGCTTCGCTCCGGAGGAGCGTACAGGGGAGTGCCGGCCTGCCCAACTGTCATCGTCGTATCGTCCGCATCCCGTTGCTGCTTGGCAATGCCGAAGTCGGTCAGTAGTGGAACGCCGGGCTCGTCCCACAGAACGTTGTCCGGCTTGAGGTCGCGGTGCTCGATGCCAAGTTGATGCAGATACGAAATTGCCCCAGCGATCGGCCGTAGGACCCGGTTCGCAAAAACATCCCATTCCATCGGAGATTCAACGTCCAAGACGTCTCTCAGCGAGTCTTCAACCCACTGCAAAACCAGATAGGGCGTGGCAGTTTCGTCGTATCCAGAGTCAACGAGGCGGATTATATTCGGGTGATTTGTCCTGTTCGCCGCCTGGAGGAGCTCTACCTCGCGCTGAAAGAGCTTTCGAACGACCCGATCCGCCGCGCCGGATACGAATTTGACAGCAACCGACGATCCATCCCGCGTATCGACGGCTCTGTGCACGCTGGCAAAGCCTCCGCCGCGCGGCTTCTGACCGGGGAGAATCAGGTAGTGACCGCCGACGATCTCAACACTTCCCACGGATCAGCCTCCTACGGCCTCGCACGGTCGGGGCACGGCTGCTTTGCCACGACATCGCAACGTATGCCGCGACGCTTCCCGCTGTAGCTAAAGCTCGTTGCCATATCGATGTCGTCGAACATTCTCACGGGCCTCGATGCGGAGCCTAGCGGAGACTTCCGACCAGCGTGTGGTCGCCGCTCACTACCTCTAACCCAAGGGGCCCAATGCTCGCGAAAGGCGCGGTGCGATCTCATTTCGCAGCTCAGCCGAATCGTTTCACTCGCCGTACCGGCACGAGCTGGTTTCAGCAAGGGGTTAAGCGGCTTCTCGCCAGGCGCCTCAAGCGGTCCGCGCTCCGCGCCACGTGAGTTCCGAAACGATCGATCTGGTTGGCACTAGGCGAGTCAGAGGCCCAGATGACCGGTTCTCGAAGTCTCTGCCGGGGCGCGGGTGGAGGGCGAGCTATGCCCCATCGCGATCGTAGTCACAGCGAGAAGGAACGCACCGATGTCGATGTGCCTAGTGATACTTAGACGTCACGCAATCGTGCCGCTGCACAGGGATCGCCGGCGCGGAACGTGGAGCGGGCCCCGAGATAGTAGGTCTGAGTCGTTTGAAAACAAGGGAGTCGGTGCGAGTTACTCGTATGGCCTACCCCGATTTTGGTCCACCGCGCGGCCGATCAAATCTCCGCCGCCGCGAGCGCTTGCCGTAGGGAGATCAGACCTGCAAAGCCAACTCGATGCTTCCTAGAAGCTCCTTCAGGAGCTCGCGTCTGTTGGGATCGAAAATCTCGCGATCAGCACTCAAGTTCGCGACCCGCTGAGCCACTGCAACCTTGTCCGGTGCGGCTACTCCGTTCACTGTCGCCCAAAGTTCAACCGCTTTCGTACGCATGCTCTCGGGGAGCGCGCTCCCGTCAAGTTGAGTCTTGGTCGCCGACCAGCAGTCGGCCTCTTCCATGACGCATTGAGCGTAGAGATCCGGGTGGATCAGGTCCTCAAGCTCAAGTGCGCCAGCGCCATCTGTTTCGTTCAACACGAGCACACGGCTGGGGTCCACCCCGGCCTTGATCAGTTTCTTCTTGTTCTCCAGTCCGCCGGGGTCTCCATCCACGATGAAGGCAACCTGTCCCGCCTGGGACACAAGCTCCGCCACGCGCACCGAGGCAACGCTGGAAAGCCCTGGGACAATCTGAAACTTGATCCGCTCACGGCCCGCGGCCTGCCGAAGCAGGGTGGGCAAGAGGATCGCCTCGCAGGGCCCCTCTCCGATCAGTGCGTGACGAGCAGGCGTGAACGTCGCCGCGACAGCACCCATGCTCTTGAGCAACGGTGAGAACCCGGCACCTGCCTCCCAGAACCCGTTGCGCAGCAACGATGTCCCCGCGTCGATTGGTTCCACGACGCGCACCCCGTTGCCGAGATCATGCGGAAGGCAACCGAAGGAGTGCGTCGTGTACAGCACTTTCGATGTGTACTCTTGACGCGCAAGAACTCCGACAAGGTCGGCTTGCGCGTCGTAGTGAAGGTGAGTCTCGATCTCATCCGCAAGCAAGATCGGACGACCGCGACCACCATGGGTGAACGCGAGCAACGCAGCGAACCATCGCAGTCCATCACTCCGATCCGCAAGGCTCGAGTACCCCTTGTCGTTCGGCGTCGTCACTTGAACGACCAGAAGGCCATTCTGCACATCGATCTGCAGAGCGATGTTCTCCTGATTCCAGCTTTCTGCGTAGACCTCTCGTAGACGATCATTCGCGTACGTCCGTCGGGTTGAAACGTCGGCGTGGTTAGCGTCTCGCACTTCCTGGCGCAGCGCGACGAGATCGAGTTGAGCCAGCCGCGCAAGATGTGCCAGAGCTGCGCTCGGTTGATCGGCTTCGGACTCTAGATCGTACTCGGACCGTAGGTTGTGGTCCTCCGGCCCCAGGAGTCGCATATCGGGAAGGCGGGCAAGAAGTACAGCTGCCGCTACTGCGGCAGGTTCGGGTTCAGCCTCCTCTTGGACACTCGCTCTCAGGTCCGCGACGAGGCTACGCAGCTGATCCGGCCATACCGAGATAGCTTCGTTGGGGAAGGTGGCAGCGTCGATTGCTCCCGCCTCCAGGACCCCCGCAGCGCCCTCGGCAGAGTCGGCGATAATGTCCAAACTCCCTATTGCCGTCGGCATCTCACCTTCCGCGAGGGTCGCGATGACGCCGTCGATCAAGCCAAGGTCAACCGCGACGTACTCAGCCATCCTCGCGAGAGCAGGCCTCAACTCGTCCATCAAATCGCCAAGAGCTACCCGAGGCTTCGGATCCCTGCTGGGCCTCGACGGGTGAAAGTCGATCACTCGGCCGCCAGTCCCTATCTTCGAGACGACGATTTTCTCCACATCGCCACCACCGCGAATGTGCTCGATCGCTTGCCTGTCTTCCTCCTCGAGTTGGAGTTGCCACCGGAGCGAAGGAACAGTATCAACCGATCGCCTCGGGTGTTCCGAGCGATCGAACGACTCGTCGTGATTCAAATGGGTGAGCGCCCGTAGCAACGAGCTTTTCCCGGCTTCGTTCGGCCCGACGAACGCAATCAGGTCGCTATGTAGCTTGACCGATGTCGGCGCAAGGAAACGGCGATATCCCTCGAGCGTGAACGTGATGAGTTTCATGACGCGTACCGGCGTGCCTCTCGGTGGGGAATGTCCTCCCGAATCTAGCGCCCACACGCCGAATCATGCCCACTCTGCTGGAACGAACGAGCGCGCATCTCTTCGAAGCAGGTGAGTAAACGGCACTGTCACCGTCTCAGGCAGTACGTGTCGTGTCTCACCGATCGCACGCCGCCCATCGGGGCGCGCAGATTGCACGTCGCGTATGCCTCTTTTGATCCTTGTGCTCGTGATGGACAGCGAACTTGTTGACGGACAGCTAGAAAGCGTGACCGAACACCGTTTCCGGGGACAGCGCGTTCGGATCCCGGCGGTAGCGCTCGATGATGTGGACGAACGAGCGTTCGTCCCGGCGGCCGACTCCACTCAGGATCGCCCCCTCCGCGGCCTGCTGATCGAGTGGTTCGTAGGTCATCGTGTGGTCGAAGTAGAAGTCCTCGTAGAGCCCGGCGTTCAGATGGAACTTTCCAGTATTTTGCACGTACGTGTACAGGCGCATCTGGTCACTCTCGAACGCAACCCAGACAGGCATGCCGTCGAGGTTTCTCACGAGGTAGAGATTCATCGTCATCGCCTCCCCGTATACATCTTGCGCCATCCAGGCGGGTGCGGGAGGTCGCCCGAGCAAGGCATTGACGCGGATTGAGGTGACCGAGCGGTATCCGTGATTTGATCATTGCGTGGAAGGTCAGCGGAAAGGGCCGCGATGTCGGTGGCAGGACCCAATATGCGATTCGTGCCTCAAACGTCCTTGAATCCACTGCGCATCGAGCGCGGAAATCTCCGATTGGGTCGACACTCCAGCGTCCTCGGCGTGATCGCGAACTCGCTGGCTGTCGTTGCTCCGATCGTGAGCATCGCGCTCGGCGTATGGGTGACCAATCTGAACTCAGACGTTGCGCATCTCAATGCCACCATCAACGGGCTTCACCAAGACGTAGCGTCCGCCGAGGCGTTGCTCACCGATCGCGAGGAGATCATCGAGGGCCTCCGCGCAGAGAACCGCGAGCTCCTGGCTGCGCTCCCGCCCAGCATCCCGCCGGAGCAAGTGCCTGATGCGCGAAACATCGGCACCGTAACTTTGGCAGCCGGCGGCGATTCGATAGACCTGAACTCGACGCTGCCCAACTTCGGGAACGGTGCTGATCGGATCCAGAAGGACACCCTCCAATTCGCAAACGGAGTCCTCACCTCGCTGTGGGGTATCGACGTGCTCCAACTTCCCGAAGGAGAGGCCGCCTACGAGACCTGCGCCATTGCCACCGGCTACGCCCCCATGAAGACGATCGAGCCTCATCGCCTAGATGGACGCGTCTGCATCCGCCTGCAGTCCGGGAACTATGCCCGCGTTACAGTGAACGCATTCGAGGAGGAGCGCGTCGAGCTCACGATCACGACCTGGGATGCTCCGTTCTAAAGCGTCCCAACTCGCCGCACGATGACCAAAAGGAGCCGACAGAGTGCCACCGTCAGCTCGGCAACCCCTACGCAGGCTTCTCGTACTCGACGTCGACGGGACCATTTGTCGGATCTACCGGGACGAGGAGCGCGTTCCGCATCAAGACGATCCGGGCTGGCGTTCCTGGATGAGCGTCGATGATGACGTGGTCGATGCACTCGACACGCTCGTCGAAGGTTCTGGTGTTGACGTTGCGTGGCTGACAACGTGGCCTCACGATCAAGTCGCCTGGCTCATCCAGGAACCCCTTCGCGGCAGGCTTTCGGGCCCCTACGTGCCCTGGCAGAACTGGCCAAAGCAGGGCTGGCGAGTGCAAAGCCTGATCTCATACGTGCGTGAGACGATGCCCGCAGTCGTCGCCTGGGCAGACGACCGTGCGCCGGACGACGCTGCCGTACAACTGACTGGAATGACACAGGTTCCTTCGTTCGTCGTCCGACCCAACAAGTTCACCGGTCTCACGCTGGAGGACGTCGCCAGAATCTCCGCTGTCGTCAAGCGCTCTGATCAGATGGACTGAGGCCAAGACCTTCTGGACGTTTTGCGGGGATCGAATGATCGGTTCTAGTCATGAAGCTCACGCGACGCCGTGGCCTGCCCGACCTGTATGCGATCATCGTGCGAAACAGCGGGCGCAGTCGCCAGCGCTCTGGTCACATGGGCGCTCCTGCGCACCGGCCTCCTGCGCCAGTGATCCGAAGTCTCCCAAATCGTTCACGGAGTGGAACGGTCGCGTACGACGCCCTCACTCCGCCAGTGGAAGCAACGACGCCGAAGCACACCTTCGAGGGCACCCTGACGTTGAGTGACACCGCGAGATCAGGAAGTCTGGCGAACACCAGCACCAGCGAACCGACTTGCGTCAGGTTTGTCGAAGTGAACGACGTCTTATCCACACGTCAGTCAATCGTGAGTGGATTGGAAAAGAAGTATGGTCCGCTCCGCGAGTTCGGAGATCACCGAGTTGTCGAACCCGAACAGAGCCGAACGAGTGCGGTTCTGAAGTGGCGAGATCAGATGGGGAGGAAGGTTTGCAGTGCCGGACAGAATCCCCGCCACCGAACCGACGGTTGCGCCGTTTGAGTCCGTGTCCCAGCCACTCATCACGACGCGCCCGACAGCGGTTGTGAAGTCCCCTTCGGCCCAGAGGAGAGCGGCGACCACGGCAGCAGCATTGTTGATCGTGTGCACCCAGGAGTAGTGCCCATACGCGCTATGGATCTCGTTGAGCGTGTACTCCCACGTGGAGCCCTCGCCGTGCAGTCGCAGGACGTGGCGGATGGCTTCCGCAAGCCGCGACCGCGGGGGCACGACTCTGAGCGCCTCCACGATCGCGGTCTTCGCGTCGTCCGTGACGAATGCGGACGCAACGAGCGCCGCTGCCCACATCTCCCCGTAGATGCCGTTGCCGGTGTGGGAGAGCGCGGCATCCTGGTACGACGCTCGTGCTGCTCCCCAAGGGTTTCCTGCGTGGACGTAGCCGAAGACATCCGCGCGGATCTGAGCGCCGATCCACTCACGATAGGGGTTGCGTCGACTTGCCGTGCGAGGAGCACGTACGCCATCGACGAGATTCGCGTAAGCTGCTCGCTCAGCTGTATACATCTGCCCGATGGGCAACAATTGCATCCAGGATCTGCCGACCAGGTCCGGTGTGAGGTTCGGTCCGTAGGTTTCCAGCAGATGGAGACCGAGGATGGTGTAGTCGATGTCATCATCGCGCGCTGATCCCGCCACGTTGCCGCGCGTGGTCTCCGGCCAGTTCCGTCGAAGTTCGAACCCCTCAGGCTGAGGGTCCAGTTTGATGAAGTAGTCACGCAAGGGGTATGAATCAGTCAACCGCAGGTAGTCCGCGATACGATCGACGGTCCAGTAGTCGCCCAGCTCGACGGGCTTTCCGAGATTGCAGCCTGCAATGCGCCCCAGCCAGGCGGCGTGGATTCCGTCATGTGCCCTTACAAGGTCGACATCATGGTGCGCCGGCTTTTGAATGAGCGTGGCTTCGATGTCGGCTAGAGGGGTCGGTTCTTCATAGGTCCAGTCGCCGGAGCGTGCGGAATCCTCGAGGGCATCGACGAGAGCGAGAACCGCTTCTCGATCGGTGGCATCTATGAGGTTCGCCTCGGACACGACGTCCGTGACCTGGTAGCCGCTCTGTCGTCGCTGATCGAGCTCGTCGCTGAGCAGTACGCGCACATCCGAAGGGTTGTAACCCTCGACACGGTATGAGGGGTTCAGCACGAGACTCTCGGGATTCGTGGAAGCGGTCACGGGTTCTCCGATCGTTGGCGTGATGGGGTCGGTTCACTCGCAGAGGTCACAAGATCGGTCGAGAGGATCATGTCGGAAGTGGGGATCGAGCGCTGCGCGCCTCTCCGGAGGGTCGCCAGCGCAGCAGCACGTGAACCCGCTCGCATCGCTTCGCGCATACCCACCGCTCTGCTCAGGTTCGCCGCAAGCACCCCGCAGTATGTGTCTCCCGCGCCGGTGGTGTCAAGTGGGTTCACGCGTACGGCGTCAACATGCTCGACCGCTCCGTCCCGGTCACAGTAAAGGCTGCCGGAAGATCCGAGAGTGACGATGACTCGGGGAACTCTGGCCAACAGCGCTCGGGCGGCGGCAGCAGGGTCCTGCAGGCTTGTGTAGCTGGTCGCCTCGTGCTCGTTGACGATCAGCACATCGATCCACTGCCAGAGCGCGTCAGCGATCGGAAGCGCTGGCGCTGCGTTGAGCAACAAAAGCGCTTGGGGGTGTTTGATTCGGCCCACCACCTCGATCAGGTCAGCCGGCGTCTCGAGCTGCATGACGATGATCCTGGCCCTGGCGACACTCGCCTCCGCCTCCGGCGTCGGCAGCGTGCGCAGGTTGATGTTGGCGCCCGGGACGACGACGATACTGTTCTCGCCGGCATCGCCGAGCATAACGATCGCTCGACCGCTGGGGCCGGTGTGGCGACCTGCCAGGACATCGATCCCCTCGGCCTCAAGGGACGCCCGAAGTTGATCGCTTGCATCATCGTCCCCCACACAGCAGATCAACGTTGTGGCTGCGCCTCCCGCGCGGGCGGCCGCAACCGCTTGATTGCCGCCCTTTCCGCCCGGGCTGCTGAGGCAGCCTGTCGCCACGACCGTCTCGCCCTGCCCGGGAAGACGATGCATGGTGAGTGATTCGTCCAGGTTGATGCTCCCGATGACCACCACGGAGCCCGTTGTCGGAGAGGTCGAGGTCATGGCGTGAGAGCGTCCGCGAATGTCAACCCGGCAAGTTGCGGGATGCTCAGCCCGGCAAGACGACTCGTTGCGATGGTGACGTCAGCCGGAATCCAATCCTCTCCGAAGCGAAGCGCGGCTGCAATGCCCGCCAGGGCCGGGAGCGTGGCGCCGTTGTGTGGCTGTGCAAGCGTGCCCAGCATCAGATCTTCGGCGCTCGAGGCGGCAGCCACGTGCGCCAACAGGAACGCAAGAGTCTCCGGTGCCGCAGTCGGGTAACTATAGATCCAGTCGCCAACCTCGACGCTGAGCCGCCGAGCCCGTGCCAGCGGGGCCGGCGTCTGCTCGGCAACTGCAAGTGCATCTTCCGCCACCCTCCGGCTCCACGTTCCCGAGGGAAGCGATTCAGCTACCGCGCGGGCGGCCTCGCGTCCATCAGCGCCGCGGGCGAGGCGCGAGAGCAGAAGCGCTACCGCGACGGCGCACCACAAGCCGTCGCGGGCAGTGGTGTACTGCGCATCCTCTTTGGCAGCCTCGAGGATCGCAGCCTCGTGGTCGTGCGCAGCCGCCGCGGCCGCGGCACGCACCATTGCGAGATCATCGAAGTAATGCGGATTGTCATTGCCCGCTTGATGCGGAGCAAGCCCGCGAGACAGGTTGAGCAGTGCGCTATGAACTCCGATACGAACTCCCGCCCGAGAGTCGATTCTCGAGGCCGCGAGTTCACGCCACTCTTCAAGGCGTTCCGCGTTCGTGCGATGTTGCAGCGTGTACGAGAAGACGAACCACTCACTCGCTTCCGCGGGGGCCGGGTGCAGAAGCGCAGGCGGGTTCGCATGGGCAAAGGGCCGGGGAACGTTCGTGACGTGATCCCGATCGGCGAGCTCGGTGAGGAAACGCTGGCGATGAACGCGTTTCGGAGGGAGCGAGTGAATGTGGAAGTCGCTGTTCAGCGCGCCGGCGGAATCGCCGGCTATCAAACCCCGGACCATCCTCTCGGTGTGGGAGTTCATCGCGGTGTCCTCTCGATCAGGGCGACCAAGTCGTCGGCGGCATCCAGGGGGTGAATCCCTGCCATGGAACGGATGCAGGATCCCTCGACCGGCCGAAGTCCTGAGACCCAATCGCCAGGGAACCCCTCAAGTCCGCTGATGGCCCCTGCGATGCAACCGGCAATGGCGGCGTTCGTGTCAGCGTCGCGCCCGAGGTTCACCGCGTACAGCAGACTGTCTCGAACGTCGCCGTCGCCGACGAGCAGGCTTGCCATCGCGAGCGCCACCGCCTCCGGGCCGACGTCGGCCCAGAAGTACACCGGCACAGCGAGCCGCTCGCCGAGCGCGACGGCGAGTGCTTCGTGAGCAAGCCCGGACTCCACGAGCGCCTGCGCATCCCGAAGATTCCGTGCCGTCCAGCTGTCTTGGGGGATGGCTGCCAATGCTGCGTCGAAGCACTCGCGCGCAGTGGCACCGGCCATCGCAGCCGATACCGCCACCGCCACGACCACCCCGCAGTGAATACCCTCGCCGCTGTGACTGACCATGCCGTCTGCGATCGCCAGTCGAGCGGCGACCTCGAGGTCACCGTTTGCGACTACGCCGATCGGAGCGACGCGCATCGCGAGCCCGTCACTCCACGCGTGGATGTGGTCACCGGTGAGCGGCGGCCGGATTCCACGGCGGAGATTGTCGATGGCAGCCATCTCGGAGAAGCCCCCGCCTTTGAAGCCATCGGCCTGCGGCAGTACGTCTTCTATCCATGACTGGGCAAAGTCGTCATGAGTGGCGGAGATTCCCACTCGTTGAAGGGTCTTGGCGGTGAGAAGCGCGTACTCGGTGTCATCGCTTCCGGCCGGGTTCTCGGCGAGGAAGCCGGTCACCCGCCCGTACTGCTTCTGGATCTCTCGAGCCGACAGCGCCTCCACTGGTCGGCCTATGGCGTCGCCGAGGGCGAGGCCGGCCATCGCACCTCGAGCGCGAGACCTCAGAGTCAGTGGCGGAGTGTGTACGGTCATATCGGTGCGTCCTCGTAGGTATTGGTGGTCATCTCAAAGTCAAGGTCTGGTGAGCGAGCGTGAGCAGACGGTCCAACTGTGCTCTCGAATCGTCGATGTCGTTGCGGATCATTTCGGTGGCGACGTCGGTCACGAGGTCGGCGTAGTGCGCGATGCTCGTACGGCTGGCGAGCTCGATCTGTGTGAGCCAGTCCTGATCGACAACGCTGCTGCCGCCAAGGCCACCCGTGATCGATCCGACCATGCTCGCAATCGAGTCCGAATCGCGGCCGTAGTTCACGGCGCCAAGGATGGTGGCTCGGAAATCGCCGTCATGGGCTACGAGGAGGCCGAGGGCGACCGGCAGCTCTTCGATCGCTTTGGTGCGTGAGGGAAGACGAGCGTCGAGGTTAGGTTGACGGTAGTGCTCACCCACGGTATCGAACGGACGGATGGCGTCGCGTAGGCGCACCTCGACATCAGCCGCCGCAACCTCAACGCCGCGGAGAACTCGGGCGGCATCCACGACGGCGGAGATGGCGGCGTAAGTGCCGTCGTGTGCCGAAGACAGAGCGACATCGATGACCGAGTCAATGGTCGCACCGGGCGCCCCTGACTCGGCAACAGCCGCCGCGAACACTCCGGCCGCCTCCCTCCCGTAGCTGGACTGGTGGGCTCCAGCGATGTCGATCGCCTCGGCGTACGCCCGCTGCGGGTTCGCGAGGTTCACGATTCCCACTGGGGCCATGAACATGGCCGCTCCACAGTTGACGGCGTTGCCGACGCCGGCCTCACGCGGATCGATATGCCCGACTTGCAAGCGGGCGACCAACCACTTCTCGGCCAGAAACACGCGCTGCAGCAGGATCGACTCTCGCTCGAGTTCAGGAATCCACCACAGATCGGTCTGCATCATGGGAACGAGGTCGGAGGCGATCGCGAATGCGTCAAGGTGCGTCCGGCGGCCGGCATAGACCTTGATCAGTGCCTGCGTCATCAACGTGTCGTCCGTGATGTGCCCGTCACCCTTGTGGTACGGACTGATCGGCCGGCGCGTCTTCCAATCCGGGTAGAACGGACCGACGATGCCTTCGACTCGTCCACCATGCCGTTCCCTGATCTGCTCAGGGCTGTACCCTTCGGTGGCGCCGCCGAGTGCGTCGCCGATCGCAGAGCCGGCGAGGATGCCGAATGCTCGATCTCTGATCCAGCTGCCTTCCATGGTTACCTTTCAGGAGTGAGTGCTGACCTTGCGAGAGCGGACTGTGCCACCCGCCCCCGCGAGTTCAGCGGTTGGTCTGGTTCCAGCCATCGACGAGTTGCGACTTCAACTGCTTCTCGTCGATCGCCCCGGAGAGGAACTGCTGATAGGCAGGTGTCGCCACGGTCGTCTTCCATCCCGGATAGTTGGTGGCCGCAGAAGCAGGAGCCGGGACCAGGCTCTCGCCGGACTGCAGTACGGCTCCCCATCCGGTCTTGTCCGCGGCGAGAGAGGCGAGCACGTCGCGGCCCTCCTGCGTCGGCGGGATGAGTCCTTCTGCGAGGTTGAGCTCCGCCAGGTTCTCCGCTTCCATGTAGAAGTCCAAAAACTGCGCCGCCTCCTCGATGTGATCCGACTCCGCTGACACCGAGATCGTGGAAGGGATCGCGGCCTGCTGGCTGCCATCGGAGCCTTCGAGAGGCGGGAGAACCACCCAGTCCACACCCTCAGGCGCATCGGTTTCGAAGTTCGCGATGTGGTACGACTGCTGCAGCAGCATCGCCGCCTGCCCGGCATAAAACGTCGGCAGAACATCGGCACTTGACTGAGAGACACCTGCCGGATCGAGCGAACCCGCCTCGATCATGTCCTTGACGCGGTTCGGAATGTCCATCTCAGCTGCTCCGACATCGAGTTTGGCCTCGCCGCCTTCGCCGCTGAAATACTCGGCACCGAACCCGAGCCCGAGACTGACGAACGCCGCGGTCGGACTCTTCAGCCCCCACGCGAGTCCGTGGACGCCAGACGATGAGGTCGCCGACGCAAGGGCTTCAAGGTCATCCCAACTGAGCGAATCGCCCGTGGGCACTTCCTGGCCCGATGCCTCGATCAGGCCACGATTCGCGAACACGACGTAGGTCTGCATCTCGATCGGGATCCCCGCGAGGATGTCATCGATCTGGACGGCCCCCCTTACGCCCTCATCAATGCTGTCCACCGTCTCCTCGGACAGATGATCATGGAGGTCGGCGACGAAGCCCTGCTCGACGTACTGTCTGATGTCCTGCGCATCGTCCATGAAGATGTCGGGGAGCGTGCCGCCGGCGGCCTGTGTGCTCAGCTTCTCGTACACAGAGTCGATCGGCGTCAACACCAGATCGATCTGAATATCCGGGTGGTTCTCGTTCCAGGCATCGACAATCGCCTGATTGGCGGTTTGACCGTCTGTGGTGTTCGCGAATGCTTGGAAGGACAGCGTGATCGGTCCTCCGGCGTCGTTCTCGGCAGATCCTGCGCATCCTGCCAGTAGGGCAACCGTGAGGGTTGTGCCGAGAGCGAGGGCTGCGGGTTTGTAAAGCTTCATTGCTTGGCCTTTCTTTCTCTTTGGAACGTGCGGTTAGTAGTCGAGGTCATCCTTTGACCGCGCCCGAAAGGAGGCCGTTTCCGAGGCGGCGCTGGACGATCGCGAAGAAGACGATGCTCGGAATGCTCGCGAGCAGCGCCGCAGCCGCGAGCGGCCCCACATCTACGCGCCCGTCCGATCCGACAAAAGCCGCAAGTGCCACGGGAAGCGTGTACGTGCTGGGCGTCTGCAGAAGGACCAGGGCGAAGAAGAACTCGTTGAAGGAGATGACGAACGTGAACATGGCGGTTGCGACGAGCCCCGGCTGCAGGAGCGGGAAGATCAGCATCCGCAGGACCGTGAACCTTCCCGCTCCGTCGATTGCCCCTGCCTCCTCGATCTCCACAGGGATCGAGGCCACGAATCCTTGCAGCATCCACAGCGAGAAAGGCAGGTTGAAGACGACGTATACCGCTGTCAGGCCCACGAGCGAATCAATGAGCCCGACGTTCCGAAGAATGAGGAACAGCGGGATGATGATGAGGATGACAGGGACGATCTGGCTGACCAGCACCCATCCGACACCGAGAGAGCGGCCCAATCCTCTCGACCGCGCCATGAGATATGCGCCCGGTACGGCCAGCACCATCACCAGCACGGTCGATGCCAGTGAAACGACGATCGAGTTCGCCGTCGCCATCACGAGGCCACGTCCGCCGGAGAGCGCTTCCGCGTAGTTCTCGAGGGTGATCGGCGTCGGAATCAAATTGACGGCGAGAGAGTTGAGCTCCTGACCGGTCTTCAAAGACGTGGCCAGCAACCACAGCAATGGGAAACCCAGGAAGATCAGAAACAGTGTCAATGCGCCGTACTGGAAGATCCGGGTCAGCGAGTTTGTGCGATTCACGATTGACGCCTTTCTCGGAACTGAGCCCACAGGTAGCCCGACAGCAGCACGATGATCACCAGCATGATCACGTCGCCCATGGCGGCCGCCAACGCGATGTCACGGGACTTGAACGCTTCGACGTAGGTGAAGAGCATCGGCAGCATCGTGGATGTGCCCGGACCTCCCTGAGTCAGCACATAGACGAGACCGAAGGAGTTGAAGTTCCAGATGAAACTCAGGGACGTGATCGAGACGATGATCGGCCGCAAGGAGGGCAAAGTGACGGAGACGAAACGACGCATAGCCCCGGCACCGTCGATCTCAGCCGCCTCGATAAGTTCCTTGGGGATCTGCTGGAGGCCCGCCAGCAGCGTGACGGTGTTCTGGGGCATCCCTGCCCAGATACCGACGACGATGACCGCCGGCAATGCCCAGGTGAAGTCGCCCAGCCAGTTGATGTCCGAAGGCAACCCCACCTGGCCGAGAAGCCAGTTCAGCGGCCCTCGGGTTGGCGAGTAGATCATCTGCCAGATGATCGCGATGACCACCGGCGGCATCGCCCAGGGGAGCAGCGCGAGGAGGCGCGCGAGTCCCCGAAGCCGGAGGTTCGTATTAAGCAGCAGCGCGAGCGACAGACCCAACAAGAACTGACCGGCCGTGACGACGACGCCCCAGAGGATACCGACGCCGAAAGACCGCCAGAAGAGCGAGTAGTCAGCCAGAACTTCGAAATTCTCCACACCCACAAAGTTCGGCAGACCCTTCTGCAAGAAAGTGGCGTCCGTAAAAGCCAGCGAGATTCCCCAAATCAGCGGAGCGACACTCAACACGAGAACCGGGATGAGCGAAGGCAGAACGAGC
Source organism: Microbacterium luteolum (assembly GCF_039533965.1). NCBI lineage: Bacteria > Bacillati > Actinomycetota > Actinomycetes > Micrococcales > Microbacteriaceae > Microbacterium > Microbacterium luteolum. Next base: position 1,693,175 of record NZ_BAAAUN010000001.1, read on the forward strand.
GCCGCGGTCTCCAGCCGGGTTCCCTGCATCGGCGCCCTCGAGCGGCGCGGGGACCGCTCGAGCCTGGTCTTCATGCCGATGATCATCAGAGTGCACCTCCACACGACGCGCGCACGTGCAACTCCGGTTCGAACGCGACTCTCTCGATGGGCCGTTGCGGGTGCTGGAATCGGGCTTCGAGCATTTGTGCGGCACGTGCACCACGTTCAGCGGCCCGGAGGCTGACGCTTGTAATGCTGGGAATGAAGACTGAGCCAAGTTCCGTGTCATCCAACCCGGTGACCGCGACATCATCCGGCACGCGAAACCCCCGCCCGACGGCAACGTTTATAGCCGCCATCGCCAAGAGATCGTTGGCCGCGACAATCGCGTCGAACGGGAGCTCGGTGTAGTTCCCACGCTCAAAAAGAGCATGAGCCGCCACTACGCCTGCCCCAACGGTGAAGTCAGCGGCGGAGATCTCCAGCATCGGGTCTGCAGCAATTCCTGCGACCCGCAAGCTCTGCGCAAAACCACGAGCACGCACCTCGCCCGGGTTCGTGTCAGAAGGCCCATTGATGAACGCGATGCGTCGTCGCCCCCTCGCGATCAGATGCTCGGCTGCGATCGCGATCGCCTTGCCCGAATCGATACGGACGCTGTCCACTTGCACCGACTCGCTCACGGAGCCGATGACGACCGTCGGGATCGCGCTGGAGGAAAGCCGTTCCTCCAGCAGCGAGCTCCGCCGGATCGGGCTCAGAATGAGTCCATCTGCGCGTCCGCGGCTTACCGCCTCGACGAGGTCCACAGGAGTCCCGCTGTCGCGGCCGACGGTCGCCACGCTGACACGGGGCCCGGTGTAACCGAAGGTGCGCTCGATCGCGCGAAGCATCGCGACGTAGTTCGGGTTGCCGATGTCATCGACCGCGAAGAGCACCTGCCGCGACGCACCGAGTTTCAATGAGCGAGCGGTCGAATCAGGCACGTAGCCCAGTTCCCGCGCCGCCAGCTGTACCCGCTCACGTACGTCGACACTGGCTGACTTGTCGGTGAGCGCACGCGATGCGGACGAAACCGAAACACCCGCCTGAGCCGCCACGTCGACGAGAGTCACCCGCCGAGGGAGGGCGGCTCCCCCCTTGGCGTGACTCGTGACGTGTGACGTGTGCACCATCGCACCATTCCTTTGCAAACGTTTCCAATGGGAGTAAAGCGGGGTAAGAATAGCCCAAAACCTACGCTTGTCAACCCACACTCTCGAGATATGAACCGTCATCACTCTCAACGGGGACGATGCGCCGAAAGCGCAGAACATTCCATGCTGGAAGAGAGCACGGCGACGCTCACAGAACTGGTTCCATCTCTGGCCGATTCCGATATCACGGACCTCTTGCGCGTTCCAGTCCCAAGCGAGTCCGGGTGGCGATCACTTGGGAAGTGCATCAGCGTCTCGCGCTGCCACGGGTCCGTAGGAAGTAGCCAGGAAGAGACTCGGATCTGCGCCACCAGCCGCCGTTCAGTGGGCGCGCGCGCCTGCTGGTCCCATCGAGGTCTCATTGATTTCCGCAGGGCTCGCAGTCGCACGGTTCAGCCGCCACAGCCGCAGGGCGACATGAGTATCGAGTCGGCGCGGTCCTCGCCGCCAAGACGGATCAAGCTCGCTGTCGATCCTGTCGACCCGCTGCCGCACGGTGTTCGGATGAATACGCAGGACCTCGGCAGCGTCGTTGATCGACCCATTGGCGTCGAGATACGCGAGCGCCGTTGCCAACAGCACGTCTCCCCGTGATTGCTTGAGGAGAGGACCGAGATGCGCAGCGAGGAAGCGGCGGGCTGTCGCCGGATCCCCGTCTCGGAGAAGAAGCCCCGCGACTCCCGCCTCTGCGCCGCCGGCGATCGCGCCGGGCTGGCCGGTCGCCCTCATGGCTGAGGCGATTGCAGCTGCCTCCGCGTACGCGCCTGGGGCCTTGGCTAGTTCCGGGGAGCTGGCGATACCGCCGAAGCACGGCAGGTCGGAGACCAGCGCGGTGATCCGCGCTCTGAGTGCTTCTTCCGGGCTCCGCGCAACGATCACGACACGTCCGAGGTAGCCTGCGACGATCGTGTGGCCGGTTTTGGCCAGCTGGCGGACGCGCCCGAGCAGTCGGCGCCTGCTCGAGTCGTCCGGTTCGGAGGGCACCAGAACGGCGATGCTCGTCTCGCGGTCCGTGCCGAGCGCACGCTGCACCATCGCGGGCGAGAGCGTCGGGCGCTCCGGGTCCGGCGGCGAGACGAGCGCGCTCACCAGCTCGTTCTCATGAAAGTGGCGCACGTCATCGATCGTCCGGTCGTAGAGCAGCGCGATGCTCGCGTAACGCGCGACCACTGATGCCACCACGCCCGGCACCTCTGGCGGAGCGTCGCGGGTGACGATGACGAACCCTGGGGCGGCATCGCCGATGAGGGCCCCGCGCTCCTCATGCGCGCTTCCCTGAACTTCCTCGGGCTCGCTGCGCTCTGGGGAAGCCGAGCAGGCGAGCTCGGAGCCCGTGGCGTCCAGCACCCGAAGCTGCGCCCCCAGCATTGTTCCGGCAACGTCGAGGAGTTCGTCGAGGCCACGATGCTCCGCGAGCTCGCCGGCCAATCGGGTCTCGATCTCGCTGCGCACACCGTCTGCCGTCAAGACGCTCGCGAGGTCGGCGGCGGCCTTCTTGGCCGCCCTTCGGGCGACCTTCTCGCTCTCCTTCGCGCCGACCAGTTCGACCGCTGCCGCGGCGAGGCTGGCGATCTGCTCCAGATGCTCCCGTTGCGCTTGCGTGAACGCTCCGGGTGTTCGGTTGGCAGTCATGAGCGCGCCGACCACCTTGCCGGCGATGCGAAGCGGCGCCCCGAGGATCGCACGGACTCCCTCCTCGACGACGACGTGGTCGATGTCCGGCAGGTGCGTCTTGCCCTCGTCGGGAAGGTAGTCGGGTGTCTCCGCGATGATCCCACCAGCCGCCAGCCCCAGCACGCCGGTGCCCAGCGGCATTCGGATGGCGGCGTAGGACTCTGTGCGGACCCCGTCCGTGGTCCGGATGAATGTCTCGGCGCTCTCAGAATCATTGAGGCTCAGATAGGCGATGTCCGTGCCGAGCAGCAGCCGTGCCCTACGGACGATCGACGACAGGAGCATCTCGGGGTCGCGAAGAGTGGAGATGTCGCGCGCGATGTCGGTGAGTGTCGCCGCGATGCTGGACGGTACCGGAGTCATAGCGTCATTCTCCTGCCTGGATGTGCCCGACGAACACCATCTGCCAGAGAAGGGTCAACTTCGCACACATCCGCCGACCTCCGCGGCGTGCGCTACTCCCTCCAGCGGCCACGGCTCCGACATAGAGTGCCAGCGACGCGCCGCCGAAGAACATGGAGCATGTTGCCACAAACCGACACGAAATGTGGCGTGGAGCGCCTGTCACGAATGCTGCGGCCACGTTCATACTCGTGGCAACAACAAAGGCAGGATCAATGAAGATACTTGGCGAACGACATCCCGTGAACCGTCTCCCGGCAGGCCCGCATGGGGAGCATCCTCGGCTTGCGGTCAGCGGCTTGACCGTCAGATTCGGAGGGCTGACAGCCGTGGACGACGTCTCCTTCGACGTCCATCCGGGCGAAGTCGTGGCGTTGATCGGCCCGAACGGGGCAGGCAAGACCACGCTGTTCAACGCGGTGTGCGGGCTGGTCGCCTGGCAGGGCCGCGTCGACATCGACGGACGCCCAGCACCGAGGCGAACCGCCGATCTGCACGGTCACGGACTCGCGCGAACGCTGCAGGGCCTCGGCCTGTTCGCCGGGTTGACGGTCCGTGAGAACGTGCTCGCGCCGATCGCGACCATGCGGACCGCGGACGCTCGTGTTGCAGAGCAGCTCGACAAGCTCGATTTGACCGCCATGGCCGACGTCCCGGTCTCGGCGCTGTCCTATCCTGATCGCAAGCGCGCCGCACTCGCACGCGCGCTGGTGACGGATCCACGCCTGCTCCTCCTGGACGAACCCGCAGGCGGACTCGGTGCCGACGATATCGCTGATCTCGCTGGCATCATCCAGACGATCGCCGGGGGCGGCTGCTCCGTCCTACTGGTGGAGCACCACGTCGACTTCGTGATGAAGGCAGCCGATCAGATCGTCGTCCTGGATTTCGGTCGGTGCATCGCCCGCGGCACACCGGACCAGATCCGGGTCGACCCGCGGGTCGAGGAAGCATACCTCGGCGTGAAGGCCATCGCATGAGCGGCAGGCAGGCGACCGTTGCCGGCGCGCTGTCGATCGAGGCGCTGACAGCTGGCTACGGAGGAACATCCGTGCTGCACGATGTCAGCTTCGCGCTGCATCCGGGTGAGATCGTGGCCCTGCTGGGCGCCAACGGGGCGGGGAAGACCACTCTGCTGCGCACCCTCGCCGGGCTGATGCCGGCCAGGTCCGGCAGCATCCGCCTCGATGATGTGGATCTCACCGACGTCGCCACGGAGCAGCGCGCCCGGCGAGGATTAGCGCTGGTGCCGGAGGGACAAAGCGTCGTGGCAGAGCTGACCGTCGAGGAGAACCTCCGGCTGGGCTCGTTGTGGCGGCACAAAGGCGCATCTCGAGATCGCGCGATCAACGGCGTATACGAGCTGTTCGAACCGCTCGCGCGCCGACGCAACAGCGCCGGTCACCAGCTCTCCGGAGGTGAGCGACAGATGCTCGCCCTCGGTCGCGCCCTGATCACCGAGCCGGTGGTACTCGTCTTGGACGAGCCCTCACTTGGACTCGCCCCTCTCACGATCGCCAAGATCTTCGGAGCTCTGCGAGATATCGCCGCCGATCGCGGCCTCACCGTCCTGCTCGCGGAACAGAACGTCACCAGCGCCCTCTCGATCGCCGATCGGGGAATCGTCCTCGACCTCGGCAAGGTCGTGGCTGACGCCCCGTCGCAGGATCTCCTGCGCGATTCCACCCTTCGACACGCCTACCTCGGATTCTGATGGACCAACTGATCTTTCTCTTCGCCACGGGACTGTCCCGGGGCGCCGTGTTTGCACTCTTCGCACTCTCGCTCGTACTCATCTGGCGAGCAGCGCGCATCATCAACTTCGCCCAAGGGGCACAGGCGCTCGTCGCCGCATACGTCGCGTTCACCGTGACCACCGCGTCGGGATCGTACTGGGCGGGACTCATCGCCGCCCTGATCGCCGGCGCTCTGATCGGAGTCGCAGTGGAACGCGGAGTGATGCGCCTCGTCCCCGCGCATGATCACCTCGCCGGGATCATCGTCGCGATCGGAATCGTGATGGTGCTGCAGTCACTGCTCGGGATCCTCTTCGGCCCCCAGTATCGACCGATGCAGGCGCCGTTCGATGACAGCCCACTGATGATCGGTGAAACACCGCTCCTCTCCCCCTACGACATCTTCATCGTCACGATCGCTGCCGTCACGATGGCCGCGCTCGGGCTGCTGTTCCGGTTCACGTCCATCGGGCTGCAGCTGCGAGCCGCCGCGTTCGCACCCGAGGTGTCGCGCTTGCTGGGTGTACGGGTACCGAGCATGGTGACCATCGGCTGGATGCTCTCCTCTGCTGTTGCGTCACTCGCCGCGTTCCTGCTGATGCCGACTGAACTGGGCGTGAACCCGCACGCGACAGACATGCTGCTCGTGTACGGTTTCGCCGTCGCCGTGATCGGCGGCCTGGACTCCCCGTTGGGAGCGCTTGTCGCAGGCCTGACCGTCGGAGTCGTGATCACGTTCGTCAGCGGCTACATCGCCGCGACGCTGGCGCCGATCGGCTTGCTCGTCCTCCTGTTGGGCGTGCTGCTGGTGCGGCCCGCCGGGATCTTCTCGATGCGAGAGGTGCGCAGCGCATGATCCGTCGAGTCCGACCATCCACGACCAAGGCCGGGTCCGGTCGAATCATCCTCTGGGGTGCTGCGATCACGGTGATCGCGCTGGGGGCGACGTTCCTGCTCGACCCGTACCGGAATTTCCAGCTGGCGACCATCGCCGCCACCTTCTGCGCCGTCGCCGGTCTCACAGTCCTCGTCGGCAGCAGCGGACAGCTTTCGCTGGGACAGGCAGCGATGATGGCCGTCGGCGGATACGGCTACGCGCTGACCGCGAATGCACTCACCGGCGTCGGAGTCGACGGCGTGGCCCGATTCGTCCTCGCGATGATCGGCGGCATCGCCGCCTCAGGTCTCCTCGGGCTGCTGCTGGGACTGGCAGCCGCACGGCTGCGCGGCCCTTATCTGGCCGGCTTGACCCTGGCGATCACGATCGCGATCGCACCGGTGACGACCTTCTTCTCCGGAGTGTTCAACGGGGATGCCGGCCTTCAGATCGCTAACGACAGCGTGCCACCGATACTCGCGACTCTCATCGCGATGGAGCAGTGGCAGGCGTGGATCGCGATCCTGGTCGCCGGAGTGGTCGTGACTGCACTGGCGTCCTTGAGCCACAGCGGGATCGGACTGCACATGCGCGCCACCCGGGACGATGAGACCGCCGCTCGGCTCTCGGGTATTCGCACCGGACGCATCAAGGTCATCGCTTTCCTCGCGTCCTCCGTCACCGCCGGCGCCGGAGGGGCAGTTGCGTGCTTCATCACACAGGCGGTCAGCCCCGGCGCGTACACTCTCGCGTTCTCGCTCATGCTGGTCGTCGCCGCAGTGATCGGCGGGCTCGGCAGCATCAGCGGCGCCGCGCTCGGATCCGCGCTCATCGTCCTCCTGCCGTGGACGGTCACCCTGATGACCGAAGCGCTGCCCGCGGAACTCGCACAGCGACTCTCCGGGAATCTGCCGGTCCTGCTCTTCGGGCTGCTCCTCATCCTCGTGATGGCAACAGCCCGCCGCGGACTGGCCGGCATCCGCTTCCGCCCGCGACCACGGCGTGATCGTCGAGCGAGTTCACCACGACGCCCCCAACCAGATTCAGCCGCAGCAGATGCACCGCCGGCTGCCTCAGAACCCGTTCTCGAACTCGCCGTTCAGAGCGTCCCGTCCGCACCACACGAGAGAAGGAAATGACCATGGAACATCGATCACACGTCCACCGCGTCACAGCCGCGGCTGGTGTCGCCGCCCTGCTTGTCGCGCTGGCGGCGTGCAGCACGCCCGCGGCCCCATCGGAGGGTGGCGGCGTCCCCGGTGTCACCGAAGACACCGTGACGATCGGCACCCACACTCCGCTCACCGGTCCCGCCGCAGCCGGCTACGCCGGAATCTCCGCCGCAGCATCGGCCTACTTCGAATACCTCAACGACAACGGCGGAGTCCACGGGCGGTCCATCGACTACATCGTCAAGGACGACGGCTACAACCCCGCCAACACGCAGACCGTCGTACGAGAACTCGTTCAAGAGGACAAGGTCTTCGCCATCGTCAACGGGCTCGGCACCCCGACGCACCTCTCCGTCATCGACTTCCTGAATCAGAACGAGGTGCCCGATCTGTTCGTCGCATCCGGCGCCTCCGACTGGAACCAGCCCGAGAAGTACCCGTACACGTTCTCGTTCAATTCCAGCTACGTCGTCGAAGGTGCCGCGCTGGCGCAGTATGCCACCGACGCACACCCAGGCAAGAAGGTGTGCCTGTTCGGTCAGGACGACTCCTTCGGAGCCGAGCTCATCGAAGGAGCCGAGCACGTGCTCGGGGATGACGGGCTCGTCGCCGTCGAACGCTACGCCGTATCGAATCCCGATGTGTCGGCGCAGATCGGTGCGCTGAAGACCGCGGGCTGCGAAATCGTGATGCTCGGTACGATTCCCGGCTTCTCAGCCCTCGCAATCGGCACCGCCGCACAGCTGGGGTGGTCGCCGATGTGGTTCGCCACATCCGTCGGCGCCGACTACGTCACCTTGTCGGGTCTCCTCAAGGACGCCGCTCCCCAGCTTCTGGACGGCTTCGTGAGCGCCAACTACATGCCAGGAATCAGCTCCGACTGGGTCAAGCTGTTCAGCACGATCAACGACGAATACAACGACGGAGCCGTCTTCGACGGAAACACCATTTACGGCATGAGCATGGCGTACCTGTTCGCCGAGGCACTGGAAGCGTCGGGACAGAACCCCACCCGTGAGGCATTGCTCGAAGCACTGACCTCCGGCGACCTCACCGGCAACGGTATCGTCCCGCTGGCATTCTCGAAGGACTCTCACGAGGCCTACCCGGCGGCCGGCATCCAGGTCGTCGAAGACGGTGTACAGGACTACGTCGGATCGACCTATCGCGTCACCGACGATGACGTTGAGGCGATCGACGCCGCGTTCCCGCCCGTGACGGAGGAAGGAATTCCGGCGAACTGAGCGGACCGGGGCAGCTGAACCTGAGGAACCTCGGGGTCGGCTGCCCTCGCAGGCTCTTCGTGACCTCAGCACAGCTGTCCGCCCACCAGGTCCTGAACCGCGTGCTTGTGAAACGCGCGCCGGCCTGAGGATCCCGCGCCAGCGATACACCCATACCGGAGAAGCGTTGCGGGCAACTGCGTGCTTCTCGCCCAAGACAACGTCGTCGAAGGAGAATCTCATGAAGTTGGCATACAAAGGTGCATTGCACCGCTCGATCGCCCGTACCGCGCTCACGGCGACGGCGGCAACTGCCGTCCTCGCCGTCCTCGTCGGTATGTGGCTGGCGCCCCCGGTGCACGCCGCGTCCGGAGCCTGGACGACCGAAACGATCGCGGGCATGTCAGTCCGCATCTACACACCCGCCACGCCACCAGCCCTCGCCGACGGACGGGCCCTCATGGTCTCGCTGCACGGCTGCCAGCAGAAGGCGCAAGACCTTCAGCAGGGCGGGAACTGGACTGACGTGGCCGACGAGTACGGAATGATCGTGGCGCTGCCGGATGCACCCAACGGGGGTGTGTATCTCGGATGCTGGGACTACTACGACTCAAGCCACAGTTCCACGGCTCCGTCCCGCCACGACGATAACCTGCTTGCGCTCGCTCAGACACTGCAATCCCGCGGCTCGCTGGCTATCGACCCCGACCAGACATACATCAGCGGGCTGTCTTCCGGCGGCGCGGAATCGATGGTCGTCGGGTGCCTGTTCCCGCAGATGTTCGCCGGCGTCGGGATCAACGCCGGTCCCACTATCGGCACCTCCACAAGCGGGTACTCATGGGTCAGTACCAGCAAGACCACCGCAACGGACACCTGCAGGCGCTTCGCCGGTGACAACTCCGCCGCGTTCCAGACGCAGCTCACCTCCGTGGTCTACGGCAGCAACGATGCGACGGTTGCGGTCGGCTACAACACACTGAACGCACAGATCATGGCTGGCATCTATGGCGCAGAGGCTTCGTCGACCTTCTCGCTCAGCGGCTTCGCAGGCACGAATACGACCGGCAGCGGCACGCTCTACAGCGATGGGTCCGGACCACGAGTGTCTCTGATCCAGAACACGGGTCTCGGCCATAACTGGCCTGCAGGGACGGGCGCGAACGGCACCTACATCTCAGGCGACAGCATCGATTATCCCGCCTACGTGACGAAGTTCTTCTTTGAGAACAACCGTCGCGTGGGCGGGTCCTCGACGCCCGGCCCGACTCCCACGCCCTCACCGACGTCCACGCCGGCCCCGACGGACCCGTCTTGCATCGCCGCGTCCAATGCAGCACATCTAGCGGCCGGACGAGCTCTGAGCTACGGAATCACACCCTACGCGAGCTACTACGCAAAAGGCTCATTCGCGTACATGGGGCTGGGTGACTCCACAGTGACGACCCTTCGACGGCAGGCGTCCGGATCATGGACGGTGGCCTCCGGGTGCAACTAGATAGAGGGGCCGGCTACAAGCAGGCATAGCCGGTCATCACCCTTGAGGGCTGGGTTCACTCGTCGGTCGACATTTATCCGGACCCGGGATCCCGGCCCTCAGCCACGTGACGGTGCAATGGATGCCGCCCGCCAAGCCACCCGCAGACCGGCGTTGAAGCGAGTTCCGTGAACCATCCGAGTTACCTCACGCATCCCCGACGCAACCTCGTCCTTTCTGTCGCAGCCCTGCGGCGGACGAGGAGCGACGGACACCGCCGACAAGCTAACCGCACGAGCATCTGCCGGGAGAGACTGCCCTTCCACCAGCGCTCCCTCAGCGCGGTCTGATTGGACCGACGTCGCGTGCCACAGTGAGCGCCCCTGCTTGCTAGGTCCGAGAACTTGTACACGACGCTCGGGAATAACACCGGGCCGAACATATGGAACGCCCCGCCACACGTGGCGGGGCGTTCCATATGTCTTCCGAGGTCAGGTCACGGGGCGGGCGGAGCGCTTCGCCTCGTCCAGACGGTCGAGCTCGTGCAGCGAGGAATCTTTGGTCTCACGCAGCGAGACCACCGCGATAAGCGAGACCCCGGCGGCCATCGCCAGGTAGATCGCGACGGGCAGGTACGAGCCGAACTGCGAAAGCAGCGCTACGGCAATGATCGGCGCGAGCGAGCCGGCGACAATCGAGGTGACCTGGTAGCCGAGAGAGACACCCGAGTACCGCATACGTGTCGGAAACATCTCCGACATGATCGCGGGCTGCGGCGCGTACATGAAAGCGTGGATGAACAGGCCCAGCGAGATCGCGAACACGATGACGAACGGGTTCTTGGTGTCGAACAGGGGGAAGGCGATGAAGCCCCACGCGGCCGCGCCGAGCACCCCGATCAGGTACGTGGGCTTTCGACCGATGCGGTCGGCCAGCCCGCCGACCAGCGGGATGACGATCATATGCACGACGTGCGCGAGCGCGAGCAGACCGAGGATCTCGGCCGTGTTCACCTCGAGCGCGACGCTCAGATACGTGATCGAGAACGTGACCACGAGGTAGTACATGATGTTTTCGGCGAGGCGAAGGCCCATCGCGGTGAAGACACCGCGGGGATAGCGCTTGAGCACTTCGAACACGCCGTACCGGGTCTGCTCGGACTCCTCGATCTCCTTTTGCACTTCGAGGAAGATGGGCGCATCAGTGATCTTCGTGCGGATGTAGTACCCGACGACGACGATGACGACCGACAGCCAGAACCCGATCCGCCAGCCCCAGGCGAGGAATTGCTCCTCTGTGAGAGTACGGCTGAGCACCAGCAGGACGATCGTCGCGATCAGGTTGCCGACCGGGACGGCGGCCTGGGGGAACGACGACCAGAACCCGCGCGTCTTGTCTGGCGAGTGCTCGGCGACGAGCAGCACCGCGCCGCCCCACTCCCCGCCTACCGCGAAGCCCTGAATGAACCGGAGGACGAGCAGGAGTCCGACGGCCCAGTAGCCGATCTGATCGTAGGTGGGAAGGCATCCCATCAGGAAAGTGGCGACGCCGACCAGGATGATCGCGAGCTGCAGGAGCTTCTTGCGTCCGTACTTGTCGCCGAAGTGGCCGAAGACGATGCCGCCGAGCGGGCGGGCGATGAAGCCGACCGCGTAGGTCCCCAGCGCCGCGATGATCGGGGCGTAAGGATCGTCCGAGGGCGGGAACATGATCTTGTTGAAGACGAGAGTCGCTGCTGTGGCGTAGAGGAAGAACTCGTACCACTCGACGACGGTGCCGGCCATCGAGGCCGTGACCACCCGACGCAGGCCGCCAAGAGCGGGAGGGGACTCTACGCCGTGCAGGGAGGACCTGTTGTTCAGTGAAGGGGATCTGTTGGATGTCATGGTGACTACCTCCTTGTAGTTGTGGGCGATCCTTCAGAGACCGCCCAGAGTGTTCTTCTCGCCCCGTCAGGCGGCGGTGTCCTGCGAGGCTCCGAGGGAGACGGCAGGCATCCGCCCTTCGATGACGTCTACGAGCGCCGCGTTCCATTCCGCCCGGTTCTCGATGAAGGCGACATGACCGCTGTTCTCGAAATACGTCAGCGAGGCGTTCGGGAGAAGACGATGTGCTTCCTCAGACCACCGTGGGTCCCAGATCAGGTCGTGACGGCCGGAGAAGACGGCGACAGGTACTTCGATCGCCGGCAGATGGGCCCGCATGTCCACGTCGATCAGGGATTGGAAGCTGCTGACCCCGACGAACGCGGGAACCTTGAGACCGATCTGGATGAAGAGGTCTTCGGTTGCCTTCAGGTCCGCTCGGTGGAAGTTGTTGGCGTACAGCCCGGCAACCGTCTCCGTCCGCGCCAACCGGATGGCGTCGATGAGGCCCTCCACCTGTTCCGGCGGCGTGCCGAAGGGGGCATCGGGGGCCTGCCAGAAGCGAGGTCCGCTGCCGGTGATCACGAGCCGTCCTACCCTTTCGGGGTGCATGTGCGCATATTTCAGGCCGATGTGACCACCCATCGACCAGCCGACGAGGGTGACGTCTCTGAGGTCCAACCCGAGGATGAGGGCGTCCAGGTCTCGTACGAAGAGCTCGTAGTCATAGTCGCCCCACGGCTTGTCCGACGCGCCGTGCCCGCGCAGATCGACGGTGATGCAGCGATAGGACCCGGCGAGGTCGAGCACCTGGTAGTCCCAGACATCGCCGCTGCCCGCCCATCCATGGAGAAAGACGATCGGCTTACCCGATCCGCGGTCCTCATAAGCGATGTTCACACCAGGTTCCACTTGATAAACGGGCATGGCTACTCCTTTGTGTTGCCGTAGTGAGGAATAGAAGGCGCGACGAAACGGCGCACCTCCGTGGCGATGACGTCCGGCGCTTCGAGGTGAAGCAGGTGCCCGGCATCTGGCAGTTCTCGATACCGAGCATCAGGAAGCATGCGGGCGATCGCGCGACCGTTGTCGGCCGGCAGCACGCGGTCAGCGCCCCCGTGGATGACCAGGGTGGGCACGGCTAGTTCTGCCGTCCGAGCCCCTGTCTGCAGAAACCGTTCGCAGGCCTTGTACTGCTCACGCCAGATTGCGCTCGATGTCGGGTACGTGAGACGGGCCTGTATGACGTCCTCATACTCGTTCGAGTGCGACTGAGGCCATCCCTCTCTGAACGAGAGCGGCATGGTGCGCCGGGCGTACTGCTCGGGTGTCAAATTCGCGGCGTCCAGCCAGGCTTTGAGAGTCGGGGCAGGAACGGACACAGCCTCAGGTCCTCCAGGGCTTGTTCCGAGGAGGACTAATTGGTTGACGAGCTCAGGCCGGGCGAGGGCGAGCAGCTGCGCGACGTACCCACCCATCGAGTAGCCCACGACGATGGCCGGGCGCCCGAGCGCCTCGATCGCCACGGCGGCATCTTCAGCGAGCAAATCGATGGACAGCTCCTCGAGGCCACGCGTCGAACGACCGGTGCCTCGATTGTCGACAGACCAGAGGGCAAGATCATCGCCGAGCGCATGTCGCAACTGGTGGGCCGCCCACGACGCATAGCCGAGGCCATGGATCAGCAGCACAGCCTGACCGGTCCGAGACCCCTCAAGGTGCAATACCGCGCTGTCACGAGTGCGCACCCGGACCTGTGTCATCTCACGCACCCTCATCGCGAGAACTCGATCAGCTGACGGATGGCATGCCCACTGGCGAGCTCATCCATCGCCTGATTGACATCATCGAGGCTGATGCGCGCTGAGATCAGCTCCTGCAACGGAAGCCTCCCATCCCGCCACAGCTGCTCAAAGCGGGGGATGTCGCGCGACGGTACAGCGGAGCCAAGGTAGCTGCCGACGATCTCTCTCGCCTCCGCGACCAATGTGAGCGGAGAGATCGCAGCCCGGGCATCGCTCGCTGGCAATCCGACGGAGACCGTGCGGCCTCCAACGGCGGTAATTGATACCGCCGTCTCGAATGCCATCGCGGACCCGGCCGCTTCGATCACGATGTCTGCCTTCACCGCATCCACGGCTGCCGCCGGGTCGAAGACCTCACTTGCCCCGAGCTCGGCCGCTTTGAGGCGCTTCTCCAGGAGGGGGTCAACCCCGACTACTCGGACACCCGGGATGCAGCGGGACACAAGCAACGCGGCCATACCGACACCGCCAAGACCCACAACGGCGACGGTCTGCCCGGCCTCCGGGCGAGCGGCATTCAACACGGCTCCACCACCCGTCAGCACTGCACAGCCCAGCAACGCTGCGATATCTGGCGGCACGTCGTCACCAACGGGCACAAGCGACCGGCGATCGACGACCGCATGTGTGGCGAAGCCAGACACGCCGAGGTGATGGGCGACCTGACGACCGCCGAGCGAGATCCTGTGCGCGCCGGAAAGAAGACTGCCCCGAGCGTTCGCGGCCGAGCCACGCTCGCAGGGCAGCCGTCCCTCGGTCGCGCACGCACCGCACTCACCACACCTCGGAAGGAACGCCATCACCACACGTCGCCCGACAAGCACTCTCCCTTCCTCATCACCCGATGACAGGACCACACCCGCCGCCTCATGTCCGAGCAGCATCGGAAGAGGCCGCGGGCGACTTCCGTTGACAACGGAAAGGTCCGAATGACAAATGCCAGCCGCCTCAATCTGCACGAGAACTTCAGACGGCCCCGGCGGATCAAGATCAAGTTCTTCCACCACTATCGGCATCGATTCCCCATAGGGTGCCGTGCTGGACGATGTCGTCAACACCGCTCCGCGTATCCTCATTGACCTTCGCCTCCTTGCGCTGGAACGAGTCTCCCCGGAGCGTGACAATTGAGGAATGTTCTTTAGAGCTACATGCGGAAGAATTTATGTAAGATTTCAACACATTCGGAGTCTTACGAGGACGCTGGCGTCGGCTCTCGCTTCCCCCGGCTACTGAGACGAGACCAACAAAACAGAGTGGCTTGGCGGTGTAGAGCCCTCCGAATCGGCCCGACGCGCTCCGTTCGTCGAGCATGGATCGAGGACGATGAACAGAAAGAGCTGAACGAAGATGCGAGTCAGACGGCCAGAGGCGGCGGATCTGAGCCGAGCGCGCCATCCCTCATCGTGGCCGCGTGAGGTTGGCAGAGTGTCGACACCCACATTCTGATCACGTACTGCCTCGCCGGAGCCCCACATGCCTCGCACGTCTCAGTGCTTTCCCACTCAGCTGCACGCACCGCGGCCGTGAATGCCTCATCGAAGTGAGACGAGTCATCAGACGGGTCGGCATAGAAGCACAAGGCACCAAACTTCGACTTCACCTGCTGCACGACGTAGTTCGGAGCGATGACGGACAGGGTCGCATCGAGTCTCGCCAGCAGCGGGTACCAGCCGGCTCCGACTTCCAGCAGTTCTGGCCAGCCTGGAGCGATCCGCTTGAGGAGGCCGTGGAGTTCCGACGGATAGTCCTCGGTCATGTCAAATCTCTCGTTCCGTGATGGCATTGGTATCCGCGGGCTCAACAACCCTCTCGCGCTCCGTTTCTCGGTGACGCGCGGCTTGTCGGGCCTGTTGACGACGACGCGACCGCTCGCGGAACTCGCGCCCTACGCGCAGGCTACGCATGACGCCGTTGTCGAAGCTGATCATGCCTCGGCGCCGCCATTCGATTGCCGCGTGGCCGCGGAAGCCCGCGACGGCGCGGCGCCGCTGCATGAAGTCTAGGTTTCGTGGCAGGGGCCCGGGAAGCCCGTCAGTGTCCGGCAGAAGGTATGTGAAGAGCTCCGCAAAGGTCGGTCCGGCTGCCGTGCGGCGACGAGTCTGAGCGATGAAGATCGCCGCCGCTAACGCCCAATGCTCTGCCGTGTCGTCACCGGTGAGGTCCTCGAACATGAACACCCACTCCGCTGGCGGCGGCGAGTCAATTTCCTGCCACCAGATCGGGTACGACTCGGGCATCTCAACCATCACAATCGCGGTCGCTCGCACGGGCCTTCCCGCGACGCGACCGCCTGTCATCAGGATGGGCAGCACACGTGCAGGGAAGAGCGGAGCGATCCGACGAGGACGAGATTGTTTCGTATGGCCTTCCGAATTATGCCATACCGATTAGGCCATACGAGGAGTGGCTCGTCGCGACGCTGGGTAGGTGCCCCGACGGAACGATGAGATTGAAGCGGAGTGGAGCGCGTACTCCCAGCGCTTCGCGACCTCGCTCCGTTCCGCACGCGAGCGTGCCGGGCTGAGCCAGGAAGATGTTGCCTATCGGTCGGGCCTTACGCGCTACACGTATCAGAAGTACGAAAAAGGAGAGTCGCGGCCGGGAAACCCCGCGAACCCGACGCTAAGGACCCTTCTTGCGCTTTCGCAGGTTCTGGAGCTTCCCCTCGTCACGCTGATCCCGGGCGATGCTCCGGATATGCGCTACCGCTAGTCAACACGCGCACCCATTGTCGCGAGTGCTCGTCGCTTCAGATCGCCCGTCGTTCCTGTGCAGTCAAGGGCTAGTCCAGCATTCCGACATCTGGAACCGGCGTCCATCGATTCATGACCTGCGTCTTGGGAGCGCCGCCGGTTCGTTCCCGGACGACCTGTGGAAGACGTCGGGCCTCGAGGTGGCGAAGCAAGCAGACGCGATGTGTCTTTGCAGAGACCTGAAGGGCCTTGCTCAGTTCGCATGGGACACGAAGGTTGTTCGTGGTGCGTCGAAGCCCGTAGGAGCTGAGCACCGCGACATGCGATTCCACGATAATTCGCTGAGCGAGCTGATGGAGGCTCTCGTTCACCTTGCCTCGCATGATTGAACACACAGCGTGCTCAAGCACGCGCGTCTGTGCGATCGCGGAGAATCTGGGGTTCAGCAATTCGGCGACGATGAGCGGATCCGTTAGCGTCACCGCGAGAGCGACAGCTTCTGGGTACGCCGCCAAGAGCACCTGCTCGTACGTCTCCAGTGAATCGACCCCTAAAGCCCGGGCGCGTTCGCGGACGGATGACGGTTCGCCGCCCGAGAGCCACCGTTGTATCAAAGTGCAAGCCAGCTGCAGCTCTCCCGTTTGTATGGTGATCCCTCTCGTCCAGAGGGTTCCGGAGACGAGCTCTTCGGCTCGGCGATATGACAGATAGCCGCTTACGTCGATGTCACGGCCCCCCAGGTGCCAGCGACGGTGCCGCATACAGACAGCTCCGCCCCGGGACTGCGTCGTCGTTGGCACCCCGAGGGAACAGCGCAGACATGCGGAGCGAGGCGCCGGCAGCTTCGAGCAGCGAGCGCAACGTGTTGGGCGCCACCGCCCGTGGCTGCACCTCACATAGACACCATGCACTCGCCTACGGGTGATGAAGTGGTCCGTGGGTAAGCCCGCCAACTGCTCCACGTACTTCGATGTCCTCTCTAGGTCTAGCCGAGACGGAGACAGGCCGGCGGCTTCCGCGAGATGCGCTGGGAGAACCCATGGTTCAAGTCCGTGGACGAGCGATAGTCGACCCACGTATCCAGTCACTGTCTCGCCGGGCAGCGGCTTGACGCCGATTGGAAGTCGGCGGAGTCTCCCTGACGGGTTCACCCACACGGCATCAAGCATGGTCTCACTTACCCGCGCGCCTCAGGTTAGCTCGTCCGATCACTTGCGCCTCTGCATTTCGCTCCGCACGAAGACCGGAAAAGCTGAGCCGTTCACTTTCGTCTTCCATGGCTCGTATCGCGGCGATCTGGACAAGCTCGACGGCATCGCCGATCCTTCCGCCGCTCAGCTCATACAGGAGGTCCGCATCGCCCACGATCGCGCCCGGCTTCTGTCGCAGGAGGCCTGTGTTCTCCTCAAGCGCTTCGAGAAAGCTGGTCCACTCGTCTCGTTGGTTCTGAGTTCGATTCAAGTAGGGCTCTAGGACGACAGCGCGGAAACGCGCCGTCACTTGCTCCGCTCGTGGACCATTTAGGAGGTTGCCCACACCATCGTCCGTGCCGACGTACAGAAACGTTGCGGGACACTTCTCGGAGAGCTGCTTGAGATAGTCGGTGCTGTCTTGGTTGCCGATGCGTTCCTTGCCCAGGTTGTGAATCTCATCGATGATGACCAACTCAGTTCGTGAGTTGATCACGGACGTCGCGAGGGAGTTCATCAGTTCTGGTGCGGATGCGCGAGGGCGGTAGGGAACGCCTATGAAATGCAGCATCTCACCGAGAAGAGCCTTGGGGGTGCAGTCACTGGGCGCGCACACGTAAATGATAGGGACCGACGCTCTCGGCGCGCTCTTGCGCTGAAGCCGTTGCAGGTGGAACTCCTTCGCGAGATTGGTTGAGGTGGTTGTCTTCCCGCTGTTTGGTGCGCCAGCGACGATGAGCCCGAACTTTCCGCTTCTCTTGTAGGCGTTCAGCCGCACCCGCTCGTAGAGGAGGCGCGAAATTTCACGTACCTGTGGCGTGAGGACGATCCGCCCGTTGAGCATGAAGTTCAATCGGGCCCAGCTGTAGTCGGATCGCTCGCGGTCCGAAAGTTCCGCGTACTGCTTGGAGTCCATCCGAGGCGGCTTCAGAATGCGTTCGCCGACGAAGTCGAGCCAGCCTTCCTTGGTCTTCCAGTTCGCCCGGCCGAGCATCTCCGGATAGATGTCGAGTTCAATCATCAATCCGACCCTTCATGTCGTCGCCGCTGATGCCCGAAAACCCGCCTGCTGCCTCCCACAGATCCTCGTCGTCCACGGTGCCTCCGAGGTATTGAATAGCGCCTGTCCTTCGGTATAGCTCCGGCTCGTCGGGCTCGCCCTCAACCGCGTTTGGGTCCGCGCCGGCGTCATCCAGGTCGATTGGCTCGGGTTCGCCGTATCTCCCTTTCCACAGGCCTTCTTGAAGAAGCAACGCGAGCTCCGAAGCGCGGGAATCGTCTTGCTGGCCCGAATCGCTGGACCTTATCGACCGTCGAAGATCTTCGCCGAAAGGGGTACGGCCGACGGTGGTTCGCCACGTGAGAGGAACGAGCTCATCGTCGTGCTCGAGCCACACGGTGAACAGGTTGAAGCGGTCCCGTCTGATTCGCCATTGGCGACCGCCGTCTCGATCGATCGACTTTCGAATTTCCCCAAGGCGGCGAGAGGAGTAGATCCGGTGGCCGATGGTGAACCCGTAGGCCTGGAGCGTGCGGGTCTCCGCGGGGAGAAGCCGTATGTAGTCATCTGCACCGAACGGCACGTGCACCTCGGGCATGATGCGCCGATAATGCTCGAACATCTCGTTGGGTGTCAGTTTGCGGGCGGGGCGGATCGGATCGCGCAGACCGCTGTGCGGGCGGTTTTGCCACCAGATGCTGATCCAGTCGTCGAGCAGCTCTTGGAGCTGGACGAGCGTCGGGGCAAACTCCGCCACAACCTCGCGCCCTCGATGCTCCACGTTACGCCCGGTGTAAGTGCGGAAATGCTGCGCGAACTGGGCTGCGATGGTCTTGAAGGTGCGCTCGACATGAGACTTGTCCGTTGGCGTGTACACCGCGGAGTTGATGATGCTGATCTCCAGACGCTCGCATGCTTCACGAAATGCCTTGGAAACGAAGATCTTGCCGTTGTCCGTTGTGATGGTCGAGGGGCGAATGTAGGGCTGCCGACGACGAAAGTCGTCGAGCTCCTCCTCGGGGATCCGTCCGGCCGCGGCCCAGGCCGATGCAACAAGCTCACGTGTTTCATGCGTGCCCGGGGGGCGCAGACCGTAGGGGACCAGCGCGCGCGCGAGGACAAGAGCAAGCATCTCTGTGGTCGTTCCATCAAGGCACACCACCGCAGAGATGATGCTCCGCGTCGCGACGTCGAGCATGATCGTGAGTTCGGCCCGCGCGAGTTTTCCGTCGTCGAGACGTACCTGAAGGTCGAGCGGAGTGGTATCGATCTGGACATGGTCACCGGGTGCCCACTCGCCGTGCTGCTCGTACTCTCGATCGGGCCGGTTCGCGAGAGATCTGCGTGTCTTCGCAGAACCAGTGAGGTGCTTCGATGCCGGCATCTCGGCGATCCATCGTGCAATGCTCTTCTCGGTTGGCACGACCAGGGTGGGGTCGTCCGGGTAACGATCATGCAGGATCCACACCACGCGCTTTGCGAGTCGAGAAAAGGTTCCCGTGGCTTCATTTGTCGCGCTCGCACAGACCTCCGAGATCACTTCCAGGATGCGTGGATCTCGTTTGTCGTTTCGAGGTGACGGTGTGCTTCGCCCATCGAGAAGGCCGAAGATGCCACGCTCGCGATACGCATCGAGCTTTCGCCATACTGTTCGACCACTAGTAAGGATGCCTACTGCTTGCAGATCCCCACATATCTCGTGCACGATGTCCTCGGTGCGCTTACTGCGCCCGCTCGCGCTTGACCTAGACGCCTGATCGAGGCGCTGCAGCATGGGCAGCCACGCGTCAACTATCCGTCGTTTCTCAGCAGACAATCCATCCAAAACGGCGAGCTCCGACAGTCGTGGCTTTCGAAAGGCCTCGGGCCACTGAATCTCCGTCGAGCGGTAAAGCTCATCGATCAGCACCTTCCGCAAGAACCCGTCGTCGACGGCGCGCAGATGCACCACCTTGGAATCGATAGCGACGACTTCCAGAGGGACGTCGTCCCAGAGCAGCACGTCTCCAAGCCTGAGCTTCATGCCGTCCCCCCTACTGCCGGGGCAGAGTTCAGGTGCGCGAGCGCGAGCGATCTCATGCTCAAAGGCACCGTCAAATCAACGTCGAGGTGGCCGCTCCAGAGCGCTGAGTAAACCAGGCCAGCAGCAGGCCTGTCGCTGGATCCCATCTCCCGAATCCAAGTTTGGATCGTCCGAACATCTTCATGTGACGCGGCGATCTGGTCTTGCTCCCGCTGAGTCAGACTCCACCGGCTGAAGCGGTATCCACTGAGGAAGCGAAGATTGGTGATCTCCTGCGATTCAGTGTCGGCGAACAGCCGATAGGTAACTCCTATCTGCTCGCAGAGTGCGCTGGTCCACGCGAAGCTCTCTCGTGCGCGTGAGTCGATTCGCGGGCGCGGGCGTACATCTATCACCAGCAACCTGGCGTCGTCGAGGCGAACGCAAATATCCGGGGTATGAACGCGCCCTGTTCCCCATCGGAGAGTGAACGGCTGGGTGCTGATCTCAAGATTCGACGGATCGCGGTCCACGGACATCAACGCCGCCTGTTCGTAGAGCGACTCAAACCAATGGTGCCGGCGTGTCGTCGCGGCCCAGTAAAAGCCCGAGTAGTTGCGTTTCCCCTTCCAAGATGGGGAGCTTCGCATCTGCCGCAGCCTGCTCACGGGGAGGTCCACCATGTCAGCTGCATCGACGGTGACCCGTCGACCACCGATGTCAGCTTCCACGGAACTTTGACCAGCACGGATTTCGGTCGTGGGTAACACCTCGGACATGAGCATGGGAAGTCTGCTCCTCTGCGATCGGTGGTCATTCCTCTTGCGTCACGGTGCTTACGCTTCGGAAGGTAGACCTCGACGGCCAGCTTCGACGAAGACACACCGACTCATGACAACAATCTCGGCGCCACTGACACCCGCCGTGCGCTACTGACAACAACGGGGGGCGTACTGACACGTGAGAGCGGGATCGACAGGACCGTACGAACCTCGCCGAAGTTTCCGTGACCAAACCGTTGCATTCGTTACCTCGCCGTTATACAGTGATCACACGGTGAATGTTTGCTGTGGCACTCACCGCATGTGATTGCAGGACACTCTTGGTGCAAGGGACAAGGGCCGGTCGGGAGCCTCTCCGACCGGCCCTTTACTGTTGCCAGTATTCTGTGACCATGACCGATCGCAAGCTCGCCCTGGAGGCCTGGGAGAGCCTGTTCCGCGCGCAGCACGAACTGTTCGACGAGATGGTCACCGACTTCGAGCACGGCGATCTCGCACAGGCCGAGTACGACGTGCTCCTCACGGTGACCCGCTCCCCCGGCATGACCGCTCGTCTTCGCGACGTCACGAACAACATGCTGATCAGTCAGCCCAGCGTCTCGCGACTCGTCGACCGCATGGTCACGCGCGGCCTCGTAGCCAAGTGCCCCGACCCTGACGACGGGCGCGGCGCACTGATCCGGGCGACGGATGCCGGAGCCCGCACCTTCCGCGCCCTCGCCACGATCCACGGCCGTTCGATCGCCGAGCGCATGTCGCGCCTCGACGACGACGAGCTCCGCACCCTCCGCGACCTGGCCGAGAAGCTCCGCCGCGGTTGACCCTTCTCACTCCGCTCCGCCCGATCTGGCAGGGTGGAGCGTAAGGCGCGCAGCATCGCGCGCCACCCCTTGGGGGAAGAGGGAGGGTCATTCATGGAGATCGCCGGAATCATCGGCATCCTCGTCATCGTCGGCATCGCCGTCGTCGTCGTCGTCGTTCTGCTGCTCATCCTGCTGCTGTTCGCACGCAGCTGGATCAAGGTCGCCCGAGCCGACGAGGCACTCGTCATCTCGGGACGCAAGCAGAAGGTGCAGCTGGCTGTACTCGGGGCCGACGGCACGAGTCGAGACGAGATGTCGGAATCGCCCGTCACGGTCATCGTGAACGGCAAGTCGCTCGTCAACCCGATCACCCAGCGCCACGAGATCATCTCGCTGCGTTCGCGGCAGGTCTCCCTCAACGCCGAAGCACAGTCGCTCGACAGCGTCACGCTGAACGTCGACGGTGTCGCGATCGTCAAGATCGGCTCCGATCCCCTGCTGGTGCGCCGCGCCGCCGAGCGTTTCGCCTCGCAGGATGCCGCGATCGAGCAGTTCACCACGGAGCAGCTCGAAGGTGCGCTCCGTGGCATCGTCGCGACCCTGTCGGTCGTCGAGCTGATGCGCGAGCGGAAGAAGTTCTCCGACCAGATCGCGGCCGACGTCTCGCAGGAGCTCGCCGAGCAGGGTCTGATCCTCGACTCGTTCCAGATCAAGGGCATCACCGACGCGGTCGGCTACATCCAGTCGCTCGGCGCTCCCGAGATCCAGGCGAAGCGTCAGTCCGCCGAGATCTCGCAGACCAACGCCGACCGCGCGATCAACCAGAAGAACATCTCGAACCAGGAAGCCAACCTGATCGAGCAGACCGCGCTCGACACGAACACGGCCAACTCGAACGCCGGCATCGGCCGTGCACGCGCCGAGGCCGAGCAGGCCGAGAACCTCGCCCGCGAGCAGGCGCAGCAGGCCGTTCTGCAGCAGCAGGCCGAGAACCGCCAGGCCCAGCTCGACGCCGACGTCAAGCGCGTCGCCGACGCGCAGCGGTACGAGGCGGAGACCCGCGCGCAGGCCGAGCTGTACACGCGCGAGCGGGCGGCCGAGGCCGCCGCGATCGAGCAGGTCAAGCAGGCCGAGGCCCGCACCCGCATCGCCGAGCAGCAGGCAGAGGCCGACAAGGCCCGCGCCGCCGGTGAGGCCGCGGCCGCCGTCGCGAGCGCCACCGGTGAGGCCGACGCGCTGCGATCCAAGGCCGAGGCCGAGGCTCACGCCCGCCGCCTGCAGGCCGCCGCCGAGGCCGAGGCGATCCGCGCCACCGGTGACGCCCGAGCCGCCGCGCTCGAGGCAGAGGCCAAGGCCATCGCCTCCAACCAGGACGCCTTCCTCTCGCAGCGCGTGCTCGAGGTGCTGCCGTCGATCATGTCCGAGTTCGCCAAGGGCTACGCGGCGATCGGCAACGTGTCGATCATCGGGAGCTCCGGCGAGGACGGCGCATCGAGCGTCGTCGGCGCCGACAGCGCGAAGGCTCTGCGGTCGGTGTTCGACAGCGTGCACTCGGCCACCGGTCTCGACCTCGCCGGCATCATCCAGGGCCAGGCCGTCGGCCGCGGCTTCGGCGAGGGTGTGGCCGCAGCCACTCCCCCCGCGCCGCGCACGGCGAAGCCCACCACCCCGCCGCCGCCGGCCCCGCCGGCACCCGCCGCGGAGTAGCAGAAGACAGAGCACAGCGGATGCCGCGACCGATTCGGTCGCGGCATCCGTCGTGTCCCGGATGTCCCGCGTGCGCAATTCAGCAAGAACGGCGCGCAACCGGTCGGATTCGGCCTGCGCGGCGCTGATCGGCTGCGTTCTTCCTGAATTGTGCACGGGCCTCCGGGCTGCGGACGCCCGCCGAGCCCCGTCCCGACCGGGCAGACTGGGGAGATGACGTCCGCCGCCTTCGACCTCGCCACGATCGGTGCGGGTCTCGCGTTCGCGGATGCCGTCGACGAGCTCGCGGCGACGCTCGACGCGAGCACATCCGCGGTGGTGAGCGCCCCTCCCGGCACGGGCAAGACCACGCTCGTGCCGCCGCTGCTCGCCTCGCGCTCCCGGGGGCGCGTCATCGTCACCCAGCCGCGCCGCGTCGCCGCCCGGGCAGCCGCACGTCGCCTGGCACAGCTCGACGGCTCACCGCTCGGCACCCGCGTCGGTTTCACCGTGCGTGGCGAGCGCGCGGTCGGACGGGACATGCGAGTCGAATTCGTCACGGCGGGCGTGCTGCTGCGTCGCCTGTTGGATGATCCCGGCCTCGCGGGGGTGGATGCCGTCATCATCGACGAGGTGCACGAGCGAGCGCTCGAGACCGACCTGCTGATCGGTCTGCTCTCGGAGGTGCGCGAGCTGCGAGACGACCTCGTGCTCATCGCGATGTCCGCGACCCTCGACGCCGCAAGGATCGCCGCGGTCATCGGCACGGACGACCGGCCCGCTCCGATCGTGAACCACGAGGTCCCCGCCTTCCCGCTCACCGAGCGCTGGGCTCCGAGTCCCGCGCCGCGCCTCGACGAACGCGGAGTCACCTGGGCGTTCCTGGATCACGTCGCCCGGACCACGGCATCCGCCGCCCTGGAGCTGAGCCGCGCCGACCCTGCGGCCGACGTGCTGGTCTTCGCGCCCGGCGCACGCGAGGTGTCCGAGATCGCCCGCCGCATCCGCGGCGCGACCGAGGCGTTCGACGTGCGGGAGCTGCACGGGCAGATGCCGGCCTCAGAGCAGGATGCCGTGATCCGCGGCCGCCGCTCCGGCGAGCAGGCCCGCGTCATCGTCACGACCTCACTCGCGGAGTCCTCGCTCACCGTGCCCGGCGTGCGGCTGGTCGTCGACACCTGCCTGGCGAGAGGCCCGCAGCGCGATGCTGCCCGCGGCATGACGGGGCTCGTGACCACTGCCGCCTCCCGCTCTTCGTGCGTGCAGCGCGCCGGTCGCGCCACCCGTCAGGGCCCCGGAACCGTCGTGCGATGCGTCGACGAGCGCACCTATGCCACAGCTCCCGCGCGCCCGACTCCGGAGATCGCCTCGAGCGACCTCACGGACGCGGCCCTGCTGCTCGCCTGCTGGGGCGTACCGGGCGGGGTCGGTCTGCGGCTGATCGATCCGCTGCCCGTCGACAGCCTGGCGGACGCCTTCACGGTGCTGCACGACCTCGGTGCGATCGACGACGAGGGCCGCGCGACCTCGGAGGGACGCGCCCTGGCTCGCATCCCGACCGATCCGCGGCTCGCCCGTGCGCTGCGCGACGGCAGCCCGGTGGTGGGCACTCGGCTCGCCGCCGAGGTCGTCGCGCTGCTCGGCAGCGATGTGCGCACCGCCGACGCCGATGTCGCGCAGACGCTCATCGCGCTCCGCGGAGGCCGGACGCCGGAGGCACGGCGGTGGCGCAGCGACGCGGATCGCCTCGAAAGACTCACGACGCCGGCACCCGGCGTGCGCTCCGACCTCGACGGCATCGGGCTCGTGATCGCGCTGGCGTTCCCCGAGCGGGTCGCTCGCCGGATGGATCGCACATCGGCCGGGGCGACTTTCCTGCTGGCATCCGGCACTCGCGCGGGGGTGAGCGGTCCGCTCGCGGCGGTCGAGTGGCTGGCCATCGCGGATGTCGTGCGGGCGTCAGGTCGCGCTGCTGCCGGGTCCGGCGCGATCGTCCGGTCCGCGGCGGTACTCACCGAGCAGCAGATGGAACCGGCCGCGAGCCACCTGATCACCGACCGGGTCGAGGCGGAGTTCGTCGGAGGTCGCATCCACGCGCGTCGCGAGCGGCGGGTGGGCGCGATCCTGCGTTCCTCTGCGCCGGTGCGCGCGTCGGCCGACGAGGGGCGGGATGCCGTGCGCCGAGCACTCCATCGCGAGGGGCTGGGCATGTTCGCCTGGTCCGAGACGGCCGTCGCGCTGCGGCGACGTCTGGCTCTGCTGCATCGCGAGCTGGGATCGCCGTGGCCGGATGTGTCGGATGCCGGACTCCTCGTCGCCCTCGACGCGTGGCTCGCGCCCGAGCTGGATGCCCTGGCCGGCGGCACCCCGGTGGCACGACTGGACCTGACCTCCGCGCTGCGCCGGCTGCTGCCCTGGCCCGAGGCCGGGCGCCTCGACGAGCTCGTGCCCGAGCGGCTCGAGGTGCCCAGCGGCTCCCGCGTCCGCATCGCCTACCCGGAGGCTGACGACCCGGACGCCCGGCCCGTCGTCGCCGTGAAGCTGCAGGAGTGCTTCGGATGGGCGCAGACTCCGCGGCTGGTCGACGGCCGCGTGCCCGTGCTCTTCCATCTGCTCTCCCCCGCCGGGCGCCCGCTCGCCGTCACCGACGACCTCACCTCGTTCTGGTCCGGCCCCTATGCCCAGGTGCGCGCCGAGATGCGCGGCCGCTATCCGAAGCATCCGTGGCCGGAGGATCCCTGGGCGACAGCCCCGACCAGGCACACCAAGGGTCGCGCCGCGCGCTGAGCCCGGCCGCTGGCGTGCACAACTCAGGCAGTTCTGCACGCGAACCCCCGAATCAGGCCCGTCCGGCCACATTCGGTGACAATCTTCCTGAATTGTGCACGCCCGGCCTGGGTCAGCGCGTGCGCCGCCGCAGCGTCAGCGAGGCGAGGATCAGCGCACCGACCGCGAAGGCGACCACGATGAGCAGCGGACCGAACACATCCCACCCGTCGTCGCCGGCTGCGACGGCGTTGATCGTGTCGATCGCATAGCTCAGGGGCAGCCAGTCGGAGATGGCGTGCAGCACATCGGGCATCTGGTCCCGGGGCATGAACAGTCCACCGAGGATGATCTGCGGGAACACGAGCAGCGGCATGAACTGCACGGCCTGGAATTCGGTCTGGGCGAACGCGCTCGCGAGGAGCCCGAGTGCCGTGCCGAGCAGCGCGTCGACGATCGCCACGAGGCCCAGCTGCCAGAGAGGTCCGTCGACGTCGAGCCCGCACACTCCCACCGCGAACGAGACCGTGACCACCGCTTGCAGCAGCGCCATCAGCCCGAAGGCGAGCGCATAGCCGAGGATGAACTCGGCCTTGCCGAGCGGAGTGGTCATCAGGCGTTCGAGCGTGCCGGACCGGCGCTCCCTCAACGTCGTGATCGAGGTGACGAGGAACATCACCACGAACGGGAACAGCGCGAGGATCGCGCCGCCGAACTGGTCGAACACGCCGTCCTGATCGCTGAAGAGCCAGGCGAAGAGGCCGACGAGCAGGCTCGGCGCGACGAGCATCAGGGCGATCGATCGGGGGTCGTGCCGCAGCTGTGCGAGCACGCGGCCCGCGGTGGCCAGCATCCGCCGGCCGTTCACCGCCCTTCCTCCTCAGGGTGATCGCGGGCATCCCTGCGGGCGCGACGAGTGTCGCCGTACACTCCTCGGTCGCGTTCGATGAGCGCGAGGAACGCGGCCTCGGGGTCTGCGGTGCCGGTGTCCTCGAGGAGCGCGGACGGAGTCGTGTCCGCGATGATCCGCCCCTCGCGCATCAGCAGCAGACGGTCGCAGCGGAGCGCCTCATCCATGACGTGACTCGAGACGATCAGGGTCACCCCTCGATCGGCGAGCTCCCGGAAGAGGCCCCACAGCTCGACGCGCAGCACCGGGTCGAGCCCGACCGTCGGCTCGTCGAGCACGACCACCTCCGGCGAACCGATGAGCGCCATCGCGAGCGACACCCGAGTCGCCTGGCCTCCGCTGAGCGAATCGACCAGCTGGCCGCTCTGCGCGCGCAGCCCGACCTCGTCGATGACGCGGTCGACGTCGCGCTTCGGCGCCTTCAGCAGGGCCGCGAAGTACGCGAGGTTCTGCCGCACGCTGAGGTCGCCGTAGATCGCCGCGCCCTGCGTCCCGTACGCGACACGACGGCGCAGCTGCCTCGACCCTCCGGGCTCGCCGAGCACGGTCACCTCGCCCGAGGCGATCTTCTGCACGCCGACGATCGAGCGCATGAGCGTGGTCTTGCCGCACCCCGACGGCCCGAGCAGTCCGGTGATCTGCCCGCGCGGGATCGCGAGGTCGATGCCATCGAACACGTCCGTGCTCCCGCGCCGCACGCGCAGCTGCGAGATCTCGACGGCCGAGTTATTCATCATGTGATGAATTATGCGCCTGCGGCCCGGCGACGTCAACGGACGGATGCCGTCGCGGACCGCACACCCTCGGAGAATCGGGGCGACACACGCGCAATCCTCCGGCGACACCGGCGCGTCGGATGCTGTCTCCGAAGTTGTGCGCGGCGGGGCGGGGGCGGGCACGGGCGGCGGCGCGCGGCGGGCGCGGGGCGGACGGATGCCGCCGGCTGCTCAGCCGAAGAGGTACCGCTGCACGGTGGGGCCGATGCGCGCGACGAGCTCATCGACCGAAGCCGCGGCGATGGGCGCGATCTTGAGCACGTAGCGCGTGAGGAGGAGCCCGGCGATCTGCGAGGCGACGAGCGTCGCGCGCAGCTCGGCATCGTCCACGCCCAGCTGCTTGGCGATCCGGCCGATCAGCTCGCGCGACAGGAAGCCGGCGAGCAGCGGCGTCGTGAGGCGGCTGCCGATCGCCGTGCGCATCAGCATCACTCCACGCCGGCGGATGTCGGGCTGCTCGAACGCCTCGAGCACGTAGCGGACCAGTCGCTCCCCCACCTCGTCACGGGGTCCGGCGAGGATGCCGGGGACGTCGATGTCCGGACGGAGCGGGATGCCGACGGCCTCCGCGAACAGGTCGGCCTTCGTGCCGAAGTAGTGGTGCACGAGTGCGGAGTCCACGCCCGCACGCGCCGCGATCGAGCGGATGGTCGCGCCGTCGTACCCCTGCTCGCCGAACTCGTCGACCGCCGCCGCGATGATGCGCTCGCGCGAGTCGGAGCCGCCCCGCGGGCGCCCGCGACGCCGCAGCGGCTTCTGCTCGGTCATGCCCGTCAGCCTACGAGGTCGCCGCTAGTCGAGCAGGTGCCGCAGGTAGCGCGTCGGGTGATCCAGGAACGAGCGCCAGTGATTCACGATCTCGAGGTCGTCCCACTCCGCCGGCCGGACACCCCAGTCCCCGACCTCGAGGATGCGGGCGCCGGGAAGCGCGGCGAGCACCGGCGAGTGCGTGGCGCACAGCACCTGCCCTCCTTCGTCGGCGATGCGGCGAAGCACCGCGATCAGGGCCAGCGTCGAGTTGAACGAAAGTGCCGCCTCCGGCTCGTCGAGGCAGTAGAAGCCAGGTTCGTCGAAGCGGCTCTCCAGCAGGGCGAGGAAGGACTCCCCGTGACTCATCTCGTGGAACGGGACATCGGGCCCACGGGTCGAGGGGTTCTCTTCGAGGTACGTGTAGAACGAGTGCATCGTCTCGGCGCGCAGGAAGAAGCCCCAGCGGCTCGATCCGACGCCGCGCTGCAGACGCAGCCATTCGGACAGCGGCGATTCCGTGGGACGCGTGCTGTGCATCGCCTGCCGCGAGCCGCCCTCCGGCGACAGGCCGTAGGCGATCGCGATGCCCTCGACGATGGTCGACTTGCCGCTGCCGTTCTCCCCCACGAGGAACGTCACACCCGGGTCGAGCTCGAGCCCCTCGCGCAGCACCTGACCGACCGCGGGGATGTTCGTCGGCCAGTCCACGCCCGCCGCCGGAGCATCATCCGACGGCTGCACCGAGACGACGGGCTGCTGCTTCCGCCGACGCGAGGTCGGCAGCCAGAAGTCACCCGTCATGCTCACTCCCCCGGCATCCGATCATCAAGGGGAGACTAACCGCGACTCCCGACAAAGGCGGCGATACTGCAGGGTCAGCACTCGATGACGTTGACCGCGAGGCCGCCCTCGCTGGTCTCCTTGTACTTGGTCGACATGTCGGCGCCGGTCTGACGCATCGTCTCGACCACCGCATCCAGCGAGACGTAGTGGCTTCCGTCACCGCGGAGCGCGAGCCGGGCGGCGGTGACGGCCGTCGACGCGGCGATCGCATTGCGCTCGATGCAGGGGATCTGCACGAGACCGCCGATCGGATCGCAGGTGAGGCCGAGGTGGTGCTCCATCGCGATCTCGGCCGCGTTCTCGATCTGGCGGTTGGTGCCGCCCATCACGGCCGTCAGACC
The DNA here is from genome assembly GCF_039533965.1 of Microbacterium luteolum. Lineage (NCBI taxonomy): Bacteria > Bacillati > Actinomycetota > Actinomycetes > Micrococcales > Microbacteriaceae > Microbacterium > Microbacterium luteolum. The sequence goes on from NZ_BAAAUN010000001.1 coordinate 1,723,125, forward strand.
GCCGGCCGCCATCGCGCAGGCGGAGCCGACCTCGGCCTGGCATCCGCCTTCCGCACCCGAGATCGAGGCATTCGCCTTGAACAGCGACCCGAGAGCGGTCGCCGTCAGCAGGAAACGACGGATGCCGCGGCGGCGGTTCGCCTCCGCGACGGCGTCGGGGTCGTCGATCGCGCCGACCGCGACGAGCGAGGCCTCCGCGCCGAATCCGAGCAGGGCGCTGCCGACCAGTTCTCCGTAGGGGGTGACGGCATTGCCGGCTCCGAGCCCGGAGTCGGCCATGAACCGCCACCAGTACATGCCGACGGCCGGAAGGATGCCCGCGGCACCGTTGGTCGGAGCGGTGACGACGCGACCGCCGGCCGCGTTCTCCTCGTTGACGGCCAGGGCGAAGGCGCCGAGCCACTCACCCGGGAGCTCACGGTGCCCGTCGGCTTCGGACTCCTCGAGCTGCGCGCGGATCATGCCGGCGCGCCGCTTCACCTTCAGCATCCCCGGCAGGACGCCGTCGGAATGCAGCCCGGCGTCGACGCAGGTGGACATCGCGTTCCAGATCGCATCGAGCCCTGCGGCGACCTCGTCCTCACTCCGCAGGGACGACTCGTTGAGTCGCGCGAGCTCGGCGATCGACAGCCCGTTCTCGTCGCAGAGGGCGAGCAGCGAGGCGGCATCCGTGTACGCGTAGGGGAAACTACCGGTTGCGAGCTGCGCCTCCTCACCGTCGCGACGGATGAAGCCCCCGCCGATCGAGTAGTACGTCTCCTCGACGACGACGACGTCGTCGGCGTCCCAGGCGGTGATGGTCATCGCGTTGGGGTGTCCGGGGAGACGCGTGCGCGGGGCGAAGACGATGTCCTCCTTCGCGAACGGAACCTCGTGCACGCCGTTGAGCCGCAGCGGCTCGCCCGGCGTGTAGGTGGTCCACGCCGAGCGGACGTCGGCGGGGTCGCACGTCTCCGGCGAGAGCCCGCGAAGCCCGGCGACGACGGCATCCGGCGTCCCGTGTCCGATCCCGGTCGCACCGAGGGAGCCGTAGAGGGTGCACCCGACCCGGGCGATGCGGTCCAGCGCACCGCTCGCGTCCAGCCGTTGCGCGAAGGCGAGCGCCGCCCGCATCGGTCCGACCGTATGGGAGCTCGAAGGCCCCACTCCGATGGAGAAGAGGTCGAAGGCCGAGACGTACGCAGTCACAGGTCCAGGCTACGCCGCATTCGGGCCGTTCGGTTCACCTTCATTAACCGGGACGGATGACACCGGACGGCCCGCACGTCAAGCCCCTTCGTCGACGCCGTGAGCAGGGGCATCCTGAGCGTGACGACATCACGGAAGGGGCGATCATGACCGACAGCACGCCAGACCAGGGAGCGGCACCGGCCACCGACGAAGACGCGGTGCACGCGCAGACACCCGAGCAGGTGCACACGACCGACGACGCCGCATCCTCGGGCGACGAATCCTCCGGAGAGGCAACGACCCCCGCTGAGGCGGATTCACCCGAGCAGGCCGACCCGGACGAGATTCCGAGCACCGAGCAGCTCGAGGAACCGAGCACCGAGAAGGATCCCGGCGAGGAGCCCAAGGCCCCGAAGCGCGAAGAACCCGAGCCCGACCATGAGGCGGTCGGGATCGGGGTCATCGACACGGAAGAGCCGCAGGCCGACTGAGCCCTTCGACAGGCTCAGGGACCCAGGACCCAGAACCCAGGCTCAGGGATCCGGGGATGGGTCGCTGAGCCTGTCGAAGCGTCGGATCACTCGACGAGCTTGCCCTCGGTGTCGACCTCGCGCATGAGCTCGGCGATCTCCCCCGGGATCTCGGGGATCGACTCGCGGGTCACACCGGTGCGCGGGCTCCAGACGAGGTTCACCTGCAGCGTCGGGTCGCTGTCGGGGAAGTCGCTGCGGTTGTGGCATCCGCGGGTCTCCCGGCGCTCCAGCGCCGCCTCGAGCGTGGCGCGCGCAGCGAGCGCGGAGGCTTTGAGGTCGAAGGCGTGCGCGAGATCCTGGAATCCGGCGATGTCGGGGTGGATGCCGATGTCCTCCATCCGACCCTCGATCATGTCGAGGTCGGCGAGACCCGCGCGCAGGCCCTCCTCCGAGCGGACCACGCCGGCGTACTCGGTCATCAGGTTGCGGATCGCCCGCTGCAGCGCGCGGACGTTCTCGCGCCCGTCGGCGGCGAGGAGATCGGCGATCTCGGACCGCGCCTGAGCGACCGCCTCCGGAGAGCGCCGCTGTGCGTCCAGCCCCGCGGCGTGCGCCATCGCGGCCTGTCCGACGATGCGACCGTAGATGAGCAGCTCGATGAGCGAGTTGCCGCCGAGGCGGTTCGCGCCGTGCAGCCCGCTCGACGCCTCGCCGATCGCGTAGAGGCCCTCGACATCCGTCTGGTGGTCTTCCGGACGCACCCACACGCCGCCCATCGAGTAGTGCGCGGTGGGCGCGATCTCGATCGGGTCGGTCGTGATGTCGAGCATCTGCAGCTCCATCATGGTCTGGTAGACGCGCGGCAGACGGGTCATGATCGTCTCGCGCGGCAGGTGCGACACGTCGAGCCAGACGCCGCCGTTCTCGGTGCCGCGTCCCTCCTGGATCTCGGTGTACGCGGCGAGCGCGACCCGGTCGCGGGTGGACAGCTCCATGCGCTCCGGGTCGTACTTCTCCATGAACCGCTCGCCGAGCGCGTTGCGCAGGATGCCGCCCTCGCCGCGGGCCGCCTCGGAGATGAGGGTGCCGGCGGCGTTCTCGGGCTCGATGATGCCGGACGGGTGGAACTGCACGAGCTCCGGGTCACGCAGCCGCGCGCCGGCGTCGACGGCCAGACGGAAGGAGTCGCCGGTGTTCTCGTCGCGACGCGACGAGGTGCGACGCCAGATGCGGTTATGTCCGCCGGCGGCGAGGATCACGGCATCCGCGTGAATCAGGTAGCGGGTGCCATCGGCCTGGTCGAAGCCGTAAGCGCCGAACACGACGTTGTCGCGCACGAGCAGGCGGGTGATGTAGACGTGGTCGAGGATGGGGACCTCGAGCTGCTCGGCCTTGCGCACCAGGGTGCGCTGGATCTCGAGGCCGGTGTAGTCGCCGGCGAAGGCCGTGCGACGGAACGTGTGGGCGCCGAAGAACCGCTGCGAGATGCGGCCGTCGTCTTCGCGCGCGAAGTCCATGCCCCAGCGTTCGAGATCGCGGATGCCGCGCTCGGCGCCCTGCGTCACGATCTCGACCGTGTGCGGGTTGGCGAGCAGGTAGCTCTCCTTGATCGTGTCGGCGGCGTGCTGCTGCCAGCTGTCGTCGGCGTCCATGGTGCCGAGGGCGGCATTGATGCCGCCGGCGGCGAGGGAGGTGTGGGCATCCTGTCGGGGGCGTTTGCCGACGGCGAGGACGTCGATGCCGTGTTCGGCGATCTCGATCGCCGCCCGCAGCCCGGAACCACCGGTCCCGATGACCAGGACGGTGGTGGAGATCTGACGTTCGCGTGTACTCATACGAATCACGCTAGTTAGGCGATCCTAATAACTCCAATGCATAGTTCGACTTCGAACCATGCAGGTAGGCTATGGCCATGAACCTGGAGCAACTGCGCGGGTTCGTCGAGGTCGCCCGGCTCGGACACTTCACCCGCGCCTCCGAGCATCTGCACCTGGCGCAGCCCTCGTTGAGCCGGCAGATCTCGACGCTGGAGCGCGAACTGGGCGCCGAGCTGTTCCATCGCGCGCGCGGCCACATCGCCCTCACCGCCGCGGGTGAGACGCTGCTCCCCCGCGCCCAGCGCATGCTCGCCGAGGCCGAGGCCATCCGCGAGGAGATGGACGAGCTGCAGGGCCTGCGACGCGGTCGCGTGCGCCTGGGTGCCCCTCCGACGCTGTGCATCAGTCTCGTGGCCGAGGCGATCAGCGTGTTCCACTCCGCGCACCCCGACGTCGACCTGCACCTCATCGAAAGCGGCTCGCGTCTGCTCGTGGATCAGCTCGCCGTCGGCGCCGTCGACATCGCGCTGATCACCGAATCGGACGGGCCGCCGCCGTCGGGATTCAGCCTCACGCGCACACCGCTGCTCACCGAAGAACTCGTCGTCGTCTCCTCGGCATCCCGGCCACCGGTGGCGGTGACCCCCGCCATCGGACTCGATCATCTCGCCACGCTTCCGCTGATCGCCCTCGACGAGACGTACGAGCTCCGCGCCACGACCGATGCCGCATTCCGCTCCGTGGGGCTCACGCCGACGCATGTGCTCGAGGGCGCCGAGATGGATGCCGTGCTGCGCTTCGTCGAGCGCGGGCTCGGTGTCGCCGTCGTACCGGCGATGGTGCTGCTCGACCAGCCCGCGCTGCGATCCGTGCGCCTGACGCATCCGATGATGACGCGCATCGTGAGCCTCGCACACCGCTCGGACGTGACCCCGGCCGTGGCCGTGGCCGCGATGCGGAAGGTGATCCTCTCGACGGCGGCCGAGGTCGCCCGGCGCGATCCGGCCATCACCAGCCTGCTGTAGCGCGCCGACGATTTCATCCTCCCGAGGTAGACGGTTGCACCCCGAGGATGACGACCCGGCCGGGCACCGGCTCATAGCGTGAAGCACATGCCCTGGCTCGATATCGCGGTGGCCGTCGGCCTCATCGCCACCCTCCTCACCGCACTCACGACACGGAAGCGCTCGCTCACACCGGTCTCGGCGGTGGGCGGGGCGGCTTTCATCCTTCTCGGAGTCGCATGGTGGGTGGAGGGCGACCGCTGGCAGGTCATCGCGCTGACCGTCTGCGGTGCTCTCGTCGCCGGTCTGGCCGTGTGGGCGCGCTCCGGCCGGCTCACGGTGCTCTCCCGCGTGGCATCCGTCGTCGTCGTGGCTGCCCTCGTCGTCGTCGCGGGTGCCGCGTGGGGGCTGCCGCCGCTGCAGGTGCCCGCGCCATCCGGCCCGCAGGCCGTCGGTGTCGGCTCCACCGTGTGGATCGACGACACCCGCGATGCCCACGGTGGTCACGGCGACGGCAGCGAATCGCGATCGATCCCGGCCACGGTCTGGTATCCGGCCTCCACATCGGGCGAGAACGCCGCCTACCTCCCGGATCGAGGACGCGCGGCTGCGCTCACCGGTGCGCTCTCGGCTCAATACGGGATGCCGGCGCTGGTGTTCGACAGCGTCGCCCGCGGCCGCGCGAACGCGGCAGAGGACACGCCCCCTGCCGAGGGCCGCTTCCCCGTGGTCATCGCGTCTCCGGGATCGGGAAGCACCCGGTGGCTGATGACCTCATGGGCGGAGGAGCTCGCGAGCCACGGCGTCATCGTCATGGCTCTGGACCACCCGTACGACTCCGCCTCCGCCGAACTGGCCGACGGATCGACGGCCGACACCGAGCTCGTCGCGACCGGGGATGACGAACGCGACCAGGCCGCAGCCGACGCCGCGGCGGCGATCCGCGCACAGGACATCAGCGCGGTCATCGACCGGATCGATCGAGGCGACGCCGGGCTCCCGGCGCTCGACCATGCGGATCCGTCGCTCATCATCGCGGCGGGGCATTCGCTCGGCGGCGCCGCCGCGATCGAGGCCGCACGGATGGACGATCGGATCCGCGGCGTGGTCGACATCGATGGGATGCCGCGATCTCCCGCCGACACGGATCTCGGCCGTCCCGTGCTGTTCCTCGTCGCGGGAGACAGCGACCCCAACCCGGAGTACGACACCACCGTGGACGGCTTCCTCGCGCGCGGGGATGCGGAGCGCGTGACGCTCGACGGCGTCGCCCACCTCGGATTGGTCGATGCGGGGCTGATCCTCGCCCCGCTGCCGACCATCACCGGGATCCGCGGGCCGGAAGGACCGCGCCTATCCGCGCAGGCGACACTGGTCCTGATCGATGCCGTGACCTCCGGCGGACCTGCGGACCTGAAGGCGCTCAGCCGGATCGGCGCCGTGGGCTGACGGGCGTCGCTCGACGGGATGCCGACGGCCGGAAACGCCCCGGACAAAGCAGATCCCCCGCCGCTTTCGCGACGGGGGATCTGTACTGTCTCAACACAGTGTGCGCCCGAAGGGACTCGAACCCCTAACCTTCTGATCCGTAGTCAGATGCTCTATCCATTGAGCTACGGGCGCATGACTCGCGCTGCGGTGAAGCTCAGCGGGCCGACGATAAGCCTACAACAGTCCCGACGCGAAAGCGAAACGGGGCCTCAGTCGTCGAGGGCCTCCGCCTTCTCCTGCTTCTTGCGGCGCTTCGCCTTCGCGCGCTGCTCGGACGACAGAGCCTGGAGGTCGACGAGACGCAACGCCTGCATGCGCGCCTCGCGCATCTTGCCGTACTCCGGATCGTGGTCAGGACGCATGCCCTCCACCCGCAGCCGACGGTCGAGGTTGTGCCGCACATCGGCCCAGGCCGCCTCGCGCGCCTCTTCGACGATCACGCTCAACCGCTGCGGATCCTGCATGATCTCGCGCAGGCGGACGGCGACGCCGGTGGACTGCTTGGCGCGGCGACGGAGGTTGCGCACATCGCGGTCGCGGTAGTCGTGCGTGCCGTGCGGATCGGAGTGCCGACCGCGCGCGCGCTTCCGCAGCGCCGTGACGTTCGCGGCGGCCTCTTCGGCCTCGGCGGCCATCGCCCCGAGGGCCTCCCTGGCATCGGCGATGTACTTGTCGGTGTCGAAGACGCCGTCCTCGGCGATGGTGCCGACGAGGATGTGGTTCTTCACGGCGAGGCGCGCGGCAGCGGTCGCGATCGCAACGCCTTCGGCGATGGCATCCGCTGTTCGTCCCACCGCGACCTCCTCTCCTCGAGCGTACCGGTATGCCGCCGGAGCGGTGTGGGTGAGAATGGGTACCGGTTCAGCATCCCGCATCGGTCCGACATTCGCCCGGTGCGACCCGTGAACGCGTCCGCAGGAGGCCGCATGAAGCATCTCGACCTGGTCGGCAGCACCACCGTGATCACGGGAGCGGCGAACGGCATGGGCGCGGACATCGCTCGACTCCTCGCGACCCGCGGCGCGCATCTCGCGCTGATCGATCACGACGCGGCAGCCCTGTCGGCTCTGGCGGACGGACTGCGGGGAGCCACCGTGACCACGCACGTGATCGACCTCCGCGACGACGACGCCGTGTTCGCCGGCGCGGCCGAGATCACGGCCGCGCACCCGCGCATCAACGCGCTGATCACCTGCGCCGGCTCGTCGATGCTCGGCACCCTCGAACAGCTCACGATGGAGGAGATGCGCTGGCTCACCGACGTCAACCTCTGGGGGACGGTCTCGGTCACCAAGGCGCTGCTCCCTGCGCTGCGGTCCGCACCCGCTGCGCACATCACGCACCTCGCCAGCGTGTACGCCCTGGCCGCGCCGGCCGGACGGATCCCCTACGCGATGAGCAAGTTCGCGGTCCGGGCGTTCTCCGAGGCGCTGCGGCACGAGCTGGAAGGGAGCACGGTCTCCGTCGGCGCGGTGTATCCGGCGGGCGTGCGCACCGGCATCATCCTGCACGGCCGCTACGCCGCGGCGATCGATCCCGATGTCGCCGCGCGCGCTGCCGCCGCACAGGCCGCGATGTACCACACCGAGCCGACGGATGCCGCGGCCCGGATCATCCGTGCGACCGAACGCCGGGCCGCGCGGACCATGGTCGGACGCGAGGCCCGCCTGATCGACGTGCTGGTGCGCACCTCGCCGTCGGGCTACTGGCGGGCGATGCGCCGCCCGCTGCGTGCGGCGATCGACACGACGACGCCCGTCGCCTGACCCCGCGACGAGGCGGTCACTGCACCGCGCCGACCCAGATCCCGGAGGCCCACGCCTGCTGGTCGCCGTCGCAGCCGACCGAACCCGGATACCCGCGGACCACGGCCATGCAGTTCGCCAGGAACTCCGGATCGGACCCGAACATCGAGCCGTACGCCGACGACGAGGTCATGGACCCCCAGACGCGGAACTGATAGATGTGCGCGAGCTCGTGCGCCATCGCCCAGTTCAGCCGCCCCTCGTCCCACTCCGCGATGTCGGCGCGGTACTTGATGTACCCGTTGCTGTTCGCGCAGGCCGGTGCGGTCCCGCCGGCGCAGGACGACGACTCGTACAGCCCCACTCCCGCGCCGCCGACCCGGTCGAGGGCCGTCCGCACCCTGGCGTAGCCGTCGGGACCGCTCGTCGCCCACGGGGGGCCGTCGGGACCGGCGTACTGCGCGAGCTGCACCGCGTCCCAGCTCGCGACCTCGGATCCGACCTTCGCCGTCAAGGCGTTGATGGTCGCGGTCGCTGCCGTCACAGTCGCGGGATCCGTCTTCTCCGCGAGCACCGTCTGCTGCGTGGAGAGCGCCGACGCGCGATGCGTGGCGGTGTCGACCTTGCCCTCGGCCCCGCCGAGCGCCGCCGTCAACGCGGCGAGCTCGGCGACGAACGCCGGGCGGAGCTCCAGCACGGCCGCGCGGTCGACCGCATCCTGCTCGGCCCGGTCGACGGCGCCTTCCAGGTAGTCGGTGCGCTGTGCGGCGGAATGCGACTGGGCCGCCAGCGCGCGCAGCTCCGCGACGGCATCCGCCCGCTCCTGGTCGAGCCCGGCAGCGCGACCGGCGATGCCCGCGCACAGCAGCATCGCGGACACGACCGCGACCGCGAGCATCCGGCGCATTACTTCAGGAATCCCGTGGTGTCGGCGAGCTTGGCGTCCTGCTCGGCGATCTGCGAACGCAGCGCCGTGAGCTTCTCGGCGAGCTGGAGGTTCTCGCCTCGCGACGCGTCCAGCTCCTGCTCGACCTGCTGGATCTGCGCCTTCACCTCGGCGACGGCCGAGGCGCGCTCCTGGTCGGCGACCACGACGGCGACTGCTCCGCCCACCAGCAGCAGGCTTCCGACGACGACAGCAAGATTTCGCATCTCGCTCCCCAGGGCAATTGCGACAGCTCCGGAACCGTTCCGAAGTGCCCAATATACAACTGGGAGGGTTCGACCTCACCCGACGCCGCGCGGGTCCCCGACCGGATCAGATCACGACGGCCCTGTCCGCGAGACGCAGCTGGGCGGCGAGCTGGCCGCTCGCGAGATGCTCGGGGACGATCCGGCGCAGCGCATCGGAGTCGCGGGCGCTGATCGCCTCGAGGATGGCACGGTGCTCCGCCGCCATCGCCAGCAGATCGTCGTGCTGCCCGAACAGCCAGCGCAGCCGCGTGGCGAAGACGTCGATCAGCTCGCAGAGCATGTCGTTGCCCGCGAGCATCGCGGCGACCTCGTGGAACTCCCCCGCTGCCATCCGCGCGGCCTCGGCTTCGCCGGCCTGCGCCGCGGCGAGTTCTCGCTCGTACACGTCACGGAGCCGCGCGATGCCGGCCTCGTCATGCCGCTCGGCCGCGAAGACGAAGATCAGCGTCTCCACCGACTCGCGCACCTCGGCGAAGTCCCTGATGTCGCGCTGCGTGAACTCCCGCACCACGGCCCAGCTGCGCGGGCGGGCGACCACCACGCCTTCCGAGACCAGCGTGCGGATCGCCTCGCGCACGGGGAGGCGTGAGACATCGAGCTCTGCGGCGATGTCTCGTTCGACGAGTCGGGAACCCGGCAGGCGTCGGCCCAGCACGATGTCGTCGCGCAGAATGCGCGTCACCCTCACCGACTCGAGTTCGCCGGTGGCCCCCGCCGCCGTCATGTCCGCATTCTCTCACCTGCACGGCGGTTCACCAACTTTTGGTATCCCAACCGTGACCGGAGTGCGAAGGACCGACGACGGGGGACGCGCTCAGGGCAGTCGGTTCGCGAGCGCGAGGTTGGCCTCGAGCTCCTCGGCGTTCTGCCGGGCGACGTACGCGGGGCGGTCGCGCTCGACGCGCCACGACTCGCTGAGCGGTCCGACGTTGACGGTGTCGAAGCCCGCCTCGTCGTAGAAGCGCGTGACGAAGGCCACGGCCTCGTCGTCGTCGCCCGCGGTGGCGAGGGCCCGGCGGTTCGGAGTACCCGCGGGCGTGCCGTCGGTCGTGATGTCCGCGGCGAGGATCTGGTTGAACGCCTTGGCGATCCTCGACGTGGGGAGCTGCTGCTGCACGAGCTCCGAGGTCGTCGTCTCGCCCTTGTCGAGAGCCTCGATGCGCCCGTCGCGCTCGTGGTAGTAGTTGTTGGTGTCGAGGACGATCTTGCCCGCCAGCTGCTCGACCGGCAGGCGATCGATGGCGTGCAGGGGCACCGTCACGACGACGGCATCGCCGGCCGCCGCAGCATCCGCCGCCGTGGCCGCCGTCGCCCGGGGTCCGAGATCGGCGACGAGGTCGGCGAGCGTCTCCGGGCCGCGCGAGTTGGCGATCACCACGTCGTAGCCGTTCGCCACCGCCACGCGGGCGACCTGGCTGCCGATGTGTCCTGCACCGATGATTCCGAGAGTTGTCATGCTCGGAGCAACGCCTGAGAGGCGGCGCTATTCCCGGAGGTGACGTCCTGTGACGCGTCTCCCCGGGTGAGTCAGCTCCGCGTCAGAGCATCCTCCGCGGCGACCCAGGCGAGCATCGCGCACTTGACCCTGGCCACGTACTTCGAGACGCCGCCGAGAGCGGCCGCGTCGCCCAGCAGTTCCTCATCGGGCTCGATCTTGCCGCGCGAACGCATCGCCTCACGGAACGCCGCGATGCGGACCTCGAGCTGTTCGACCGAGAGCCCCTCCGCGAGTTCGGCGAGCAGGGAGGCGGAGGCCTGCGAGATCGCGCAGCCGTGCCCCTCCCACGCGATCGCCTCGATGGTCCCGTCGGCGGCGCGGTGCACCTGGAGGGTCACCTCGTCGCCGCACGTCGGGTTCACCTGGTGCGACTGCGCGGGGATCTCCTCGCGCAGCCCGTAGCCGTGGGGCGTGCGGGAATGGTCGAGGATCAGCTCCTGGTACAGATTCTGCAGATCGCTCATGCGCCCCTCCGGAAGAATTCGATCGCGCCCGCGACGCCGTCGATCACCGCGTCGACCTCGGCATCCGTCGTGTAGAGATAGGTGCTCGCCCGCGTCGACGAGGTGACGCCGAGCCGGCGATGCAGCGGCTGCGCGCAGTGGTGCCCGACACGCACCGCGATGCCGAGATCGTCGAGGAACTGGCCCACGTCGTGCGAGTGGATGCCGGCGACGTCGAAGCTCGCGAGCCCGACCCGCGGCAGGTCGATGCCGGCGCCGAGGACACGCACGCCGTCGATCGCGGCAAGGCCCTCGACGAGCCGGCGCCCGAAGGCGGCCTCGTGCGCGGCGATACGCGGCATCCCCACCGCCGTCAGGTAGTCCACGGCCGCGGCGAGCGCGATCGCCTGCGAGACGCGCTGCGTTCCCGCTTCGAACCGCTGCGGCGGCGGAAGGTATTCGGCCTCGGTCGTGGTGACCGTCGTGATCATCGAGCCGCCGGTGAGGAACGGCGGCATGGCCTCCAGCAGCTCGCGCCGACCGTAGAGGGCGCCGATGCCGGTGGGTCCGAGCATCTTGTGGCCGGAGAGCACCGCGAAGTCGACGTCGAGCGCGCGCACGTCGAGCGGCAGATGCGGCGCCGACTGGCAGGCGTCGAGCAGCGTCAGCGCCCCCACCCGGCGGGCGAGTGCGACGAGCCGATCGACCGGGTTGATCACACCGAGCACGTTCGAGACGTGCGTGAATGCGACGAGCTTCGTGCGCTCCGTGATGAGATCGGCAGCGACGTCGAGCCGCAGGGCGCCGTCGTCATCCAGCGGGATCACCCGGAGCGTCGCGCCGGTGCGGGCGGCGAGCTCCTGCCACGGGATGAGGTTGGCGTGGTGCTCCATCTCGGTGGTGACGATCTCGTCCCCTGCGCGGAGCCGGAGCCGTTCGGCGGGCGCTCCCCCGCGGCCGATCGACGCGTTCGACAGGGAGTAGGCCACCAGGTTGGTCGCCTCGGTGGCGTTCGACGTCCAGACGATCTCGTCGTCGTCGGCGCCTACGAAGCGCGCGACGGTGCTGCGGGCATCTTCGAAGACCTCGGTCGCCTCGGCCGCCAGGGTGTGCGCGCCGCGGTGCACGGCGGAGTTCATGGTCGTCGCGAAGGCGCGCTCGGCATCCAGCACCGCGAGCGGGCGCTGCGAGGTCGCCCCCGAATCCAGGTAGACGAGCGGATGCCCCTGCACCTGCGCCTGCAGGATCGGGAAGTCCTCGCGGATACGGCGGACCTCGGCCTCGCTCAGAGGGGCGGTCACGTCGACTGCAGGGGAAGTGCTCATCGTTCCAGTTTCCCACCTGACGATGTGAGCGGGGTGGTCCGCGACAGTAGGCTCGCAGCATGTTCAGCGCCGAGACCCTCGCGACCTTCATCATCGCGGCCTTCGTCATGGTCGTGATCCCCGGTCCGACCGTGCTGTTCACGATCGGGCGCGCGATGGCGCTGGGACGCCTGGGTGGGTTCCTCAGCATCCTCGGCACCGCCGTCGGCTCGATCGTGCTCGTCGTGGCCGTGGCCCTCGGGGTCGGCACCGTGGTGGCGCAGTCGGTCGTGCTCTTCACGACCGTCAAGGTGCTCGGCGCCGGATACCTGGTGTTCCTCGGCATCCAGGCGATCCGGCATCGGAAGGATGCGGCGGGCGCGGTCTCGGGCGTGCAGCCCCAGCGCTCGCGCCCACGCCTGCTTCTCGAGGGATTCGTCGTCGGAGTCACGAATCCGAAGTCGATCGCCTTCTTCCTCGCGATCCTCCCCCAGTTCGTCGACCTGCACGCCGGCTCCGTTCCGACGCAGCTGTTCGTGCTCGGCGCGATCGTCGTGACGATCGGCGTCGCCTGCGACGCCGTCTGGGTGCTTCTCGCCAGCGCCGCCCGCGACTGGTTCGGCCGGTCACCCCGCCGGATCGAGGCGATGAGCGCGACGGGCGGCGTACTCATGATCGGCCTCGGCGCCTTCCTCCTGGTGTGGAGCGAGAAGCCGGCGACCACCTGATCGCCGTGCGCGACTACATCCGCGCGTAGCGCGAGCGCGCGATGCAGAAGAGACCGTAGACCGCGAGCCCCGCACCCACCGCGCAGAGGATCACCGGTCCCAGCGGGAGCGCCACGAGGCTGTGCAGAGCCCCGTCGAGGCCGGCGGACTTGTCGGGGTCGTTCGTGAACGCGGCGACGACGAACAGCACGCCGGTGACCGCGACGGCGATGCCCTTGGCGATGTAGCCGACCACTCCGAAGGTCACGATGCCGCCGCGCTCGACACCGGACGGCAGGTCGAGCAGCTTCTTGAAGCCGCGCGTGAATCCGCTGACGATGAACCCGATGCCCACCCCGCTCACGGTGAGTCCGATGATGACGAGCACGACCACGCCGGCGGGGGCCGCGAGCACGATCTCGCTGAGAGTCTGCGAGGCATTCTCGGAGGAGACCCGGCCGCCGAACGCGACGATCAGGGCCATCCCTGCGATGACGAGATAGGCGAGGGCGATGCCGAAGTACTTGACCCGCTTGCCCCACTTCTTCGTGTCGGCCGGGTCGGAGGCCAGGAACGCGCTCGCGATCTGCCACCCGGCGAGCGCGATGAGCCCTGCGGCGATCACGCCGAGCAGCAGCCCTCCGACGGGGCTCAGACGGACCTGCTCCATGGCGCCGTCCTGATCGGCGTCGCCACCGGCACCCAGAGCGAGGGAGACGGCGAGGCAGCCGATGATGATGTGGACGACTCCGACGACGACGAAGCCGACGCGGGCGACCCGGCGGAACACGTCGGAGCGCTGGGCGGCGCGCGCGGCGTCTTTCGCGGTGGTCATCGCTGAAGACTACGCGGCCGGAGGATCCGGCGCGGAGGGGGTTGATTTCCCGGCGCGCGGCTCACGCGGCGTCGGATCCGGAGACCCTCGACACGGGCTGTCTCAGGATCGTGCGCAGCTTCGCCGGCTCCACGCGACGCATGTCGCTCAGGTAGACCTCGTGATGCAGGCCGCGCATCTCCAGTCCGTTCTCGGGGATGAAGCGATGGTGCAGATCGTCGAGCACGGGCGCCTCATCGTCGAAGGGACCGAGGTGCAGCGTCTGCACGCTCAGGCCTTCGGCGAGGGTCTCCAGCCGCACGGTGGAGAGCGCGGGCGACGGCTGTTCCTTCTTCTTGGCCGCCTTCGCCTCGACGCTCGCGACCGCATCGGCGAACATCTCGGTGGTGACATGGTCGGGCACCATGATCATGAGTGTCCACAGCCAGGCCGACTTGTCGCGCTGCGAGGTGAACGACGCCATGTCAGGCGCGTGCCAGAGGCCCTCGAGCGGCATCACCACGGTGTCGATGCCGAGCTCTTTCCGGCTCGCGAATTTGAGCGTGTAGGCGAGGGGGAACAGCGCGGTCACGGCATCCTGATAGGCCTGCGCGGTGTTGGGATCGCCGGCGCCGTCGACCATCAGGTATTGCAGGGGCGGAACCTCGACCAGACGGATCACACCGTGCTTCGCCTGGTACGCATCGAGCGTCTTCTTGGGATCGATCGCCATGGCACGTCTCCTTGTTCGTGCCCCAGTGTGGCAGGGCCCGCCGACATCGGGCCGGGGAGCGCGGCGTGCGCGCTCCCCGACCCGACCGGATGCGTCAGCCCTGCTCGACCGGGAGCCAGAGTTCGCAGGACGCGGAGGTCCCCGTGAACTCCAGATACCGGACGATCGACGGTCCCGGCCGCAGTCGCCACGGGTTCGACGGGAACCATTCGGTCGCCGTCGCCGCCCACAGGTTCTGCAGCGTCTCGGGGAAGGGTCCGCTGGACGCGAAGACCGCCCACGTCCCCTCCTCGAGGGGGATGACGTCGAGATCGTCCGGCACCGGGGTCGACGCCTGCAGGGCGACGCCGTGGAGGTAGGTGAGCATGCTGCCCTCCGGCGCATCCGGTTCGATGCCCGCTGTGACCGCCAGGATGCCGCGGGGCTCGGCATCGCCGAGCGCCTTGAGCCGGGCGTGCTCGCTCGGCGGGATCGCGGCGATGTGCTCCTGGATATGCGGATTGACGCCCGCGTGGATGAGCGGGACCTCGGCCGAATGGCCGGCGAGGACGAGCTCGGGCTGGTGCGTGATGGTGACATCCATCGGGGTGCTCCCTTCGACGCTCAGGCGGAACCGGAGCGTGGGTTGTGTTCGGAGAGGACCCCCGTCACGGCGCGCATCGGCCGGGCCGATGCCGTGCACGGCGCGGAACGCTCGGCCGAACGCCTCGACCGAGCCGTAGCCATGCCGCACGGCCACGTCCAGGATGTTCGCGGCGCCGGCGACGAGCTCGGCACCGGCGAGCGTCATCCGACGCCGGCGCACGTACTCCGACAGCGGCATACCCGCCAGCGCCGAGAACATCCGGCGCAGATGGTATTCGGTCGTGCCGTGCTCGCGTGCGAACCCGACGACATCGATCTCCTCTGCCGCATCGGCTTCGACGAGATCGATCAGAGCGTTGAGCGTGCCGATCATGAGGTCCTCCTTTCCTCACCATCGTCGGTGCCGGGCGCACCCCGTCACCCGATCATTCTGGTCGGATCCGATCGGCTCCGGAACTCATCACAGTCGCTCAGGCAACTGTGAACAAGGCCTGGCTAGTGTGGAGATCCTGGGGAAGACGGCGAAGGCGAAGCAATATGAATGTGAACGATGTTCTCGCCGGCGTACCCATGCGGGCCCCCGAGCTCCGTGACACCGAGAACCCGTTCCTGCACCCCGAGCTCTTCGTCGATGCCCAGGTCACCCGCATCATCGTGGATGTCATGACCGGCACCGTCGGCATCCTGCTCGAGCTGCGACAGGCCGAGCACCTGCGCGGGAACACCGCCCTGCTGCGCGTGACCGGTGTCGCTCAGCAGAACTGGATCTGCACGGCGATGGCCAACGAGTTCACCGCCTGGTCGATCAGCGGAGCCACGGTCCACCAGCGGCCGGGCGAGTTCCAGTTCGTCGCGCAGTGCCTTCCTGCCGGGGCGCTGCGGCTGGTGGGAATATCAGCGGAATTCGTTCTGCTGGAGGCCGCAGCCCTCGCCTCCGCCCCGCCGGACTACCGAGCGGACTCCCGCGAGCTGATCCGTTTCGGCGTCGCGAACGAGAACACCGAGTGCCACGCGGTCGGCGTCGCGCGCTCGGTGCAGACCGAGAAGGTCTGACCCGCGTTCAGACCGAGAAGGCGGCGAGAGCGTCGTCGATGATGTCGAGCCCCCGCGTGGCATCCTCCGCGGTGATCACGCACGGCGGCACCACGTGGAGGCGGTTGTCGGCGAAGAACGGCAGCAGACCACGCGTGAGCAGGTCGCTCTTGAACGCACCGATCGAGGCAGCAGCCAGCGGCACCCGCGTCTCGCGATCCTCGACCAGCTCGACGGCCCAGAAGACTCCGCTGCCGCGGACCTCGCCGATGACGTCGTGCCGGCCCGCGAGCCGAGCGAGATGCGGTCCGATCACCTCGGCGCCGACGCGCTTCGCGTTGTCGACGACGCCCTCCTCGCGCATGGCTTCGATCGTGGCGACGACGCTGGCCGCCGCGAGCGGGTGGCCGGAGTAGGTGAGCCCACCGGGGAAGACACGATCGTCGAAATGATGCGCGATCTCGCCGGGGATGATGACGCCGCCGATCGGCACGTAGCCGGAGTTGACGCCCTT
The DNA here is from genome assembly GCF_039533965.1 of Microbacterium luteolum. NCBI lineage: Bacteria > Bacillati > Actinomycetota > Actinomycetes > Micrococcales > Microbacteriaceae > Microbacterium > Microbacterium luteolum. Next base: position 1,739,649 of record NZ_BAAAUN010000001.1, read on the forward strand.
CGCGAAGGTGATGAGATCGGGCCGCACGCCGAAGGCGTCGAGCGCGAGCCACTCCCCGGTGCGCCCGAACCCGGCCATGACCTCGTCGAGGATCAGCAGGATGCCGTAGCGGTCGGCGATCTCGCGCACACCCGCGAGGTACCCGGGCGGCGGGGTGAGGATGCCCGCCGTTCCGGGGACGGTCTCGAGCAGGATCGCGGCGATGCTGTCGGGGCCCTCGGCCTGCACGACGCGCTCGAGGTGGTGCAGCGCGCGAGCCGACTCCTCCTCGGGCGACGTCGCCCAGAACTCCGAGCGGTACAGGTACGGGCCGAAGAAGTGCACGTGGCCGCGGGAGTACTCGTTGGGGATGCGGCGCCAGTCTCCGGTCGCGACGACGGCTGCGCCGGTGTTCCCGTGGTACGAGCGGTAGGTCGACAGGATCTTGTCGCGGCCGGTGAACAGGCGCGCCATGCGGATCGCGTTCTCGTTCGCGTCGGCCCCGCCGTTCGTGAAGAACACCTTCTCGAACCCCTCGGGGGCGATGTCAACGATCAGCTGCGCCGCCTCGGCGCGCACGGCATTGGCGTGCGCGGGCGCGACGGTCGTCAGCACCTCGGCCTGCGCCTGGATCGCCGCGACGACCTTCGGATGCTGGTGCCCGATGTTCACGTTGACGAGCTGGCTGGAGAAGTCGAGGTAGTGATTGCCCTCGGCATCCCACACCGTCGTCCCCGACCCGCCGGCGATCGCCATCGGGGCGAGCGAGCCCTGAGCCGACCACGAGTGGAAGACGCGCGAGCGATCGGCGTTCGAGACCTCGGCGTTGGTGAGGGTCGCGGCGGTGGGAGTGCTGGTCGTCATGGGAAGCCCTTCGAAGGTGGCGGCACACCGATCATCCCAGTCGGGCGCCCCGCGCGGGGGCGACAATTCGTCTAACAGCCACTCACTTGACGGACAGAACGGCATCGGACAGGATGCGGGAGTGCCCGCCACCCTCCGCGCCCTGCTCAACGAGCCCCGCTTCGACCTGCGTCCGGTCAGCGGCGTCGACGACGCCCTTCTCTCGCACGCCGTCCTGTGGGCGCACAACTCGGATCTCCCGGATCCCACTCCCTGGCTCGACTCGGGGGGCCTCCTGCTCACGGACGGCGTGCAGTTCGACGAGCCGGACCCCGAACCAGCGCACCCCTACGTGCAGCGCCTGGTCGATCACGGGGTCCTGGCGCTGGGATTCTCCACCGGGATCGTGCATGAGCGCATCCCGGCCGAGCTGGCCGAGGCCGCCGCGTCCCGGGGTCTGCCCCTGCTCGAGGTTCCGCGCGACACCCCCTTCATGGGGATCATCCGCTTCATCTCGGATGCGGTGGCGGACGACGATCGGCAGATGCTGGAGCGCTCGCTGCGCGCACAGCGCTCCGTCGCCCGCGCGGCCCTCCGGCCCGACGGGCTCGCCGAGATCCTGCGAGAGCTGGAGCGCAACCTCGACTGCTGGGTGGCCCTCTTCGATGCGTCAGGCTCCCGGGTGCGGGTGCCGACGCAGCGCGAGATCCCGGCATCCCAGGCACCGGAGATCGAGGATGCCGTGGCGAGCATGCTGGCGCGCGGCCGCACGGCGGCCGTACGGCTCAGCGTCACCGGGTCGGACGAGGTCACGCTGCAGACGCTCGGTCAGCGCGGAGATCTGCGAGGCGTCCTCGCCGTGGGGACGGGCACCGGCGCTCTCGATCGGGCGCGTGCCGACCTCGTCGACGCCGTCATCGCGCTCGCCAGCATCGCCCTCGAGCAGAGCCGCACGCTCGACGACGCGCGGCGACGCCTGCGCTCCGGCGTGCTGGAGCTGCTCATGGCCGGGATCACGGCGGTGGCGCAGCGCACGGTGGCGCACCTGTGGGGTCCTCTTCCCGAAGGCCCTCTTCGCGTCGGCTGCATCGCTCTGCCGGACGAGGCGGAGGGCGGCGCGCAGACCCTGCGCTCCGCGCTGGAGCTCCTCGCGGTCGAGAGCGGCGGAGCCGTGTTCTTCGCGGAGCGCCGCGACCGCATCGTGACCGTCACGCCCGACGAGGACAGATCCGGGCTGCTCGCGCTGTTGACCCGGCACGACGTCGCCGCGGGGTTCTCGGCGGCCACGACCTGGGACCGGCTGACCGAGGCGATGGCGGAGTCCGAGCGGGCGCTGGCCCGGACGACTCCGCAGGAGCCGATCAGCGAGTTCGACGACATCGCCCGCGCCGGACTCCTCGGGCATCTGGAGCACACGCAGGCGCACGATATCGCGAGACGGATGCTGCTGCCGCTCGAGAGCGCCAACGACCCGGCGGACCTGCGCCGGACGCTCGAGGTCTGGCTGGAGCACAACGGCGCGTGGGATCCCGCGGCCAAGGCCCTCGGCATCCACCGGCACACGCTGCGCGCGCGAGTGGATGCCGCCGGCGTGCTGCTCGACGTCGACCTCGACACCTTCGCCGCCCGCGCCGAGCTCTGGGGCGCCCTGCAGCTGACGCAGGCCTGACGCCGTCCCGCCGAGCGGCCCCTCTCTGCGCGAACCGGCCCCTTGAGCGCGTCCTCAAAGGGCCGGGTCGGTCAAAAGGGGCCGGTCCGCGGGAGAGGCTCAGGTGTTCTGCGGGAACCCGAGGTTGATGCCGCCGTGCGTGGAGTCGTTGCGCGTCGCGGGGTCGATCCAGCGGCTCGTGATGGCCTTCTCGCGGGTGAAGAAGTCGAATCCGTGCACGCCGTACGCCTTCGCGTCGCCGAACAGCGACTTCTTCCAACCACCGAACGAGTGGTACGCGACCGGCACCGGGATCGGGACGTTGATGCCGATCATGCCGACCTGCACCTCGTTCTGGAAACGGCGAGCCGCTCCCCCGTCGTTGGTGAAGATCGCCGTACCGTTGCCGAACTCGCCGGAGTTGATCAGAGCGAGGCCCTCATCGTAGGAGTCCACCCGGACGACCGAGAGCACCGGCCCGAAGATCTCCTCGGTGTAGGCGCGAGACGTGGTCGGCAGTCCGTCGATCAGGGTCGGTCCGAAGAAGAAGCCGTCCTCGTGTCCGTCGACCGTGAAGCCGCGACCGTCGACGACGATGGTCGCGCCGTCCGCTTCCGCGATGTCGACGTAGGACGACACCTTGTCGCGGTGCACGTCCGTGATCAGCGGACCCATGTCGGGCTCCACGCCGTCGACGCCGGCGCCGTTCCCGATCTTCAGCGCGGCGATGCGCTCGGTGATCTTCGCGATCAGGTCGTCGGCGACGGGCTCGACGGCCAGCACCACGCTGATCGCCATGCACCGCTCACCGGCCGCGCCGAATCCGGCGTTCACGGCCTGGTCGGCCACGAGGTCGAGATCGGCATCCGGGAGGACGAGCATGTGATTCTTCGCCCCGCCGAGCGCCTGGACGCGCTTGCCGTTCTTCGACGCCGTCTCGTAGATGTACTGCGCGATCGGCGTGGAGCCGACGAACGAGATCGACTGCACCACCCGGCTGTTCAGCAGCCCGTCGACCGCGGCCTTGTCACCCTGCAGCACCGTGAAGACGCCGTCGGGGAGCCCCGCTTCCTTCCACACCCGCGCGAGCCACAGCGCGGCGGACGGATCCTTCTCGCTGGGCTTGAGGACCACCGCGTTGCCGGCCGCGATCGCGATCGGCACGAACCACAGCGGCACCATGACGGGGAAGTTGAAGGGCGAGATCACACCCACGACCCCGAGGGGCTGCTTGAGCGAGTAAACGTCAATGCCCGAAGAGGCGTTCTCGCTGAATGCGCCCTTGATCAGGTGCGGGAATCCTGTCGCGAGCTCGACGACTTCCTGGCCGCGGAGGATCTCACCCATCGCGTCGGAGACGACCTTGCCGTGCTCGGCCGTGATGATCTCGGCGAGCTCGAGCTTGCGCGCGTTCAGGATCTCGCGGAACGCGAAGAGGACCGACTGCCGCTTGGCGATCGAGTACCCCGACCACACGCGGAAGCCGGCATCCGCCGAGGCGATCGCAGCGTCGATCTCGGCCTGGTCGGCGAGCGCCACGTGCGCCTGCACGGCACCTGTGGCCGGGTTGAAGACCGGAGCCGTGCGCCCACTGGTCGACGGACGCTCCGCGCCGTCGATCCAGTGCGCGATCACCGGGACGGCGGAGTCCGTCGTCGAGGTTGCGGACGTGTCAGTGATGGTCATTCTTCACCTCGGGGTCGGGGGGGGCGGATCAGACCAGTGAACCAGCGAGCGCGGCGGCGCCGGGATGCCAATCCGTCCTATGACACTCGAAATCATCGACGTTCCGGCGCCTGCTGCTCAGACACGCTCCCAGGAGCCGGCGGCCACGGTGACGCGCACGGGCGCACTGCCGTGCGCGCGGACGTCGAGGACGCGCGGCTCGACATCGAGGTTCGCGATCAGGATCGTGTCGCGCTCCGCGGCGCGACCGCCGATCGCCCACACGAGCCCATCGGGACTCGACCCTCCGAGCAGCGCGCTTCCACGGAGCTCGGTCAGAGCATCGACGGCGTCGGCCGCCGGCATCCGCCCGCGGTGATCTGCCAGCCCTCGCGGCCCCCAGGTCTCGAACCAGGACAGCGACCGGACGCCGGGAACCGCGCTGGCCGCGGCGCTGGCGATCACCCAGGCTGCGAGTTCCGGTGCGGCCTGCCGTTCGTCGTCCGCTCCTGTGAACTGCGCGCCGTAGCCGTCGACGAGATCGCTCCTCGTCGGTGCCGGCTGCGCCGTCGTGGCGACGTTGTTGTAGCGCGGACGGAGCGCGACGGGGCCGATATGGACCTCGCGCCCTTCCGCGATCCGAACGGTCTCCTCGGCGACGAGGCGCTGGACCGCGACCGCCTCGACGAGCTGCTCGGTGTCGAGAGCATGGAACAGCGGCGTGGTGGTGACGACGATCCCGGCCGTGTCTCGAGGGATCGTCGCCTGCTCGCGATTCAGTTCGGTGAAATGCGACCGAGCACCGGCCAGCAGGGGCACGCGGATGCCGGCGCTCCCGAGCGCCGCGCGGAACAGGGAGGCCGAGGCCGGAGTGGTCGCGTGCCGGGCCCTGTCGAACACGGTGACCCGCAGCACCGGGAGGCCCACGAGTGCCGTCGCGGCAGCATCCGCCGCACGCGCATCGCCGTCCGACACGATCCGGATGTCCAACGGAAGGCCGTCCGACGACGCACGGGCGAGCGCCGCCGGCCACGCCGGCGTCGTGAGATCGAGCTCGACCACGCGGAACGAGCCCGCCGAAGAGGCGCGGACCGGGTCGGGAGCCGTCGAGGCCTCGACGCCGACCGCCGGGAACGGACCGCACTCGCGCAGCTCGATCACCGCCGGTGACGCACGACCGGGATCCGCGGCGATCGAGGCGTCGGGCGCACCGATCGTGATCGCCTGTCGGACCGTCTCACCGGCTCGCAGCGCATACGGGTAGGGCAGGTCGAGCGGGCGGCTGTACGTCTTGAACGAGGCGTCGGTCCAGTTGCGCTGGTCCTCCATCTCGAACACGTCGCCCGCGAAGGCGATGCTCGCGCCGCCGTCGATCCGGAGTCGGCGGATGTGACGCATCGGCTGATGCGGAGTGAGCGCCCGCGGGAACGACGTCGTCTCCTCGGATCCGTCGTCGTGGTCGACGATCACGGCGCGCCCGGCGTCCGATGCCGGGTGCAGCACGACCAGACCGATGCGGCACGTGTCGAAGTCCATCTCGTTCACGGCGTCCCACTCGATCCCGAGTTCCCCGGCACGCGCACGCACCGTCAGCGTCGAACGCACCCGCGCCCCGAGCCCTTCGTGCCGAAGCGTCAGCTTGAGCACTTCGGGATCGCCGTCGACGCTCTGCACGACCACCGGCACGGTCTGCCAGCCGCGGTCGCGCACGACCGCGCGGACGGCCCGCAGCACGACGATCCCGCGGTGGCTGATGTCGGCGATCTCGTCACCGCGCAGCTCGAGCCGCCAGTCGTGGGACCGCCACTCGCGAGCATCCGTCCGCCACCACGGGGAGCTCATCGCCGAGTCACCACCACCTCGGCCGACGGGAACCCTGCGGCGGATGCCGTCACGACGATCTCGCCCAGGTCCGAGGGGCGGACGATGACGAGCGCACGGCCGTCATGCGTGCTCCGCGTCGGACCGGCGAACCCCTCCTCGGTGCGAGGCTGCCCCGACCCCATCCCGGCGATCACGCCGCCGGACACCTCGACGGTCACCGGGACGTCGGCATCGCACAGGACCGTGCCCTCGGCATCCTCGATCGTCAGGGCGATGTAGGCGAGGGCGTCCGCGCCGGAGATCTCGGTGCGTTCTGCTCGCACGACGAGGCGGGGATCTCCGGCCGTCCGCAGCGACGTCCTGGCGACCTCTTGCCCGGCGGCATAGGCGACAGCCGTCAGCACACCGCGTCGGTACCGCGTCTCGAAGCGCGCGATCAGGGGCAGCGGCGACCCGACGGCGACGCGATCGATGACGACGTCGTCGAGGAGCAGCTCGACCTCCTCGGCATCCGCATAGACGTCGACCGTCACCGGAGAGTCCTCTGCCGCACCCCAGCTCCAGCTGGACACGACGTCATCCCACGACCACGGCGTCTTCGACGCGGGCCGGCCGTGATGCTGCGGACGATGCACGGCGATCACCGGCTCCGTGCGCAGACCGAACACGATCTCGCGATAGTGAGAGGCCGGAAGCCGGTGTCCGGTGATGTCGATGTCCCCGCAGTCGGCGAGCAGGTACGGGAAGGGCCCCGCCGTCCCCGTCGGCACGTAGCCCTCGACGTCCGTGTAGTCCACGCGGCCGATGCCCGCTTCGCCGATGTAGTCCCACCCCGTCCAGGTGAAGTCGCCGATGACGTGCGGCAGACGACGCACGTCCGCCCACAGCGAGGCGATCCGATCCGGGAAGGTCTCCGACCCGACGATCACACGGTTCGGGAAGAGCTCCGCGTCGAGGTCGTAGCGCGAGTCCGCGTAGTTGAAGCCGACGACGTCGAGCACCGCCGCCGACTCCTCGGTCGACTCGGTCACCAGCGGCGAGGCGTTCATCGACGCCATCCGCTCGCCCATCTCGGCCATCATCGTGTTCGGGTCCGCGGGGGGCGCATCCGCCATCGATTCCGCCAGCGCCCCGAGGTTCGCGATGACGCCGTTGATGCCGTTCGTCACGAACCTCGACGGATCGAGCCGGCGGAACTCCTCGGCGATGCGGCGACTCCAGGTCGCGCCGTGCGGCGTCGCGAGCTCGAGGATCTCGTTGCCGATCGACACGAGGACGACCGACGGATGGTTCCGGTTCTTCGCGACGAGCGAGGCGACATCGCGGCGCCACCGCTCGTCGAAGCCGATCGACGAGTCGAAAGCCGTCTTGGACTTCGTCCAGACATCGGTCAGCTCGTCCATCACGAGCATCCCGTGCGCGTCGCACGCGTCCAGCAGAGCGCGGCTCGCCGGATTGTGGGCGCTGCGGATCGCGTTGAAGCCGGCGGCCTTGAGCAAACGCACGCGTCGATCCTCGGCATCCGCGATCGACACCGCGCCGAGCGGGCCGTTGTCGTGATGGATGCAGGCACCGCGCAGATCGACGACGACGCCGTTCACGCGCAGACCGTGCGCGACGTCGAGCTGCAGACGACGGATGCCGTGCCGCGTGACGGTCTCGTCGGTCACGGCGCCCTGTCCGTCGGCCAGCGTCGTGCGGACGAGGTAGCGGTGCGGCGAATCCGGGCCCCACAACCGCGGCGAGCGCACCGCGAGACGGGCGCGCGCCACCGCCTGCTCCCCCGGGAGCACCGTGACGGGCGAGGTGCCGGTCGCCACCTCGGCGCCGTCCTCGTCGACGACGGCCCAGTTCAGGCGGCGCGTCGCCGCGTGCCTCGTGCGGTTCGCGACGGAGGTGGCGATCTCGACGATCGCGCGCTCGGCGTCGATGTCGTGACTCTCGACGACGGTGCCGTCGAGGGCGAGATGCACCGGGTCGTCGAGGACCAGGTGCACCGGCCGGTAGATGCCCCCGCCGGTGTACCACCGGCTGTCGCGGTGGACTCGCGCCTCCACCGTGATCGTGTTGCGCTCGCCGAACCGCAGGAACGGGTCGGCCTCGACCACGAACGCCGAGTAGCCGTTCGCCTCATGCGCGGCGAAGTCCCCGTTGAGGAAGACGGTCGCGTCGCGGTAGACGCCCTCGAACTCGATGCGGACGGTCTTCTCGCGCCACTCCTCCGGCACGTCGAAGGTCTTCGCATACTCGAAGACGCCGCCGGGGATGTATCCGCTGTGCACGCCCTGGCCGGCGTCGGCGGCGCGCGGCAGGTCGCGCAGCGCGTCATGCGGCAGGCGGACGGGCACGGATGCCGTGGAGCCGTCCCGGGTCTCGAAGGCGCCGAGTTTCGGGCCGACGCTCCATCCGTCGACGAAGGCGATGCGGGTCATGCCCTCTCGCCTCCGGCCTCGTCGTCCGTCGACTCGTCCCAGTCGATGTCGGCGAAGGTGCTGATCAACGCGCGGAGCTCTTCGGCCATGTCCACGACCGTCCGGTCGAGGAGCCATTGCACCTGCAGGCCGTCCATCATGGCGATGAGAGCCACGGCGCATCGGTACGGCGAGGCTCCCGGCTTCAGCATCCCCCGGGACTCCAGGTTCGCGAAGCCCTTCTCGATGTTCGCGCGGGTGTAGACGTAGCGACGCACGAAGTAGCCGTGCGCCGGGTGATCGGGTGAGGTCGCCTCCGCCGAGAGCGTGCAGTAGAGCTCGACGACACCGGGCACCGACGCGTTGTAGAGCGCCAGCCGGACCAGGCCGCGCATCATGGCCACGCCGTCGCCGGACTCCAGGGGAACCATCTCGCGCGACCGGTCGTCGCGGTGATCGAGCACGGCCTCCAGCAGCGCCACCTTGTTCGGGAAGTGATGGAGGAGTCCCGCCTCGCTGATCCCCACGCGCTGGGCGATGTCCCTCAGCGAACCGGCGCGGTAGCCGCCCTCCGAGAACACCTCGAGCGCGGCATCGAGGATGGTCCGCCGTCGTTCGCGCGTCTTGGCGTACTCGCCGCGCACGCCGCGGCGCACACTGGGCCCTTTGTTCATGGTCATCGTTGTCACCGTATCCCCCGTCGTCGGCAGCCGCCATCGGCACCGCGCATTGCCCTTGCGAATCCGTTCTATAACGAATTCCTAGCATCCGCTAGCTTTTTGCGTTAAAAACCTAGCGACTACTCGCTTTTGCTGCTAGCTTCTCCCACCAGAGGCGGTCCGCAGGGGTACCGCCACCCACGAAAGGGACAAAGGATGTTCCGTTGGAAGGCCACAGCAGCCACCATCGCCATCGCTGCTCTCGTTCTCACCGGCTGCGCCGGCGGAGCGGAAGACGGCGGCTCGGGCGACGGGAGCGGCGGCACCCTCACACTCGGCGCGATCACGCCGCCGACCACCTTCGACCCGGCAGGTTCCGAGTGGGGCAACCGCGCCCCCTTCTACCAGGCCGTCTTCGACACTCTTCTGCTCGCGACGCCGGAAGGCACGATCGAGCCGTGGCTGGCGACGGAGTGGTCGTACAACGACGACAACACCGTCCTCACCCTCACCCTCCGCGACGACGTCACGTTCTCGGACGGCTCGGCGCTCACCGGGCAGGTCGTCGCCGACAACCTGCAGCGCTTCAAGGAGGGCACGTCGCCCGACGCGAACTACTTCGCCGGGATCACGAGCTTCGAGGCCCCCGACGACACCACCGTCGTCATCACGCTCGCCGCCCCGGACCCCGCACTGCTCAACTACCTCACCCGCGACCCCGGGCTGGTCGCCAGCGGCGAGTCCCTCGGCAACGACAACCTCGCCACCGACCCGATCGGATCGGGACCGTACATCCTCGACACCGCCGCCACGGTCACCGGAACGAGCTACTCGTACACGAAGAACCCCGACTACTGGAACCCCGACGTACAGCACTACGACAAGCTCGTGATCAACGTGCTCGCCGATGCCACGGCCTCGCTCAACGCGATCAAGGCCGGCGAGGCCAACGGCGTCAAGCTCGCCAGCAACGACAACCTCGCCGAGGTCGAGGGCGCCGGCTGGACCGTCAACGCGAACGAGCTCGACTTCCAGGGGATGCTCCTCCTCGACCGTGCGGGAACCATGAACCCGGCTCTCGCCGACGTCCGTGTCCGCCAGGCGCTGAACTACGCGTTCGATCGCGAAGGCCTGCTCGAGGCCCTGCAGCTCGGCAACGGCACCGTCACCACTCAGGTCTTCCCGGAGTCGTCGGCGGCGTACGATCCGAAGCTCGACGACTACTACACCTACGACCCCGAGAAGGCGAAGGAGCTGCTCGAGGAAGCCGGATACGCCAGCGGTCTCACGCTTTCTATGCCGTCGTCCACGCTGCTGGGCGCCACGACGTACACGCTGATCGAGCAGCAGCTGGCGGATGTCGGCATCGCGGTCGAGTACACCGACCCGGGCAACAACTTCATCGCCGACCTGCTCGCGCCGAAGTTCCCGGTGTCGTTCATGGCTCTGGAGCAGAACCCCGACTGGCAGCTGATCCAGTTCATGATCGCGCCGTCCGCGATCTTCAACCCGTTCGGCTATGAGGACCCGAAGGTCGACGAGTTCATCCAGGAGATCCAGTTCGGCGACGAGGCCACGCAGGAATCGGTGGCGAAGGAGCTCAACGCCTACATCGTCGAACAGGCGTGGTTCGCGCCCTTCTACCGCGTGCAGGGCAGCTTCGCCACGGACGCCTCGACGACCGTCGAGATGCTCCCGACGAACGCCTACCCCGCGATCTACGACTTCACGCCGAAGTCCTGACGCGATCCCTCCGGCCCGCCCGCGTCGCTGCGGGCGGGCCGGAACCCGATCCCTTCCACCACAGGAGCGCAGCATGCTCATGTTCATCGTGCGCCGGATCCTCGCCGGCATCGTCCTGCTCATCGTCATCTCCGTGGTGACGTTCGGGCTCCTCTTCCTCGACAGCGCGAACATCGCGCGTCGCATCCTCGGCCAGAACGCCACCGAGGAGCTGGTCGCCCAGAAGGCGGCAGAGCTGGGCCTCGACCGCCCGCTCACCGCTCAGTACTGGGACTGGCTGACCTCGGCGCTGACCGGCGACCTCGGCCGCTCCTGGTTCAACGGGCAGCTGGTCTCGGTGAGCCTGAGCGGACGCCTCAGCGTCAGCCTCTCGCTCGTCATCGGCGCGACCCTCATCTCCGCCGTGCTCGCGATCGCGCTCGGCGTGGTCGCCGCACGCCGCGGCGGCTGGGTCGACGCGGTCGTGCAGTTCATCTCGGTGATCGGCTTCGCGATCCCCGGCTTCCTCATCGCGCTGTACCTCGTGCTGATCTTCGCGATCAACCTCCACTGGTTCAAGGCCACCGGCTACATCCCGATCACGCAATCGTTCAGCGGGTGGCTGGCATCGGTGACGCTGCCGATCGCCGCCCTCGCCATCGGCGCCATCGCGGCCGTCGCCCAGCAGGTGCGCGGTTCGGTGGTCGACGCGATGTCCCGCGACTACGTGCGCACGCTCCGCTCCCGCGGGCTGTCGTCGAACAGCGTGATCTACAAGCACGTGCTGCGCAACGCCGGGGGCCCCGCGCTCGCGGTCCTCGCCGTGCAGTTCATCGGCCTCCTCGGCGGGGCCGTCATCGTCGAGCAGGTGTTCGCCCTCCCCGGGATGGGCCAGCTCACGGTCTCGGCCACGACCCAGGGCGACATCCCCGTCGTGATGGGCGTCGTGATCGCCTTCGCGGTGATCGTCCTCATCGTGAACCTCCTCATCGACCTCGCGCAGGCAGCGCTCAACCCGAAGGTGCGACTCTCATGACCGCCATCGACGTTCCGACCGCGGTGCCGACACCCGCGGCGAAGATCTCGCTGATGCGCCGACTCGTTCGACGCCCCGTCTCGCTGATCTCGCTCGTGTTCCTGGCGGTCATCGCGATCATCGCGGTCACCGGACGCTGGATCGCGCCGTTCGATCCGAACCTCGCCTCGCTCCAGCTGGTGCTCGCTCCGCCGAGCGGGGAGCATCTGCTCGGTGCCGACAGCGCTGGTCGCGACGTGCTCTCGCGCCTGCTGGCCGCCACGCAGATCACCCTCGCCGCGGCTCTCGTCGCCGTCGTCACGGCGCTCGTGATCGGGGTCGTCTCGGGTCTGATCGCCGGCTACTACCGCGGCTGGTTCGACGCCGTCGCCTCCTGGGTCACGTCGCTCGTGATGGCCCTCCCCGGCATCGTCGTGCTGCTCGCGGCTCGTGCCGTCCTCGGACCGAGCGTGTGGCTGGCGATGTTCATCTTCGGCATCCTGCTCGCTCCCGCCTACTACCGCCTGGTCTACGCGGCGGTCACCGGTGTGCGCGGCGAGCTCTACGTCGACGCGGCGAAGGTGTCCGGCCTCTCCGACGTGCGCATCATCGGCCGCCACATCCTCTCGGTCGTGCGCGCGCCGATCATCATCCAGTCGGCGATCATCACGGGGATCGCGATCGCGATCCAGTCCGGGCTGGAGTTCCTCGGCCTCGGCGACATGAGCGTCCCGACCTGGGGAGGGATGCTCAACGACGGGTTCGCCAACATCTACAAGCAGCCGCTCCTGATGCTGTGGCCCTCTCTGGCCATCGGCCTCACGGCCATCGCTCTGACCCTGCTCGCGAACGGCATGCGCGATGTGCTCGAGCGCACGGCCGTGGTGCGCCGCCGTCGCCGCCGCGCCGTGACGACCTCGACCGGATCGATCGCCGCCGTCACGACCTCGTTCAGCATGTCCGGCGGGGATGCCGACGCGCTCGAGGAGTCCGCTCCCCTGCCCGTCGTCGGGGAGACGATCGTCCATCCCGACGACGCGAGCCGGAGCACGCCCGGTGCCGCACCGATCCTCACGGTCTCCGATCTGCGCGTCGCGTACGAGCAGCAGGAGGGCGAGGACATCGAGGTCGTGCACGGCGTCTCGCTGCAGATCCGCAAGGGCGAGGTGCACGGCCTCATCGGCGAGTCCGGCTCCGGCAAGACGCAGACGGCTTTCGCCGTGCTCGGGCTGCTGCCGCGGGGCGGACGCGTCACCGGAGGCTCGATCGAGTACGAGAGCACCCAGCTGGCCGACGCTTCGGAGAGCGCCTATGCCGGCATCCGCGGGCGGCGCATCGGGTACATCCCGCAGGAGCCGATGAGCAACCTCGATCCGTCCTTCACGATCGGGTATCAGCTCGTCGAACCGCTGCGCAAGAATCTCGGCCTGTCGAAGAAGGAGGCGACCGAGCGTTCGCTCGCGCTCCTCGACCGCGTCGGCATCCCGAACCCGAAGCGCACCTTCGACGCCTATCCGTTCGAGGTGTCCGGCGGGATGGCGCAGCGCGTGCTCATCGCCGGCGCCGTGTCGACCGATCCCGACCTCATCATCGCCGACGAGCCGACGACGGCTCTCGACGTCACGGTCCAGGCCGAGGTGCTCGACCTGCTGCGTGATCTGCAGCGCGAGCGCCAGATGGCGATGCTGCTCGTGACGCACAACTTCGGCGTCGTCGCCGATCTCTGCGACCGGGTGACGGTGATGCAGCAGGGGCTCTTCGTCGAGCAGGGTCCGGTCCGGACCATCCTGCGCTCCCCCTCGCACGCCTACACGCAGTCGCTGCTGGACGCGATCCTCGACGATGGTCCAGCCCGCGCCCCGCTCGTCACCGCACGTCCCACGGAAGGAGACCGGTCGTGAACGACATGCTGCTCCAGGTCGACGACCTTCACGTCGCCTACCCCGGCAAGGGGTTCCGCGCCGAGCCGTTCCACGCACTGAAGGGCGTCTCCCTCGACATCCGGCCCGGCGAGACCGTCGGTCTGGTCGGCGAATCGGGTTCGGGCAAGACCACGCTCGGACGCGCCGTGCTGGGGCTCGCCCCGGTGACGGAGGGTTCGATCCGCTACGACGGCCGCGAGATCGGCCACCTGAACCGTCGCGAGCGGCGCTCGCTGGCCAGCGAGATCCAGGTCGTGTTCCAGGACCCGTACTCCTCGCTGAATCCGTCCATGACGATCGCACAGATCCTCGCGGAGCCGCTCACCGCACGCGGCGTCGCGGCCAAGGCTGCGAACGCCCGCGTCACCGACCTGCTCGATCGCGTCGGGCTCCCGGCGGATGCTGCCCGCCGGCTCCCCCGCGAGTTCTCGGGCGGGCAGCGCCAGCGCGTGGCGATCGCCCGCGCGCTGGCGCTGGATCCGAAGCTGATCGTGTGCGACGAGCCGGTTTCGGCCCTGGACCTGTCGACCCAGGCGCGCGTCCTCGATCTCTTCATCGAGATCCAGGAGCGCACCGGCGTCGCCTACCTCTTCATCTCGCACGACCTCGCGGTGGTCCGTCACATCAGCCATCGCGTGGCGGTGATGTACCGGGGCGAGCTCGTCGAGACGGGCGACGGCGACCAGGTCACCGCGCGGCCCGCGCATCCGTACACGCAGCGGCTGTTCCTCGCCGCCCCCGTCCCCGACCCGGACGCCCAGCAGAAGCGTCGCGCCGACCGTCGCGCGCTCATCGACGCGCAGAACATCTCCGAAGGATCAGCCGTATGAACGCCCGCCCGTCCGATTCCACCGCTCACCTGCGTCCGCTGCTGGAGCGGCTCTCCCTCGAGCAGAAGGCCGCGCTCGTGCAGGGCGCCGACTTCTGGACCACGGTGCCGCTGCCCGAGATCGGATTGCGCGCGCTCACGCTCTCCGACGGCCCCGCCGGGGTGCGCGGACCGCGATGGGACGAGCGCGATCCCTCGCTCAACCTCCCGTCCGGCTCGGCGCTGGCAGCCTCCTGGGACGTCGACCTCGCCCACCGGTACGGGGCGGCCGCGGCATCCGAGGCACGGCGCAAGGGCGTCGACGTCGTGCTCGGCCCCACGATCAACCTGCACCGCTCGCCGCTCGGCGGACGGCACTTCGAGTGTCTCAGCGAGGACCCGGAGCTCACCGCGGAGCTGGGGGCCGCGTACGTGCGCGGCATGCAGGAGAACGGCGTCGCCGCCACCCCGAAGCACTACGTCGCGAACGACTCGGAGACGGATCGCTTCACGGTCGACATCGAGGTCGACGAGCGCGCACTGCGCGAGCTCTACCTCGCACCGTTCGAGCGTGCCGTCGAAGCCGGGGCGTGGTCGATCATGAGCGCCTACAACGCCGTCGACGGCGTCACGATGACGGAGAACGACCTGCTCGAGACGCCGCTCAACAGCGAGTGGGGCTTCGACGGCGTCGTCGTCAGCGACTGGACCGCCGTGCGCTCTCTCGACGCCGTCGCCGCAGCGCAGGACCTCGCGATGCCCGGTCCCGCTCCCGCCTGGGCCGAGCTCGTGGACGCGGTCCGTGACGGGCGCGTGCAGGAGAGCGACATCGATCGCAAGGTGCTGCGCATCCTGCTCCTCGCCGAGCGCGTCGGTGCGCTCGAAGGGACGGATGCCGTCGTCCCGGCACCCCTGGACGGCCCGGCCTTCGCGCGCGAGGCCGCGATCGAGGGCGCCGTGCTGCTGCAGAACGACGGGGTGCTCCCGCTCGGCGGCGTCGGGAGCATCGCGATCATCGGTCACAACGCCAGGGAGGCCCGCACTCAGGGCGGCGGTTCGGCGACGGTACTGCCGGAAGAGGTGGTGTCGCCGCTCGATGCTCTCCGCGCGGCGTTCCCCGCCGCGGACACCCGCTACGAGATCGGCGCCGTCGTGCAGGACGGCGTCGCCGAGATCCCGCCGACGACGATCGTCAACCCGGTGACCGGCGATCAGGGGCTGCGGGTGAGCTTCCTCGACGGGGACGGCACCGAGCTGTTCGCCGAGGACCGGCGCGCGACCGCGCTGGTGTGGTTCGGCGGCGATGCGCCGATCGGCGCGAGCCGCACCGTGGTGCTGTCGACCCGGTACACGCCGACCGAGACGACGAGCATCGAGCTCGGCTTCGCGGGGGCGAATCCGGGGCGGATTTTCGTCGACGGCGAGCTCGTGCTCGACGACACCCCGGTCATCGAGGGAACCGACCTCGGTGCCGCCTTCCTCAACCCGCCGTCCGTGACAACGGCCGTACCGGTCGAGGCCGGGCGTGCGATCGACATCCGCGCCGAGTTCACCCGGGAGTCGCGGGGTGCGCTGGACGGCGCCCTGAGCGTGACCCTCGGCATCGCCCCGGAGCGCACCGACCCCGACGAGCTGATCGCTCGGGCCGTCGAGGCGGCACGCGGCGCCGAGGTCGCGATCGTCGTCGTCGGCACGAACTCGAAGGTCGAGTCCGAGGGATACGACCGCGTGGACCTCGACCTGCCGGGACGTCAGGACGACCTGGTGCGCGCGGTCGCCGCCACCGGCACGCCGACCATCGTGGTCGTGAACGCCGGATCCCCGGTCGTGCTGCCCTGGGCCGCCGACGTCGCGGCCATCGTGCAGGGCTACTTCGGCGGGCAGGAGTTCGGCCATGCGATCGCCGACGTCGTGACCGGAGCCGCCGAGCCCGGTGGCCGCCTGCCGACCACGTGGCCGGCGTCGCTCGCCGACGTGCCGGTCTCCGCCGTGACCCCGGCCGACGGCCGTCTCGTGTACGCCGAGGGTCTGCACATCGGATACCGCGCCTGGCTGCGGCAGAGCGCCGCCCCGGCCTTCCCGTTCGGCCACGGCCTGGGCTACACCTCCTGGACCTGGGGCGCGGCACAGCGTCACGGGGATGCCGTCGAGGTGACCCTCGCGAACACGGGCGCGCGTCGCGGGAAGCAGGTCGTGCAGGTGTACGCCGAGCGCGCCGACTCCGCCGTCGAACGCCCCGAGCGCTGGCTCGTCGGATTCGCCGCGGTCCGCGCCGAACCCGGTGAGACCGTCACCGCCGTGATCCCCGTCCCACCCCGGCGACTCGCGCATTGGGCGGGCGACTGGGTCGTCGAACCCGGGCAGTACACGCTGCGGATCGGGCCGTCCGTCGTCGAGCTGCCGCTGTCGGTGGACTGGGAGCAGGCATGACCGCGCTCGCGAGCCTCACGGGCCGTCTCCAGGGACGCGCCGACGACCGGCTCGCCGCCGTCGTGGCGCGCCTCGACGAGGCGCTCGCCGCTGACCCCGATCTGTCGTTCCAGGTGGCCGCGTATCACCACGGCACCGCGGTGCTCGACGCGTGGGGCGGACCTCACCTCGGCGCGCAGTCGCTGACGGTCCCATACTCAGTCACCAAGAACGTGATCGGCGTGGCCGTCGGCCTCCTCGTGGAACGCGGCGACCTGGATCTCGATGAGCGCGTCGCGCACCACTGGCCCGAGTTCGCCGCGAAGGGCAAGGGAGCCGTCACCGTCCGCCAGCTCCTGTCGCATCAGGCGGGGCTCCCCCAGACCGTCCCCGGGCTGACCTGGGACGAACTGCTCGACCATCACGCCGCCGCCGAGAGGCTCGCCGCCAGCCGACCGTTCTGGTACCCCGGGAGCGCCTTCGGCTACCACGCGATCACGATCGGCAACCTCGCCGACGAGCTGGTGTTCCGGGCGACGGGTCGCACGCTGCATGAGCTCTACGAGCACGACATCCGCGCCCCGCACGACATCGACTTCTTCCTCGGGCTCCCCGCCGAGCACGAGGAGCGACTCGTGCCGCTGCTGCCGATGATCCCGCCCGCCACCGACACGACACCACCCGCGACGTCCGCCCTCGGACCGGTGGTCTTCGCCATGCCCGACGACGTCGACCTGGCGCACTCCCCGCGCAGCTGGCGGTACGGTCATCCCGGCGGATCGGGCACCGGCACGGCGCGGGGCATCGCGCGCCTGCTCGCGGTCGCCGTCACCGGTGTCGACGGGGCTCCGCCGCTGCTCTCGTCCGACACGGTCGAGCAGATCGGTCAGCAGCAGGTCCGCGGATACGACGAGGTGCTGCATCAGCACGATCGCGCCCACGCCGTGGTCTTCCAGAAGCCGTCACAGCAGCTGGCGTTCGGCGGGCCCCGCGCGTTCGGGCACGACGGCGCGATGGGCGCCCTCGCGTGCGTCGATCCGGACAGCGGCGTCGCCTTCGCCTGGACGATCGCGCGCGGCCCGTGGCCCGGTGGCGCCGATCCGCGGGCGGTCTCCGTCGCGCGCGAGCTCGGCATCCTCCTCTCCTCCTGACCCCCGCAGACCGGAAAGCTCCCCATGACCACCCTGTTCAACCCCCTCCTCAACGGCTTCCACCCCGACCCCTCGGTCGTGCGCGTCGGCGACGACTGGTTCCTCGCCACCTCGACCTTCGAGTACCTTCCCGGCATCCCGATCCACCGCTCGAGCGACTTCGAGAACTGGGAGCTCATCGGGCACGTCGCCACGCGCGAGGGGCAGCTCGCCGTGGCGGACGTCCCGACCGCGGGCGGCGCGTGGGCGCCGACCCTCCGTCACCGGGACGGCGTGTTCCATCTCGTCATCACGGATGCGATGGGACGCGGGATGCTGCACTTCACCGCGACGGATGCCGCCGGCCCGTGGAGCGACGGGGACCTGATCCTGAGGCAGGACGGCACGGGATCGGTCGACGGCATCGACCCCGACATCGCCTGGGGTGAGGACGACACGGTCTACATCACCTTCTCTGGACTGCTCCTCAGCGGGGAGGGCGTCGGTCAGCACCTCGGCATCCAGCAGGTGCGCGTCGATCTCGACCGCCACATCGCCCTCGAGGAGCCGCGCTCGCTCTGGTCGGGGACCGGCGGGCAGTTCCCCGAGGCGCCGCACCTGTACCCGGTCGACGGCCGCTGGTATCTCATGATCGCCGAGGGCGGCACGGAGCGCGGTCACGGCATCTCGATCGCCCGCGGAGACTCCCCCGAGGGCCCGTTCGAGACCGCGCCGCAGAACCCGCTGGTGTCGGCGCGATCGACGATCCGTCCCGTGCAGAACACCGGTCACGGCGACCTCGTGATCGGTCCGGACGGGACATGGCTGTGCGTGCTCCTCGGCGTGCGCCCTCGCAGCATGACCCGCGCGTTCTCCGCTCTGGGTCGCGAGACGTTCGTCACCGCCGTGCGATGGGAGGACGACGGCTGGCCCGCCATCGACCCCGTGCTGCTCCACGCGCGACCGGGCACCCGTGTCGACATCGACTTCTCCACGGTGCGCGAGCTCGACCGCGAGTGGATCGCCGTGCGGCAGACGCCCGGCTCGATCGCCGACCTCGATGCGCGTGCGGATGCACTGGTGCTGCACGGCGACGGGCGCACGCTGGACGACCCCCGCCCCGTGTTCCTCGGGCGACGGCAGGAGCACCTCACGAACGCGGTGACCGTCGCGGTCGACGTGAGCGCCGGCGTCGGCGGTCTCGCCGTGCGCTACGACGAGCGCTTCCACGTGGAGATCGAGGCGGGCGGCGGCGCGGTGGTCGCCCGTGCCGTGGTCGCGGACCTCGTGCAGGAATGGACCGCGCCCGTCGCCTCCGACGTGCTCGAGCTCCACATCGAATCGCGCCCGCCGCACGCCGGCGGCGGCTTCCCGCGCACCTCCGACGTGTTCCACCTCGCGGTGACCGCCGACGGGGTCCGGCAGGAGCTGGCGCAGATCGACGGGCGCTTCCTCTCCTCCGAGACGGCCGAGTCGTTCACCGGGAGGGTGATCGGCGCCTATGCGGTCACCGGAGACATCGTCGTGACACGCTGGACCGCGGAGGGAGACGACGAATGACCGGAGCAGCCCGCATCGCATCCGTCAGAGCCGAGCTCCGCGACGATACCTCGTTCGTCGCGACCCCCGCGCCCCGGTTGAGCTGGACCGTCGCGACCGCGCAGGACGGCTGGCTGCAGAGCTCCGCCGAGGTCACGGACGGCAGAGAGACCGTCGCCGTACCTGGCGCGGAGAGCGCCCTCGTGGCCTGGCCATTCGCCCCGCTCGCCGCCGGCGAATCCCGCGACGTGCGCGTGCGCGCCCGGTCCGTCGCCGGTGAGCAGACGCCGTGGAGCGAGCCGCTCACCGTCGCCGCAGGCTTCCTCGCCGAGGGCGAGTGGATCGCGCGGCCGATCGGGCTCGACGCGCCCGATCGCGACGCCCAGCCCGCGGTGGTGCGCGCATCCTTCATGCTCGATCGCCCCGTCGCACGGGCGCTGCTGTTCTGGACGGCGCTGGGAGCCGCGGAACCGGAACTCAACGGAACCGCCGTCTCCGACGATGTGCTCGCCCCGGGATGGACCGCCTATCGCGACCGCCTCGTGCACGAGACCGTCGACGTCACGGCGCTCCTCCGTGACGGCGCCAACGAGCTGAGGGCCACGATCGCCGGAGCCTGGTACACCGAGAAGTACGGGTTCTTCGCGTTCGCCGACCGCCTCTACGGCACGCAGCCGTCCTTCCTCGCCCAGATCCGCGTGGAGTACGCGGACGGCGGCACCGACGTCGTCGCCGCGACGGGAGAGGGCTGGGAGGCCGCCGGTGACGGACCCGTCGTCGACAGCGGCATCTATCCGGGCGAGCATCAGGACCTCCGCAGAGCGGCGACGGCGTGGACGCCGGCGAGGATCGGCGCCGCCGCGGCACCCGGATACGAGAACGTGCCGGTGCCGGAGGCGCGCATCGCGCCGCCGGTGCGCCGTACCGAGACGCTCAGCGTGATCGACGTGCTCGAGACGCCGTCCGGCGGCCGGATCCTCGACTTCGGGCAGAACCTCGTCGGGCGTCTCCGCATCCGCATCCGCGGAGAGGCCGGATCGCGTGTCGTCGTCCGCCACGCCGAGGTGCTCGAAGACGGCGAGCTCGCGCTGCGTCCGCTGCGCAATGCCGCGGCGACGGCGACGTTCGATCTGTCCGGCGGCGACGACGTGCTCGAATCGCGTTTCTCGTTCTACGGATTCCGCTACGCGCAGCTCACGGGTGCCGACGTGTCCCCCGACGACGTCGAGGCCGTCGTGCTGCATTCGGACATGAGGCGCACGGGCTGGTTCGACGCCTCCGATCCCCTGCTCGCACGCCTGCACGAGAACGTGCTGTGGGGCATGCGCGGCAACTTCCTCTCGATCCCGACCGACTGCCCGCAGCGCGACGAGAGGCTCGGCTGGACGGGCGACATCCAGGTGTTCGCTCCGACGGCGAGCTTCCTCTTCGACTGCGACGGCTTCCTCACGTCGTGGCTGCGCGATCTCTCGTTCGAGCAGGCCAGGGCCGGCGGTGCGGTGCCGCTCGTCGTCCCCGCAGCCCTCCCCGGATTCGGTGCGGCCGGAGGTGCGACCCCCGCTGCCTGGGGCGACGCGGCGACGGTCGTGCCTCATGTGCTCTTCGAGCGGTACGGCGACGTCGCGGTGCTCGCCGCGCAGTACACGAGCATGCGGGACTGGGTGGACACCGTGCTGCGCGATGCCGGCGACGACGGCCTGTGGGCCGGACGGATGCAGCTGGGCGACTGGCTCGACCCGGCGGCGCCCGCCGACAAGCCCGGCCAGGCCAGGGTCGACTCCGACATCGTCGCGAGCGCGTACCTCGCGCGCTCGCTGCGCCTCGTCGCCGAGGCCGCCGTGCTCCTCGGGCGCGACGATGACGCGCAGCGCTACGGAGCCCTCGCCGAGCGCTCCCGCGCCGCGTTCGCCGCCGAGTACATCACGCCGGCCGGTCGCATGATGAGCGACGCCGTCACCGCGTATGCGCTGGCGCTGGAGTTCGATCTGGCGACCGATGCGCGGCAGCGAGGTGCGCTCGGCGACCGGCTCGCCGCGCTCGTGCGCGAGGGCGGCTACCGCATCGCCACGGGGTTCGTGGGAACCCCCCTGGTCGCCGATGCGCTGACGAACGCCGGGCATCCGGCCGCGGCCGAGCGGCTGCTGCTGCAGACCGAATGCCCGTCGTGGCTGTATCCGGTCACGCAGGGGGCCACGACCGTCTGGGAGCGCTGGGACTCGCTCCTGCCGGACGGCTCGGTGAATCCGGGGGAGATGACCTCGTTCAACCACTACGCGCTCGGCGCTGTCGCGGACTGGCTGCACCGCACGGTGGCAGGACTCGCCGCGGCCGAACCGGGGTATCGGCGGCTGCGCATCGCCCCGCGCCCGCTGACGGCGCTGAGCCACGCCTCCGCCCGTCATGAGACGCCGTACGGCACCGCGTCCGTCGCCTGGCGTCGTGAGGGCGGCGAGATCGTGGTGACCGCGACCGTGCCGCCGAACACCACGGCGGAGGTGTCGGTGCCCGGCGCTCCCCCGTCCGTGGGCGCGGGCACGCACGAGTGGCGCTACGTCGCGCCGACCGAGCCTCCGCGCCCGTCGCTCGCGGGGCTCGAGGCCTCGCTCGCTGACGTGATCGACGACCCGCGCGCCTACCGCGCCCTGCTCGACACCCTCGCGGATGCTGCCCCGGATCGCGTCGACGCCGTGCGCACCGGCACCGTCTGGGGTGCGGGGCGTCCGGTCTCGACCGCCCTCATGTTCACTCCTCCGGAGGTGCTCGCCCGCGTGGACGACGCCATCCGCTCCGCCACCGCCTGACCAGAAGGAACCCGATGTTCGACCGACGCTCCACGTTCGGAGAAGCCCTCGACCACCCCGGCGCGCGCGCCGTCCTGGAACGCCTCATGCCGGGCATCGCCGCCTCGCCCATGGCGCTGCAGTTCCGCGACGGACGCCTCGGCGCCCTCGTCGCGCTCGTGCCGGCGCTCGAGGAGCAGGAGGCGCGCGATCGGCTGTGGGCCGAGCTGGCCGACATCGGCGACGACGTGCAGCGCGCGCCGTACGCTCCCGCGATCGTGGCCGATCCCGGGTACGAGACGGATGCCGTGGCCCGCGGCTCCGCGACCGTGGCGCTGCCGGCATCCGTCTCCCTGTGGGGTCCGCTGGAGATCGTCATCGACGGTCCTACGCACGGGAATCCGTTCGTCGACGTCGAGCTCGGCGCGGTGTTCATCCGCGACGGCGAGGAGCGGCGGGTCGGCGGCTTCTACGACGGAGACGGCCGATACGTCATCCGGGCGCTCGCCGATGCGGAGGGCGTGTGGACGTTCGAGACGCACTCGACGGCACGCTCCCTCGACGGGCTCACGGGCACGGTCGTGGTGGGTCCACCCGTCCAGGACGCGCACGGTCCTGTGCGCGTCGACGGCTTCCATTTCCGGCACGCGGACGGCACGCGCCATCGGCCGCTGGGCACGACGGCGTACGCGTGGACGCACCAGCCGGAGGAGCTGCAGGAGCAGACCCTGGCGACGCTCGCCGAGGCGCCGTTCACGAAGATGCGCATGTGCGTGTTCCCCAAGTCGTACCTGTACAACGCGAACGAGCCGGCCGACTTCCCGTTCCCCGGTTCGCTCGACGACGGCTTCGACCTGGAGCGCTTCGACCCCGCGCACTTCCGCCGCCTGGAGCGCCGCATCCAGCAGCTCGCCGCGCTCGGCATCGAAGCCGACCTCATCCTCTTCCACGCCTACGACCGGTGGGGCTTCGCCGACCTCGGTCCCGCCGTCGACGAGCGCTACCTCCGGTACGTGGTGCGGCGTCTCTCCGGCTTCGCCAACGTGTGGTGGTCGATGGCCAACGAGTACGACCTGCTGTGGGCCAAGGACACCGCGGACTGGGAGCGTCTGGCCGCCGTGGTCGGCGAGGAGGACGCCTTCGGGCACCTCAACTCGATCCACAACTGTCGCCCCTTCTACGACTATTCGGCACCGTGGATCACGCACGTCAGCGTGCAGCGGGTGGATGTGTACCGCACGGCAGAGAACACCGACGAGTGGCGCGAACGGTGGGGCAAGCCCGTCGTGATCGACGAGTGCGCCTATGAGGGCGACATCGACCAGGGCTGGGGCAACATCACCGGGGAGGAGATGGTGCGCCGGTTCTGGGAGGGTGCCGTGCGCGGCGGCTATGTCGGTCACGGCGAGACCTACCTGCCGTCGGCGCTCGGGCGTGACGACGAGACGCTGTGGTGGTCCAAGGGCGGCGAGCTGCACGGCACCTCACCCGAGCGCATCGGGTTCCTCGAGCGGCTGCTCGCGGAAGCGCCCGAGGGTGTGTGGGATCCGCTGCCCGGCGACTGGGACGTCCCGTGGGGCGGTGCCGCCGGCGAGGTGCTCGTGGGCTACTTCGGGTTCAACCGACCGCGGTTCCGCAACGTCGTCGTCGGCGAGGGCAGCTGGGTGATCGACGTCATCGACACCTGGAACATGACGGTCGAGCGCGTGCCCGGCGAGTTCGGGGCGGGTCCCGTGCGGGTCGAGCTCCCCGGGCGCGAGTACATGGCCTTGCGCCTGACGCGCGCCGACGGACGGACACAACGAATCGAAGGCGAAGGATGAACGACACTCTCACCGGCAGCGGATCGCCGCGACTCCGCGGGAAGACCGCGCTCATCACCGGCGCGGGCGCCGGCATCGGACGGGCCGTCGCGGAACGGTACGCCGCCGAGGGCGCCCGCGTGATCATCGCGGATCGCGACGCCGAGGCCGCCGCCTCCGTCGCGGCCGCCATCGGTGCTGCCGCCCGCCCCGAGGTCATCGACATCTCCGACGAAGCCTCCGTGGAGTCCGGCTTCGCCGCGGCGGTCGCGGCGGGGTGGTCGCCGGACGTCGTCGTCGCGAACGCCGGCGTGCAGCTCTTCGGACAGGATGCGAGGGCGGGTGAGCTCGACCTCGATGTGTGGCGCCGTACGATCGACATCAATCTCACCGGGACCTTCCTGACCGTCAAGCACGCGGTGAGAGCGATGCTCTCCTCCGGCGGCGGATCGATCATCCTCACCGGGAGCCCGACCGGTCTGAACGGCGAGGGACAGGACTTCACGGCGTACTCCGCATCGAAGGCCGGCATCCACGGGCTGGCCCGCACCGTCGCCGCCGCGTACGCCGCGTCGGGGATCCGGGTCAACACCGTCGTGCCGGCGTACACCGAGACCGGGCTCGTCTCCACGATCTCCGACGATCCCGATTCCCGGGCCGCGATCATCGGTCGCATCCCGCTCGGTCGCGCCGGCAGCCCGAAGGACATCGAGGGGATCATGGTGTTCCTCGCGAGCGACGACGCCGCGTTCGCGACCGGCTCGCTGTTCGCGGTCGACGGCGGGATGACATCTCTCTGATTTCCTGAGTGAACTACTTGCTTTCCTGACGACATCAAATAAGCTGTGACGCATCGTCAGGGCCTGTTGTTCGAAGGAGAATCCATGTCCCGTTTCGCCGACCACCGCTCCGCGCTCCGCCAGCCTCCGATCGAGTACCGCCCGGAGCTGCGCTGGTGGCTCGCGGAGGGGCATCACACCGATCAGACGCTGCGCTCGGAGATCGAGACCGCGCACCGGTTCGGCTTCGGGGGCATGGAGTTCCTCGCCATGGACGAGGAGATGATCGACCACGGTCGATATGGCTGGGGCGCCGAGGAGTGGGTGCACGACTCGGCAATCGTCGTCGAGGAGACGACCGCTCGAGGCATGTCGGTGAGTTTCACGTCGGGCACGAACTGGTCGAACGCGAACCTGCCGACGATCGACCCGGACCATCCGGCGGCGGCGCAGGAGCTCGACGTCGTCACGATCGACGTGAGGCGCGGAGCACCGGCCGCCGGCGCTCTGCCGCGGATCGACCTCGACGCGAACCGGGGCGATTCACTGCTCCCGGGCCACCGCGTCGCACCGAAGACCCAGCGGCTGGAGGCCGTGGTCGCCGCGGTGCTCACCGGCGACGGCGTGATCGATTCGTCCTCCGTGCTCGATCTGTCCGAGCGCGTCGACGGAGAGAGTCTCGACTGGGAGCCCGCCGATGACCGGGACTGGCGGATCTTCGTCTTCTGGGCCCACGGGACGGGCCAGACAGCGGCGCCTTCCGCCACCGTCAACTACACCGTCAACTACCTGGAGCGGGCGGGCGTCGACGCGGTGATCGACTACTGGTCCGAGGTCGTCCTCACCGCGGAGCTGCGCGAGCAGATCGCACGGAATCCGCGCGCGCAGATGTACATGGACTCCCTGGAGCTGACCATCTGGGGTGCGGGCGGCATGTTCTGGGGACAGAGCATCCGCGACGAGTTCCGCCGGCGCCGCGGCTACGACATCGTGCCGTGGCTGCCGTTCCTCATCCGCGAGATCCGGATGATGGCGGCCGCGACCACCTACCACTACGACGCGGAGAGCGCGCAGCAGCCCGAGGTGGAGAAGGTGCGCCACGACTACGCGCAGACCCTCACCGACCTCTACATCGAGAACATGCTCGAGCCGTTCGCCGCGTTCCTGCACGAGAACGGGATCACGCTGCGCGCGGAGATCAGCTACGGACTGCCCTTCGAGCTGACCCGCCCCGGGCCCGCCGTGGACGGCATCGAGACCGAGTCCCTCGAGTTCGGATCGCAGATCGACGCATACCGGCTGCTGGCCGGGCCAGCGCACCTCTTCGGCAAGCAGTACTCCTCCGAGACCGGGGCGACGACCCGCAACCACATGCTCGACCACCGGTTCTTCGACCAGATCATCCGCACCCAGCTCGCTGCCGGAGTGACGCGAACCGTCCTGCACGGCTGGGCCAGCACCGTCGGCGCCGAAGGGGCGACGCAGTGGCCGGGGCACGAGGGCATGTGGCCGATGTTCTCGGAGCGGTTCGACACGCGCCAGCCCGCGTCGGAGTTCTACCCGCTGTGGAACGACGCGATCGGGCGCTACCAGTACCTGCTCCGCCAGGGACGGCCGCGCATCGATGTCGGCATCCTCCGCACCGACCACTTCGTCGACAACCTGTCTGGCCTGGTCTTCGTCGAGGAGGACGGCACGCGGGTCCCCGACGAGGTCGCCTACGGCCGGTGGTGGATGCGCAACCGCGAGAACCACTGGTGGCAGGACCTCGGGATGCAGGATGCCGGCTGGTCCTACGAGTTCTTCGACGCCTCCCTCCTCCTGCACGACGACGTCTCGTTCGGCGAAGGCGTCGTGCAGCCCGACGGCCCGGGGTACCAGGCGCTCATCGTCTACCAGGAGGCGCTCGACCCCGACGCGGCCGCCCTCCTGCTCGATCGGGCACGCGCCGGTCTGCGCGTGCTCATCGTCAACGGCGCGCGGGAGCTGAAGCTCCTCCTCACCGGCGACTACACGACGCACGAGCGGGCCGCCTCGCGCACCCCGGGACGGGACGGCCGCGACGAGGAGCTGGCCGCGACGCTCACCGCCCTCCGCGCCCTCCCCTCCGTGCGCGAGATCGACGATCCGGCGCAGACCGTCCAGGCGCTCCGCGACCTCGGCGTGATCGGCCGCGCCGAGTTCACCGCCGAGAACCGGGACGTGCTGACCTACCTGCGCGAGGACGGGGATCTGCTGCACCTGTTCGCGTACCACTTCCTCTACGAGACCGGCGCCGAGACCACGGTCGAGGTCGCGCTGCCGGCGGGCGCGGTCCATCACATCGACGCGAACACGGGCGAGGCCCTGCCGCATCAGGGCACGCGTCAGGCGGGCGATCGCACGATCGTCACGATCACGCTCGCGCCGGGAGAGTCGGCGCTGTTCACGCTAGACCGGGGTTCAGCGGGGCAGGATTCCGTTCCGGCGCGCGCGACCACGGTGGCGGACATCGCAGAATGGCGCATCGCCGTCGAGAGCTGGGACGCCGGTGAGGACATCACGATCGTCGAGGACCGCGGACTCGGCTACGTGACCCGCGAGGTCAAGCCCACCACCGCCGTCACCCGCATCGAGAGCGCCGCCACCGCGCTTCGCCCGTGGAAGGACCTCCCCGACATCGGACCCGAGGTCTCCGGCGTCGGAGAGTACCGCGCCGTCTTCACGATCGACGCCGCGGTTGCCGCGGACGGCCGACTGCTCCTCGACCTCGGATCGACGTCCGGCGGGCTCGGCTCGGTCCGGATCAACGACGGGGCTGCGCGCGGCTTCGACACCTCGCATCCGGTCATCGACATCACCTCCGACGTGCGTCCGGGGACCAACGAGGTCGTGGTGCGCGTCGCGAGCTCGCTCAACAACCGGCTCCGTGCGCGCGGCTACTATGAGCAGATCGCCGACGTGGCGCTGCAGTTCTCGGGCCGCGCGGGGACTCACGAGACGATCGTGCGGGACTACGGACTGCTCGGCCCGGTGACTGTGAAGCGGATGCGGTGAAGGAGAAGGAAAGATGACGTCGAGGGCCGACATCTCCCCGGTCTTCGACCAGGACCCGCTCGATCTGCGGCTGACCGTCGCCTCGATCATCCACTGGGCGGACAGCCGCGAGGTGCGGGAGGAGACGATGCAGCGCATCCGATTCCCCCTCGACGACATGCCCATGTTCCTGGTCGTCAACCAGCTCACCTACCGCGGCGCCCTGCGCCCCACCGATCTCGCCTCCACCCTCGGCACCGGCAGGGCCAACATGAGCAAGATCGTGCGGCGACTCGAAGACGCGGGTCTCGTCACCCGCATCGCCTCGGAGACCGACGAGCGCAGCATCCTCATCGCCTTGACCCCCGAGGGGCGCGAGATCGGCGAGCGCATCGTCGCCAACGCGGACCGGCACTACCGCGCGGTCACCGAAGGCTGGAGCGCCGAGGATGTCTCGCAGCTGCAGCGCCTCCTCGGACGGTTCGCTCGTCAGGCCATGCTCGAGCTCGCGTCGCGTTCGCCCGCGCTGTCGGCGCCGCGCTGACCCGGCCTCACCACGTCGCCACCTCGGCGTCGACGGTCTCGCTCATCCCTTCAGGCCGGAGTGCGCGAGACCCTCGACGAACTGCTTCTGCGCGATGATGAACACGATGAGCATCGGCACGACCGTCATGGTGGCGGCGGCGAGCTGCGTGTTCCACATCTCGCCGCCGTACGCGTCGGCGTAGCGGGTGAGCGCCTGCGGCAGGGTGAAGAGCTCGGGCGAGGTGAGGTACACGGTCGGCTCGAGGTACAGGTTCCACGAGGCGAGGAACGTGAGGATGGCGACCGCCGACAGCGCCGGCTTGGCGAGCGGCATGCTGATCCGCCACCAGATGCCGACCCGGCCGAGGCCGTCCAGGCGCGCCGCCTCTTCGAGCTCGCCGGGGAGCGCGATGAAGAACTGACGCATGACGAAGGTCGCCAGCACGCAGGGCGCGGCGAGCGCCGTGACCAGGATGAGCGGCCAGTGCGTGTTCACCAGCCCCGCCTGCGTGAACATCTGGAACAGCGGGACGATGGTCACCTCGCTCGGCACGAGCAGGCCGATGAGCACGACGAAGAACAGCACGTTGCGCCCGCGGAAGGGGATCCGTGCGAACGCGTATCCGGCCAGGCTCGCGACCAGCATCGTCACGAGCGTGACCACGACGGCGATGTAGACGCTGTTGAAGTACTGACGCGCGAACGGCTGGAACGTGAACGCCTCCGCATAGGCGGCGAGCGTCGGGGAGTCCGTGAAGATCGTCGGCGGAGATTGGAAGATCTCGTTCAACGGCTTGAGCGACGAGGCGATCATCCACACGGTCGGGACGACGAAGGGGATGGCGAGCACCGACAGCGCGACGATGAGGATGACGCGGCGCAGGACGTGGCCGGCTCGGCGCTGTCCGTGGGAGACGAGATCAGTCTTCATAGAACACCCACTTCTTGCGGAGCTGCCACTGCAGGAGCGTCAGCAGCATCACGAACGTCAGCAGCATGAGCGCGAGAGTCGACCCGTAGCCGATGTTGTTGAACTCGAATGCCTGCTGGAAGACGTAGTAGACCAGGACGGTCGTGGAGAGACCCGGCCCACCGCCGGTGAGGACGGCGATCTGCGCGAAGGCCTGCAGCGCCCCGACGATCGTGATGATCGCGGTGAGCAGCACCGTCGGCGAGATGAGCGGGAGCGTGATGCGGAAGAAGATGGTGGCGCTGCCTGCCCCGTCGATGCGGGCGGCCTCGTGCAGCTCGCTCGGCACCCCCTGGAGGGCGGAGAGGAACAGCACCATGTTGATCCCCACGCTGCGGACCACCTGCGAGACGATCACGGCGATCATGGCCGTGTCGCCGCTCTGCAGCCAGTTCGGGCCGTCGATGCCGATGACGGAGAGGGCGCCGTTGATGCCGCCGTTGTCCTGCAGGAGGAATCCCCAGACCAGCGTCCAGGCGACGACCGACACGACGACCGGCGAGAAGAACAGCGTGCGGAAGAAGGTCACACCGCGGAATCGGCGGTTGAGCATCACGGCGAGTCCCAGGCCGAGAGCGATGTTCAGGACGACGATGCCGCCGGAGAAGACCACCGTCGCGAGCAGGACGGACGGCAGCTGGGGGTCGGTCAGCAGGTCGGCGTAGTTGTCGCCGCCCACGAACTCGAGGCGGCCGCTGAAGATGTTCCAGTCGTTGAGGCTGTACCAGACGGCGAGTCCGACGGGCACGAGCACGAACAGCACGACGCCGATGAGCTGCGGCGTGATGAACAGGTAGCCCGCGAGCTGGTCGCGGCGCGACGCCGACCAGAACCGTCGTCTGGACGGTGCGGCGGGGGGCCGGGAGGCGCCGGCGGGCGCCTCCCGGGTTTCCACGATGGTGACGGTCATCTCAGTTCGCGAGCACGGGCTGGATCGCCTCGCACACCTCTCCGAGCACGGCCTCGACGTCGGCATCCGCGACCCACATCGCATCGAAGGCCGCCTTGCCCTTCTGCGCGATCTCCGCCGGGTTGGTGTGGTTGGGCAGCGTCACGGAGTCGGGCACCTGGTCGACGACGACAGCCTGGAGCTGCTCCGCCGTGAGCTTGGCGTTGTTCTCGGCGAGCTTCTCGCCCGTGAGCAGCGACGCACGGGGCGGCGGGAAGTACTGGGCCAGCAGCGCGGCGTTCTCCGGGTCGGTCAGGAAGGCGAGGAAGTCGGTGGCCTCCTGGGTGTGCGCGCTCGAGGAGAGCACGCCGACACCGGCCTGGCCGATCACCGAGTAGTCGCCCTCGGGCCCAGCGGGCAGCGGGATGACGTCGTAGGCGAAGGTCCCGTCGAGCAGCGACGCGCGCGACACCTGCGCGACGGTGAAGGCGGCGTCGCCGGCGAAGAAGTCGGCGGCCACCCCCGGCCCCGGCATGGACTTGTCGACGAAGGCGGCGTCGTGGAGGAACTGGAACGCGTCGACCATCTCCGGGCTGTCGAAGGTGCAGGTCGCGCCGTCGTCGGACCATGCCGAGGCTCCCCAGCCCGTCCAGACCGTGGCGAGGGTGTTCCACGACGAGTAGTCGAAGTCGCGGATGACGAAGCCGGCCTTGCCGGTGGCGGCGTTGACCGCGGCGCCGATCGTCGAGATGTCCTCCCACGTCGGATCCTCCGCGGGGAGCGTCTGGCCCGCCAGCGTCAGGAGGTCGGTGTTGACGTACAGCGCGAAGGGCGAGTTCGAGAACGGGTATGCGTAGAGCTCGTCATCGACGGAGAACTCCGCGGTGACGCTGCCCAGGAGGTCGTCGTAGTCCCAGCCCTTCGTCGCCTCGAGCTCGTCGGTGAGCGGGACGAGGGCATCCGCCGCGATGAGGTCCTTCGACAGGTCTCCCATCCACGCGAGGTCGGGGGCGTTGCCGCCGGCGATCTGCGTGGTGAGCGTCGTGTTGTAGTCGGCGAACGGAAGGCTCTCGAAGGTGATCGACCCGATCTCCGGGTGATCGGCCTTGTAGGCGTCGGCGATCGAGTCGAACAGCGCGAGCTGGTCCTCGTTCGAGGTCCACACGCTCATCCGCAGATCGACGCTGCCGGGTGCGGCCTCGGTCTCGACGGGTTCCGGCGCAGCAGCCGCGCAGCCCGCGGTCACGAGACCGATCGATACCGTCAGCGCCGCGGCGCCGAACAGCTTCTTTGCTGTGTTCATGTCGTTTCCTTCTTCTAGTAGCCGATGATCTCGGGCCAGTGGATCTCCACGCCGACCTCGCCGAGGCGGGACTGGAGCTGTGCGGTGAGCGCAGCCTCGGCCGCGACGTCGTGGGGGCGGTGTCCCTGCTCGAGGCAGAAGCCGGCGAGCTCGCCGGCCGATTCGCCGATGTTCCATTCGACGGGGTGCAGACGGTACGCGCCGTTGGTGATGTGAGTGGTGCCGATGTTCTTCGCCGCGGCGAGCAGGTTCTTCGTCCGCACGGGGATGAGCGCGCCGAGCGGGATCTCGAACGGAGCGCACTCGACGTCGATGTAGTTGTCGCCGCCCGTCGACGGGTGCAGATCGATGCGGTACATGCCCACCCCGACCGTGTCGTCGAAGGTCGCCGGTCCCCCGTGTCCGCGGTGGGCGACGGAGATGTCCTGCTCGACCACGGTCCGCAGCGCTCGGATGCGGCGGGACTCGCGGATGTACGGCGCCTGGGCGAAACCGTCGTCGCTGCCGATGACATCACCGCGCAGTCGGAGCCCGGGCCAGCCGTATCCGCCGTCGGGGCGCGGCGCCTCGGTCTGCAGCCAGTGGAAGTAGGCCAGCGACTGGGCCTTGGCCGCGGCGAGGTGGGACTCGCGGTCGGTGCTGTCGATGATGGACCCGCCGACGTAGTCGAGCTGCGGCCAGTTCGCCAGCACGATGTCGCTCGGGGCGAAGCCCTCGCGGAAGGTCTGCCGCGCAGCGATCCGACGGAACTGCCACAGATCGGTGTCGCCGGCGTCGACGCGCGGGTCGCCGGAGCGATCGAGGGCGGGGTTGACGTCGAGCGTGCGCTCCTCCGGCTCCAGAGTGCGCGGGTTCGGCGCGGTGAACGACAGCATCGGCGCACCCCAGAAGGGCAGTTCGAGCTGCTTCCATTCGTCGTAGTCGACGGGACGCGGGATCGTGTGGTCGCCGTCGACGTGGTCGAAGACGAAGCACCAGGCGATCGACTGCACGTTCTCGGGATCGGCCACCGCGGCCGCGCTCGGCTCGCCCGTCTCGGAGCGGGCCTCGGCGCCGACGACGTACGCGGTTCCGGTCAGCGGCAGCAGGTCTCCGGTCTCGGTGGCATCCAGCACGAACGACGCCTCGATGACGGTGCGGATGCCGGTGCGCCCGTGCTCGACGGTGACCGAGCGCACCACGTCGTCGACGACTGACGCCGCGACCGGCTTGGCCGGCTGCAGGACGACGAGCTGCCCGTTGGACCGGTACGGCGCCAGCAGTTGCTCGATGACCGCGACCGCCACCCGGGGTTCGTGGCAGAGGCGGCTCACGCGCCCGCGCCCCGGATTCAGCGTTTGGTCGGCGCGCGCCTCCTCGGAGAGAGGGTAGTGGTCGCGGTAGTAGCGGCGGATGCCGTCGCGCAGGGCGCGGTAGCGAGCGGTCACGCCGAACTGCTCGACCCAGATGTGCTCGTCGGGCGGCACGGCCTGCGAGGTGAGCTGTCCGCCGAGCCAGGCGTACTCCTCGGTGAGCACGACGCGATGGCCGCGCTCGAGCACGGCGAGGGCGGCGGCGACGCCGCCGAGTCCGCCGCCGATGACGGCGACGTCGGTGGTGAGATTCACTGCGCGCGCCGTTCGACGAGGGTGGCGCCGAACTCGACCTCGGCACTCAGCAGGCGCTGCGTGTCGAGCTGGGGCCAGTCCTCCTCCGCCGAGCTCGAGACGAGCTGCTGCAGCAGGGCGAGGGCTTCGACCGCGACCTGCTCGCGCGGAACATGGAACCCGGTGAGCGCGCGGTCGCCGACCCGGTGTCCGCGCACCTCGGCGAGGGACGCGACAGAGAGGTCGCCGGGAGCACTGATGCCCGACTTCGACAGCGTGTGGATCACGTCTTCCGCGAGGAACGAGTCCTCCGCGAACACGACGGTCGCCGCGCCGACGGCGTCGACGACGGCCGCGAGATCGGCCTCGCGGAGGTAGTCGAACTGCAGCACCCCCGCGGCATCCGCCGCACGGACGGCTGCCATGCGGTCGTCCGCCGCCGGGCTCGTGAGGTCGTGGTGCACGTACACGGCGCGCTCGTGCCCGAGCTGCGCCGCACGCTCGATCAGCGCGGTGGTCGGGGTGACGTAGTCGAGTCCGACGTAGGGCACCTTGGCCGCTGTCTCGTCGCGTCGACCGACCGCGACGAAGGGGAACTGCTCATCGACGAGGCGGGCCAGGTCGTCGCCGTCCATCCGCTGTCCCAGCAGGATGCAGCCGTCGGCCAGCCGCAGGCGGGTGTTCTTGTGGAACAGCCGCCGCGAGCCGTCCTCGACCGGAGAGCTCGTGAAGAACAGGAGGTCGCAGCCGACGCGCTCCGCCGCACGTTCGATGCCGTTGAGGAGCGGCCCGTAGAAGTCCATGCTCTCCGGGGAGAGCGCCGCCTCGTAGGTGAAGACGCCGATGATCTGGTTGTCGAGACCGGCGAGTCGGCGGGCCGCGGGATCGGCGACGTACGTGGACTGCTCGATCGCCTGCCTGACCCGCGCACGGGTCGCCTCGGGGATGCGGACGCTCGCTCCGTCGCGGTCGTTGAGCACCATCGACACGGTGCTCTGACTCACCCCGGCGATCTCCGCGATCTCGCGTTGCGTCACCTTGCGTGGCTTCGATGCCATCCTGACTCCTGACCGAGTGATAATTCGTATTTGCAGGACGCTAATACGTATCTGCAACTTTTGCAAATTCTCTTGACAACGCTCGGAGGCACTCCTCAGGATGAGGAAACCGAATCTGCTGATACGCATGAGCAGATTCCTCCCCCACCGACAGCAGGAGTGACGATGACGTCAGCACCAGACCCCCGCACGCCCGGCCTCAGCCGCCGCGGCTTCCTCAAGGCCACGATCGTCGCGGGCGTCGTGCTCGTCGCGGAGGCGAGTCCTGTGACGGCTCACGCGGCCGCCGGCGACGTCACGCTGTCCGCGACCGGCATCAGCGTGCTGGCGAGCGTCGGCGGTCGCATCGCGATCCGCGACGCGAGCGGCGTCATCCGCACACAGGGCTCGAAGTTCCAGGTGAAGGATCGGCTCAGCGGCATCCATGTCTCCGTCGGAGGCACCCCGAGCCTGGTCACCGCCCCCGACGGCGCCCCGGCGATCCGCATGGACTACACGTTCGACGCCGCGGCCGGACCGACGACCGTCGTCGGACTGATCACCCTGTCGACCAACCATGCCCACCTCGAATGGGAGGTGCAGGGCGACGCGACGCTCGTCCCGGACGGCTTCCTCTTCAGCCGCGCGATCCTCGCCTCGACGGCGCCGGACGACTTCGTCGCGGTCACCGAATGGGTGCGCGACGACCGTGGCGGCATCCCGTACGAGGACACGGCCGGCATCGCCCACGTCTCCACCTGGGGCGCCCTGCACGGCATGTTCCTCCTGGAGCGCTCGCGCCAGGCGTGGACCAACACGACCTGGGTGCACTCCCCCGGCACCGCGCTGACCGGAGGCGGGTATCTGAGCCAGGCCGACTTCTTCTTCAGCGAGACCCGCCCGTCCGCGACGGCGACGATCGGCCGCGGCGATGAGCTCGGCATCGAACTGCGCACCGATCAGCCGTTCAACATCTGGGAAGGCGGCCAGACCGCATCGTTGACGGCCCTCGTCGCCAACGGCGGGTCCACGGCCAAGAACGTGCAGCTGTCCTGGTGGGTGCGCGACTTCGACGGCACCGAGCTCGCCACCAGCACGGTGACCGTGCCGGTAAGCGCCGCCGGCACGGCGGAGCACACGTTCACGCTCACCGTTCCCGCGCAGGGGATCTCGCTGGCGGAGGTGACGGCGAGCGCGGGGACGGATGCCGCGTTCGCCCGCACCAACATCGCCGCGCTCCCTCCGCGCAGTCTCGATCCGAGCGTGGCGAGCATGTTCGGGATGGCGAACTATCCCTGGCTGCTGCGACCCTCCGCTCCCGCCGTCCTCGACCTCTGGCAGCGCGTCGGGGTCAGCCGCGTGCGGATCTCCTACGCCGGAGGCCCCGGTCTGCCGCCGGCGGACTTCGACGCACGGAGCATGCTCCACAACATCGAGCTGCAGCCCTCGCTGGAGGTCACCGACGCGGCCGCCGCGGACTGGGCGGTCGCCAATGTGACCACGGCGATCGCCGCCGGTGCCGAGTACTTCGAGATCGGCAACGAGTTGAACCGGCCCTTCAACACGGGTGACGCCGCGCAGGCCTACATCGACAAGGCGCTCCGCCCCGTCGTCGATCGGGTCGCGGCGACCGGCTCATCGATCAAGATCATGAACAACGGCCTCGCGGGGATGGACAAGCCCTGGGTGGAGAACTTCATCGCCGGGGGCGGCTGGGACCTCATCGACGCCTTCGCCTACCACCCCGGCCGCGGCAACTTCACCCCCGATTACATCCCGGACGGCGATGACTGGGAGGAGTCGAGCAACGGCACTTACTGGAACTTCGCCGGCGGCCTGAAGCAGCTGAAGGCGCTGATGGACGTGCACGGCGAGAAGGAGATCTGGCTCACCGAGGCGTATGCGTGCACACGGCCGAACGGCTGGTGGAACGACACCTATCGGCACGCCGCCGAGAACGTGTTCCTCACACTCGCGCTCGCGAAGGCCGAAGGCATCCGCCACGTGTGCTGGTACCAGTTCCACGACAGCGTGCTGGGAAATCCTCAGGTCGCCGACCCCGAGAACGTCGAGTACCACTACGGCCTCATGAACCGTGACCTCAGCGCGAAGCCGTCGCTCCTGGCCTATGCGCACGCCGCGAAGACGCTCGACGGGGCGACCTTCCTCGGGAAGCTCGACCTCGGCGTCGTGAACGCCAAGGGCCTGCTGTTCGACACGCCCCTCGGGCATGCCGCCGTACTGTGGAGCCGCGCCGACGGCTACCTCCTCAACACGGATCACGATCCCGCCGACTGGCACTTCGCCGCGCCCGAGGTCTGGGTCGACCCCTGGCCGACGAAGACGACCCTCACGCTGCCGGCATCCGGCGGCACCGCGTACCAGCTCGATGCGATCGGACAGCGGTCCGACCTCGCGGTCGCCTCCGGCACGGTCGACGTCGTGATCGACGGCGCGCCGCGGGTGTTCTACGGGCTCGACCTGGCGGTCGACTGATCAGAGCCGGGCCGGGCCGAGCCGGGCCGGGCCGACGAATCAGAGCTCGACGGGCACCGGGGGCTCGTCGTCGGCTTGCTCGGGATGCCGGGCGAGATTCACGATTCCGGCGACGAGTCCTCCCCATACCGTGACCATGGCGATGATCATGAAGACGATGGCTGTCGTTGTCATGCGACCGCTCCCTTCTCGTCGGTCTTCTGGATATGCACGGCACCCGTCTCGGGATCGGGGTCGTAGTGTTCGTCGACGAGGAAGTCGTCGTACTCCGGGTCATCCTTGGCATGGGAGCGCCCGCTCCACGGCAGGAGCGACAACAGGAACGCCAAGATCACGAGGGCGATCACCATGCCCCAGCCGAACACGGCCAGGAACCAGGCCGGGTAGCCGCTGTAGGGCTCGGAGATCTTCGAGATGAGCTCGGTGACCAGCAGGTAGCCGAGCACGATCGGGGCGAGCGCGCCGATCGCGATCTTCCAGATCATGCCGACCGTGAAGCTGGAGCGCCGGTTGAGGTGCTCCTGCAGCGCCGGGAGCTTGTGCAGCACCCAGGCCACGACGACGACCGCGACGAGCGCGACCGCCATGATCCCGAACGCGTTGACGAACGCATCCGCCGTATCGAGCACGGAGAGCGCCGTCGTGGTCGAGAACAGTGCCATCGAGATGACGGCGAGCGGGATCGAGACCGTGAGCGTGGTGCGGATGCGGCTCCAGCCCAGCTTGTCCTGAAGTGCTGCCACGATCACCTCGAGGATCGAGATGAGCGATGTGATCCCTGCGAAGACCAAGGCGCCGAAGAAGAGCACGCCGATGATCGAGCCGCCGGCGGCCTGCGACACGATCGTCGGGAAGGCGACGAACGCGAGACCGATTCCGGAGGTGGCGACGCCCGCCACATCCGTGCCCTGCGCCTGCGCCATGAATCCGAGGGCGGCGAAGACGCCGATGCCCGCGAGGATCTCGAAGCCCGAGTTCGCGAAGGCGACGACCAGCCCGGAGCCGGTGAGGTCGGTCTTGCGCTTGAGGTACGAGGAGTACGTGACCATGATGCCGAAGGCGACCGACAGCGAGAAGAAGATGTGCCCGTACGCCGACGCCCAGACTCCCGGGTCGGCGAGCGCCTCCCAGTTCGGGGTGAAGAAGGCGTTGAGGCCGTCCATCGCACCGGGGAGAAACAGCGCCTGCACGACGAGGACCGCGAACATGAGCGTGAGCAGCGGCATCAGGATCATGTTCGCCTTGCCGATGCCTCGCTTCACGCCGAGCGCCATGATGCCGATCACGACCACCCACACGCCGATCAGCGGAATGCCGACGCCGGGAACGAAGTCGGTGGAGACGCCGACCTCGGCGACATCAGCCGACTTGAGGAAGTCGACGAAGAAGAAGCTCTCCTCGTTGCCTGCTCCCCACGTGAGCTGCGCCGAGAACCAGGTGTACATCGCGGCCCAGGCGACGATGACGGCGTAGTACACGGCGATCACGACGCAGATGAGCACCTGCCACCAGCCCAGAGGCTCGGCCGCGCGATGCATGCGACGGAACGCGAGCGGCGCCGACCCGCGGAAGCGGTGGCCGATCGCGTAGTCGAAGAAGAGCAGTGGGATCCCGGCGGTCAACAGTGCGCACAGATACGGGATGAGGAACGCGCCGCCGCCGCCCTCATACGCGACGTAGGGAAAGCGCCAGATGTTTCCGAGCCCGACGGCGGAACCGATCGCCGAGAGGATGAAGACGTTCCGCGACCCGAAGGCCTCGCGTTTCGGGGACTGCGTCGTTGCCGTTGCCATGCGGGCGAGAATACCGGATGGGAGTTCATCTCACCGTCCTCCCGCGGCGGCTCGTGGTCGGCGGGACCGTGCCGTTCGCCGTCAGTCCAGGTCGCGTATCGACGACCGCGTGACGACCGGCATGGGAATCAGCACCGCGCCCAGGGGGAGCTCTCCGAGCAGCATTTCGACGGCAGTGCGCCCCATCACGTCGTAGGGGAGCCGCGCGGTCGTCAGGCCCGGCCGCTGGAAGCTCGCCAGCTCCTCGTCATCGAACGACGCGACGGAGATGTCGTCCGGGACCTTCAGTCCGCGCTCCGCGATCGCCTGGTACGTGCCGAACGCCACGCCGTCGTTGCCGGCCAGGATCGCCGTGAGATCGGGATGGGCGTCGAGCATCTCCAGGGTGCGGGTGTATCCGATATCGGGGTTC
This sequence comes from Microbacterium luteolum, assembly GCF_039533965.1. Lineage (NCBI taxonomy): Bacteria > Bacillati > Actinomycetota > Actinomycetes > Micrococcales > Microbacteriaceae > Microbacterium > Microbacterium luteolum. The sequence continues at coordinate 1,778,610 of NZ_BAAAUN010000001.1, forward strand.
CATTCCGGAACGTCGACGATGAACGGCTGAACGCCCGCCTCGGCGAAGGCGGCGCGGATCCCGTCGAAGCGCGGCCCGATCGTGACCGAGTGCCGTGGAGACGAGACTGCGCGGGGATTGTTGCCGATCACCCCGACGCGGCGGTGCCCGGCTTCGGTGAGCAGATGCGCCATCGCGTGCCCGGCTGTGCGCTCGTCCGGCAGCACGGAGGGGTGCCCGGTGGTCGACGTCCCGTTCACGATCACGACCGGGACGTCGTGCGGCGTCTGCGGAACCTCGATCATGCGGGCGCCGAGGAGTCCGATCAGGATGCCGTCGACGCGGCGGTCGATCATCGCCTGGATCTCGTCGGAGATGGTCGCGTCGTCGCCCTCCGTCTCGGCAATGAGCACAGTATGGCCGTGCTCCTTCGCCGCCGAGAGCAGGCCGCGGATCATCTCGGAGGCGTAGCGGGTCACGGTGATCTGATCGGAGATGAAGCCGAGCGTCTTCGTCTTCCCGAGTCGAAGGCTCTGCGCCGCCGGGTTCGGCCGGTAGCCGAGTTCCTCTGCGGCGGCCCTGACCCGTCGCGCGGCATCGACGGAGAGGCGCGAGCCCGGTCGATCGTTCAGGATCATGCTGACGGCGGCCTTCGACATGCCGGAGAGCGTGGCCACATCGGCGAGCGTCGGCCTGCGATCCACGTTCTTCGGCATGGGCTTCCTCCCGTCGCGACAGTCCCAGCTTAGGCAGTGGCGGCTCTGCCGCGGAACCAGTGGTGATGAATTGATTCAGCAAAATCGTTGCAGGTTCGATTCCACGATGCTAGCCTCGGCGATGCTGAATCAATTTAGCTTTGCGGGTCGGGCATCGTTCCTCCGCCCGCGGAGTCAAGAAAAACAGGAGAGAACATCGTGGTTGATCTCACTCGCAGAGCCCTGTTCGGCGCGATCGGACTGGGGATCGTCGGCACCGTGGTTTCGTGGCCGCGGCTCACCGGCGCCGACATCCCCGGGCGCGGACAGGATGTCCTGACAGTCGCTCTCTTCGGCACCGCGCAGGATGCCGTGGCTCGTCAGTCGCTGGTGGACGGGTTCCAGCGCAAGCATCCCGGCATCGAAGTGCGCATCGTCGCCATTCAGGGACAGGACTGGAGCGAGTACTTCGCGAAGATCCTGACGATGATCGCGGCGGGCACACCCCCGGATGTCGTCACGGTGGCGACCGAGGGCGCCCAGCTCTTCGCATCACGGCTGGCGCACCCGCTCGACGATCTCGTGCGCCGGGACGCCGCGGAGATGCAGGAGTACTTCGACGACGTCAACCCGACTCTCATCGAGGCGTTCATGTATCAGGGCAGCCTGTTCCAGCTGCCCGACAACTTCAATGCGGCGAACGTCTTCTACAGCACGCAGGCCATGGAGCGCGCCGGGCTCGAACGCCCCGCCGACAACTGGACCCTGGACGATTTCTTCGCGACGGCCCGTGCGATGAAGAAGAGCGCTCCCGGTCAGTTCCTGCCGTACTTCTGGAACAACCGACTGTGGGGCGGCGTCGTGCCCTGGCTCTACGTCAACAACACCAGCTTCCTGCGGGAGGAGAAGGCGAGCGGCGGCGACTGGTTCTGGAACCGCTTCTACCCGGATCAGCCGGCACGGAGCGGAGGATACGTCTGGCGGCAGGCGGACGCACTGAACGAGCACGCCGTCGAGAGCTTCTCCGTGCTCGAGAGCATGGTCTCCGAGGGCCTCGCTGCGAACCCCGCCCAGGGCGGTGGGAACGAGCTCGTCTCCCTGTTCTCGACGGGATCGGTCGGGATGACCCCCGCCGGAGGATTCTGGGTCCGGGGCCTCGACGAAGCGGGCGTGGCGAACGATGCCTACGACGTGACGTACTTCCCACGGATGGCGGGTCAGCGTCACCAGTTCGGCGCCGGAGGCTACGCGATCATGGAGACCTCGCCGCGCAAGGACGAGGCGTGGGAGTGGCTCAAGTACTGCGTGTCCGTCGAGGGCATGACGATCGCCCACCCGAAGCCCGACTCGTCACTCCCCCGTCGCTCGCTCAATGCCGAACTGTACGGAGCCGGAGTGGGCCCCGACCACTGGCAGGTCTTCTACGACACGCTCGACAAGTTCCCCGACACCGGCCCCATGCCGGCACCGCCGCAGCAGGCTGCCGTCGAGTCCGCCCTGCTCAAGAACGTCGTGTCGACCATCACGAACGGTCCGTCCGGCGTGCGCCGCGGCCTCGAGACCATGCAGCGAGACCTCGAGATCGCACTGGGAGGACGATGATGTCCGAGAGCACCACACGCACCCTCACCGTCCCTCGGGGCTCCCGGAGTGAGACCGGCACTACCGCCCGATCCGGGCGACTCATCGTATGGATCTTCCTGGCGCCCACCCTCATCGGGCTCGGCCTGTTCAACCTCGTTCCGATCGTCGGATCGTTCGTCCTGGCGTTCTTCCGCTGGGACATCATCTCCGATCCCGTCTTCGTCGGCGTCGACAACTTCGTCGACCTCGCGATGAACCCGACGGTGCGCGTGTCGTTCCTGAACACCATCGGCTTCGTGGTGGTGGCCGTGACCCTTCAGCTCACGGTCGCGCTGGTGCTCGCCATCCTCGTCCAGTCGAGGATGCCGGCATGGCTGCGCACCTTCTTCCGGTCGTCGCTGTTCTTCCCACTGATCCTGTCGGCCGCGTCTGTCTCCCTGATCATGGCCTACCTGTTCAACCAGGAATTCGGTCTCGTGAACCAGACGCTCAACCTGATCGGCATCGCCGACGTCGGGTGGCTGACGACCGGATTCGGGGCGAAGGTCGTGGTGCTGCTGGTCTACGTGTGGCAGAACTTCGGGTTCACCTTCCTGCTCTTCATCGGGGGGCTCTCGGCGATCCCCCGGGAGGTCTACGAGGCCTCCTCCCTCGACGGCGCAGCCGGGTGGACGCAGTTCCGGATGATCACACTTCCCCTGGTGAGTCCCACGTTGCTCGTGGCATCCGTCATGGCGATCATCAACGCTCTGCAGATCTTCGACCAGCCGTGGGTGCTCACCCGAGGAGGCCCCGGCGATGAGACCCGCACCGCGGTGATGGTGATCTACGAATCCGCCTTCCGGCAGCTCGACTTCGGCGGCGCTTCGGCCATCGGAATCGTTCTCACGCTGCTCATCATGCTCGTCACGGCCATCCAATTCCGGTTGAGCCGCCGATTCGTCTTCTACGGGTGAGGCCATCATGACCACGACAATCACGACGAAGCGTTCCTGGCTCCTGCGCCTCGGCACGGGTGGGAAGTTCGCCCTCCTCGCACTGGCGGTCTTCCTCACCCTCGGGCCCGTCGTCTGGACCCTGGTCACGGCGCTCTCGCCCACCGACAGCGTGACCCAGGAGGTCAGCGTCGGGTTCGGGGCGTTCGCCGATGTCTTCACCAAGATCCCCATCTGGCTCTACGCGTGGAACAGCGCTCTCGTGGTGCTGCTGATCGCCGCGGGTCAGATGCTCTCCGCTGCGATGGCCGGCTATGTCTTCGCCAAGTTCGAGTTCCGCAGCAAGAAGCTGCTGTTCGCTCTGATCCTCGCGACCATGATGGTCCCGCTGCAGGTCACGATCGTGCCCGTGTTCATGCTGGTGAGGGGCATGGGACTCGCCGACACGCTCCTGGCGCTGATCGTGCCCGCGCTGCCGACCGCGTTCGGCACGTTCCTGATGCGGCAGTACTTCATGGGGGTCCCGACCGAACTGGGCGAAGCCGCCCAGCTCGACGGGGCAGGGCCATGGCGCACGTTCTTCGGCGTGTACCTTCCGCTGGCGACGCCTGGCCTCGCCATCGTCGGCATCCTCGCCTTCAACTATCACTGGAACGAGTTCTTCCGGCCGCTGATCATGACCATCAGCGATCAGAACTTCACGTTGCCGCTCGGTCTCGTGACGCTGCAGGGCAACCTCGGCACCGGCAGTATCTCGACGGTGCTCGCCGGAGTGATCCTCTCGATGATCCCCGCGCTCCTGGTGTTCTTCTTCGGGCAGAAGCCGCTGCGCGAAGGACTCACCGCGGGCGTCGGCAAGTGACCCCCATCCGAATCACAGAGAAAGACGACTGCACCGGTGACAACAACTGACCTTCCCCCGGTCCGCATCACTCGCCCGCGGATGCACTTCTCCCCTCAGAACAACTGGATGAACGATCCGAACGGACTCGTCTTCCACGACGGGCTCTACCACCTGTACTTCCAGTGCAACCCGCAGGGGGTCTCGCACGCGAACATCAGTTGGGGCCATGCCACGAGTACCGACCTGACGCGATGGACCGAGCACGATCCGGCGATCCTCTGGGATGACGAGGCGCAGATCTTCTCCGGCTCCGTCGTGGTGGACCACGGCAACACATCGGGATTCGGCACGGACCAGGAGCCGGCGCTGGTCGCGCTCTACACGGCTGCGGCGCCAGGACACCAGGCCCAGGCTCTCGCGTACAGCACCGACGGCGGGTACGTCTGGACGAAGTACCAGGGCAACCCCGTCCTCGACCGCGGCACGAGCGATTTCCGCGACCCGAAGGTGTTCCGCTACGACGACGGCGGGGACGGATTCTGGGTGATGATCGCGGTCGAGGCGCAGGACCGTCAGGTGCTGTTCCATCGGTCCGACGACCTCAAGACGTGGACCTTCCTCTCGTCGTACGGTCCGGCCGGACCGGTCGGCGGTGTCTGGGAGTGCCCGGACATGTTCCCGCTCGCGGTCGACGGCGACGAGGACGACGTGCGATGGGTGCTGTTGATCAGCCTGAACCCCGGAGGCATCGCCGGCGGTTCCGGCACGCACTACGTCGTGGGCGACTTCGACGGCACGGTCTTCCACCCGAGCGCGCCCTTCGCGACTCCCGGGCCCGAGTCGTTGACGGACGGGAGCCAGTCTCGCGCGGAGCTGGAAGCGTTCGGCTGGATCGATTTCGGACCGGACTGCTACGCCGGCGTCACGTTCGACGGTCTCGGTCGACATGACCGGACCCTCATCGCCTGGATGGACAACTGGGAGTACGCCGGTCTCATCCCCGCCGAAGAATCCGAAGAGCATCGCAGCGCGATGACGCTTCCTCGACGGCTCTCGCTCACCCGCGACCAGGGCGGCGCCGAGCGACTGCGGCAGACGCCGGTCATCGAGGTCGACCCCGGCGAGAGCATCGAGCTCGGTCGTCTGGCCGGCAGCGCTGTGCTCGGCGAAGGGATGACCGGGGCCGCGCGGATCCGCCTCGCGGCGGCGTTCGGCGATGCGCAGAGCGTCGAGCTGCGCATCGAGTCTTCGTCGGGCGACGGAGTCGTGATCCGTCAGGACCGTGCGAGCGGACGCATCGAACTCGATCGTCCTGGTGCGGGGATGCCCCCGGGTTTCCCCGGGACTCCGTCGATGCTCCTCGCACAGCCGGACGAGATCGGATGGGACGTCTGGATCGATGCGCTGAACGAGCGGGTCTCTTCCATCGAACTGTTCGCACAGGACGGCGAGAAGGTGCTCACCGCACTGATCCCCACCGCATCCCCCCGCACGTACTCCCTCGACGTCGTCGGTGGGGCGCTGAGCGGGGCGCGAGCCGATGTGGTGGATATCGAAGGCTGACTCAGCCGACGGCGATCTTCTCCGTTCCGATCAGGCGACGAGGGTGGGGTTCGACGCAGAGCGCGAGCGCGAAGCGCCTGCGGGAGTGGCGCGCTTGCGCACCAGGAGGAGGCAGGCGGCCGCGGCGAGCAGGACGGTCACGACGGTGGTGATGCCGAGGGGCAGGATGCTGAGCGCTCCGGCGATGCCGACGAAGGGAGCAGCGATCCCGCCGAACCCGAATCGGACCATGCCGAGCAGAGACGATGCCGTTCCGGCCATCTGCGGGTAGTCGGCGAGAGCGAGCGTGGTCGCGGGAGGTGCGGTGATCGCCACACCGCTGGACAGGGCGAACAGCGAGATGATGACCACCCACAACGGCATCGGCGTCAGTCCGGCGACGAGGAGTCCGACTGCGCCCAGTGCCGTGACGACGACTCCCGCCGCGAGCGTGCCGGGGATGCTCCACCGCTCGGCGGTGCGCCCGGCGAGGTACCCGAAGATCATGTGCCCGGCGGAGTTGAGTCCGAACGCGGCGGCGTACCACTGCGGGCTGAGTCCGTAGATGTCCTGCAGGACGAACGTGGATCCTGCGAGATACGCGAACAGTGCCGCATACAGGAACCCCTGGTTCAGGACCGCGCCGAGGAACACGCGGTCGCCGAGAAGGGTGCGGTAGGCCTGGAGGGTCTCCCCGAATCCGCCGCGCGTGCGTTGGTCCGCCGGCAGGGTCTCCCCGAACACGAGGAGCGTGATGACGAGAAGCACCGCACCGATGACGGCGAGGAACACGAACAGTCCCCGCCAATCGGTGAAGGTGTTCAACAGCCCTCCGAGGAGGGGCCCGACGATGGCCGCGAACCCCCCGATGACGGTGAGCCGGCCGTAGAAGCGGATGAGGGCCTTGCCCTCGAAGACGTCGCGGCCGGCCGCGGTGGCGATGACGATTCCCACACCGCCGGCGAGACCCTGCACGAGGCGGGCGAGGATCAGCAGCTCGATCGACGGGCTGAGCGCGCACAGCACAGAGGTGAGGATGTACGCCGCGATCCCGATCAGAAGGATCCCGCGGCGCCCGAACCGGTCGGACAGTGGGCCCGCGATCAGCTGACCCGCGGCGAGCCCGATCAGGCACGCCGTCACCGTCAGCTGCGCCACTGAGGTGACGGCGCCGAGCTCCGCCGTCAGTGCCGGAAGGGCGGGAAGGTAGAGATCCATCGAGATCGGACCGAACACCGTCAACAGCAGAAGCAAGGACGGCCGCACGCGTCGACTGAGGCTCGGCGATGACGGCGAGAGGGAAGGCATGCATCCATCCTTCGCGCGGACGCGTCTCAGCGGGAGTCCCTGACGAGGGGTGTACTGACAGAGAACCCCCCGACGCGGCTCCGTCGACCTACCCTGAAGCGTATGGACAATCGAGAAGAGGTGCGCGAGTTCCTCATGACCCGCCGCGCGCGGATCTCACCGGAAGCCGCCGGCATCCCCGCGGGTTCGAACCGTCGCGTAGAGGGATTGCGGCGCAGCGAGGTGGCGACTCTCGCCGGGGTCAGTGTGGAGTACTACTCCAAGCTGGAGCGTGGGGCGATATCCGGTGCCTCCGGGGCCGTGCTCGACGCGGTCTCCCGTGCCCTGCAACTGAACGATGCGGAGCACGCGCACCTGCTCGACCTCGCGCGCAACGCCGACGGCATCCCCTCCTCCGGCCGCCATCGCCGTCGCAGCACCACACCCGGACCCCCTCGCGCCAGTCTGGAATGGGCGCTGGCATCGATCACCGACGCGGTCGCGGTCGTGCGGGACCAGAGGCAGAACCTGGTCGCCTTCAACGACCTCGGACGCGCGTTCTACTCCCCGCTCATCGGGGACGGTGGACGGATGCCGAACTTCGCGAGGTTCCAGTTCCTCGACCCGGTGTCCCACGACTTCTACCCCGATTGGGACCGCTTCGCCGACATGTGCGTCGCCGTGATCCGCGCCGAGGCAGGCCGCGATCCTCATGACAAAGGCATCCAGGATCTCGTCGGCGAACTCTCGACCCGCAGCGAGACCTTCCGCACCCTGTGGGCCGCGCACAACGTCCGCTCCCACGGATCCGGGAAGAAGCGCTTCCATCACCCTGTCGTCGGTGAGGTGACGCTCGTGTACGAGGAACTCGCGATCACCGCAGAACCCGGCCAGGTCCTTCTGATCTACTCCGCCGAACCGGGCTCCCCGTCGGCAGAGCGTTTGAAGCTGTTGGCGTCCTGGGCCGCCGACGCCGCCACGTCACCACCGGAGCCGACGCTCAGGGCGGAATCCTGACCCCCGGACAGGTTCGTCACCCGCGAGAGGCACCAGACTGGTGGTATGACTGCTCTTCACGGAATCGACGTCGCTGCCGAACTTCTGCAGGTCCAGGCTCACTGGACTCCGCGCGTCGTCGGTCGAGTGAACGATCAGTACATCAAGGTCGCCAGGCTGCTCGGCGAGCTGGTCTGGCACGCGCATGACGCCGAGGACGAGATGTTCCTGGTGGTGTCGGGCCGCCTCCGTATCCAGCTCCCCGACGACGCGGAGGTCGTGCTCACCCCCGGACAGTTCTACGTCGTGCCGCGGGGTGTGCAGCACAACCCGATCGCCGAGGAGGAGGTCGAGATCGTCCTCATCGAGACAGTCACCACCACGCACACCGGCGACGTCATCACCGAACGCACCGTGCCGCTCGAGGACCAGGTCGGCGACTTCCGCTGACACGCGCGGAGTGCGGTCGGGCGCTCAGCCCTCGCCGTTGTAGTACGGCCAGGGCAGGAAGCGACGGTCGCCGCGGCGGTCGGGTCCGCTGAGCGTGATCTCGCCCGTCGCGGCCCACTCGACGCCGCGCGGGAACATCCGGATGAACTCGATGCGCCGGAGCGTGTCTATGTCGTGGCCGATCGTGATCGTGAAGCCGGGAGTCCGTCCCGCCTCGTGGTTCGGAGGTCAACCGATGACCTTGCCGGGGTTGAGTATCCCGGCCGGGTCGAGAGCCGCCTTGACCGCTCGATGCATGTCGAGGACTGCCGGTGAGAGCTCGGATCGGAGCCCCTCGCGTTTGAGCAGGCCCACGCCATGCTCTCCGGTGACCGTGCCGCCGAGCGCGAGGGCATCGTCGATGATCTCGGCGAACGCCTTCTCTGCGCGAGCGCGAGCCTCATCGTCCCCGGCCGGGACGACGAGGAGCGGATGGAGATTGCCGTCACCGGCATGCGCGATGTTGGCGATCAGGACGTCGTTCGCCAGCCCGATGGCTTCGATACGGCTGAGCATCTCCGGGACGGCCGCCTTCGGGACGCACACGTCCTCCGTCAGCACCGGTCCGAGGCGTTCGAGCGCCGGATACGCCAGGCGCCGGGCGGCGAAGAGCGCCTCCCCCTCGGCCTCATCCGTGCTCCGATCGGCCCACGTGGCGCCACCGCGCTCGAAGGCCGACAGCAGCGCCGCCGCCTCCTCGTCTCCCGCCGCGCCGGGTGTGTCCACGCGTCCGAGCAGGACGACGGCGGCATCGGCCGAGAGCCCCATGTTCTTCCACTCGTCGACGGCCCGCAGGCAGTTGCGGTCGATCAGCTCGAGTGCCGAGGGCGTGAGCCCGGCCGCCGCGACCTCGCGCACCGCCTTCCCCGCGTCGGTGAGCGAATCGAAGTACCCCGCGATCGTCTGCTCGGCCGGGCGCATCGGCCGGAGCCGCACCGTGACCTCCGTCACGATGCCGAGAGTGCCCTCGGAGCCGACGAGAAGACCCGTGAGGTCGTACCCCGCGACCCCTTTCGCCGTGCGGCGTCCGAGCCGGACCAGTTCCCCCGTCCCAGTCACGATCTGCATCCCGAGCACGTAGTCCCGCGTGACGCCGTACTTGACGCAGCAGACGCCGCCCGCGTTCGTCGCCACGTTGCCGCCGATGGTCGACCAGGGCGAGCTCGCCGGATCGGGCGGATACCAGAGCCCGTGCTGGGCGGCGCGCGCCCGGAGATCGTCGTTCACGACCCCCGGCTGCACGACGGCGAGCCGCTCGAGCTCGTCGACTTCGAGCACGGCGTTCATCCGCTCCAGCGAGATCACGATGCAGCCGGCGACGGCGTTGGCGCCGCCCGAGAGGCCGGTTCCCGCCCCACGGGCGACGACGGCCGCGCCGTGGCGCAGGCACGCCTGGACCACGAGCTGCACCTCTTCGGGAGTGCGCGGTCGCACGAGGCCGGCGGGCAGCGACCACTCCGCCCATTCGGCGTCGTCGTGCGCGTAACTCTCGAGCACATCGGGGTCCGTCGTGAGACGGTCGGCGGGGAGAACCGCCGCGAGGTCGCCGAGGAGCGCGGACTCACTCACGGTCGTCATCGCCGGCGGCGGATCCCGAACGCGTGTGGCAGGTCTTCAGATAGCTCAGGAACGACGCCTGCAAGCCCGTGACATGGGTCTCGTGCAGGAGGGCCTTCGTGACCTCCCCCGCGCGCCCCTTGGTGTGCAGCTCCTCCACGACCGTGAGGAGGTTTCGACCGATCTCGCGGTAGATGGGAATGTCCCCGAGCAGCTCGGCCTCGTTCAGGGTGACATGCAGCCGACGGGCGGCGGCGGAACCGTGGTCCGGCAAGGCGGCGATCAAGGGGAACACCTGGCTGTCGGTGGCCGCGACGCCGGGGCTGCCGGCGCCGAACGTCGCGAACGGAGACGTCCGACGCAACCACGCGTACAGGGTGAAGAGGCCTCCGTAGGAGTAGCCGAAGAGGCCATGGCCGGATTCGCTGACACGCAGGCGGGACTGCAGGAGCGGATGCAGCTCCTCGGTCAGGAAGGAGAGGAAGACGTCCGCGTGCGTGTCGACCAGGTGCGCGAGGTAGGCGTCCATGTGCTCCTGGGTCATCGCCCCGGAGTCCCGGGCGGCCGCGAGCGTCTTCCGCATCTCGTCGCTGACGGGTTCTCCCGGAGGCACGAGGTCGCGGTTGCGGAGCTGCGCCCACTGCTCGGCCTCTTCGCCGGCGTACCCGACGCTGACCTGGATGTAGGGGGCGACGGTGAGATAGGGATCGGCCTGGGTGACGATGAGCGGGGCGGTCAGCCCGACAGCGAAGTTGCCGTCCACCACATAGATCAGCGGCAGGGCGTCCGCGGACTCCGCGTAGCCCGGGGGCGTCGTCACCCAGACCCCGTACCGATTCCCCGACCGTGCGGTGACCTCGAGGTACTCCGTGTCGGCCAAGCAGCCGTTCAGCATCGCGCTCACTGGGTGTCTCCCTTCATGATGCGGCCGGCCTTCACGACGAAGGCGACCATGTCCGGTTCCGCGAAGATGCGGGCGTCGTCGAGCGGGTTCCGCTTCCAGGCGACGAGGTCCGCCGCCATCCCCACGCGGATCATCCCGACTGTCTCGCCGATGCCGAGGATGTCGGCGTTGACGCTGGTGGCCGAGACGAGCGCCTGCATGGGCGACTCCAGCTCGGCACGCAACCGCAGCTCCTCGCCGCGGCGGTGCTGGCCCGCCCCGAGGAGGTCGGAGCCGAGACCGATCCGCACGCCGGCCTCACGAGAGATCCGGAGGGCGGTGGCCATACGGCGGCGGGCGCCGGCGATGCGTTCGCGCGTCGAGGGATCCACGTCGAGGCTCCCGGGGTCCATGATCTGGTCGATCACCGCGAAGGTGGGGACGAGCGCCACGTCGTGCTCGCGCATCAGCTGCGCGGTCGGCTCGTCGATGTCGGTGCCGTGCTCCACGCACCGCACGCCCGCCATCACGGCGTTGCGGATGCCGGCGTTGTTGTGCGCGTGCACGGTCACGTAGGTGCCGCGCGCGGTGGCCTCCTCGACCGCGACCGCGATCTCCGCCACGGTGAACTGCGTGTCCTCGAGGCGATCATGACCCCCGACGACCCCACCCGTCACGCACAGTTTCAGGAAGGATGCTCCGCGTCGGAACGACTCCCGGACGTTGCGCCGCAGCTCGTCGGCGTTGCCCGACATGAGCGACAGGGCGGCGAGACCGGGGATGTGATGCGTCTCCCAGAGCTCGGTCGGCTCCCACTCGGCGCCGTAGTAGCCGTGCCCGCCGGTCTGACAGTGCACGGGGCCGCACGACAGCACGCGCGGGCCGCGGACCTTGCCCTTCGCGATGACGTCGACGACCCCTCCGTCGATGCCTCCGGTGTCGCGCACCGTGGTGAAGCCGGCGTCGAGGGTGCGGCCGGCCGTGCTGAAGATGTCGGCGGCGATCTCGGCCGCGGAGAGCTGGAACCCGAACTGGGCCCGGATGGGACTCGAGAGTCCGAGGTGCACGTGGGCGTCGATCAGGCCGGGGGTCAGCAGCATGCCGTCGAGGTCGACGGTCTCGGCCCCCGCCGGGGCGGTTCCGATCCGGGTGATGACGCCGTCCTCGACGCACACATCCGCGGCGGAGGGCTCGGAGCCGGATCCATCCGCGACGGTGCCGCCGGCGAACCAGATCTCGGTCATGGAGCCTCTTTCCGGAGAACAGCCCTGTCCTCAACAGTGGTGAATTCGTTGTAGGCTAACGTACTCAACAGTGGTGAAGGTGTCAACGGAGGCAACATGCGAGCATCGATCGGCGAAGGGAAGGCGCGCCTCCTGCAGGCGCTGTTCGATGAATTCGGCGAGACCGGGCCCAGCCCGAACCTGTCGATGCGCCAGGTGGCCGAGCGCCTCGGCGTGCACCACACGCTCCTCACGTACCACTTCGGGTCGCGCCCTGCTCTGCTGAGCGCCGTCCTCTCGGAGGCGCGTCGTCGGGACAACCTCATCATCGCGGCGACCGGCGACGACCTCGGCTTCGTCGACATGCTCCGCGCCATCTGGGGCTTCTACGCCAACACCGGGCATGAGGAGCGGACCCGCGCCTTCTTCCACCTGATCGGCTTGGCGGTGTACGAGCGCGGCGCCTTCGACGGTTTCGTCGCCGACCTCGACGACCTCACCCGCCTTCTCCAGGCGGCGGCACGACGCGAAGGATGGCCCGAGGCGGAGGCCGTGCAGCAGAGCCTCATCGCGATCGCGTGCGTACGCGGCCTGCTGCTGCAACGACTGCTGAGCCCCTCCGAGGAGGTGGATGCCGCGGCCGAGCGGTTCATCGCATCGTTCGCGACGCCCCGCCTCGAGGATCATCGGAAGAACGGAACGACATGACCCAGGGATACTCCCACATCGTCATCGGCGCCGGAGCCATCGGATCCGCTGCCGCCTACTGGCTGACGCAGGCGGGCGCAGAACGCGTGCTCGTGCTGGAGCAGTTCGAGCTCGGCCACGCCCTCGGCTCGTCCGGCGACCACTCGAGGATCATCCGTCGGGCGTACCACCGCGACGACTACACGAAGCTCACCGCCGCGATGTTCGCCGCGTGGGCGCACGTCGAGGAGCGCTCCGGTCTGAAGATCTACACGCAGACCGGAGGCATCGACCTCGCGGTCGCGGAAAGCCCGGGCGCGGCGGAGATCGACGAGTACCGACGGGCGATGGATGCGGCCGGCATCCGCTACGACGAGTTGACGATCGACGACATCCGCGGCCAGTATCCGCAGTGGAACGTGTCGGACGACACGATCGGGATCCATCAGGCGGATGCCGGCATCCTCGACATCCGCCGCTCCGTGTCGGCCCATGTGTCGCTGGCCAGGGCCGCCGGGGTGGAGTTCCGCTCCGGTGTCGTCGTGACGGGCGTGCGGATCGACGCCGACGGGGTGACCGTCTCGACGTCGGAGGGATCGTTCGACGGAGGCCAGCTCGTCGTCGCCGCGGGATCCTGGCTCGGAGACCTGATGCCCGACCTCGGACTGTCGTTCGCTCTCACTCTGAGCCAGGAGCAGGTGGGGTACTTCTCCTCGCAGAATCTCTCCGATTTCACTCCGGACAGATTCCCGATCTGGATCCACCACAGCGACGAGGTGCATTACGGATTCCCGGTGTACGGCGAAGCGGCGGTCAAGCTCGCACGCGACATGCGCGGCCACTTCATCTCTCCCTCGGAGCGTTCGTTCGTCCCGGACGACGACGAGCCGGAGGTCCTCCGCGCCTTCCTCCGTGCGCACCTGCCGGGTGCCGACGGACCGCTGCTGATGAGCAAGACGTGCGTGTACGACATGCCCGCCGACCGAGACTTCGTGCTCGACACCGTGCCGGGGCATCCTCACGTCGCCGTGTTCAACGGCGCAGGGCACGCGGGGAAGTTCGCGAGCCTGGTCGGGCGGATCCTCGCCGATCTGCTCACGGTCGGCCGCACGGAGCACGACATCTCGTCGTTCAGCCTGACGCGACCCGCGATCGTCGACCCCGACTTCGTGCCTCTCTTCCGGCTCGGGACCGGCGATGAGACGGTGAGCGCCGTCTAGGGTGGTGAGCCGGGGGCCGATATATGACTTGGCAAGACGCAGGACACGTGGATCGACGGCAGACCGGTGAAGCGCATCCCGGCTGGGGATGGGGCGTGGTGCTCGTCCCGGCAGCGGTGGGGCTGGCCGCACTCGGCCTGTTCTTCATCCGCGAGCTCGGCGCCGGAATGGGCGTCCTGATCGGCGTCGCCCTCATCGCCTGGGCCGCGTCCCTCGCGATGCCCTTCTTCGTGATCGCGTGGTACGCCGCGCAGGCGGCGTGGAAGGCATCACGGGAACAGCGCGGTCAGACCTTCGCCGCCCCGTCGCATCAGCTCCGGGGCATCGGCTTCCGCATCCGCTGGAGCTTCCCCGCCCGCGGCCTCATGTTCAGCGCCGCCGCCTACGACGGGCCCGACCTCCCGATGCTCGTCGTCGGCAAGGTCGTCCACATCATCGCGATCGTGATCCTCGTGGGCGCGGGGCTCATCGCCGCGCTCGTCGGCCTGGCCACGCGCTGACCCGAGAGCGCAGCCCGGGCAGACGCGTGTCCTGCACGTCGTCCGCCCGGTGGCGCTTCCTCTACTTGCGGGGCGGGTTGAGCGGCAGCCACTCCTCGAGGCGCGTCTCGAAGATGTGCGCCCCGTCGAGAGGTACCAGAGTGCGCTCCTCGATCTGAGCGCCGTAGTAGGGGGCGCTGTCATCGCGCACGACGGTGCGCGGATCCTTGCGGAAGGTCAGTCCCCTGCGGATGAACTCGTCCATGCCGAAGGCCTCCGGCCCCGCGATCTCGACGTCGCCGCTCGGGGCGCCGGCGGCGGTGCGAGCCACGGCCGTGGCGACGTCCTCGGCGGCGATGGGCTGCACGAGTGCGCCGGGCAGCCGCACTTCGGTGCCTTCGGTCGAGATGTCGGCGATGCTTCCGATGAACTCGAAGAACTGGGTGGCGTGCACGAGCGAGTACGCGATGCCCGATTCTCGGATCAGCTTCTCCTGAGCGACCTTGGCAGCGAAGTACGGGATCGCCTGCGGGCGGTCGGTGCCGACGATGGTGAGCGCGACGTGATGCTTCACGCCGGCCTCCGCCTCCGCGCGGAGCAGATTGCGCGTCGAGGTGGTGAAGAACTCGAGCACGTCGTCCGGTGCGAACGACGGCGAGTTCGAGACGTCGACGACGACATCCGCTCCGGTCAATGCCTCGGCGAGGCCCTCTCCGGTGAGGGAGTTGACACCGGTGTTCGGCGAAGCCGCGACGGCCTCGTGGCCGTGCTCCGTCAGTTTCGCGACGACCTTGGATCCGATGAGGCCCGTGCCCCCGATGACGACGATCTTTGCCATTTCCCTGCCTTTCGTTCTCAAGAGCGCCGCTCGGCGCCCATCAGATAGGACCGGGGAGAGACGCTCGATGTGACAGCGCGCCTTCGACCCGATCGGCCCCCGTCGGATTCCTCACCCGACCTGTCACAGATCGTGGCCGCCACCGGTCTGTGCTTCTGTAGGGGTGTGCGCGGGAACGGAACGGAGCGGGCGAGATGCGAATCGATGAGGTGATGTCGAGCCCTGACGATCTCGGCAGGAGCGGAGACCTCGAAGAGGCCGTGCGGATCTTCGACACCCACCGTCGACGCCTGTTCGGCATCGCCTATCGCATGCTGAGCAGCGTCGCGGATGCGGAGGACATCGTCCAGGAGACGTGGATCCGGTGGCAGAACACGGATCGCACGCAGATTCAGGAGCCCGTGGCGTTTCTCACGACGATCGCCACCAGGCTCTCGATCAACGTCCTGCAGTCCTCGCACACGCGACGCGAGACCTACATCGGGCCGTGGCTGCCCGAGCCGGTCAACACGGACGACGACCCGGCTCTCGGTGCCGAGCGGGCTGAGGCGCTGCAGTTCGCGATCCTCTTGACGCTCGAGAAGCTGACCCCGACCGAGCGGGCGGCGTACATCCTCCGCGAAGCGTTCGACTACCCGTATCCCCGCATCGCCGAGGTGATCTCCAGCAGCGTCGTCAGCGCGCGACAGCTCGTCAGCAGGGCGCGAGCGCATCTGTCTTCCACGAAGGTGGCGACCGTGGATCCGCACGCGCAACGCCGATTGCTGGAAGCCTTCCTCACTGCGGCGCAGAAGGGTGACGCCCAGGAGCTGGAGCGCCTGTTCGCGTCCGACGTCGTGAGCTACACCGACGGCAACGGGGTGAAGCTCGCCGCGCGCACTCCCGTGAACGGACGCCGCCGCGTCGCGCAGTTCGTCGCCGCGTTCGCCCACCACTTCTGGACAGGAAAGACGATCGACTGGGTTCACGTCAACGGTCAGCCCGCCGCGACCCTCACCGAGGACGACGCGGTGACCACCATCGTGACCGTGACGACATCGACCGAAGGCATCCTTCAGCTCCTCTGGGTCATGAGCCCGCAGAAGCTCGGACATGTCACCGCGGTCAGCGCATGACCCGCAAGCACTACCCGGCGTGGTGGCGCCGGAGGCTTCGTGGTGCCGCCGCCGAGGGCACGATGAGCGAACTCGCGAGCGCTCTGACGTCGAACGATGAGGATGTGCTCCGCGAGATGCTGCACCCGGACGTCGTGGTGATCATCGACAGCGGCGGGTTCGTTCCCCACGCGGCCGAGCCCGCCGAGGGACCGGCCGCGGCTACCTCGCAGCTGCTCAGCCTGATGACGTCGGACACGTCCGTCGCGATGGCGTCGATCAACAGCGTTCCCGGGTTCACCCTGATCCGCGGCGGACAGGTCGTCGGAGCGGTCACCGCAGAGGAGCGATCGGGACTCCTGTCCAGCGTCTGGGTCGTGTGCAATCCCGACAAGCTCCGCCACTGGAATCGGTGACGAGACCGTCAGATCACGACACCGCCGCGATCGACCATGCCGCAGAGCCCTCCCGGATCACCGCCACCGCCCCCGGCTGCAGCACGACACCGTCGACCGCACCGGAGATCAGATCCACCCCCTCACCGTCCACACGCACCGGCCGCCCGCCGTGGTGCAGCAGGAACAGGTAGTCCCCGTCCGCTCCACGCCGCCTGATCGCTTCCACTCCGAACGCGCGGGAATCGGGGAACACCGCCTCCACCCCTGCCGTCGATGCGACACCGGCGAGGAAGGCATCCAGCGATTCCTGCTCGAGCTTCGTCGACACGTACGTCGCGCTCCCCTCCCCGAGCTCGCGCCGGGTGATGGCCGGCACTCCCGCGAGAGGACCCGACTCGTATCGTGTGACGACCTCGGCGGTCTCGGCATGCAACAGCTCGGTCCAGGAGCCGCCCGTCATCCCGTTGCTGAGCGGCACCGTGTCCCCGTCCGCGCGCGGAAGGATCTGCTCGCCCCGGATGCCGAGAAGGTCTCGGAGCATGCCCGGATACCCGCCGGGGACGATGCGCTGATTCTCGTCGGCCAGGCCGGTAGCGAAGGTGACGACGAGATGACCGCCGGCCCGTACGTACTCCTCGAGCCAGTCCACGGTCGCCGCGGTGATCGCGTAGAGCGCGGGCACCACCAGCATCCGATACCTCGACACGTCCGCTCCGGGCGCGACGAAGTCGACGGCGTGACCGCCGCGCCAGAGCGCCCGGTGCGCGGCGCGCACCTCGTCCGAATACGTGATCGCGTCGTTCGGCAGGTGCGGGGTCTCGAGCGACCACCAGCCCTCGGCATCCCACACGACGGCCACGTCGGATTCGACGACGACACCGTCCGCAGGCGGGGCGGCCACCTCGGCGATCTTCTCGAGGATGCCGCCGAGTTCGACGACGGCCTCGAAAGCCTGGGAGTCCGCACCGGCGTGCGGAACGAGCGCGCCGTGCCAGAGCTCTGAGCCGGCGGCGGACGCCCGCCACTGGAAGAACAGCGAGCTCTGCGATCCGCGAGCGATGTAGCCGAGGGAGTTCCGGATCATGCGGTCCGGCTGTTTGACGAGCGTCTGCTCACCCACGCGGATGCCGGTGGCGTTCTGCTCCATCAGCAGCCACGGCCCACCCGCCCACGAGCGAGTGAGGTCGGAGCCGTAGGCGACGTGCGTCTCACCGTCGGGACCGTCGGTGTCGAGGTAGTGGTCGATCGAGACGACCTCCTGCTCGGCGCTCCACGACCACTGGTCGAGGAAGTTCCAGGTCGGCAGCATGAAGTTGGTCGTCATCGGAGCCGTCGACCCGGTGGCGCGGATCTCCGACCGCTGCTCGCCGTAGGCCGCGAGCATCTCGTCGGAGTTGAAGCGCCGGAAGTCCACGAGCTGGGCGGGGTTGTGCAGATACTGCGTCTGCAGCGGAGGGAGGATCTGATCCCAGTCCCCGTAGCGCTGCGACCAGAAGGCCGTGTACCAGGCCGTGTTGAGCGCCTCGATGGAGCCGTACTTCGCCCGCAGCCACTCCCGGAACGCCCGAGCGGCGTGGGGTCCGTAGTCGACGGTGCCGTACTCGTTGTGGATGTGCCAGCCGCGCAGCCCCGGATGCGTGCCGTAGCGCTCCCCCAGGAAACGAGCGATGCGACGAGCGGCCTCCCGGTACGCCGGGGCGCTGATCGCGTAGGTGTCGCGCGAACCGTGCAGCACGGGAGTGCCGTCGGCGCGGATCGGCAGCGCATCGGGGTGCGCGACGGTGAACCACGGCGGCGGTGAGGCCGTCGGTGTCGCGAGGAAGAACCCGATGCCGGCGGCGCCGAGGCCGGCGATCACGTCGTCGAGCCAGGCCGCGTCGTACTCGCCCTCGCTCGGCTCGAGCATGGCCCAGGAGAAGACCCCGATCGTGACCGTGTTCACCTTCGCACGGCGCATCAGCGCGATGTCCTCGGCCCACGTCTCGCGCGACCACTGCTCGGGGTTGTAGTCGCCTCCGAAGAGGAACTGACCTGGTGCGTACTGCGTGTGCGGCATCTGTCGTCTTTCAGGTGAGGAGGTGGGAGGCGTCGGCGCCGATGATGTCGCCGACCTCGTGCCAGAGGGCGGCGGGCACATCGATGCCCGCATTCTCGACGAGCTCGTCGACGCGCTGAGGAGCGGAGACCCCGACGACCGTGGAGGTGATGCGGGGATCGCGGGTGGAGAACTGGAGGGCGACCGCCGGCAGCGGGACGCCGTGACGCGCGCACGCCTCGCGGAGCCGTGCGGTCGTGGCGACGATCTCCGGGCTCGGCGGCCGGTACTGGTACGTGGGCCGTGCGGCGGCCGGTCGCGCCAGGATGCCGCTGGCATACGGAGCGGCGTTCACGAAGGCGACGCCGCTCTCGATCGCATGGTCGATGAGCGAGTCGGCCGACCGATCCAGCAGCGTGTAGCGGTTGTGGTTCAGCAGCACGTCGAAGACGCCGAGATCGACGTACCGACGCATCTCGTCGAGGTCGCCGCCCGCGACGCCGATCGCGTCGACGAGGCCATCCCGCTTCAGGGAGACCATCGCCTCGACCGCGCTGTTCGGACCGACCATCGTGTCGAAGTCGAACCACTCGGGGTCGTGCAGGTAGTAGACGCCGAAACGCGCACCGCCCAGCCTCTCCGTGCTCTCCTGGAACGACCGGTGCACGCGGTCGCCGGAGAACCCGCCGTCACCGGGGAGCGGGTCGGCCTTCGTGGCGATCACGAAGTCGTCCGGAACGCCGCCGGCGTCGGCGAGCGCCCGCCCGATCCGCCGCTCGCTCTCTCCGCCCGAGTACTGGTTGGAGGTGTCGATCGACCGGACGGGGCTCTCGAGAAGGTGTCGCACGGTGCGGATCGCCGTGCTCTCGTCGACGTCGTAGCCGTACGTCTGCGCCATACCGCCGAGCGGGCTCGCCCCGACGCACAGCGGGGGCAGGACGCGCGCTGTCATCCCTTGATTCCTCCCGAGACGAGGTCCAGACGCCAGTATCGCTGCAACGACAGCACGAGCGCCACGAGCGGGATGATCGAGATCGCGGCCCCGGTGATCGCCACCGAGTAGAGCGCCGGGCTTCCCGATCCCTTCGACAGGAGCGTGAACAGGCCGACGGTGAGCGGGTAGAGGTCCTGATCGGACAGCATGATGTACGGCAGCAGGAAGTTGTTCCAGGTGCCGATGAAGTGCAGCAGGAACACGGTCACCATGCCCGGCACCATCAGGGGCAGCACGATCATCCGGAAGATGCGCCACTCACCGGCGCCGTCGATGCGTGCCGCCTCGAGGGTCTCCTGAGGAACGGCCGACATCGCGTAGACACGACAGAGGTAGATGCCGAACGGGCTGACGATGCTCGGCAGCAGCACCGACCACTGCGTTCCGGTGAGGCCCACGGTCGACATCAGCAGGTACTGCGGCACGGCCAGCACGATGCCGGGGATGAGGATGCCGACGAGGAAGCCGAAGAAGATCGCGTTGCGCCCGCGGAAGCTGTACTTCGCCAGAGCGAATCCGGCCATCGCGGAGACGAAGACGGAGAGCACCGAGGCCACGCCGGAGTAGAGCAGGGAGTTCAGGCACCAGAGCAGGTACTGGCCGTCCTCATAGGTGAAGACCTCGACCAGGTTCTCCCAGAGACCGCTTCCCGGCGCGAAGGTGAAGGTGGTGAAGAGCTCGCTGCGGGACTTGGTCGCCGCGGTGAACACCCACGCCACCGGGATCAGGCAGTAGATGGCGCCGACGATCAGGACGATCGTCGGGAGCACGCCCCAGCCGCCCTGACGGCTGCGCTCGCTCGCGCGCCGAGAGCGTGCGGACCGGTTCTTCTCGTCGCCGAGGACGATCGATCGCGTCATCGTCGAGGTCATGATTCCATTCCGTTCCGTCGGCGGTTCACGAGCCGGAGGACGAGCGCCGACACCAGCACCGTGCCGACCGCGAGAAGTGTGGATGCTGCCGCAGCCTGCGGCAGATTGTCCGTGCCGAACGCATCTCGGTAGATGGCCATGAGCGGCACCCAGCCGGCGGAGATCGTGCTGGTCATCGGCCGCAGCGTCGCCGGCTCGCTGTAGAGCTGGATCGTCCCGATGAGAGAGAAGAAGCCCGTGAGCACGAGGGCCGGAGCCACCAGGGGGATCTTGATCCGCCAGGCGATCTGCAGCTCGTTCGCGCCGTCCAGGCGCGCCGACTCGTAGATGTCGGCGGGGATGCCGCGCAGCGAGGTGTAGATGATGATCATGTTGAAGCCGACGCCGCCCCAGATGGCGATGTTCGCCAGCGACCCGAAGATGCCCGATTCCTCGAGGAACGGGATCGATCCGAGCCCGGCAGCCTTGGTCAAGTAGGAGAACGGACTCGTGCTCGGCAGGTACATGAAGCCCCAGAGCAGCGCCGCCACGACACCGGGCACCGCGTAGGGGATGAAGATCGCCGTCCGGCTGAAGCGCTTGGCGCGGACCGCCGGCGCGTCCAGCAGGAGTGCGAAGAGCAGGGCGAGGCCGAGCGTCAGCGGGATCGCGATGACGCCGTAGATCAGCAGTCTTCCGAATCCGGCGAGGAACGTCTCGTCCTGCAGCACGGCGAGATAGTTCTCAAACCAGACGAAGACGTCCTGCTTGCGCCCGAGCGCTCCTCCCGTCACCCGGTAGGCGCGCAGGCTGAGCCAGATCGCGTAGGCGACGGGGATCACCGTGAAGACGATGTACAGCACGATCGCCGGCGTCGTGAAGAAGTACGGCGCGAGCCGGTTCGACTTCGCCCTTCTGGGCTTCGACGATGCCGCCGGTTTCGCGGCCCGTCGCGGAGATGCGGTGGTCACTTTCTTGCCTCGCTTCTGTCTGCGGTCGGCTGGCGGGAGGAGTGCCGACCCTGTCGACACCCCTCTCCGGTCAGTCGTTCGTGACGGTGAAACCGCTCTTGACCATGTCGTCGATCACGGCCTTCTGGGTGGCGATGAACGCGTCACGCCAGGGAGTGCCGTTGTCGATGGCCTTCTGCAGCTCGTCCGCGAACACCGTTCGTGCGAGGTTCACGTTCGGACCCCAGGTGACCGGGATCGTGTCGGCCGAGATCTCGGCCGCGACGGCGTAGAAGTCGGTCTGCTGCGGCATCAGGGCCGGCGGGTCGTTGCTCTCGGTCATCTCCTGGCCGACGATCGCCGCCGGGTAGAGCGACTGCGTGTTGATCATGAGCTCGTTGCCCTCTTCCGAGGCGTTCAGCCACTTGGCGAACTTCGCCGCCTCCTCGGGGTGGTCGCTGCTCGTGGTCACCACGAGTGCGGATCCGCCCTGGTACGGCACGGCCGCGTCGCCCTCGGTCCACTGCGGGAGCGGAGCCATCGCCCACCCGCCGCTCGTGTCGGCCGCGACGTTCTCGATCACGCTGGGAGCCCAGACGGCGGAGGGCCAGGAGAGCATCGTCCCGTTGTTCAGCGCCGCGTTGTACTCCGGCGTCAGAAGCGGGTCGGTGCTGACCAGGCCGTCTTCGACGAGCGCCTGGAAGAAGTCGGCGACCTCGAGCGAAGGCTCGTCGGCGATGCCGACGGTCCACTCGTCGCCCTCGCTCGACCACCACTGCCCACCGGCCTGGGTGGAGACGCCGGCCCAGAATCCGAACTCGGCAGGCGGGAGTGCGGCGATCACCGTCGCGGGATCGGCAGCCTTCACGGCCTCGGCGGCCGTGCGGAACTCCGCCCACGTCGTGGGCGGAGTCACCCCGAGCTCCTCGAACCGATCGGCGCGGTAGACGTTCGCCATCGGCCCGACGTCCTGCGGGATGCCGTACACGACGCCGCCGAAGGTGGTCTGCGCCCAGGTGCCCTCCGTGAACGCATCCTCGACATCGCCCACGTACTCGGTGATGTCGGCGGGAACATCCGCGACGATCATGGCGGGAAGGGTCGTGTACTCGACGAGCGCGACATCCGGCGCGTTCCCCGCACGGTTGGCGGTCAGCAGCTTGGCCGAGGAGTCGGTCCCGCCTCCGGCATCCGTGTACTTGACCTGGATGTCCGGGTTCTCCTTGTTCCACTGGTCGACGACGTCCTGCGAGTTCGAGGCCCACGCCCAGTACTCGAGCTGCACGGGACCGTCGCTGTTCGCGTCGGAACCTGAGCAGCCGGCCAGTCCGGCGACACCGATGATGGCAAGACCCGCCACGGCGGCGGCAAGCGGTCGATGAGTGCGCATCAACATCTCCTTTGATTGCTGTGTGCGCCGGACTGTCTCCGGCATCGGGACCGGTCACAATGCCGGCTCACCTAGATTGCCGCCGCGGGGCGTGTTTGTCAACAAGTGAAACTAACTTCGGAATTCTTCGTTACGGCATGATGGGGATGAACGAAGAGAGAACTGCGATGACGAAGAGCTCCGCACCCCCTCCTGCCGCGACCACCGCGTGGCCGAGACTGAACCACGGAGAGCGCGAGACGCTGCGCGAGGTCCTGATCCACGGTCCACTCCCCCGCGCGGAGATCGCTCGCCGCCTCGGGGTCTCGCGAGCCAGCCTCACGCGCGTCACGCGCAGCCTCCTCGAACACGGCCTCATCATCGAGGGGGCGACGGAGCAGCGCGCGTGGACGGGGCGACCGAGCGAGCTGTTCGACATCGCTCCGACCGCCCGGCACTTCTTCGGCGTCAAGCTCACCGGCGACACCATCTTCGCCGCCGTCATCGATCTCGGTGCTCACGAGGTCGCCACCGTCGAGGAGGCCCTGACGTCGCGCGACGTGGCCGACGTCGTGAAGAGGATCGTCGCGATCTACACCGAGCTGTCCGGAGCGTTCGACGACATCGTCGCCGGCGGAGTGTGCGTCGCCGGCGACCTGACCCAGGACAGGAAGCTCGTCGTCGACTCGCCATTCCTCGGCTGGAAAGACGTGCCGCTCGCCCGAATTCTCACGGATGAACTGGGGATTCCCATGGCGACGGAGAACGATGTCCGCGCTCTCACGGCCACGGAGCACTGGTTCGGGGCAGGGGCGGGATGCTCGTCGCTGGCGCTCATCACGGTGGGCGCGGGAATCGGTTTCGGATTCGTGATCGACGACCGTCTCGTCGCCGGCCACCACGGCAGGGCGGGGCGCCTCGATCACCTGAGGATCGACGACGCCGGCCCGTTCTGCCCGGAAGGCCACCGCGGCTGCGCGTCGGTCTATCTCACCAACGAGTCGATCGTCCGGTCGCTGAACGGTGCCGCCGCCGACTACACCGAGGCCGTCAAACTGGCGCGCGGCGGGCACCCCGCGGCGCTGCGTGCGTTCCGCGATGCGGGCACCGCGCTGGGCACGCTCATCGCGACGGCGGCCAACGGGATCGACCCCCAGAAGATCATCCTCACCGGCGACGGCCTGCCGGTGTGGGAGATCGCCGAGCCCGAGATCCGCGCGGCGATCGACGAGGTCCTGAGCGCCGGATCCGAGCCCCTCGAGCTCGACGTCCAGCCGTTCCAGTTCAACGAGTGGGCGCGCGCGGCGGCTGTCCTCGGCATCCGCACCGTCCTCCGCTTCTAGCGGGCGTTAGTTTCACTTGTTGACAAACGCGCGGATTCGCACCAGGCTGTGACGGCCGGGGGCGTTCGCCTCCGAGCCGTCGAAGCACGGACTCTCCGAGGAAAGCGCAGCACCCAT
Organism: Microbacterium luteolum; assembly: GCF_039533965.1. Lineage (NCBI taxonomy): Bacteria > Bacillati > Actinomycetota > Actinomycetes > Micrococcales > Microbacteriaceae > Microbacterium > Microbacterium luteolum. The sequence goes on from NZ_BAAAUN010000001.1 coordinate 1,802,999, forward strand.
GACAGCGACCGACCTCCGATCGGATGACACGAGGCTGGAACTGCCCCGACCTCAGCACCACGCCCTCCGCGGAGGCGGTGTGGAGGTGTCCGTGATGTCCGCCCCCGATCGTCTCCCGGAGATCCTGCACTGGGGCGCACCCCTCGGCGCCGCCGACCGGGAGGAGCTCGTGCTGTCCTCGCGCCGGCAGGTGTCGCCGAGCGCGCTCGACGCGGAGTGGCCGATCACTCTTCTCCCGAGCGAACACGACGGGTGGGAGGGGCGGCCCGGATTCGCGGCCCACCGGTCGGGACGGATCTGCCTGCCGAGATGGACCGTGGTCGCGATCGACGGCGACGAGACGGAACTGCTCGTCACCGCGCGGGCCGAGGGTCTCGAGCTGCGCACGGAGATGCGGCTCGACGACGCGGGAGTCCTCCGCGTGACGCACGAGATCCGCAACACCGGCGACGATGATCTCGAGCTTCTCGCGCTCGAGACGACGATGCCGGTCGGCGACCTCGCCGCCGACGCGCTCGACTTCTCCGGCCGATGGACCAGGGAGCGCAGCCCGCAGCGCAGTCGTCTTCTCGAGGGCAGCCGCGTGCGCGAATCCCGCCGCGGCCGCACCGGCCACGACTCCCCCCTGCTGCTGGCTCTCGGCACCTCGGACTTCGGCGACCGGACCGGCGAGGTGTGGGCGGCGCATCTCGCGTGGAGCGCCGACTCCGTCTACCGTCAGGACGCACTCCCGGAGGCGCCGACCCTCCTCGGTGCCGGGCCGCTGCTGCGCGCGGGCGAGGTCGTCCTCGCTCCGGGAGACCGGTTCCGTGCTCCGACTGCCGTCTTCGTCTGGAGCGATCGCGGGCTCGACGGGATCGGTGCGCGGTTACACTCGTCGCTCCGTACCCGCGACGGACATCCCTCGACACGTCCGGTCACCCTCAACACCTGGGAAGCGGTGTACTTCCACCACGACATCGATCGCCTCCGCACCCTCGCCGAGACGGCATCCGACATCGGAGTGGAGCGCTTCGTCCTCGACGACGGATGGTTCCGGGGGCGGCGCAGCGACGTGGCCGGCCTCGGCGACTGGAGCGTCGACGCGGAGATCTGGCCGCACGGGCTCCACCCGCTCGCCGATGAGGTGCGCAGCCTCGGGATGCAGTTCGGGCTCTGGTTCGAGCCCGAGATGGTCAACGTCGACTCCGACCTCGCGCGCGAGCATCCCGACTGGCTGCTGCAGGACCCCGACGCGGGCGTGCGCACGTGGCGGAACCAGTACGTGCTGGACGTCGCCAACCCGGCCGTCTTCGCGTATCTGCGGGACTCGATCTCCTCCGTCGTGAGCGAGTACGAGCTGGACTACATCAAGTGGGACCAGAACCGCGATCTCATCGAGGCGGTCCACGACGGACGAGCCGCGGTGCACCGCCACACGCTCGCGGTCTACGAGCTCCTCGACGCCGTGCGCCGCGCGCATCCGGGCCTGGAGATCGAGGCGTGCGCGTCGGGCGGAGCGCGCGTCGACCTCGGTGTGCTCGAGCACACCGATCGCGTCTGGGCGTCGGACACCAACGACCCCATCGAGCGTCTCGACATCCAGCGATGGACGGAGCTGCTCCTGCCGCTCGAGCTGATCGGCTCGCACGTCGGGCCGCCGGTCACCCACACCACACGTCGCGAGACGGGCCTCGGCCTGCGCATCGCGGTCGCGCTCTTCGGCTCCTTCGGGATCGAGTGGGACATCACGGAGTGCTCGCCCGACGAGCTCGATCAGATGCGCGACGGCATCGCCGCCTACCGACGGCTCCGTGGCCTGCTGCACAGCGGTGTCCTCGCGCATCCCGAGGGAGGCGACGAGGGCCTGCGCGTCACGTCGGTCACTTCGCCGGATGCGAGTCGTGCGGTGATCAGGGTCGCGCGGGTGACCAGTTCCGATCGCGCGCTTCCGCGACTTCTCCGCATCCCCGACCTCGATCCGGAGGCGCAGTACCTCGTGCGGCCGGTCCCCGAACTGCGGATGCCGCGGGCGATCGAACCCACGCCTCCGCCGTGGATGGATCGCGGGCACGTGGTGCTCACCGGCGCGGCGCTCGCGCAGCGCGGCATCCGTCTGCCCCTGCTGGGACCGGGTCAGGCTCTCGTGCTCGAAGCGGAGCGGGTGCCGGCGGAGGACTGACGCGGATGCCGGCGGCGATCAGCACGTCGGATCGCCGCCGGTACCGCGGCTACTCGCGGATGACGACGACAGCACCCGCAGCCACCGGCACTCGATCGGTGTGCGCGGATCCGGTCAGCAGGTCGGTCCCCGATGCCTCTGCCCAGCCCTCTTCATCGGTGTGGTTGATGAGGAAGAGGTAGGACGCATCGGCGGAGCTCCGTCGCACGGCCTCGACACCGGGTGACACGACGGCGGTCGGAGCGACCGACGCCTCGGCCAGCAGGCGGTCGACCAGCTCGGTCAGACCCGTCTCGTCGAGGTCGGTCGACAGGTACCACGCCGTTCCGGCGCCGACCTGCCGGCGCGTGAGAGCGGGGTGTCCGGCGAGCGGGCCCTCGGCGTAACCCGCGACGATCTCGACGTCGTCCTCCGGCTGCGGATGCCGCAGCCGCTCCGACCACCGGCGTCCGGTCCAGCCGTTGTCCAGGGCGAAGGTCCGCTGCTCCTCGAGCGGGAAGAACTCCTCGCTCGTCACGCCGACGAGGGAGCGGAACGCGCCCGGATACCCGCCGATGTGCACGGTGCCTGCCTCATCGACGATGCCCGAGAACCAGGTCACGAGCACGGTGCCACCCGCCTCGACATACTCGTGCAGGGCGCGCGCGTTCTCCTCCGACACCAGGTAGAGCCCCGGAACGATCACGAGCCGGTAGTCGCCCAGCGGCGACCACGGCGCCACGACATCCGCCGTCACCGCACGTTCGAACAGCGCGTTGTGCACGGCCCGCGCGGTGTCGGCGTAGCGGAGGTTGTTGGCGGGTTTGAGACCCGACCGCAGCGCCCAGCCCGCCTCGTTGTCGTGGAGCAGTGCCACTTCCGCCGGGGCGACGACCGTGTCCCGCACCTCGGCGAGCGCGGCGAGCTGCGCACCGAGTGCGACGATGTCGCGGAACACCCGGGTGTCCTTGCCCGCGTGGGGCAGCATCGCGGAGTGGAACTGCTCGGTGCCGGACTTCGATGCGCGCCACTGGAAGAACATCGCACTGTTGGAGCCGCGCGCGACATGCGCGAGCGCGTGCCGGCTGATCTCCCCCGGAGCCTTCGGCTGGTTGATCGGATGCCAGCTCGACGCACCGGTCGCGTGCTCCATGAGCATCCACGGCCGACCTCCCGACATGCCGCGCATGCGGTCCCCGCTGAACGCGAGATCCTGGTGCTTCCGCGGATCAGGGCCGAACGTGTAGTGGTCGTTCGCCACGATGTCCATCTCGTCGGCCCACCGGGTGTAGTCGACCACGTCGGGACCGAGACCGACCATGAAGTTGGTGGTGATGGGGAGTTCCGGGGTGAACCGCTGCAGCGCCTCCTTCTCGGCGCGGTACTGCGCGAGGAGCTCGTCGGACGAGAAGCGCTCGTAGTCGAGGAGATGCCCCGGATTGTGCGCCGTGACGCCCCACGGAGTCGTCACCTCCTCGAACGAAGAGTAGCTGTTGCCCCAGAACGCCATGCCCCAGGCCGCGTTCAGAGCCTCGACCGTGACGTACTTCTCTGCCACCCACTCGCGGAATCGGGCGTTCGAGACGGGGCAGTGGCAGCGCGCGTTCCCGCCGCCGAGTTCGTTGCTCACATGCCACATCAGCACGGCCGGGTGACCGGCCACGTGTTCGGCGAGGCGCTCGACGATGCGCACGGCGTACTTCCGGAAGACCGTGGACGAAGGGCACCAGCCCAGCCGGCCGCCGGGGGCGAGGGGATGCCCGTGGATGTCCTGCGGCAGGATCTCGGGGTGCAGACGGTGCAGCCACATCGGCACCGCGGCGGTGGGCGTCGCGAGGTCGACCGCGATGCCGTTCTCGTGCAGCAGATCGAGCATCCGGTCGAGCCATGAGAAGTCGAAGACACCCTCGCGCGGCTCGTGCACCACCCAGGAGAACACGCCGAGCGTCACGAGGTTCACACCCGCTTCGCGCATCAGCTCCATGTCCTCGAGCACGACATCCCACGACCACTGCTCGGGGCTGTAGTCGCCTCCGAACGAGAGTCCTTCGGTCGGCCACTCGACGATCCGGCGAGGGCCGTCGTCCAGGGTCTCGGTGCTACTGGTCATCGGGGGTCCTCTCGGGGGAAGGGGCGGGGGATGTCCACGTCACGCGCAGAACGCGGGCGGTCGGTGCCGGCACGGCGACGGTGACGGCGAGCTCTCCGGCCGCCGCGTCCCACCGCCAAGACCAGCCGTCGGCGGAATCGGGGAAGAAGGCCTCGACCTCGATCTCCTCGCCGCGATGGAACGGCAGCGGGATCACGACCTCGTCGGCGGCACCGGGGCGCCGCCACAGGCTCACCAGCGCGGAGCCGGCGGGTTCGCGAAGCCCCAGTGCGACCCACGGGGTCTCCCAGGCGGGAAGGCCCAGCGGCCAGAACGGCACGGCTCGCTCGATGGTCGTCAGCACGCGGCGGTGCGCGTCCACGGCGGCGCGGACGAGCGCCTGCTCGTCCGCCGTCATCCGATTGAGATAGCCGGAGAGGTACAGGCGACCGAGGATGCCGTTCACCAGCGCGAAGACCATCTCCTCGCGCGAGCTGCCGGCGACCGGATACGCCCAGTTCCCGGCCTGCTCGGGAAGCATCGCGGCGGGTGCGGCCGCGGCGATCGTCGCGTACATCACCGGATCCTGCTGGTCGGAGGTGGACTGCAGATGCAGCCGCGACAGCATCGCCTGGTCCAGGCGCATCGCGCCCGACGCGCAGCTCTCGATCAGGAGCTCCGGATGCCGCGCCTGCCAGCCGTCGATCACGGCGAGGAGGGCGCGGTTGTGCTCCAGGAGTCCGGCGCCCGGCGCGAGGCCACCGGCATCCGTCCCCGGTCCGGTCATGGTGTTGTCGTCCATCTTGATGAAGCCGATGCCGTAGTCGGCCACCAGGCGATCAACGACTGCGTCGACGTGGCCGCGGGCCGCCGGGTCGCGCAGATCCAGCAGATGGCGGCCATGCTCGGCCAGTCGCACCCCGCCGCGGGAGAAGAACGCCGAGTCGGGGAGCGCCCTCCCCGAGGATGCGACGGCGAGCGGAGAGCGGACGCCGATCACCTCCGGCTCCAGCCACAGCCCCGCGACCATCCCGTGCGAACGGATCCGGTCGATGACCTCCTCGATGCCGCCAGGGAATCGGCGAGCAGCGGGGCGCCATTCCCCCACCGAGTCCCACCAGCTCCCGTCCGCGTACCAGCCCGCGTCGATGCAGAAGATGTCGACACCCGCCGCGGCCGCCGCGTCGATGAGCGGCAGCAGCTTCTCGGTCGTCGGATCGCCCATGAGCGTGTTCATGTAGTCGTTGAAGACGACGGGCAGACGACGATCCGCGGCGCGCACGTGCCGGACGGCCCGACGCTGCCACGTCATCCGCGAAAGCACCTCGTCCATTCCCCCGGACGCGACGACGACCGACGCCGGCACGCTCGTGAACGAGTCGCCCGGCCGCAGTCGCACGCTCCACTGGTTGTCCTGATCGGTCGGGCCGGTGAGCAGCAGATAGGCGCCGTGCCGGGTCTCCCCGATCTCGAAGCCCCAGGGGCCGTTGTGCTCGATCTGCCAGGCGAGGGCGTAGTCGCCGGACTCCGCGAGGAGCGCCGCCGTCGGAACATGCTCGCCGCTGGACCACGAACCCCGATCGGCGACGTGTATCCGGCTGCGCGGAGGGTGATGCTGCAGGTCGCGATCGATGCGCGCGAGCCCGGAGTCTCGGAGCGAGCGTGTCGACCAGCGCCCCTCGCTCACCCAGTCGTTCGCGGCGGACGCGAGCTGGAACCCGTCGACGTCGGGAGCCTCCGTCAGGAACGCCCCGGTGGCGAAGGTCGAGACGAAGTCGAGCACGATCGAGGCGGCCTCGACACCGCCCGCCGGCGACGGCGCATACGAGACCTCCGACCAGGTCCGGAATCCTCCGACACCGGGAGTCACCTCGAAGACGCTCGTCACGGCGAGCCCCGTCTCCTCATCGCGTTGGCGGATGCGCAGCGTGTGTTCCTCGACGACATGCGACTCGTGGCGGAGCCGCGCGCCGATGACCGTGTCCACGTTGCGGAAGCCCCCGGGAAAGCGCCCGTGCCCGAACGCCGAGATCTCGACGAGCGGCTGCCGGAGGGCAGGCGCCAGCACGGCGGCTCCTGCTCGCGACGTGCCAGGAGCCCCCAGCCCGATGAGCGACACCGGCGCGTCCCGTCCGATCGCGAACACGAGTTCGAGCGCGTCGTCACCCCAGACGAGAACGTCGTCGCCGGGTCGGCCGAGCTCCTCAGGCACGGGCCGGTTCCCGCTCCGAGCCCTCCCAGGACTGCGTGAAGTGGTTGTAGCAGATGGAGTTGTCCAGAGTCGAGCGGTCGGGAGCGGCCTCACTCGACACGACCTTCCCGATCTTCTCCGGGTCGGGCGCGGCGATCGCGAGCAGGCGCGTGTAGCCGTGCTGCGGGTTGAGGATGACGTCATCGGCAGGCCCGCGCTCCACGACTCGGCCGTGGTACAGCACGAGGATCTCGTCGGAGAAGTGCCGGGCGGTCGCGAGGTCGTGCGTGATGTACAGCAGCGCCAGGTTGTCCTCGCGCTGCAGTCGTCCGAGCAGGTTGAGCACGCCGAGGCGGATCGACACGTCGAGCATCGACACCGGCTCGTCGGCGATCAGGACCTCGGCACCCGGTGCGAGGGCACGGGCGATCGCGACGCGCTGTCGCTGGCCGCCCGAGAGCTCGTGCGGGCGCCGGATCGCGACGTCCTCCGCCGGTGTGAGGTTCACCCGATCGAGCATGCTCAGCACCTTCTCGTGCACCGCCACCGTGCCGGAGGCGCGACGGTGGATGCGGATGGGGCGTGCGATGTGATGCTCGATGCTGTGGAACGGGTTCAGCGACGCGAACGGGTCCTGGAACACCATCTGCACGTGCCGGCGGTAGAGCGAGCGCGGCATCGGCGTGCCGTCGTCGAGCGTGACGTCGATCTGCCCCGACGTCGGCTTCTCGAGCCGGGACAGCATCCGCGCGATCGTCGACTTGCCCGACCCCGACTCGCCGACGAGAGCGATCGTCCGTCCGGGGACGAGGTCGAACGAGACCCCGTCCACCGCGCGGAACGCGCCGCGGCGCAGACCCTTCCTGATCGTGTAGTCCTTCGTCAGATCGGTCACTCGGATCGTGGTCATGAGCGCTGCACCTGTCCCTCGTCGTCGCCGGTTCGGATGAATGCCCCGCGCGATCCGCTGAGGCTCGGGAAGGAGGAGAGCAGCTGCCGGGTGTACTCGTGCTCCGGCGCACGGTAGATCCGATCGGCCGTGCCGAGCTCGACGATCTCGCCGCGCAGCATGATGGCGATGCGGTCGCTGATCTCCAGCAGCAGCGGCAGGTCGTGCGTGATGAAGATGACCGCGAAGTCGAGCTCGTCGCGCAGCCGCACGATCTCCCGCAGGATGTCCCGCTGCACGACGACATCCAGGGCGGTCGTGGGCTCGTCCATGATCATGACCTGGGGCTCGAGCAGCATCGCCATGGCGATCATGACGCGCTGCCGCATGCCTCCGGAGAGCTCGTGCGGATAGGAGTGCAGGCGGCGACGGTCCACCCCGACCCGCTCGAGCACATCGCCAGCGCGCTGGGTGCGCTCCTTCTTCGACATCTCCGAGCGGTGGGTCAGCAAGACGTCGTCCAGCTGGGCGCGCACCGTCGTCACCGGGTTAAGGGCGTTCATCGCCCCTTGGAACACCATCGACAGCTTCGTCCAGCGGAAGGCCCGGAGCTGATCCTCGTCCAGCGCCAGCAGGTCGAGGTCGCTGCCGTCGCGATCATGGAAGGTGATGCTGCCCGACGAGATGCGGGCCGGGGGCTTGTGGAGCCGGTTGATCGCGTAGGCCAGCGTGGTCTTCCCGCATCCGGATTCCCCGGCGAGGCCGAGGATCTCGCCCGGAGCGAGAGAGAAGGACGCGTTCTTCACCGCCGTGACGGGGTGGTCGACCTCGTAGACGACCGACAGGTCCTCGATGCTGATCACGGCCGGCCGGTCCGAACCGGTCCGCGTGCGGGTCTCCTCCGAGATCGTCATGCGGCTGCCTTCCTCTCCCGCGTCACGCGAGAGCGCTCGAGACGGGCGGCGACCCTGGCGCGCTTGCGGTGCAGCCGGACGTTCTTGAGTTTCGGGTTGATGATCTCGTCGATCGAGAAGTTGATCAGCGACAGCCCCATGCCGAACAGCGCGATGATGAGGCCGGGCGGCACGAACCACCACCACGCGCCCAGGGAGAGCGCGAAGCCGTTCTGCGCGTAGAACAGCATGGTGCCGAGAGTCGACGAGTTCGAGGCGCCGAGGCCGAGGAACGAGAGCCCCGCCTCACCGAGGATCGCCGCGATCACGGCAAAGACGAACTGCGACGCGAGCACGGGGAGCAGGTTCGGCAGGATCTCGACGGCGATCACACGACCGGCGCGCTCTCCGGCCACCCGGGATGCCGCGACGTAGTCGCGATTGCGGATGGAGAGTGTCTGCGCACGCAGCACACGGCTGGACGCCGCCCACCCGGTGATGGCGAGGACGACCGCGATCGTCCAGAGACCGCGCTGCGCCTGCGGGACGAATCCCGAGATCACGATCACGAGCGGCAGTCCGGGGATCACCAGGAAGACGTTCGAGAAGAGGGAGAACGCCTCATCCGCGAACCCGCCGATGTACGCCCCCAGGATGCCGAAGAAGGCGGACAGGATCGTCGCGAGCACGCCGACGATGAGGCCGATCTGCAGGGAGCCGGCCGTCGCGAAGGCCAACTGCGCGAACACGTCCTGTCCGGTCTGCGTCGTACCGAGGATGTGCTCGGCGCTCGGCGGCTGCAGACCCGAGTCCCGGATGGTCGTCGGATCCTGCACGAGGAGCGGTCCGATGATGCCGAACAGGGCGATGCCGCCGACGAGCACGAGACCGAAGGCGAGCCACGGCGTCATGGTGGGGAGCATCATCCGCCACGGCGAGCGCGGCTTCCTGCCCCGTTCGGCGGCGGCCGTGGCCAGGGCCATGGTCGCATCGGGGACGTTGGGCTCGGTGCGGGGAGCGAGGTTCGTCATCGGCTGAGTCCTTCCGGGAAGAGCAGCGCGCGGATCGGCACCGGCGTCATCGCCGCCGACATCAGGCGTTCACCCGCGTGCGAGGGTCGATGAGCCCGTAGAACAGATCGACGATGAGGTTGGCGACCAGGACGGCCAGGGTGATGAAGAGGAACAGCCCCTGCATCAGCGCGTAGTCGTTGTTGGTGACGGCCGAGAGCAGCTTCGATCCGATGCCGGGGTAGGAGAAGACCTGCTCGGTGACGATGGAGCCGGAGACGACGAACCCGAGGGAGATGGCGAAGCCGGCGACCGAGGGCAGCACGGCGTTGCGGGCCGCGTAGTGGCGGAGGATCCGCCCCGGGCTGAGCCCCTTCGCCTGCGCGGTGAGGATGTAGTCCTCGGAGAGGGTCGACACCATCATGTTGCGCATCCCGAGCAGCCATCCGCCGACCGAGGCGATCACGATCGTCAGCGCGGGGAGGAATCCGTATTGGATCGCCGAGGCGATGAACTCCCACGAGAACCCGGGGTCCAGGATCACGTCGTACCCGCCCTGCGAGGGGAAGAGCTTGAGCGTCGATGCGAAGAAGTACACGAGCAGCAGCGCCAGCCAGAAGTACGGGACGGCGGCGAGCAGCGTGGTCGCGGGGATCAGCGAGTCGAGCCAGGTCCCCGGCTTCCAGCCGACGATGGCCCCGAGCGCCACCCCGATGACCGTGGCGAGGACCGTGGACACGCCCACGAGCATGATGGTCCAGGGCAGCGAGGTGTTGATCACCTCGATGACGGGCGTCGGGAAGTAGCTGACCGAGACCCCGAGGTCGCCCCGGAAGATGTTGATCAGATAGTTCCAGTACTGGACGAGCAGCGGTTCCGAGGAATCGCCACCGAGAAGGAGCTCGTAGGCCTTGCGCGTGTCCGGGGTGACGATGCCGCCCCGTTGCTGCAGCTTGGCCAGCAAGATGTCGACGGGGTTCCCCGGCAGCAGCCGCGGAATCAGGAAGTTGAGGGTCAGCGCCGCCCAGAGGGCGATGAGATAGAACCCCAGCTTTCGGACGAAGTAGTTCACAGCATCCGTCCCTGTCCCCGCTCGCCGCGCTCCTTCTCGGTGACGATCACGATCACTCCCCCGCCGGCTTCAGCGACTTGAAGATCTGCGCGTTGTCCGGCGAGGCCCAGACCGCCGGGAACGCGTAGAGGTCGTCCTGCGTCGGCCATCCGGTGAACTTGTCGACGTTGAACTCGCTGGTCGTGCCACCCGTCAGGACGGGGATGTACGGCATCGCGGCGACGATCTTCTCCTGGATGATGTCGAACTGCACCTGTCGCGTCTCGGCGTCCTCCGGGTTGGTCGCCTTGAGCACTGCGAGTGCGGCGTCCACGTCCGGGTCGCTGAATCGGGCGACGTTCTGCGGCGCGACCTCACCGACGGGTGCCGTGAAGGCCGTGTTGAAGTACTTGTCGTAGAGGTAGTAGGGGTCGGACGCGGCGCCTTGGCCGAGCGAGTCGATCGCCAGCTGGTACGTGCCCTTGCCCTTCTTGTCTGTCCACTCGTTCCACGACGACTGCGAGACGCGCAGATCGATTCCGGCGGCCTTGAGCTGCTGCGCCATCGTGTCGATCGCGGTGATGTAGTCGGTCCAGCCGGTCACGACCTCCACGGTCAGGGAGAGCGTCTCGCCGTCCTTCGCGTAGATGCCGTCCGATCCCTTCGCCCAGCCGGCGGCCTCGAGGATCTCGGCAGCCGTGTCGGGGTCGGCGGCACCGGGCGCGACGGGCTCGGCGACGGCGGACGAGATCAGGTCCTTCTGCGTCGTGGTGAGCGCGAACGTCGGCGAGATCTCGCTCGCGGTGTTCTGGAATGCCAGCGAGTTGACCTGATCGCGGTTCAGCGCGGCGTACACGGCCTGGCGCACGGCAGGATCCGTCTGCGGACCCGTGCAGCCGAGCTCGGCGCTCGAGCAGGTGAGCAGTGCGACCTGGTTCTGCGGGATGGTGATCGCGTCGTATCCGGGGTAGGTCGTGGACACGTTCTCGATGTCGGGCACCGGGCCCGTCTGCCAGTCGATCGTGCCGGCCTTGAGCGCGTCCACGCCGGCGGTGTTGCCGGACAGCGAGAGGTAGCGGATCGCCTTCACCGCGGGGGCGCCGTCCCAGTAGTCCTCGTTGGCTGCGAGCGTGAACGCCTGCGGCTTGAAGTTGTCGAGCGTGTACGGACCCGTGCCGACCGGCTTCTCCATCACGTCGGTCGTGGGGTCGATCCCGGACCAGATGTGCTCGGGCACGATCGGGGTGCGGCCGAGCAGGGTCGGCCCGCTCACGAACGCGGGGTGGTCCCAGGTGAACACGACGTGCGTGTCGTCGGTGGCCTCGACGGTCCCGTCGAAGCCACCGTTGTTCAACGAGGGCGTGTCGAGGAGCAGCTGGAAGGTGAACGCCACGTCGTCGGCGGTGAAGTCCTCGCCGTCCGACCAGGTGACGCCCTCGCGCAACGTGACGGAGAGCTGCGTGCCGTCCTCGTTCCAGGTGTACTCGGTGCCGAGCAGAGGCGTGTACGCCTCGGTGTTCACGTTCGTGACGAAGAAGAGCGACTCGAAGATCGTGCCGATTCCGCCGATCTGCGACGGCGAGTAGGGGTTGAAGTTGATCTGATAGTCGCCGGACTGCCCCGTGTACGCGATCAGGGTGTCCGCCGATCCGGAGGCGGAACCGCCGGATGCCGGCGCGCAGCCCGCGAGCAGGAGGGTGGTGGCCATCGCGGCCGAGGCTCCCGCCAGGGCCATCCGGATGCCGGCGCGTGGGCGCTTCGTGCTGAGGAACATCGTCGTCCTTTCCCAGGCGCGCCACCCGAGGGGTTGTCCGCGCCGACTGTGTGAGTGGAAGGAATCTCCATCTACCGCCCTCATTGTTACGTAGGTAAACTAAGTCCGTCAAGCACTTCCAGAAATCGACCGGACGGATCCCGTCCGAGAGGGCACCATGACTGATCTCGTTACTCCGGATGTCCGCGGCGATGAGGCCGCGCATCCTCCACCCCCCTCGCGGCTCGCGCATCTGCGCGGCGACGGGGTGTCTCTCGTCATCGACACCGCGTCGGCGCCGGGCGCTCAGGGCGCCTCGTCCGCCATGCCCCAGGTGCTGTTCTGGGGAGCCGATCTCGGCGACCTCGACGACCTCGATCCCGGAGAGATCGTCGCGGCGATGAGCCGACAGGAGGCCGCGGGCACGCTCGACGCCGCATGGCAGGTGTCGCTGCTGCCTCTCGAAGGAGAAGGCTGGGGCGGGCGTCCCGGGCTGAGCGCCGGCGTCGACGGCACCCCCGTCCACCCGCGCTGGGCGAGCATCGAGTGCTCGACCGACCCCGACGGTCGCCGATTCTCCGTCATCGCGGAAGATGTCGGCAACGGGCTGCAGCTGGACTCCGCCGTCGCCGTCGAGGCCGGCGGCATCGTCACCGTGACGCACACCGTCACGCGCACGGCAGACGACGCGAGCGCTCTCGTGATCGAGTGGCTGGAGGCCACGCTCCCGACCCCGAAGGCCGTCGACCACCTGACCACGTTCGCGGGCCGATGGACGCGGGAGAAGGTGCCGACGACCAGCAGGATCCCTCGCGGGGCGACCACGCGACAGACGAGGCGCGGGCGCGGCGGACACGACGCCCCCATGCTCTCGATCGTCTCGATCGATCGGCCGCGCGATCGCAGCGGCGAGCTCTGGGCCGTCCACCTCGGCTGGAGCGCCGACTGCACCTACCGGAACGACCGGATGCCCGACTCCGTCGACGTGCTGGGCGCCGGTGAACTGCTGCGCACGGGCGAGATCGCGCTCGGTCCCGGAGAGTCGTACACGACCCCCACCGCCTACTTCGCCTGGTCGGGAGCAGGTCTCGACGGACTGTCGGAGCGGTTCCACCGGTTCGAACGGGCGCGCCCGAACCATCCGCATTCGCCGCGGCCGCTCGTGCTGAACACCTGGGAGGCCGTGTACTTCGATCACGACCCCGCCTTCCTCTTCGCGCTAACCGATCTCGCCGCGACGGTCGGCGTCGAGAGGTTCGTGCTCGACGACGGCTGGTTCCTCGGACGCCGCAGCGACATCAGGGGGCTCGGCGACTGGTTCGTCGACCGCGCGGTCTGGCCCGACGGCCTGGGTCCGCTCGCCGACCGCGTGCACGAGCGGGGGATGGAGTTCGGGCTGTGGTTCGAGCCGGAGATGATCAATCTCGATTCGGAGCTCGCGCGCCGGCATCCCGAATGGCTCCTGCATCCGCGCGATCATCTGCCGACGCCCGCGCACCTCTCCTGGCGCACCCAGTACGTTCTCGACCTCGCTCGTGAAGACGCCTACGCGTACATCCTCGGCAGCCTCGACGCCCTGGTGACGGAGCTCGGCATCGACTTCATCAAGTGGGATCACAATCGCGATCTGGTCGAGGCGGTGCACGACGGCCGTCCCGGCACGCACGCGCAGACCCGCGCGGTGTACCGGATGATGGCGGAGCTGAAGTCACGGCATCCGGGTCTCGAGATCGAGTCCTGCTCCTCCGGCGGCGCGCGCAGCGACCTGGGCATCCTCGAGGTCGCCGACCGCGTCTGGGCGAGCGACTCCAACGATCCGATCGAGCGTCAGGACATCCAGCGGTGGACGCAGCTGCTGCTCGCTCCCGAGCTCGTGGGCGGTCACGTCGGTCCGACGACGGCCCACTCGACGGGACGCACGACGCCGCTGTCGTTCCGGCTCGCCACCAGCCTGATGGGCTCGGCGGGCTTCGAGTGGAACATCGCGGAGTGCACGCCCGAGGAGCTCGAGGTCATCACCCGATGGTCTGCGCTGTACAAGGAGCTCCGTTCGGTGATCCACACGGGGACGGCCGTGCACGCTGACGTGCGCGACCCCGCGCTCCGCGTCGTCGGCGCCGTCGCTCCCGACCGCGCGGAGGCCGTGTTCACGATCGCGAGTGTCGCGACGCTCGAGGACTCGCTTCCCGAGCGGATCCGGCTGCACGGGCTCGACGAGGACGCGATCTACGACGTGCGGGTGCGCGACGAGATCGGCGCCTCACGGCACGGCTTCGCGACCCCCGCCTGGCTGTCGAGCGGCACCGTCGGCCTGACCGGCTCGTTCCTCGACACGGTCGGGCTGCAGATCCCACCGCTGTGGCCCGCACAGGCGATCATCCTCCACCTCACGCGCCGCTGAGGCTGAGGTGGAGGGGCGCCGAGGTCGGTCAGTCGTTCTGATCGACCTCGGCGCCGCTCATAGGCTGCCGATCTGCCGCCGCACCTCGTCGAGGGTGCGCATCACCGCGAGGGAATCATCCAGGGAGTGCAGCGGCGACTGCGTCCGGCCCTCGGCGAGGTACGTCGCGACGGCTGCCGCCTGCCACGCCAGCCCGTCTCGCCCGACCAGGCCGCTCTCGTCGCGCCACCGCACTTCGTCACCGCCCCGTGCGATGCGCAGCTCGGCGGGAAAGACGAAGCTCGTCTCGAAGTGAACGCTTCCCGTCGACCCGTGGACGGCTGCCAGGCCGGGGGTGTCGATCGTGCAGGACGCGCTCACCGCCGCGTGCGCGCCCCGCTCGTTCTCGAGGAGGATCACCGCCTCCGTCTCGACGCCGGTGGGAGCCAGCGAACCTCGGGCGGAGACGGCGGTCGCCGCGCCGAGCACGGAGTGCGCGAACCACAGGCTGTACACGCCGGCGTCGATCATCACCCCGCCGCCGGCGGCCGGATCGAAGTTGCGATCGGCCGGGTCGTACTTCCACTGCCACCCGAGGTGCGCGGTGGCGAGTCGCACGTCACCGAGCTCCCCTTCAGCCAGGAGCTGGGCGACGAGATGCGACTGTGGCAGGTACCGCGACCACATCGCCTCCATCGCGAAGACCCCGGCGGCGCGCGCCGCATCCGCGATCTCCTCCGCCTGCGCGGCGTTCAGAGCGATGGGCTTCTCGATGAGGACGTGCTTGCCTGCCGCGATGGTCGCGAGCGCCAGCGGATGGTGCTGCGCATGGGGAGCGGCGATGTACACGACGTCCACGTCGGGGTCCTGCAGAAGAGCGTCCTGACCTTCGTAGTGTCTCGGAATACCGTGTCGTGCAGCGAAGGCCGCGGAGCGATCCGCCGACCGCGAGGCGACGGCGAGCACGCGCTGGTCGGTGTGCCGGTGCAGCGCACTCACCCAGTCCTCGGCGATCCCGCCCGGGGCGAGCACCCCCCAACGGGCGACGGGGCCGCCTCGCAGGGGGATGATCGTCGGTGTCGGAAGGCTGATCATTCGCGCTCCCCCACTCAGCCGACCTGATCCGCGAGAACGCTGCGGCCGCGGTGCAGGGAGTTCGCGTGCCGCAGCACGGTCGGCGCGAGGAGGCCAGCGCGGTCGAGTGCGGAGTCGGTCGTCACGCGGAACACCGCGCGCTCCCCGGCGAGCAGCGTCACCATGCCCCGGTCGACGCGCGCGGCGGCGTCGAAGCGATCGACGAGAAGGGTGATGTCGCGGACGTAGCTGCGCGCGGTGACCTCGACGAGCACGATGCCGTCCTCGGCATCCGCTTCGCCGATCTCCGCCTCGAGCGGCTCCGGGTCGAGCGCCTGATCCACGATCTCGACCGGATTGTGGATCGCGGTGGCGAACCCGTCCAGCTGCGCGGTGAGGATCTCGCGGGCGCTGTCGCCGAAGGCGGCGAGCTCCGTCGGGATCGTCACCGTCGTCTCTCCCCGGGCGGGGACGGATGCCGACACCACGGTCTCCGCGAGCACGGTGCCGTCGAAGAGCGTCCGCTGCAGTCGGATGTCGCCGGTCCACGGCTCGTCGGTGTCGTTCAGCACGATGAGCGCCAGGCCCTCGTCGCGCGGCTGGAACGTCGCGAGCCGCGGCTCGTAGACGTCGCGGAGCGTGTACCAGAGGGGCTTCCGGTGCTCGGCGAAGTCCACAGCGGCCCAGGAGACGACGGGCCAGTTGTCGTTCAGCTGCCACACGATGGCACCGGTGTTGCTCGGCGACAGCGAGCGGAAGTGCTCGATCCCGAAGCGGACGGCGGCGGCCTGGTTGAGCTGCGTCGCCCAGTGCCATTCGTCGATCGTGCGGGGCTCGGGCAGATGCCCCTGCATGCCGCGCTCGAGCTTCAGGTTGCCGTCGTTCGCCTTCTGGTGCACCAGCATCTGCGCGCCGTACGGCTCGAGGGGCTCGTCGTGCACGACGTCGACCAGCGTCGACCACGCCGGCGGGCCCTGGAAGCCGAACTCCGAGACGAACCGCGGGCGGTGACTGCGGTAGACCGAGTAGTCGACGGTGTTCCACACGTCCCAGATGTGCATCGTGCCATGGGCGGCGTCGTTCGGATGGAGCGCCTCATCGAACGAGTACGGGCTCGCGGGCGAGTAGAAGCGGCTCGGGTCGAGCTCGGCCACGAGACCCGGGAGGAGCGAGAGGTAGTAGCCGAGCCCCCAGGTGCGACCCTCGAGCCTCTCCTGCCAGCCCCAGTCGTAGTAGCCCCAGATGTTCTCGTTGTTGCCGTTCCAGATGACCAGCGACGGATGCGGGCTGAGTCGCGTGATCGCTTCGCGTGCCTCGGCCTCGACCTCGACGGCGAGCCATTCCTCCTCGGCGTAGGCGGCGCAGGCGAAGAGGAAGTCCTGCCACACCAGGATGCCCGCCTCGTCGCATGCCGCGTAGAAGTCGTCGGACTCGTAGATCCCCCCGCCCCAGACGCGGAGGAGGTTCATGTTCGCCTCCGAGGCGTCGCGGACCCGGCGGCGGTAGCGGTCGGCGTCGACCTCGGCGAGGAAGGCGTGATCGGGGATCCAGTTGGCACCCCGCACCTGGATGATCTCGTCGTTGACGCGGAGCACGAAGGGCGAGCCCTCGGCGTCGGGAGCCGTGTCGACGTGCACGGTGCGGAATCCGATCCGGGACGACCAGTGCGCGACCGGCGTGGATGCCTGCGCGACCTGGACGTCGACGTCGTAGAGGGGCTGATCGCCATGCCCGATCGGCCACCAGACATCGACATCGGGCACCTCGAGCTCGAGGCGCACCTCCGTGGTTCCCGCCTCGACCGCCTGATCCGCGGTGACGCCGGCGACGGATGCCGCGACTTCCCAGGGGCCCTCGGCGGAGGCATCGGCCCACTCCAGCGCGACGCGCGCGTCGAGGCGGCCGTCGACGCCATCGGCACGGTGCGACAGGCCGACGAGGGGACGGACCGACGCGATGCGCGCGCCCGACCAGCTGTCGAGTCCGATCGGCTTCCAGATCCCGCTGGTGGCGACATCGATGCCCCAGTCCCAGCCGAAGTTGGATGCCGTCTTGCGGAGCGCGTTGTAGGGGTGGTGGTTCGTGTGCGGGCGCGGTCCGTGGGCGGCGCTGCGAGCCTCGGCCTCGGCGACGGGCGAGGCGAAGGTGATCACCAGGCTGTTCTCGCCGTCGACGAGGTGCGGGCGCACGTCGAAGCGGTAGCTGCGGTGCTGGTTCTCGGTGCGGCCGACCACCGCGCCGTTGAGCTCGATCGTGGCGACCGTGTCGAGTCCTTCGGCGACCAGATCGTGTCGATCGGACCCGTCGTCCTGCCAGTCGAATCGAGTCTCGTAGCGCCAGACCGTGCTCCCGATCCACTGCTGCTCGGCCTCGTTGTCGCCGTCGAACGGCGGTGCGATCAGCCCGGCGGCGAGCAGATCGGTATGCGCGCATCCGGGGACCGTAGCCGGGATCGATGCGCCGCGAACCGCGTCGGGAACGGGTCCGTCTGCGGCCGTGAGGGTCCAGTTTTCGTGCAGGGGGCGGAATGCCATGAGCGTCCTTGCGTCGGGGGCCGAATCAACGTTCTTACTGCTGCTACTTTATTACATAGGTTAACAAAGTCGGTAGAGTCATCGGGAGATATGATCCGGATGTCAGTGGATCGAAAGCGGGACAGGTGGCAGACGCACGAGGCGGTTCGGCATTCGATGCCTGGCCCTACCTGACCGGCGTGGAACGCGGCGCGCTGCGCGAGCTCCTCATCCATGGCGCACTCCCCCGCGCCGAGATCGCGCGTCGCATCAATGTATCCCGAGCCAGCCTGACACGCGCCTCGCGCGTGCTGATGGAGCACTCGCTCGTGGCCGAGGACGAGATCGCGCTCCGCGGAGCCATGGGACGACCGAGCGAGATGCTCGTCATCCGCGAGGACACTCACCATCTTCTCGGGATCAAGCTCACCGGAGATTCGGTCTTCGCCGTCGTCACCGATCTGCGCGCCCGCAGCGTCGCCGAGGTCGAGGAGCGGCTCGTCTCGACATCCGTCGAGGACACCGTCGACCAGATCGCGGCCATCCACGCGCGCTTCGCCCGCACGTTCGGCGACATCCGCGCCGCGGGGATCTGTCTGGCCGGTGACCTCGCACAGATCGACGGCCGGCAGATCGTCGTGGCGTCCTACTTCCTGCGCTGGCACGATGTGCCGCTGGCCGAGCTCCTCGAGCAGCGCCTCGGCATTCCGGTCACCGCCGACAACGACGTGCGGGCGCTCACCGCGGCAGAGCACTGGTTCGGGGCCGGGGCGGGATGCGATTCGCTCGCGCTGGTCACCGTCGGCGCCGGCATCGGCTTCGGGCTGGTCGTCGAGGGACGGGTCGTCACCGGGCACAACGGTCGCGCCGGGCAGCTGGATCATCTCATCGTGGACTCGAACGGCCCGACCTGCGGCCTCGGCCACCACGGCTGTGCGAGCGCCTATCTTCCGAGCGCGAGCATCGTGACGGCGATCGGCGTCGAGGGCCTCGACTACCCGGGAGCGGTGGAGCTCGCCCGCGCAGGAGACCCGGTGGCCACGCGCGCGTTCGATGCTGCGGCGCGCGCCCTCGGTCTGATGATCGGCACGATCATCAACGGCCTCGACCCGGAGAAGATCGTGCTCACCGGCGACGGCCTCGCCGTGATGGACGTCTCCGGCGACGAGGTCATGCGCGCGATCGACGCCACACGTCTGCCGAGCGACCTGCCCATCCCCCTGGATGTGCAGCCGTTCGAGTTCACCGAGTGGGCGCGCGCCGGAGCCGTCGTCGCGATCCGGCGCCTGCTGCGGTTCTAGGGCGCAACTAGCGATCGGGTCATCGGCCGATCTGGAAGTCGTCCGGGACGGGAACATCGGAGTGACGCGCGGTCCGCGCGTCACGTTCCAGGCCGGAGCGCTGGGTGAGGATGCCGTAGAGCTCGGGGCGGCGACCCAGGAGCCACCGGCGGCCGGTCGACAGCGGAAGTAGCTCCAGGTCGAGGTCGGCGGTCACCACCGCTTCGTCGGCGACGGGTGTCTCGGCCACGATCCTCCCGTACGGGTCGATGATCATCGCGTTCCCGGTGCGGATCTCGTCGTCGTCGGGGCCGATGCCGTCAGAAGGCCCGGAACTCAGATGAGTTCCGGGCTTTTCCCTGTCAGGCTCGAAGTCCGAGTCGGTCGATGATCTCGGCGACCTTCACCCGCCCCTGCGGGTTCAGCCCCTGCACCGGACGCGGAAGACAATCCGAGCTCACCAGTTCAAGGCATTCGGCGATCGCCGCGGTCACCCGATAGCTGCCGTACTCCGCGAACAGATCCCACAGTGGCTGCAGGCGCGCTGACTCCGCCGTCGCGGCCGCGTGGTCACCGCTCTGCGCGGCGCGAGTGATGGCGAGTGCCGGCTCGGGGAGCGTGCCGCCGATGACCGAGTACCAGGCATCGCATCCGGCGTTCAGACCTGTCGCCGCGAACCAGTCTCCGGAGACGCCGATGGTCACCGTGCTCGGGACGCGCACACGGATCGAATCCACCCGTGCGGCCGCATCCTTCGGCGCCGACGGAACCCCGGGGATCTTGATCGACGCGACGTGCGGCAGCGTCGCTATCCGCGCGTACAGGTCGTCCGTGAACGTGACATGCGTGGTACCGGGGTTGTCGTAGACGACGAGCGGGACCGAGAGCCCCGCGGTGACGTCTTCGAACAGCCCGTACACCTCGTCGACGGTGAGCGCCTGGTAGGTCACGGGTGCGAGCAGCACGGCGCTCGCCCCTGCCTCCTGCGCGTCGTCGGCGAGCCGCTGCACCTGCGAGGTGCGCAGGGCTCCGATGCCGACCATGACCGGTACGTCGCCCGCCTGCGTCGCGGCTGCGCGTGCGACCCGGCGGCGCTCCTCGCGGTCCAGGTACATGTAGGAGCCGGTCGACCCGAGCGCGGTGATCGAATCCACGCCCGCCGAGGCGAGGCGTTCGATCAGACCGGCGTACGAAGCCTCGTCGAACGCGCCATCACGCAGGGGCGTCAGAGGGAAGGCGCTCAGGCCGTCCAGTTCCACCACGATGCACTCCCATTCCTCATCGACCTCCCATCCAGCGGAATAGGTGTCGTTCGTGACTCAGTTCGTCAGATCACGGTATGGAGAATCCGACCCGTCCGTCTACGAGGTTCCCGCGGTGCAACGTTGTATCAACTGTTTAACAGTACCCCCTGGGGGTATTAGACTGAGGAGTCACCGACGAAAGAAGATCAGCGTGAGCATCGACCAAACGAACAGCACGAGCCCCATGAGCTGTTGCAGCGTTCGCAGCAACACTTCGTCGCCCACGGCCGGCGGCAGAGCCAATCTCCTCGGCAACGCCCCGGAAGACGCAACGACCTGCCCGGTCATGGGCGGTGTCGTGGCGAGCACGTCAGCCGCCGAGGCGGCGGGGCTCTACCGAGACCACAAGGGAGCGCGGTACTACTTCTGCTGCGCGGGGTGCGGGCCGGCCTTCGACGCCGATCCTGCGCGATACGTCGGCGTGGCATAGTTCAGCCGACCTCAAGCGCGCGGACAAGTCTCTCGCGCTGAGGGCATCGCTTTCGTGAATGCGCGGCATCGGAACCCTGCTCCTCCGGCCGATGCCCTCAGCTCGAGCGAGCAACGACCATCGGAAGCCGTTCGATGAGCGGATTGCGGTCGAGCGGATCGACGATGACGCCCGCGACGTCATCGAGATCCATCACGGGGAAGCGGGACGTGGCGCCGACCTTCTCCTCGCTGCCGAGGACGAACGTCTGTTCGCACCGACCGGCGATCGCGCGCTTCGTCGCGGCGTCGTCGAGGTTCCCCGTGGTCAGTCCGCGAGTCGGGTCGATACCCGTGACTCCCATGAAGAAGACGTCGGCAGCCAAGTGATGAATGGCCTCCATCGCGAGCGGACCGCTCGCGACCATCGAGTAGCGGGCGACTTCTCCCCCGATCATCACCACGCGCGCGTCCGTCCGGTCGGCGACCTCGATCGCGATCCCCGGACTCGGCGTGATGACGGTGAGCGCCGAGTGGCTCGGAAGCATCCGCGCCAGTTGGTGAGCGGTGGTGCCGGCATCCAGCACGATGGTGGATCCCGGGCGGATCAGCGCCGCCGCTCGTTCCGCAACGCGCATCTTGCTCTCCGTGGCGAGGGCGAACCGCTGCTCGACGGGTCGGTCAGCAGCGGGGATCGGCAAGGCTCCGCCATAGACGCGCACCAGCCTCCCGTCCTCCGCCAGCTCCCGAAGGTCGCGGCGGATGGAGTCCTCCGACAACCCGAGCTCGTGTGCGACATCCTTCGCGACGACCCTTCCGTCACGGGCGAGAATCTGCAGGAGATGGGACTTGCGCTGAGCACCGAGCATACGATTCCTTTACGAAGCTTCACGTTTCTGCATGTTTTAGCTTAGCCTGTGAGCATGGAAAAGCCAATGTTGATTCTGATTGCCGGCCCCTACCGCTCGGGAACGGGCGGAGACTCCGCTCTCATCGCCAAGAACCTCGAGCGCCTCGAAGAGGCCGCCGCCCCGATCCACCGGCTCGGCCACGTACCGATGATCGGCGAGTGGGTTGCGCTGCCGATCCTCCGCGGAATGGATGAGCAGGACTCGGTCGACGGAGATGTGATGTACGAGACCGCGTACCGCCTGCTGCAGCACTGCGATGCGGTGCTGCGTCTCCCCGGAGAGTCCTCCGGAGCGGATAAGGACGAAGAGATCGCGCGCGAGCGCGGTCTGCCCGTCTACCGCAGCCTCGACGAGATCCCGGCGCGATAGAACGGGCTCGATCCCGCCAGCGTCAAGGAAAGCGCCCGCATCGGAAGAGGACACGCATGAGCCCGGCATCGCACGCTCCGACCGTGACATCGACACTCGCGGCCGGTTTCGACAACGTGAGAGAGGTCTTCTTCGACCTGTTCCGCACCGGCGAGGAGATCGGTGCAAGCGTCAGCGTGTGGCGCGACGGACGACCGCTCGTCGAGTTGCATGCCGGCTGGCAGGATGCGGGTCGCCAGCGCCCGTGGTGCGCCGACACCCTTGCTATGACGTACTCGACAGGGAAGCCCTTCGCCGCCCTCGCAGCGTTGAAGGCCGTCGAGCTGCGACACCTGACCCTTGATGCGCCCATCACCCGCTGGTGGCCGGAGTTCGGACAGCACAACAAGTCGTCGACAACCCTGCGCCACATCCTCAGTCACACGGCCGGGCTCCCGGCGTTCTCCGAAGGTGTCCGGACAGCCGACCCCCTGGACTCGGCGCGGCTCATCGCGGACCTCGTCTCGCAGGAGCCCCTGTGGGCTCCCGGTCAGGTCATCGCCGAGCATGCATTGACCTACGGACACCTGATCGAAGGTGCCCTGGCCGCCGGAAGCGCCGACGATGTTCGCACCGCTGTAGCCGAGTTCGCCCGAGAGTTCGGCGCGGACTTCTGGTTCGGCGTACCCGAGGAGTTGCTCGGTCGAGTGGCGGATCTCGAGATCATGGATAAGGCGTGGGTGGGCGAATACCTGCAGCGAGACCTCTCGTGTCGAGCCTTGACGATACCGACTGGCCGACTCGATCCCAGACACACCAACACCGCCGCCTCCCGGCGTGCGACCTTCCCCGCCGACGGTCTGATCACGAACGCGTCCAGTCTCGCCCGGTTCTACGACGACCTGCCACGCCGCGATGGCACCCTCGCCGAGTATCTGGGACCTCAACTCCACGAGGAGTTCATGAAACCCCAGGCCACGGGCTTCGATCACTTCCTCGAGTCCTCCGCATCCTGGTCCTTGGGTCTGCGCGTCGACGGCGGCGGGTTCGGTATGGGAGGCATCGGCGGAAGCTGCGCGTGGTACGACCCCGGACTCGAATACTCGATGGCCTACGTGACGCGAGGGCTGGGGACATTCGACCGAGTCGACGCTCTCGCCACGGCGGTCGAGAACGCCATTGGAGGTCTCTGACCCCCGGATGCCTCAGCGGGTAGGCAAGCGGCAGGTCGGCCGCCCTCACCGAACGTTGCTGCAAGATTGCAGACCGGGTATCGCCGATTCGACGAACGATCGGCCCTCCTAGCGTGAGGAACATCACCGGCGAGCACCGCGCTCACCGCGTCACTTGAAGGAAGCCCCATGTCCTGCCGCAAATCCCTGCTTCTGGGCGTCGCCGCTCTGCTCACGCTGTCGACGCTCGCGGGCTGCTCAGTCGTTCCGCCGTCGACCGAGGATGGCCCTGCGAGCACCCGCGATTGGTCGTTCGATTCGGTGGAGAGCGGAGCCCGGGCATTGAGCGAGGCCGAGCACGACCTCGATGCGGAGTTCGTCCGCGAGCTCGGCATGAACGAGGCCTGGGGCGTGTCAGCCGACGACGCCGCTCAGCGCCTGCCCAGATTCGGTGACACCACGTCGCCGGTCGCGGATGCTCCGCGATCCGACGAAAGCAGCGCGGGCCCGTTGTTCATCGCGGCGTCCCACGTCACAGGAGGAGCGACAGCATCCGCCCGGGCGGAGTACCCGGTCCCCCAGCCGGATTCCGAGACCGTCGGTGCGGCGACCAACAGCCTCAGCGTCCTGCACCAGTTGCTCCGCGACGCGCTGGGCGACGCATCGCGAGATTCGGCGGGACACGCCGCCGAATACTCGTCCCCCGCAGGTCACAATCCGTCCAGCTCCTGGAACGTGGATAAGGGGCAGGCGTCCGGGCAGTTCGCCAGCTCGATCAGCGACACCGATGAGTCCGGCGATTCGGTCACCGTCGCTCTCGAGGGAGCGTTCTCCGTCGGCGCATGCCCGGATGAGTACGGCGCGGCAGAGGGGGCGTTCTTCACCACCGCGGCCGTGACGTTCACGCCGAGTGGAGGGCAGCCGAAGCGAACCACGATCGACATCGACATGAAGACGATCACCCACGTGAACGACGAGGCGTACGCCGCCGACCTCTGGGCACGCGTCGATTCCGCCGTGCGCACCGGCTCACCGTCGACCGACTCGCCCACAGACGTACCGGACCCCGACGCCGACCGTCGTGACGACAACGCCTACGCCTTCGAGTTCGGGGATGAGGGCGTGCAGGACCGAGGCGCGTTGACGGCCGACGAGCAGCTCGACGGAGCGTTCTCCGCACAGGTGGACGACCTGGCCGAACAGATCGCCCTCCTCGTCGCCCGCGCCTCCGAGGACTACTGGCGTGACGGCAACTGCGTCGACGTCCTGGTCGAGGCTGAGGAGCTCACTCCCGGACCCGGCGAGAAGCAGCAGCTGTGGGTGGATGCGGTCAGCACTGTCGACGGCGAGAAGATCACTCGCGGGACGGTGGAGCTCACCCAGATCATCGGCGACTCGACCGTGAACCCGACGGGACGTCAGCAGATCGCCGACGCGGACTACCAGTTCATCGCAGGCCAGCAGTACGGCAAGGTGGATCCCGACTTCGAGGTCGTCACCCGCCGAGGAATCGGGCGCGGTGGGATCGGCATCACGGTCGGCGGTGATGTGTGGGCACTCTCGGGATCCTTCGACTCCGCCGAGTACTCCGGCCTGAGCTGCACAGGCATTCGCGGCCCGTGGGACGTCTCCATCAGTGTTCCCATGATCGAGGAGACCTGGTCCACCGTCCTCGAATTCGACGACAACCTGGAGGCGCAGTACACCTCCAGCCCGACGAACGGCGGCGACTGGATCCACCCTGGCACCAGGTTCTGGCTCGTGCCGGAGGGCGAGGACTACATCATGCACAACGACCCGGAGGACGTTCCGCTTCGGATCACCCGCGCAGATCCCGCGCTCTGCGGCTAGCACCACGAGGCAGGAGCGCGCCGATGTTCGCGGCCGGCAGAGGAGCCCTAGATAGGCGGGATGCCGACCTGCGCCTCGGTCCCGAAGGACAGCTTTCGCAGAAGCCTCTCGAGCGTGGACTGCTCTACCGCGGTCAGCGGAGCGAGGAGGTGCCGCTCCTTCTCCAGGTGCCGGGGATACATCTCGTCGATGAGTTCCAGGCCCTGCGGAGTGAGCGACACCATCCTCCCTCTGGCGTCGCCGGCCTGCTGTTCACGAGACACGAGACCGGCGCCGACGAGTCGATCCACGCGTTTCGAGGTGGCGCCGGCCGTGACCATGGTGTGCTCGGCGATCTCCCCCTGAGGAAGCGTGAACGGCCGCCCGGCCCTTCGAAGGGCGCACATCACGTCGAACTCGCCCTCGCCGACGCCGTACGACCGGTAGTTGTCCGTCAACACTCCTGTGAACGTGTCGGAGAGTCGGCGCATCCTGCCGATCACGGCCATGGCACTCGGATCGATGTCCGGGCGCTCACGATTCCACTGTTCGATCATCCGTGCGACACGATCAGGTTCATTCATGTTGCCACTATAGTTTCCGTGGAAGCTATAGTGGTTTCCATGGAAATCATTCTGAGGTCGATCCGGCGGCTTTGGCGCCCCTTGCGCTGGCCGCTGATCGTCGCGGTGGCGCCCGTGGCATTCGGATCGACGTACTGGGTGACGAGGGAGTTCCTGCCGCTCGATTCACCTCTGTGGGGGTCCGCCATCCGCGCCCTGCCGGCCGGCATCGTTCTGTTGCTCGTGGCGCGGCAACTCCCCCGCGGGGCATGGTGGTGGCGGGCAGCGATCCTCGGAACTCTGAACATGGGATTGTTCTTCTGCCTGGTCTACATCGCGGCACAGATGCTGCCGTCCAGCGTCGCCGCGTCCATCTGCTCCGTCACGCCGCTGATGATCGCCGGGTCGGCCTGGTTGATCGTGCGCGAGCGCCCCAGTTCACGAGTGCTCGTCGGCGCTGCCACCGGAGCCGTGGGCGTGCTGCTCATCGTCGGCACGTCGACGGGGTCGTTGAATGCGTGGGGCGTCGTCGCGTCCATCGTGGCGATGGCCCTGTCGTCGGTTGGTGCCGTCCTCACCCGGCGCTGGGATGACGGCACCCCGATCCTGACCGTCACCGCGTGGCAGCTGCTCGTCGGCGGCCTCGAGCTGACCGGGCTCGCCCTGCTTTTCGAAGGGGCGCCGCCGCAGCTCGATGCCGCACAGCTCGTCGCCTTCGCGCACGTCAGCCTCGTGGCGACGGCACTGGCATTCTTCTGCTGGTTCAGTGGATTCCGCCACCTGCCTGCGGGTGTGGTCGGAGTGATCGGCTTGCTGAACCCCATCACCGGCGTCGCCGTCGGCGTGCTCCTCGGTGCCGAATCGCTCAGCACCCTGCAGACTCTCGGCATCGGGCTGGTGCTCGGAAGCATCGTCTTCGTGAACATCCGACGAGGACGCGCCGCATCCGCACTGACCGTGCCGGACAGGATTCTCGACAGCGAGGAAGCGAGCTACCGATGAACAGCCGATTCCATGTGAACGCTTTCGGCTCATTCGCCGTCCGCTCGGAGTCAGACATCATCGACGTGAGCGCCGGTATCGCGAGCGCGATCATCGCACGGCTCGCCCTCTCGGCCGGGCAGACTCTGACGACGGAGCGACTGATCGCATCACTGTGGGAGACCCCGCCGACGAACGCGTCCGGCTCTCTGCGGGTGTACGTCTCCCGGCTGCGGTCCGGCCCTCTGGGGGAGGTCCTTCAGGGCGGACGGGGCGGCTACACGCTCGATATCGACCCGGCGAACGTCGACGTCCTGCACTTCGAGGCGCTCATCGAGTCGGAACGCTACGAAGAGGCGCTCAGCGTCTGGACCGCCGACCCCTTCGAGGCGCTCGGCGCGTTCCCGTTCGTGAAAGGTGCCCGCACCGCGCTCGAAGAGCGCCGAGCTCTCGCGCTGGAACGCGTCACGCGGGTTCGGATCCAGCGGGGTGAGGCCGCTGCGTCCATCGTCGAGCTGACCCCCCTCGTCGCACGAGATCCCCTTCATGAGGGCCTGGTCGCATCGCTCGCACTCGCCTATGCGTCCGACGGTCGCGTCACGGAAGCCCTCGCGGTGATGGACCGATCTCGGACCGCGCTCCTCGAAAGCGGCGGGCTCGACCCGTCCGCGCGCATGGATGCGCTCAGGCAGTCGATACTCCGGCAGGACCCGGCCCTCGGCGCGAGCAGCTCGACGGAGAAGCACGTCGAGCGGCACGCGATCCCCGTGCCCCTCACTCAGCTCTTCGGCCGGGACGATGAGCTGCGACGAATCGAAGAGGCACGCAGCGCCCATCGCCTGGTCAGTCTCGTCGGTCCCGGCGGCGTCGGGAAGACGCGTCTCGCGATCGAGAGCGCTCGCCGATCCACCCGCACGATCGATACGGAGCAGTGGATGGTCGATCTCTCGACCGTCGCTGCCGGAGGAGACGTGCTCGCGACCACTGCCGACACGCTCGGCGCCGTCTCCCCGTCGTTGGAGAGCATCGCGGCACGAATCGAAGGGCGCGCCACGCTGCTGATCCTCGACAACGCGGAGCACGTGATCTCGACGACCCGCGCCCTCGTCAGAGGACTTCTCGCGCGTTGCGACGGTCTCGCGGTACTCGTCACCTCCCGGGAACCGCTCGGCATCGCCGGAGAGTTCATCATCCGGGTGCACGGGTTGATCGGCGAGTCATCCGAGCGCGCCGTCGAGCTCTTCCGAGAGCGGTCAGCTGCGGCCCGCGGGGGCGCAGAGGGATCGGCCGACGAGACCGCGACGATCCGACGCCTGTGCCGTCTTCTCGACGGGCTCCCCCTCGCCCTGGAATTGGCCGCCGCCCGCACTGACGTGCTGAGCGTCAAGGAGCTCACCTCAGCACTCGAACGCGGCGAGCATCTTGCCGGGGATGCGCGAGCAGGAGAACGCCATGCGACCCTGGAGAGCACGATCCGCTGGAGCACGGACAACCTCGAGCCCGACGAGTTCGCCGTGCTCGTCGAGTTGTCGAGCTTTGCCGGCCTCTTCACGCTCGACGCGGTCGAGAGCATCTGCACCGCTGGCGAACGATCCGCGCGCGACCTCACGCTCGCTCTCGCGCGCAAGTCCCTGGTCGCCGTCGACGAGACGGAGGGCGGGCAGAGGCGCTATCGGCTGCTGGAATCCATGCGCGCCTTCGTGCGGCCCCGAAGGGACACGGAGGCGACCGCCGCCTGGTACGTGCGGCACACCGCCTACTTCGCCGACCTCGTCGACCGCGTCGCGCCGACAATCCGCACGCACGACGCCCAAGCAGCACATGCCACGCTCGATGCCCTCGCCGCAGACCTGCACCTGGCGACCGAGCACGCGATCGACGCAGGTCAGAGAGACCTGGCATTGAGGCTCTCGGGCGGCCAGGCCTGGCATTGGTTCAAGCGCGGATGGCTCGTCGAGGGCCGGGCGGTCATCGACCGCGCCCTGGCCATCCCCGGCGAGAGCGATCCTTCGATCGAAGCCCGCGCACTTCTGGGCATCGTGAACCTCGCGTACCAGTCCGGAGACGCGGAATCGGCGTTCGAGTACGTTCGAATCGGCCTCGAGCGGGCCACTGCAGGAGGTGACACTCTCGCGACCGCAAGCCTTCTCGCCTACATCGCGTACGGGAAGTCCCTGTTCGGCGAACCGGATGAGGCCGAGAGCCTCATCGACCAGGCGACGGCGTACGCCGCCGGGGGCCCGTCGTGGTTGCGCGCCGAGATCCTCATGAGCCGCGGGCAGACGCTGCGCGCACTCGGTCGCCCGTCCGAAGCACTCGACAGTCTCGCGGAAGCTCGGCAGCTCGCCGAGAAGTCGGGCCACGCGTGGGCTCTGTCCTCGAGCGAGTACGTCGCGGGGAAGATCCTCATCGAGGTCCGCCGATCGCGCGAGGCGATTCCGCTGCTCGTCCGCGGCGCCCAGACGGCTGCCATCGGTGGGGACATCCCCGGAGCACTGGCTCTCCTGCACCTCGCCGGAGGCGCGTCCGCCTTCGTCGAACGGCATGCTGACGGTGCAGCGGTGTTCGGCGCCGTCGACACGATCGGCCGACGCTATTCGTACAACCCCGTGGTCGCAGAAGGCGCCGACGCCCAGGTGCACAGAGACCGCGTGGCGAGCGGCCTCCTCCCGCGCGACTACAGCGCCGCGTATGAGCGCGGGACGGAACTCTCCCTGGGTGAGCTCATCTCCCTTTCGTCCGGCCTCACCAGAAGCCGCTGATACCGAGGACCCTCCATGACCAGCTCAGCATCCTCCGATCCCCGCCCCGGCGGCGAGATTCCCGACCATCGTGGCCGTACCGGTCTCGAACTCACCGGCATGGGCCTCGACCGCAACCCGGACGTCATCGTGAGGCACGTCGAATTGACGTCCGAAGGGTGGCACGTGCTCCGTCGCACGACGTTCGACTACCGCGACCGTCGCGGGACCTGGAGCACGCAGCAGCGGGAGACATACGACCGGGGCAACGGCGCCGTCATCCTCCTCTACAACGTCGCGAAGCAGGCCGTGCTGCTGGGGCGGCAGTTCCGCTACCCCGCCTACGTCAACGACCACCCGGACGGAATGCTCATCGAATGCGCCGCCGGGCTTCTCGAGGGCGACGATCCGGAATCGGCCATCCGCCGAGAGGCCGAGGAAGAACTCGGCGTGATCGTGGGGGCCGTCACGCCGGTCTTCGAGTCGTACATGAGCCCGGGCTCGGTGACGGAACGTCTGCACTTCTTCGCCGCACCCTACGAGCCGATCGATCGACGTCACGACGGCGGCGGGCTCGAACACGAGGGCGAGGACATCGAGGTGCTCGAGATGTCGATCATCGACGCATACTCGATGATCAGAGATGGCGGAATCACGGATGGGAAGACCATCATGCTCCTCCAGTGGGCTCTTCTGGAGGGCCCGTTCGCCGATCTGAGACATGCCTCGTGAACCACCACACCGAACACCACCGCACCCCCGAGCGCCTCCGCACGAGGACACAGAGAGAGAAGAGCGTCATGATCAACCCCCACGACTCGGCCACCACCCGTCGCGAAGAGGTCGCCGACGCCCTGCGCGCCTGGGCACTCGACGAAGAGCTCAAGGCACGGGTCCTCAGCGACCCCGGTCTGGCCGCCGCCGCCCGGCGCGTCGCCAGCCGCTACATCGGAGGGGACACGATCGGCGAGGCGGTCGCCGTCGCGCGCGCCGGAGTCGCCAGCGGACACCTTGCGAGCATCGAGTACGCCGGTGAGAGCGTGCGCGATCGCGACCTTGCCCGATCGGAGACCGACGTGTTCCTCGAGCTCGCTCAGGCCATCGCCGACGAGGGCCTTCCCAGCTCGGTGTCGCTCGATCTGTCGCACCTCGGAGCCGTGGTCGACGCCGGGCTCGGGCTGGCGCATGCGCGCGAGCTCGCCGCCGCGACGGCGAGCTCCGGCCAGGAGATGATGATCTCGGCGGAGGGCTCCGACCGCACGGACCTCGTCCTCGGCCTCTACGAGACCCTCGCGAACGAGTACGACCATGTGGGCATCACGCTCCAGGCACGCCTTCACCGCACGCCGCGTGATCTCGAGCGCGTGCTGCGAACGGACGGACGCGTGCGGTTGGTGAAGGGAGCCTTCCTCGAAAGCGAGGAGATCGCCCTTCGTCGCGGCACGGAGGAACTCACCGCCAGGTACCTGGACCTCGGTCGCGTGGCGCTCGAGTCCGGGCACGCCGTCACATTCGCCACCCACGATGACGCCCTTGTCGAGGCTCTCCAGCGTGAGCACGGCGACAGGCTCCGCCAGCCCGGCGTGGATTTCGAGATGCTGCTCGGGCTGGGGACGGAACTGCTCGACGGCCTGCGGGCCGACGGCTATCGCACGCGTCAATACGTGGTCTTCGGCGGTGAATGGTGGCTCTACGTCCTCAACCGCATCGCCGAGCACCCCGAGCGTGTCTTCACCGCTCTCACCGATTTGCGCAGCTGAGCATGCTGCGGGCAGCGACACCCACTCACAGGCGAATACCACTCTCGAGTGAACGCATCGAGCTCGACCTCCTCACGGCCGTCGATGTACCGGCTTTCGTCGCCTACCGGCGCGATCCGAACGTCGCGCGGTACCAGTCGTGGGACGTCGACTACGACGAGCAGAGAGCCCATCGCCTCGTCAGCGCTCAGGAATCGCTCTCCGACGGTGACGGGCTCCCGCCCGCAGGTGAGTGGGTGCAGCTCGCAGTTCGCGACCGACAGTCTCGCGAGCTGCTCGGTGACGTCGCCGTTCACCGGCTCGATGAACAGCCCGACACGTACGAGATCGGGTTCACGCTGGCGCCGGCAGCACAGGGTCAGGGATTCGCCCCAGAGGCCGTCCGCCTCGTCCTGGACCATCTGTTCACGTCTGCTGGGGCCCACCGGGTCACGGCTTCATGCGATGCACGCAACGAACCGTCTCGACGGGTGCTGGCAAGGGTGGGATTCCACCAGGAGGCTCGCCACGTCGACGCCGACTTCTTCAAGGGAGAGTGGACGACTCTGGACGAGTTCGCTCTGCTGGCGAGCGAGTACGAGACCATCTCCGCGGTGAACGGATCGCGGATCTCGGCAGGGCGGCGGTGAACGACGGCCCCTGGCGTCACCCGGAGCCCATCCGGTCGGGCTTGCGGCTGGAGATGGTCCCCGAGGGCGTCCTGCACGCCTTCGCCGCCGAAGACGCGGCCTCGTTGCCCGCTCGATTCGCGTCGCCCTACCTCATGGGGAGCCGAATGCCTCCCCATCTGGCGGGTGCGGAGCGCACAGATCAGGACGAACCCGTCGGATGCGCCGTGGGTCACCCGGTTCATCATGATGCCTGGAGCTGAGGCGCCCGTCGGAATGGCGGGATTCCATGGGCCACCCGATCACACGGGCATGGTGGAGGTTGGCTATCAGATCGACCCGGAGCAACGCCGACGAGGGTACGCCGGGCGGTCTCTCGAGATACTGCTCGCCGTCGCGGGTCAGCACCCTGACGTCCGGGTTGTTCGAGCCACGATCAGCCCCGCGAATTCCGCTTCGTCGGCGCTCATTCGCCGCTACGGATTCGTCGAGACCGGCGAACAGTGGGACGAAGAAGATGGGCTCGAGATCATCTACGAGCGCGATGCGTCCCGCGATCTCGAACGCGGCTGACGCCGGGGGAACATGCGTCATGCCCCGGTCGACGTCTGAGGTCGACCGGGGCATGACGGAGGTGGGCGCGGTCAGAAGCTCGCTGCGAAGCTTCCGAGTGCTCGGTCGATGGTCGTCAGGTCGGCTTCCGAGACCGCCTGGACGGCCAGTGCGATGACGTAGGAGCCGTCCGTCGAGTACGCCGACAGCATCAGGTATTGGGCACCGACGCCACCGCATCCGGTCCAATACGTGAATGCGCCTTCGTGCATTCCATCCGCGTAAGCGTCCTCCGTGTCTTTCACACATCCGGACTGTCCGAGGTGCTGCTCGGCCATGGAGAGCCACTCCTCCGGAGTGAACGAGGCGGTCGCGGTCGGCGCGGCCATGATGGAAACGCCGGGAACGCTCCAATCTCCACCCTGGAACGCGCTGATGTCAGGGCTGGCATCGATGTGGGCCCACTCGCCGCCCTCAGGATCCACGAAGACGGCCGTGTCGAGGCCCTTCCAGCTCGCCGGGACTTCGACCGCCACGCTTTCCGTGTCGTCGACGACCGTGACGTACTCCGTGTCGACGCCCTGTGCGCCACCATCGGATGCACCCGCGTCCTGGGCGACGGAGACCGCCTCGACGGCATCGCCGTTGAACTGACCGGAGTAGTAGACGCCCTCTCCGGAGCGGAACAGATCGACGGCCAGTGTCGCGTCGGCGCCGTGCGTCTCGAGAACGCTGCAGTAGTCGGCCATCGTGCCGTCGGTGCCGAGGGAGACGCCCTCCATCTTCGTCAGGAGGTCGCCGGGCTCCACGCCGGCCTTGTCGGCGGCTGAGCCGGAGGCGACGGAGTTGACCCAGATGCCGAGGCCCTCGCCGTCCTCGTTCATGAGGCCGGTGCCGTTGATGCCCAGACTCATCACGTTCTCGCCCTTGATCAGCTGGTCCAGGACGCCCTGTACCTCGTCGCGGTGGATCGCGAGATTCTGGTCATGCTGATCGTTGCCGGCGTAGTTGACACCGACGAGCTTGCCGTTCTCGTCGACGAGCGGGCCGCCGGAGTTGCCGGCGCGGATACGCGCGTCATGTTCGATGACATGGCTGAGCGAGGCCCAGGGAGTGTCCATCGCGGTGTCGGCCTTGGAGACGATGCCGCGCGTCATGGTGAACTCGGGGTCGCCGAGCGGGAACCCCGCCGCATACACATCGGTGGCGGTCGGGATCTCGCCCTCACGCCACGTGAAGTGCGGGTAGTCGTCCTTCTCGAGTTGGATGACGGCGAGGTCGAGGCACTCCGATGATCCGAGCACCTTCGCGTTGAGAGTGCTCTCGGTGTCGCCGCCGCGCCATACCTTCAGAGTGCCGGCTCCGACCACGACATGATTGTTGGTGACGGCGAGACCGTCGTCACTGATCAGGAAGCCCGAGCCGCGTCCGGCGGCTTCGTAACCCCCTTCTTCGGGCGACACGAAGGTGCCGACGGCCTCGATCTGGATCGTGGCGGACTGGACGTCATCGAAACCGACGCCGCCGGAGTCGCCGCCGGCTGCGGGGAACCCGGGGAGGGCGGGAAGCGCGCAGCCGCTGAGGGCGGCCGCCATCGAGAGGCCGAGTGCTGCAGCCGCAGCTGCTCGTCGGCGGGAGGGGGTCATTGTCTTGTTCTCCTTGTGGGATGGCCTGGCGGCCGATGGGTGGGACGTCGCCGAATCAGGCGCCGACGAAGAGGAACACGGTCCACGCCGCGCTGGCGATGACCATCACCGCGATCGACGCGTAGCCGAGGATGATGCCGGCCATGGCCTGCTTGCGACCGGCGCCGTTGAGGCGCTGGGATCGCCCTCGGCCGAGGTGACCGCAGATCACCGCGACGACGGAGAGGGGGAAGGCGACGGCCGCGGAGAAGTAGCCGGTGATGGGAATGATCGCCCAGAAGCCGACGGCTGCACCGACGATCCCGAAGATCATGGCGGTGATCGCGAGACCGTTGCTCGGCGCGACGTGCTGGGGCGGGGCGTACGGCGCCGGCGATGCTGATTCGACCAGGGGCGGGAACTGCGGGGACTGAGTCTCCATGATGATCTCCTTGGGGATGTCGGTTCGGGTTACTTCAGGAACCGGAAGGTGAGCGGGTAGCGGAAGGTCCCCGACGTGTTCGACCGGACGGCGGCGACGATGGCGAGGATGAGGCCGGCGAGCTGCACGAGCGTCGCGGCGATGATGAAGACGAAGCCCACGAGCACGATCGCGAGGAGCCCGCCCACGACATAGAGCGCGAGCGCCGCCGCCGCGTAGGTGATCTGAGCGTTCAGGGCTTCCTTCGATTCGCGCTCGACAGCATCGCTGCGGTCTCGATAGATGAGCCACACGATGAGCGGCCCGATGAAGGAGAGGAGTCCGCCGATGTGGGCGAGAACGACCCAGCGACTCTCCTCGGACGGGGTGAGCGGGGCGGCGGGGAGGGACTGTTCAGCGGTCATGAGGGCGTTCCTTCAGATGGAGTTCGGTGATGATGAAGCCACGCTAGGAGCACCGGGGCGGCGTCATACGAGCGAAACCGGGGCGACAACCTTGCGACAACGGAGGGCCTCCGTCCCGTTTCCGGGACTCGCACCCACACCCGTGACCGACGCCCGACCTCACTGAGGAATCGCTGCAGTTCGTACGTTGGCGTTGCGTTGCACGAGCCGCCGAAGCCGCACCGAGGCGGCGCGTCCCTCATACCGTGGGGAGCATGAATAAAGAGGTCGCGCCAGAGTGCGAACAAGATGCTGCCACCCGCACACCGGGCCCGCCCTCACGCGATCGGTCGACTGTCGTTCCGCTCGGGCCAGGGCAAATCCAGTGGAGACGAGCGTCGGTCGATGACGCGGATGCGATCCACGCGGTGGCATCCGGTGCCGGAGCGATAGATCATCCGTACTTCACGGTCCCGGCAGAAGAGGTGTCCGAAGACCTCGCGGCCATCAGCACAGGCGAGGGCATCGGCATCGTCGGAGCTGATGAATCCGGTCGAATCATCGCCTACGCGATGGTGCTCCCCTTCTCCATGGACACATCTCCGGTCACCGCCTTGATGCTCGGTGCTGTCTCCCCTGATGCGCGTCGTCAGGGACTGGGCCGACGGATGGTCGCCTGGCAACGAGATCAGGGGTTCGCGTGGTTGAGTTCGCTCGGCGACCCTGCCCCGCTGCGGCTCTTGACGTACGCCGATGCCGGAGCGGTGGATACTCGCGCGCTTCTCCACGGAGAAGGATTCTCGTCGGCGCGAGAGTATCTGCATCTGAAGAGGAGCACCGATACCCCGCTGACCGCGACGACCCCGCGCGGCTACACGATCGAGCAGTTCAGTGATCAGCACAGCGAGCCGGTGCGCCGACTCAGGAATACGGCCTTCCGCGATCAGTGGGGTGCGCATGACTTCGACGTCGACGGATGGGCGCAGCACGTCGAGCGCCCGGTCTTCGACAGGACTCTGTCGAAGGTCGTCCTCGATGAATCGCGTCAGGTCGTCGCCTACACGCTCGTCGAGCACAGCCTTGACGAGCACGGAAGCCGCACGGACTCGGCGGCGTATCTCGCTTCGCTCGGTGTCGAAGAGACGCACCGACGCCGGGGACTGGGCGCAGCCCTGCTCGGCGATCTTGTCGCGTCGGCCGCTCACCAGGCAATCGATTCGGTGACGCTGGACGTGGACAGCGCATCGGAGTCGAGGGCCAACGAGCTGTACTTCCGCCTCGGGTTCGAGACCGAGCATCGACGGCTGTCGTACGTTCTGGAGCGTCCTGCCACGCGCGCCTGAAGTTCTGTGGCCCCTCGCCACTTCTGCGGCCATTCCGGATGGGGGTGGCCGCAGAAGTCAGCGATGGCCGCAGAACTCGAGCGTGTGAACTGCCCTACTTGACGCTGCCCGCGGTCAATCCGCCGACGAGGCGTTTCTCGATGAGCATGAAGAGGATGACGACGGGCAGGATCGCGACGATCGAGACGCCGAACACGTACTGCCAGCTGGTCTCGTATTGTCCGACGAACTTGGTGAGCGCGACGGAGAGCGGCTGGTTCTTGTCGGTGGAGAGGATCACCAGGGACGCGGCGAATTCGTTCCAGCAGGCGACGAAGGTGAACACGATGGCGGTGACGATGCCGGGCCAGACGAGGGGCAGGTTGATCTTGAACAGGACGGTGAAGCGTCCGGCGCCGTCGATCTGGGCTGCTTCGTCGACTTCTTTGGGGATGCCGGCGAAGAAGGAGTGCATGATCCAGACGGCGAAGGAGAGGTTGAACGCGGCGTTGATGAAGATCATCGCCGCCCACGTGTCACCGAGGCCGAGGGTCGTGAACTGGCGGAACAGACCCGAGGTGAGGACGGCGGGCTGCAGCATCTGGGTGACGATGACGAGGAACAGGAACACCATGCGGCCGGGGAATTTGAACCGGGCGGTGTAGTACGCGGCCGGCAGCGACACGACGAGCACGAGCAGGGTCGCGAACACGGCGATGATGATCGTGGAGATGAGGTTGTAGGGCAGGGGTGTTTCGGGGGTCGACCACATCGTGAGGTAGTTCTCCCAGTGCCATTCGGTGGGGAGATACGTGGGGTCGACGGAGCGGATCTGGGGTTTCGTCTTCACGGACCCGAAGAACATGATCAGGTACGGGAGTACGAAGATCGCGAGGACGAGGAACCCGGCGGCCATGCGGAGGATGACCCGCGGGAGGGTGACCTGGTCTTCGGTGTAACGGCGCTTGCGGCCGTTGATCGGGGGGAGGGCGCGTCCGCCGCGGCCGGTGGTGGTGACGAGTTCGGTCTCGGTCACGGTCATGATCAGACCTCCTTCATGGGCTTGACGACCTTGACGTAGATCGCGACGATCACGATCACGATCAGGAACGCGACGACGGACAGGGCGCTGGCGACATCGACCTTCTTCTGCAGCTCGATGTATTTGAAGATCATCGTCATGATCGTGTCGGCCCCGTAGCCGGGGATGGACCCGGTCATGACCTTCAGGATCGGGAGCGAGTTGAACACGTTGATGATGTTGATCAGCACCGCGACGGCCAGGGCGCTGCGCAGC
Source organism: Microbacterium luteolum (assembly GCF_039533965.1). NCBI lineage: Bacteria > Bacillati > Actinomycetota > Actinomycetes > Micrococcales > Microbacteriaceae > Microbacterium > Microbacterium luteolum. The sequence continues at coordinate 1,840,509 of NZ_BAAAUN010000001.1, forward strand.
TGCGGGAGCACGATCGACCAATAGGTGCGGGCGGGACCCGCGCCGTCCATCTTCGCCGCCTCGATCGCATCCGCGGGCACCGACTGCAGCCCGGCGAGGATCGTGTAGGTCGTGAACGGGAGGGACACGAAGATGGACACGACGATCGACCAGATGAACGCCGTCGTCGAGTTCTTCGTCCACCCGTACCCGACGGCGTCGTCCGAGAGGCCGATGTCGTAGAGGAACTTGTTGAACACCCCGAAGTAGGGCTCGAGGCTGTAGTAGAACACCAGCGTCGTCATCACGACGGATGCTGCCCAGGGGACGATGACCGCCATGCGGACGATCTGCCGCCCGGGGAACGCCTTGTTGAGGATCTGCGCGAGCCCGAGCGAGATCACCACTGTGACCGCGACGGTGACGACGACCCAGACGATCGTCCGAAAGAAGATCGGCCAGAACTCCGCGAACGCGAACACAGCGAAGAAATTGTCCAACCCGACCGACCCCTTGTCGAGACCCGAGAGCGAGATGTCGCGGGTGGAGTTGAAGAACATCACTCCCGCGGGGAACAGGACGACACCGATGATCAGCAGCAGTGCCGGCCCGATCCAGGGCAATGCCTGGAGGAGATCCTTGGCTCCGGCGCTTCGGCGCTGACCGGCGTCGGAAGTGCGGGGGCGACCGGTGGCCGCCTCCACGGGGTTCGAGGACTCTGTTGTCTGGTTCATCGGGATTCCTGAACCTCTCCGTTCAGCGGGCTCTGCCCGCGTCGACCTGCGCCGAGTATCGAGCCCCCGGCGCTGGGACGCCGAGGGCTCGGAGGGGCCGAATGGGGGATTCGACGTTGGTACGACCGCGCCACGAGGGAACCCGTCTCTCGACGTTCGTGGCGCGGCCGGGTCAGTTCTCGATCTGGAAATCGTCCGGGACGGGGACGTCGGAGTGACGCGCGGTACGAGCGTCACGTTCCAGACCGGAGCGCTGGGTGAGCACACCGTAGAGCTCGGGGCGGCGGCCGAGCAGCCATCGCCGACCGGTCGACAGCGGAAGGAGATCCATGTCGAGGTCAGCGGTCACCACCGACTGGTCCGCGACGGGCGTCTCGGCCACGATCCGCCCATAGGGATCGATGATCATCGCGTTTCCGGTGCGGATCTCGTCGTCGTCGGGGCCGATGCCGTTGCTGAAGAGGAGGAAGATGCCGTTGTCGTGCGCGCGTGCGGGGAGCCAGCGCATGAGCCATCCTCGACCGTACGGCCCGTTGACCGCTTCCTCCAGGGCCTCAGGGTTCTCGAACCGGTCGTGCCACAGCGCTGACGGGATCACCTTCATGCCATGCGGGCTGCGCGAACTCGTGCCACCGGTCTGGTGCGGAGCGATGAGGACCTTCGCTCCGAGGAGAGTCACGGCTCGCACGTTCTCGACGAGGTTGTTGTCCCAGCAGATCAGGATCGCCATGCGCACACCCCAGGGCGTGTCGAACACTGTGTAGTCGTTGCCGCTCGAGATCGCCTCGTGCTCGAAAGCATGGAGCTTGCGGTGGATGTGCACGGTCCCGTCGGGGAAGCACACGGCGTAGGAGTTGAACAACTCGTCGCCGTCGGATTCGAGGAAACCCGCACCGATGCCCACGCCGAGGTCTGCCGCGATCTCCTTGAGAGCCTGCACCAGCGGCCCATCGGCCGGCTCCGCGAGTTCGCGGAGGCGCTCCGTGGTCGACTTGGTCAGGTGCCAGTATGCGACCAGGCACATCTCCGGGAACACCACGAGACGCGATCCATCCTCCGCCGCAGAGGTGGCGAGGCGGCGCACCGTGGCGAGGTTTCCGGCCTTGTCCGCCGGCACTGCTTCGAACTGCACCACGGACACGCGGAGGTCTGCAGCGGTTTCGGTCATCGGATCTTTCCCTTCGTCGAGGACTCCCTCCACTCAACCCGAACGCATGCATTACATCCAATGAAAAAACCATAACTTGATATACCTTTGAGGAATGGATATCCGATTGCTGAGGGCCTTCGTGGAGGGCGCTGACAGACAGACGTTCAGTGATGCAGCGCTAGCGCTCTCCATCACCCAGCCAGCATTCACCAAGCAGATCCAGCAGATTGAGTCGCTGGTCGGAACGCCGCTGTTCAGCCGAGGGCGCCACGGCGCCGTGCTCACCGCCGCAGGCACGGAGCTCGTGGGCGAGGCACGCACCATCGTCGACCTCGTCGCTCGTTTCGAGGGTCGGGCGAAGCGCGTCGGCGCCGGAGAAGAGGGCCATCTCACCATCGGCTTCGGACTTTCCAGCATCACGATCGCCCCCCGCGCCGTCGCAGCATTCCGCGCGAGCTCCCCAGGAGTCTCGGTGCGCCTGGAGGACATGTCCTCGTCGGCTCAGGTCGACGGCGTGCGCACCGGAGAGCTGGACGTCGGGTTCACCCGCCTGCCGGTTCCTCGTGATCTCCGAGCTGTCTCGGTCCTCTCCGACCATCTGGCGATCGCGTATCCCGCCGAGTGGGAGCCACCGGCCGACGATGCGGCCTTCACCGACTGGCTCGACGAGCATCCGCTTGTCCGGCTGTCGGTCGGCCGAGGTCCGGGGCTCGCGGCTCAGGCCGCACGTTATGTCTCGGACGTCGGCGCTCAGCCGACCATCGTCCAGGACGCAGACGACCTTCAGACCGTCCTCGCGCTCGTCGCCGCGGGCGTCGGCATCGGCATCGTGCCGGAGAGCGCTCGCAATATCGCGCCCCGACACGTGCGCATGCGCCGCCTGAACGGAACGAGCGCCTCCTGGAAGATCGGCGTGGTCTGGAACCCGACGAACGAAACGCCTGTCGTCCGTTCGTTCTTGGACGAACTCGCGACGTTGCCACGCACCGAAGCCTGACGCGATCAGACCAGGGCGTTCGCCGACTCCCGGAAGGCGGCGTACGCATCGGCGCAGGCTGCCCGCTGGCCGTCATCCGGCTCGGCCTCGCGATGCACGGTGACGGAGCGAGCCGCGTCGGAGGCATCGGAGTAGTGGCCCGTGCCGAGTGCGGCGCAGATCGCCGCACCGCGCGCGGAACCTCCTTCCGCGACCACGCCGATCGGGACGTCGAGCACGCTGGCCAAGGTTTGGCGCCAGATGAGCGAGTTCGACACACCGCCGACCACTCGCACCTCTCTCGGTCGGCCGACGACGTCAGCGACGGCTTCGATCGCCTGCGCGCAGCCGAATGCGATCCCCTCGATCACCGCGCGCGCGAACTCGGGGAGCCCGTGCGATTCGGTCTGGCCGATGAATGCGGCACGGACCGCATCGTTCTTGCGTGGCACCGTGGACCCGAACATGAAGGGAAGATAGGTCAGCCCCGAGGAGCCCGCGGCCGCCGATGCCGCCGGCGTGTTCACGTCACCGCCGTTCAGCAGGGCACGCTCCGCCCACCGGATGCTGGCACCCGCGGCGTAGACGGAGACCATGGTGATGTACCCATCGTCCGACGCGGACCCGAACGAGAATCCCGGGCCGGGGTTCGGAGCCTGCGAGAGCCCCATGACCTGAGCCGCTGTGCCCACGTTGAGGCAGATCTGGTCTCGATCCACGACGCCCGTACCCAGCACGGCCGCTGACACGTCCCCTGCACCTCCCAGGACCGGCGTCCCCGCCACCAGCCCGATCTCCGATGCCGCCGAGGGCGAGACGACCCCGCTCACCTCCGTCGATCTCACGACGCGCGGCGCCCAATCGACCGATCCTCCCGCGGCGCTCCACAAGTCGGAGACCCACTCGCGTCGCCTGACGTCGTACAGCATCGTCGCCATGGCATCCGTCTCGTCCGTGCACCATTCGCCGGTGAGCCGGTACCGGATGTAGTCCTTCGCGAGCAGCAGATGGCGCGCACGCGCCATCGCGTCCGGCTGTGTGCGAGCGAGCCAGGCGAGCTTCGGCGCCGTGAAGACGTCTGTCATCTCGTTGCACCCGCGCTCCGAGAATCTGATGTCTGCCGCCAACCGCGCAGTGTCCTGACCCACTCGGCGTTCCGCCCATGTCAGCGCGCGGCTGACCGGCACTCCTGCGTCGTCGACCAGCAAAAGTGTGTGCATGTGGCCGGAGAGACCGACCGCCTCGATCCGGAGCGGCGCCACGTCCGCGATCACCTGTCGAGCAGTGGAGACCACCGCTGCCCACCACTCGGCAGGCTCCTGCTCGTGAGCACCCGCATGCGGCGAGTACGACGGATAGGTCGTACTCGCCGCAGCGATGATGCGGCCGAGTCGCGGGTCCAAGCAGACGACCTTGACACCCGTCGTGCCCAGATCGATTCCGAGAACCACTGAGTTCGCGCTCATCGACGCTCCTGCCTTCTAGTCGAGGGTGTCAGCCGGAGGATCCTCAGATGTGAGGGATCCGCGACCGGAACCGATTGGCGAGCTCCACGTTATGCGCTCGCCCGTTCGGCATGCCGGCACTCACCCAGACGTCCGGGTTGTCGCCGCGCTCGACCTGCAGCGCGAGCGCCTCGACCAGCAGGGCGTTCATCAGCGCGAGTCCGATGGAGCTCGACGCCGGGCCCACCTTCGGGAGGTCATCGGCGATCGTGATCGTCGCGTCGCCGGGCGGGCAGTGGTTGTCGATGACGATGTCGGCGACGTCGTGCAGTCGACGGCCGGGGTTGGTGCTGGCGTTCGCATAGGCGCGCGAGGTGATCGCGATCACGGGCACCCCCTGATCCTTGGCTGTCTGCGCCATCTCCACCGGAAGGGCATTCGCTCCGGAGTTCGACACGACGAGGAACACGTCGCGTTCCGGGTTCAGCTCGTAGGCGCTGAGGATCTGCGACACGTGCCCGGACTCGCGCTCGAGCGTCGTGCTGTGCTCCGCACTGACGTGCAGCATGTATTCCGGCACGAGTACCGGGCAGATGCGTGCGGCGCCACCTGCACGGTAGAAGGCCTCCTCGGCGAACACGTGAGAGTGTCCGCTGCCGAACACATAGAGGAGTCCGTCGTTCTCGAACCGGTCGGCGACGAGCCGACCTGCAGCAGCGATGGCCGGCTTCTCATTCGAGATCACCTCGGCGAGGAGTTCGGTGACCCCGTCCAGGTAGTCGGAGGACGAGGTCGTCAGGTTGGTGGTTGTGTCGATCATCATTTGGTCGCTCCCGCGATCAGGCCGCCGACGAAGTACTTTCCCACGAACAGGAAGAGCAGCACGGTCGGCAGCAGGGTGAAGAGGGTTCCCGCCATGACGAGTCCCCAGTCGACCGTGTACTGGCCGACGATGGCATTGAGTCCGATGGGCAGCGTCTGCAGTGCGTCGCTCACGATGAACTGCGACGCGAAGACGAATTCCGTCCAGGCGAAGACGAACGAGTACACCGTGACCGTCGCGATGCCCGGTGCCATGAGAGGGAGCACGATGCGCAACATCGTGCGCACGGGCCCCGCGCCGTCCAGCGCAGCCGCCTCGTCGATCTCCACCGGTACGGCGAGGATGAAGCCTCGAAGCAACCAGGTGCAGAACGGTGCGGTGAACGCCACATTGACGAGAACGAGCCCGACATACGTATCGATCAGCTGCAGTTCGGACAGTGTCCGGTAGAGCGGCACGATGAGGAGCGTTCCCGGGATCATGTACGACAGCAGCACGACCCCGGCGATCTTCCCGCTGCCCGGGACCCTGACGCGGTACAGCCCGTACGCGGCGCAGAGGGACACGACGACGGTGACGAGCGTCGTCGCCACGGCGATGATCAGGCTGTTCGACAGGAACACGCCGTACTCGGTCGCCGTGAACAGCCGCTCGAAATTGCTCAGGGTCCAGGTCTCGGGGAACAGGGTCGGAACGGATCGGATGATCTCCTCCCGGCCCTTGAACGCCGAGGTGGCGATCCAGTACAACGGTCCGAGGACGACCACGGTGAGCACCACCATGGCCAGAACACGAGGGACTTTTCTGAGAACACGCGATTGCTTCATCAGTCCTCCTTGGGGCGGCCGAAGCGGACGAACAGCAGAGCCGCGACACCGAGGACGATCACGGTGAGCACGCTCGCCGCAGCCGCCTGACTCGAGCGGAACGCACTGAACGCGGTGTCATAGATGTAGACGGGCACGGTGGTCGTCGACCCCGCCGGACCGCCTTCGGTGATCAGGTAGATCGAGTCGAGGATGTTGAACGACCAGAGCGATCCGACCAGGGCGATCGAGAACAGCACCGGCTGCAGCAGGGGGTAGGTGACCGCCCAGAACAACCGCCACGCGTTCGCACCGTCCATCCGAGCGGCTTCGATCACTTCGTGCGGCACGGTGGACAGTGCCCCGTAGATGATGACGGCGCTGAGGGGGAACCAGTGCCAGCTGTTGATCAGCACGATGGCGACGAGTGCGATGGCGCTGTCTCCGAACGGCGAGCCGATGTCGATCCCGATCGAATCGAAAGCCTTGTAGATCACGCCGTAGTTGCTGTTCAGCATCCACTGCCAGATCACAGCGACGGCGACCGTCGGAATGACCCACGGGAGGACGATCCACGTGCGAGCCGTTCGGGACCACCTGCCCGAGCGCTGCAGCAGCAGCGCGGTCATGAAACCGAACACGGTCTGCACGATCATGTTCGCGAACAGCCAGAACGTGGACCGCCCCAACGCCGCCCAGAACTCGGGATCGCCGATGATCTTGGCGTAGGTGGCGAATCCGACGAAGTCCGACGAGCTGCCGATGACACGCTGATCCTGGAAACTCGTGACCACCGCGTTGATCAGCGGATACACGATGACCAGGCCCATGATGACGACGATGGGTGCGATGAGCGCGTACCCGAACAGGCGGGTCGACAGCGGCTGCGCGGCGAGGCGGGAGCGCTGCCGCGGAGAGGCCTCTCGCGACGAGGCGCGCCTGTCAGGCACCGGGGTGCGGGGCGGGCCGGGGCGGCGCCGCAGGGTGGTGCCCTGTGACGCCGCGCCGGTCATAGTCGGACGGGACACTACTGAATCGCATCCTGCATCTGCTGCTGCGTCCAGGCGACCGCCTCTTCCGCGGACTTGCCGTTGACGTACATCTCCTGCACGCCCTGCGCGAGGAAGTTCTGTCCCGAGATCTCTCCCACGACGTCGATGTACTGGCCGTCCACGAATCCGAAGAGCTCGCCGGTCTCCGCCTGCTTCAGCATGGCGTCCACACAGTCGGGGTACTGGCTCACGACATCGGAGGTCCTCCACGTCGCCGCGCTCTCCTCGTCTTCGGTCACCGGAAGGAACAGACCCGGCTCTGCGTTGAGGAACTCGCTGTACTGCTCAGGCTGCAGCAGCCAATCGAAGAACTCCGATGCGCCGTCCTTGTGCGCTGCATCGTCGCTCAGCACCATGGCGCCGTTCGAGTAGTAGATGCTGCCCGGCTCTCCCCCCTCGTCCTTCACGGGGATCGGAAGGCAGCCGAGGTCCGAGCCCGGCCGGCCCGACTCCGCCTCGAACGGGCTCAGGTACTGCCCCTTCTCGATCGCCATCGCTGCGGCACCGCTGTTGAACGCCGCTTGCGGTTCACCCCAGGCGTATGCACCGGAGTCGGTCGGCGAGTACTTGAGCAGCTCGTTGTAGAGCTCGTAGGCAGCCACGGTCTCGGGGGTGTCGAAGTTGATCTCGCCGTCTTCCGTGAAGAAGTCGGCGGCGCCGCCGGTCGTCATCAGGCTGTAGATGACCTGGTCCGAGGCGAGGTTCTTGCCCGCCGGGATGGCGATGCCGCTCTGCTCGTCGGTGGTGAGCGCTTCGGCCGCCGCCAGCAGTTCATCCCAGGTGCGCGGGGGCGTCACCCCGGCCGCATCGAGGAGGTCAGCCCGGTACCAGAGCATCTGCACCATGCCGTACAGCGGCACGGCCCAGTACTCGTCCTCGTCGAAGTAGGGCTGCGACGCCGTCTCGGCGATGCCCTTCTCCTCGTCGAGAGCTTCGACGATGTCCGTCACCGGCTGGCCGAGACCGAGCTGGCGCACGTAGGTCGTGAAGTCGGGGATCGAGAACAGGATGTCCGGCTGGTCGCCGGACTGCGCTGCCGCTGCGATCTTCGCGTAGACCTGGTCCCATTCCTGGACCTGGATCTTGACCGGGTACTCGGGGTCGGTCGCGTTGTACTGCTCGGCGATGTCATTGAAGACCGCGACCCGGTTGGGCGTGCTCTCCATATGCCAAAGGATCAGTTCTTTGTCGCCCTCCGCGGGACCGGCCGAGCAGCCGCCCAGCGTGATCGCTGTCACGGCCGCCGCAGCTGCCGCCACCCATCGGGTCTGTTTCATGGCTTCACCTCTCTGTGTCATGCCGCACACGCACCTCTTCGAAGGTTGCGCTGCCTGCCCTATGCTTCCCAAGAGCACTAATCTGGATAGTAACTGCTCTAGAGCAATCTAGTCGAGTGTTTGATCCAAGAAATTTCGAATTCGTTACGCTTGGGTTACATCAGCAACCGGAAAGAAGCAATGGCAGAGCCGAAGTACGTAGAGATCCTCAGTCAGCTCCGCACGAGGTGCGCAGATCTGGCCGTCGGGTCCAAGCTGTCGAGCGAGCGAGCGCTCGCCGCCGAGTTCGGGGTCAGTGCGATGACGATCCGGCAATCCCTGTCGAAGCTGGGCGAAGAGGGGTGGATCCGACGCACGCGAGGGAGCGGAACCTACGTCAGTCGACCGGTCGTCGCCATGGGGCCGAGCCTCACCTCACTGACCGAGGACCTCCGCCGCCTCGGCCTGACGCCCGGAGCGAAGGTTCTGCGGTTCGAGCCGGTCATCCCCGACCTGGAGACCACGACGATCCTCGCCCTGCGTCCCAACGAGCAGGCTGTCGTGCTGGAGCGGCTTCGAACGGCGGACGGCGAGCCACTGTGCCACGAGATCTCCGTCTACCCGGCCCGACTCAAACAGATCCTGTCGGCAGCAGATCTGACGCGATCAGTCCATGAGACCCTCGCCGCCGAGGGCGTGGTTCCCTACTCGACCTTCCGCAGGGTGCGCGCCGTGGTCGCCTCGCCGAACGAGTCCGCACTGCTGGAGCTTCCGGCGGGCGCTCCGGCGCTCGAGATCGTCGACACCTTCTCCGACGCATTGGGCGAGGTCGTCCAGCATGTGCGATCTCGCTACCGCTTCGACCGCTATGAGGTCGTGAGCAATATCGTGCGACTGCCCCACCCGCTCAACGACTGATACCGCTGCTCTCGTACGCCTGGCGATAGTAGTCGCGCAGCCGGAGACCTTGCGCAGCCTCCTCATCGAGGATGAACGTCGCTCGTTCGTGCAGCTGCAGCACCGACGCGGGGCAGATCGATGCCAGCGGCCCCTCGACGGCTGCGGCGACGGCATCCGCCTTGCCCGCACCGAATGCGAGCAGCACCACCTCCCGCGCCTCGGAGATGGTCCCGAGCCCCTGCGTCACGCAGTGCGTCGGGACATCTTCGGGCGCGCCGAAGAACCGTGCGTTGTCGGCTCTGGTCCGTTCCGCGAGGCGCTTCACCCTCGTTCGCGAAGTGAAGGATGATGTGGGTTCGTTGAAGCCGATGTGACCATCGCTGCCGATTCCGAGGAGCTGGATGTCCACGCCCCCGGCCCCGACGATCGCGTCGTCGTAGCGCCGGGCGGCCGCCGCGAGATCCTGGGCCATGCCGGGCGGCACCTCCACCGCATCCGGGTCGAGGCCGAGGGGGATGGTCACCTCGCGGTGGACGACGGAGTGGTAGCTCTCGGCGTGCTCGTACGACAGGCCGACGTACTCGTCGAGCGCGAACCCGCGCGCATGCGACAGATCGAGTCCGCAGCGGACTCGATCAGCGAGCTCGCGATAGACCGGGAGCGGAGAGGATCCTGTCGCGAGCCCGAGCACGGGCCGCGGCCTGCCAGCGATTGCCGCCTCGACGCGGTCGGCAGCGATGCGACCGGCTTCGGCGGCGGATCGGATAATCACGACTTCCACATGACTCCCTAAAGTGATCTAGAGCAATTATGCCACGAAAAGGATCATGGACGCCACTTCGTCAGGGCGTAAGACGAACGTTGCAGCGAGCAACAACACGGATCGGCGATCGCCCGCCCCCCGTAGCGTCGCTGAAGTCGCCACAACCGTCGCACCGTCGAAACCCTGAAGGAAACAACATGAGAACCCCTCTGTCCACTGGCGTGGCTGCGATGGCAGTCGCGGCGTTGATCGCCCTGCCATTGATCGCGGCGGGGCCTGCCCTTGCCATGGGCGAGGCTCCCTCTGCGGAAACCTCGTCGGCCGGAGAGACGACCTCACTGGTCGTCGCTGAGCCTTCTACCGATACGGACCCGGTGGACCCTGAAGCCCCACCGGCGCCGGCACCCGAACCGGAGCCGGCACCCGTCCCGGAGCCCGCACCGGAAACGGAGCCAGCTGTCCCGTCGGAGCCGAGCTCCGCTGCCCCGACAGATGTCGCGGCGGAGAGTCCGGAGCAGTCCTCTGCCCCGGCCTCCGCAGCGGAGCAGGAAGCAGTGACCGATACCACTCCGCCCGAGTTCTTCGCTTGGACTCCAGCCGCCAATCAGGTGTTCTTCGGTGACGGCAGAGTGACCATCGATTTCGAGTGCCGCGACAGCGAATCCGGAATCTCGGATTGTGCGCTCTACGATCACAACGACCACCCGCAGACCAACGGCGAACCGCTGTGGCTTCCGAGCGGTCACTACTTCTGGACCGCCGTCGCCGTGAACTCGATCGGCCTTCGGTTCGAGCGCGTTTACCAGTTCTGGGTGGCGAACCCCGGCGACACCACCGCTCCGTCCTTCACTCCGGTCACTCCGGTGATGAACGGCGCGTACTCAGGACAGGGCGACGAGTTCGTCGACTATTCCTGCGCAGACGCGGAATCACCGATCTTCCTTTGCGTTGTGCGCGACCACGAAGGACACGACGTTGCCCCGGGTTCGCCGTTGAAGCTGCCGGAGGGTGACTACACCTGGACCGGAATCGCTTCGAACGCGAACGGGCTCGTCACGAAGCAGGAGATCAAGTTCTCCGTGAAGAAGCCGGACACCACCCGTCCCGAGGTCACCTCGGACTGGGACGTCGCAGACGGCGACTGGTCCAACCGCAAGACGCTCAGAGTCTCGGCCACCGACGGCGGCTCCGGCATTCGTGACATCCAGATCCAGTACGACGGTCGGCGGATCTGGAACTCCGACACTGCGGAGGTGGAACTCCTGCATGGGTCGCGAACGATCGAGTTCTGGGCCACCGACGACGCCGGCAACGAGAGTGAGCACAAGACGCTGCAGCTCAACATCGACCTCGGCCTGCCGACGATCACGGTCGACTCGGAGATCGCTCCTGACGGGCTCTCCCCCGTCGAGGTGATCCAGGGCTCTGACGTTCCGTTCTCCTACACCTGCACGGACGACTACTCCGGAGTGGCGAACTGCACCTCGGCGTACCCCTCCGGTCGCGCACTCCCCACGGGGGAACTCGGCGAGCATGGCTTCACCATCGACGCGTTCGACAACGCCGGCAACCGGACGACGCGCATGTTCCGCTACGTCGTCGCCGCACCGACGGATCCGACCGACAGCACCGCTCCGTCTTTCTCCTCCGTCACCCCCGCGATGAACGGTGTCTACACCGGCACCGGCGACGAGTACGTCGACTTCTCCTGCGCTGATGTGGAATCGGGCATCGAGAAGTGCGCCATGTGGGATCAGGACGGTCATCCGGTCGCGGTCGGAACGCCCCTGGAACTCGCCGACGGTGACTACACCTGGACCGGGATCGCCGTGAACTCCATCGGGCTCCGCACCACCCAGGTCATCCAGTTCACCGTGCAGGCCCCGGACACGACGCGGCCCGAGGTCTCCTCGGACTGGGACGTGCCGGCCGGGGAATGGTCCAACCGCGACACGATCACCATCACGGCCACCGACACCGGTTCCGGAATCAACGGGATCTGGGCGGACTACGACGGCGAAACCTACGTGGACAACGAGGAGACGCTCGAGTTCGAGCCTGCGGACGGTTCGCAGACCATCGAGTTCTGGGCGGCCGACAACGCGGGCAACCAGAGCGAGCATGGGTTCATCGATGTCAACCTCGATCGTGCGCTCCCTGAAATCCAGGCGGACTCCGAAATCGCGCCGGCAGGTCTCGCGGCCGACGGTATCGCGCCGATCGAGGTGAAGAAGGGAGCAGTCGTGCCCTTCACCTACACGTGCACAGACGCGCTGTCCGGTGTCGAGAAGTGCACCTCGGCCCACGCGTCGGGCGACGCACTCCCCACGAACGAGCTCGGTGAGCACACGTTCACGGTCGACGCCATCGACAAGGCCGGCAACCGGACGACGCGGGCCTTCACCTACGTCGTCGTCGCGGACAGCGACCCGGTTGACCCGGTCGACCCGACCGACCCGGTCGACCCGACCGACCCGACCGACCCGACCGACGGCTCAGGAGCTGGCACGGCCAGCTCGCCGACCTCGGGTGGCCTCGCCTCGACCGGTCTCGACCTGGGCTGGCTGCCGGCGATCTCGATCGCTCTGCTGGCCCTGGGCGCAGGCGTCATCGTGATGTGCCGCAGACTCGCCCGAGTCTGACGCGGGCGATCCCGCGAGAATGAGAAGGGCCGGTGGGCGCGTCCGCGCGTTCACCGGCCCTTCGAAGACCTGCGATTTCCCGCCTTTCGCTACCGTTCCCACCCCAGAAAGAGAAACGACATGACCATCGTCCGCCGTGCGAGAGATTCGGAACGACCCGGACTCCTCAGTGTCTGGAGAAGCGCCGTGGAGGCAACACACCACTTCCTGAGTCCCGCCGACATCGACTGGTACGAACCGCACGTGCTCTCCTACCTGCAGTCCGCTGCGGATCTGCGGATCGCGGTTCCGACCGAGGAGACAGCGGACGGAACCGACGCAGCCGAGACAGCTCTGGGGTTCATCGCGCAGGAGGCGGGCGCGATCCAGATGCTGTTCGTCGCGGAGCTTGCGCAGGGTCGTGGCGTCGGATCGGCTCTCCTGGACGCTGTCCGCGACGACGTCTCGAAGGTCGGACTCGGTGAGCTGAGGGTGGACGTGAATGAGGACAATGACAGCGGCCGCCGCTTCTACGCCGCTCGCGGGTTCTCGGTCGCTTCTCGTTCCGATCTCGACGACCAGGGAAGACCGTTCCCCATCCTGCACCTGCGACTCGACCTGACCCCGGCGTGATGCCAGACGCCAAGCAGACTGCCCCCGTTCTCGCAGCCGACATCCTCGCCTGGACCGAGGGATGGGTCCGGTCCCGCGGCCACGCATCTCCGACTCCGATCCGGGGCGGTGTGCACATCCAGGTCGATTCTGACTCCGAATCCGCGCGGTATGTCCTGACCGGGCCGCATACCGGACGCGCCCGCGAGTTGGCATCGCACACCGCCGCTTCGAATTTCTGGATCAAATGGCCTGCGACCCGCGATGAGGCCCAACCGACGATGCCCGACGGCTGGAGACTCGTCGAGCCTCAGTTCCTCATGAGCGCTCGGCTCGCACGCGCCGCGCCGACACTGCCGTACGGGTATAGCCTCACGATGGACGACGAAGGCTCTGCACTCGAGGCCAAGGTGATGACCGACTCCGGCGCTCTCGCAGCGAGCGGTCGCTTGGGGTTGACGGCGCTCGCCGTGCCCGATCAGATCGTCACGCAGGTCGCGCATCAGCGGCGCGGCCTGGGAAAGGCGATCATGGGCGCGCTTTCGAACGCCGCACTGGATCGAGGGCGATCCGAGGGCATCCTGCTCGCCAGCGGGCAAGGCCGTCATCTCTACGAGGCGCTGGGGTGGCGCGTGCTCTCACCGTTCTGGGCGGCTGTCCATCATGCCTGACCGGAATCCGATGCCCGCTGACGACGAACGGCCAGACAGCCGCGAATCGCACCGACCGGCTGCGCACGCGGGAACCGTGGCTGAGCTCGTTCCTGAGCCCTTCGCACGCGGCACCGTCACGGCCCGAGATGGTCGCATCCTGTCCTACGCCGAATACGGAAGCGTCGACGGGTCTCCTGTGCTGTTCATTCCCGGCGCGGCATCCGGTTCCTCGATGGCCTTCGGCGGAGAGGTGCTGAAGGCTCATGGTCTCCGTCTCGTGTCGTTCGACCGCCCCGGGCTCGGCAGATCCGAGGCCGATCCCGCCAAGACCCTGGAGAGCGTCGGAGCGGATGTCGCCGACCTCGTGGCGGAGCTCGCCGGGCACGCCATCCCCATCGTCGCGAACTCCCAGGGCGCTCCCTTCGCGATCGCCGCGGCGATCGCGGGAGCGGCCACACTTCTGGTGCTGGTCTCCCCCGGCGATGAAGTGGCGCATCCAGCGGTGACGGCGCAGTTGCCGGAGGATATGGGACGATTCGTCCGGAGTGTGGCACAGGGTTCTCTCGGCGAGGCGACGAAGGCCTTCACCTCGTTCTCCGCGTCGAGCCTGTTCGAGATGATCATGTCCGATCCGCCGACTGCGGACGCTCCCGTGTACCAGGACGCGAGCTTCAGAGAGAGCTTCCGCCGCACACTCGACGAGGGCTTCGCCCAGGGGCCACTGGGGTACGCACGTGACACGGCCCTCGCCATGTCGGACTGGGGACTGGATCTCTCTGCGGTCGGCGTCCCTGTGCACGTTCTGTTCGGCGCGGAAGACTGGACGCATTCTCCCGACCAGGGACGCACGCTCACGTCGCGGCTGCCGAACGCCTCCCTCACCGTGGTTCCCGGATACGGAGGTTCTCTGCTGTGGGCGCGGCCCGACCTCGCGCTGTCGCTCTGCCTGTGATCCCCTGACCATGCGGACGGAAGACGCGGCTGATGGTCGAGAAGCTCGGGACCGGCGAAGGGTGAGACTGTGGCTCCGTCTTCCTGCGCCTCCTGGGGAGAGGCGGCCTCTGGGGGAGGAGTGATCGGTAATCGACGGAGCCACAGCACTTCACGCCCGCGCCACATCCGTCTGGGAATCCGGACATGCGCGGAACGGCGGTCATCGCCCCTTGCAGGTCACGACGACTTGTCAGCCCGAAAGGGCTCACTACCAACGTACGAGCGACACGGCGGGCGCTCGGATCGAAATCCTGCGCTGCAACGTCGGGCTAACGTTCGGTGAGCCGCCACCGCGCGCTACGCCGTGACGGTGACGAGCGCCTGGTCCGTGATCTTCCCGCCGGGAAGGATTGCGACGACCTCAACGTAGTCACCGGGCCGAACGGGGTGATCCGACTCGAGCATCTCCCCCGTCACAGCCTCGTGACCGGCCTGCGAGACCTGCGGGCGAGAGCGGGGCTCAGGTCTGATCGAGGGCGGCCAGCTCGTCCGCGGACAGATCGAGGTCCGCGGCAGCGGCGGAGTCGAGGATCGACTGCGGTCGCTTGGCCCCCGGGATCGGGATGACCGCCGACGACTGCGCGAGCTCCCAGGCCAGTGCCACCTGCTGGGCACTCACGCGGCGAGCCTCGGCCACCTGCTGGAAGGCCGGGTGGTGGGTGGCCAGTTCCTTGGCATCCGACAACCCACCGAGCGGGCTCCAGGCCAGGAAGGCCAGCCCCAGCTCGGTGCAGACCTCGATCTCGGGCAGGCTGCTGCGGAACTTCGGGTTGAACTGGTTCTGCACACTGACGAGGCTGTCTCCCAGCGCCGCGTGCGCCGCGCGGATCTGGCCAGGGTTCACGTTCGACAGCCCGATCATGCGCACCTTGCCGCTGGCGGTGATCTCGGTCAGCGCGCCGATCGTCTCGGCGTATTCGACCTTCGGATCCGGGCGGTGGTGCTGCCACAGCGCGATCTGCTCGACCCCGAGTCGGGACAGACTGGCGTCGACCGCCCGGCGCAGATTCTCGGGACGCCCGTCGTGATCCCAGCCGCCGCCCTCGGTGCGGAAGGCGCCGCCCTTGGTTGCGAGGAACACGCGGTCGCGCACGCCCAACTCGTCGAGGATCGAGGCGATGAGCCGTTCGTTCTCGCCCTGAGCGTCGGAACCCCGCTCCTGGCCGGGCCCATAGGCATCGGCGGTGTCGAAGAGGGTGACACCGGCATCGAGCGCGGCGCGGACGGTGTCGAGCAACTGCTCGCGGGGCTGGTCGCCGGTCTGGTCGAAGGTCATCAAGCCGAGACCGATCGCTCCGACCTCGACGCGGCCGACGGTGTCGTTGCCCAGTGCGCGTGTGTGCATGCGTCGATCCTACGTGCGGCGTTCCGCACCATCGACAGCTGGGAGATCTACTGCGGAGACGAGGGGAGCGGACGCACACGGGTGCGGTCCCATGACCGTAGGACCGCACACCGGGGTGACGCATATCCGCGGGCAGCGTGTCGACGTCGTGGACACCGTGGGGGCGGGCGACACCTTCATGAGCGCACTCATCCATGGCCTCATCACCCTGGGGCTGGACTCTGCCGACGCTCGCGATCGCCTCCGCGGCGTGGACCCGATGGCAGACCTGATCGATGATTCCCGCT
Source organism: Microbacterium luteolum (assembly GCF_039533965.1). Lineage (NCBI taxonomy): Bacteria > Bacillati > Actinomycetota > Actinomycetes > Micrococcales > Microbacteriaceae > Microbacterium > Microbacterium luteolum. The sequence continues at coordinate 1,856,904 of NZ_BAAAUN010000001.1, forward strand.
GCTGTCAGGCAGGGGCCTCTCCGAAGTCGGGAATCGGGAGGCGAACTCCGCCGAGAAGTGCCGACTCGTGGGCGATGATTCCCGGCAGGGTGAACCGGGCTGCAACCCACGCGTTCACACTCGGTATCGAGGAATCCCTGACCGCGGTGACGAAATCGTCCACAAGAAAGTGGTGACTTCCTTCGTGCCCATCCGGAGCGCCGGCGAATGTCACCGGAAGTCGCGCCGGATCGTGGACCCGCGCGTGTCCGGACACGAACGCTGCGCGCAGTTCGGGTGCCACGTGCGCCAACGAGGGGTCGTCGAGGCTGAGCGTCTCACTGGTAGCCAGGAGATCGGATACATCCTTCAGCCCGACCTTGTCCTGCCACACCGAGACGTTCGCCAGTTGTTCGAAGCTGGCTTTGGTGCCGAAGTACCGGAACCGCGACTCTCGCAGGTGACTCGGGTACCCCACGCGACGGAACTCGTTGATCCGCATCGACCCGCCAGAGGCAAGCTCGTAGAGGGCCGTCGCATTGGAGAAGTCGTTCCCGAACTGACTGACCTCCCGGTCGAAGACTCCGTCGTCGACGTCGTCACGCACACCGATGCAACTCACACTGGTGGCGTACGTGGGCAGGGCTCCCAGCACTCCCCCGATCGAATGCGTCGGGTACAGCATCGGCGGATAGCTCGCGGTTCGCTTCCACCCCGGCCCGCCACTGTATTCGTAGGCCGAGTAGAAGCCGAGATCCATGTCGTGGAGATAGTCGCCTTCCGCATAGAAGACGCGGCCGAAGGCACCTGCCGCGTACTGATCACGAGCGAAGACGGTCGCCGGGTTGTAGTAGCTCGTCTCGCCCATCATGTAGGTCAGCCCCGTGTCGGAAACGGCGTCGATGATCTCGGCGATCTCCGTCTCCGAGATCGCCATCGGCACCGCTGAGTACACATGCTTGCCTGCGCGAAGGGCCCGCACCACCAACGGTCCATGAGTCCACCGCTGCGTGAAGATGGCGACCGCGTCGACATCCGATTCCAACATCGCCTCGAAGGTCGAGAAGGTGCCGGCGAGGCTCTGCTCGACGCGCAGCGCTTCGGCGCGCTCAGGCAGCAGATCCGTGAGGTACACCGCGCTCACGTCGGGGTGCCGCGTGAACAGAGTCGAGAATTGCCCGGCGAATTGCCCGGCACCGACGATGCCTATTGAGAATGCCATGTTCATCCATCTTCCGAGTAAGCCCGGCATTCCGCCGGACGTGGCTCCTATGCGCCGGCCAGATCGGCGAGTGGATCGACCCAGGCCCTGCGCGGGTCCGGTCGCGAGGTATCCGACCACATCCCGGTGCATGTGTAGGCGACAGCCATGTTCGACTCGGGGTGCGCAAACCCGAAGTTCCCGCCTGCCCCTGGGTGCCCGAATGTTCCCCCAGTCGCGAATCTCCCACTAGAGAACTGCGAGCCCAACCAGAATCCCAGTCCGAACTCGGCGAGCTGCTGGTTCGGCACCCCAGCCAGTTGAGGAACCGGACCCAAGCCCAGAGTGCGGGGCCGGGTCACGAGGTCAAGGGTCGTCGGTGAGAACAACTGCACGGAATCGATCTCACCGATGGTGGCGGCGTAGACCTTCGCCACCGATCGTGCGCTCGCGATTCCCCCTGCCCCTCCGAACTCCATCCGGTGCCCCTCGGCGGTGTTGAGGAACTCGACCATGTCAGGGATCGACTGCACCTCCTCGAGGAGTTCCCGGACGACCGGGTCAGACAGATCCACTCCGTGCTGCGACCACAGATCAGCCGGACTTGCGGCGGGATGCATCTCATTGCGATGCGTCACGTCGGTCTCGCGAGCTGTCGGGAGCCCGCCGATCCAGAAGTCCAGGGCGAGCGGAGTGGCGACGCGCTCGGCGAAGAGTTCGCTCACGGTCTTGCCCGTCACGCGACGAATCACTTCGCCGTTGAGATACCCGAACGTGAACGGGTGGTACCACGATGCGGTCCCGGCACCCAGAGCGGTTCGGCGGCGGCCAGCGTCTCCGTGCACAGCCCCCAGTTCGGCAGGTCACGACTCTGGATCCCCGCGCCGGAGGGGAAGAAGGGAAGACCAGCCGCATGGCTGAGGAAGTGCGCAACGGTCGTCTGCTCCTTGCCGCTGACGCCGAATTCCGGCCACACGCTCGACACCCGTTGCTCGGGATCGAGCTGGCCCTGTTCGATGAGCAGCGCTGCGAGGATCGCGACCATGCCTTTGGTGGTGGACCACAGCACGAACAGGGAGTCTCCGTCAATCGCGGCGCCCGTCTCCGGGTCGGAGCCCGTCCACAGATCGACCACCACGTTCCCGTGTTGATACACGCAGAGTTGGGCGCCGCCGGGGTCGTCCGAGTGTCCGCGCTCGAAGGCGTCACCGACCGCCGAGAAGCCAGGAGCGACGTGACCGTGGATCATGGAAGAGCTCCCGGGCTATCGGAACACCCCACCGAGGGCGACGCCCTTGGTGATGCTCCGGTTGAACACGAGGTAGACGACGATCAGCGGGATCGTCGCGAGCGTGAGGCCGGCGAAGATGGCGCCGGTGTTGCTCGCGAACTGCCCCTTGAAGTCGAGCAGACCGACGGGGATGGTGCGGCTGTCGGGGGCCTGCAGGAGCACGATCGCCAGTTGCGTCTCGCCCCAGACGAAGAAGGCGTTGATCATGCCAACCGCGACGATCGGGCCCTTCGACAGGGGAAGCACGATCTTCACGAAGATCTGGAATCGTCCCAGACCATCGATCGCTGCCGCCTCCGCGAGCTCCGAGGGGAAACCGAGATAGAAGCTGTGCAGGATCAACACGCAGGTCGGGAGGCACAGGGCGATGTACAGAACTCCCAGCGCCCAGGGAGATCCCAACAGGTCGAGGGCGTTGAACGCCGTGTAGTACGGGATCAGGAGCATGATCAGAGGCAACGTCGTCGCCACGAGGAACAATCGGATGATCGTCAACCGCACTCGCGTCGATGCGAGCGTTGCGAAGTAGGCGGTGAACGCTCCGATGAGCAAGCAGCCCGTGATCGCCACGGTGGTGACGATCACCGAGTTCAGCAGATAGACGGCGAATCCCTGACCGCCAGGGGCTCCGTTCCACGCGTCGACGAAGTTCTGCGGATGCCAGTCGACATCGAAGAGCCCCAGGGGATCGGTGTAGATGTCCGTGTTCGACTTAAACGCCAGGAGAACGATGAGCGCGAACGGGATGATCGCGAGAGCACTCCAGAGGATTGCGCCGGTGTGGCCGACGACGGTGCCGGCGCGAACGCGAGTCTTGCGTGTCATTCGTCTACCCCTTTCCGGGATCCGAGGGCTTGGCCGACGAGGCCGACGACAAGAAGAAGAAGCCCGCCGACCACGCTGACGGCGGCGGCGAGGCCGAAGTTGGCGAAGAGGAACGCATCCTTGTAGACCTGCACGGGCAGGATCGTCGACGCGCTTCCGGGCCCGCCTTGGGTCATTCCCCACACCAGGGTGAATCCGTTGAACGCCCAGATCACCTCGAGAAGAACGATCATGGAGAGCACCGGACGCACGAGCGGGAGCGTGATGGAGAAGAACTGCCGGATCCGGGATGCGCCGTCGATCGATGCCGCCTCGTACACCGAGACCGGCACCTCCTCCATCGCCCCGAGAATCACGAGGAATGCGAATCCGACGCCCGCCCAGACCGCCACGGCGATGATGACGTACATCACCGTCGAGGGATCTGCGAGCCATGCATGCGTATCGCCGAGACCGATGGCACCCAGGAAGGCGTTCACGGCACCCGACCGAGGCTGGACGGACAGCGCCCAGAACACGGCAACGGCAGAGGGCGGTGCGATCGCCGGCAAGAACCACACGACCCGGTAGAAGGCCTTTCCACGAATGCCTCCCGACACGAGCGCCGCAAGGACGGTGGCGATAGCGCATAGCACCAGCGCCGCGCCGACGCCGAGGAGGACGGAGCGGAACAGAGCATCACGCACCGCGGAACTGGTGAACGCCGTGACGTAGTTGTCGATCCCGATGTATTGGGGTTCACCGACACCGGGCCACTGCGTGAACGACGTTCGAATCAGATCGATGATCGGGAGCCCGAAGAACACCGCGAGGATGATCAGCCCGGGAGCGAGCATCCACCAGACTTCGCGGGGTGTCCCCCGCCCTTTCGCTGATCGTGCCGCTCGTCGTGAGGGTCCGGATTCGTCGGGGAGGACGACTGTCACGGTTTCGAGTGAACTCACCATGCGCCTTTCTCGCAGAACAGGAAGGTGCGCCGCTCAATAGTGCGAGCGGCACACCTTCGTGCGCTACTTGTTCTGAGACTTCCAAGTATCGAAAGCGCCCTGCTGCGCCTGACCGACCTGCTCCGCGGTGGTCTGTCCGCTGACAAGCTGCTGGATCTGCGGGTCCATGAATGATCCGCCGATGGAGCCAGGGAGAGTGCTGGTCAGGCCGAGACCGAATCCGACCGAGTTGGTGAACTCGATGACGCTCTGCACCACCGGCCCGAGGCCGGGAACGTCCGACGCCGCGACGGTGTTGACGGCGGGAAGAGAACCGACATTCTCTGCAGCGAACTTCTGGACATCGTCGGACGAGTACACGGCGAGGAACTTCTTGGCGAGGTCGATGTTCTTCGACGTCTTCGGGACCGCCAGCGTGTCACCGGCGTACAACGAGGGGAGCGTCGGCTCGTCTCCCGCTCCGGGGAGCAGCAGCCAGTCGTACTCGAAGTCGACGTCGCCGAGAATGGACGGGATCCAGACGCCGCCGAGGAGCATTGCGGCGTCGCCAGCGGTGAAGGCCGCCTGCGCCTGATCGCCCGCAGCGCCGGCCATTCCTTCCTGGAAGACGTTGTTGTCGTTCCATTCTGCGATCTGTTCGAGCGAATCCGTGAACGCGGGATCGTCGTACTTCTCCTTCGGCTCCACTCCCGGCTGCCACGAGACGAGGTAGTCCTTCAGCGCGTCGGGCGAGTTCGCCTGCAGCTGCGCATCCTGGAGCCAAGCAAGCTGATATCCGGCCGCACCTCCCACCGCGAGTCCGTCGTAACCCGACGTGTCGAGCTTCGAGACGATGTCGTACAGTTCATCGTTCGAAGCGATCTGGTGGTTGGCGGGTGCGGTGATCCCGGCCTCGGCGAAGGCATCCTTGTTGTAGAACACCACGTTGTAGTAGGTGGTGTCGAACAGCGCGAGGTACGGAGTGCCATCCCACTTGAGGGCACCCGCGATCGTGTCGCCGTAACGAGACTCGAGATCGGCGTCGGCCCACAGGTCGTCGAGGGGCTCGAGCGCGTCGGCCTTCACCAAGTCGAAGTACGGCTGAGCATTGACCGGTACGAGACCGATGTCCGGTGCGTTCGACGACGCCATGATCTGCGTGTTGGTGGTGCTCTTCTGCTGCTCGGTCACCGTCTGGAACTCGACGGTCACTCCGGGGTTCTCCTTCTCGAAGATCTTGGCTGCGTACTCGAAGGCGGGCTGTTGGACCGACTGGACCTGCACGGTCAATGTCTTGTCGCCGTCACCGCCTCCGGCTGCTGCGCCGGATGCGCAGCCGGCGAGGGCGAGCGCGGAAACGCCGACGAAGGCGGTGATCGAGAGCGCGCGTCTGCGCACTCCTCGCGGGGTCTGGTTCTGGTGCATTTTCACTCCTTTGTGGTGGCTGCGTGACGTCGGACGATTCTTCAGGGTGAATCGTTTCGCTCTGTCGGGGCAAATATAGCACCCAGCGAGCGAAGTGTCTCGACTTTCTTCAGGAAACTGGTTGCATTCCGCGAATCCTCGCGGGAGAAACGTTATGCTTACGCGTCCGTTCTTGGATCTTCCAACTCGGGCAGTCCGAAGATGACCACCTGAAGCGCTTCGTCCGTGCGAACGGAGACGTGAGGATCGTCCGCCACCACGACGATCGAGTCGCGGTGGCGCCACGCCACCCACCAGTCACTGCCGCCAACAGTGACGGAGCCGCGTTCGATCGGCGACCTGTCGAGCGTGTACGGCTTCAGGTCATGACTCCATTCGCCGAACCCTTCGAGGCTGCGGCGCTGCACGTCAGGAATCCGACCACTGGCCTCCGGCCCGATGTTCAGCAGCAGGCGACCTCCGCGCGAGACGACATCAGCGTACAGACGGGCGAGTTCGCGCGCGGATAGCGTCAGAGATTCGTCCTCCGTGCGGTTGTGCCCGAATGAGAATCCGAGTCCCCGGTTGTGCTCCCAGCCGATCCCTCGCTCGTTCTGAGTGTCGTGCGAGTACTCGCTGGTCCGGTAGTCCCACACCGGCGCGCCCCAGCGGTCATTGACGATGCCTTCCGGCACCACTCGCTTGTAGTAGTCCAGCAGCTGGACGAGCGAGCCGTCCGCCTTGCCCGCATCCGGCCACTCGATGTCGTTCCAGATCACTGCCGGCTTGTAGCGGTCGATCAGGTCGCGGACCTGTGCTGTTGCGTACTCGGCGTACTCCGCGCCGTTGGGCCGGTACTCGGTGACATCGGCCATCGACTCGATCGGAGGGAAGTCCGTGAAGGCCCAATCGAGTCCACCTGAGTAGTAGACCCCGAAGCGCATCCCTTCCTTGCGCACAGCCTCGGCGAGGGGCGCGAGCAGATCCAGCTTGGGTCCCCGAGCAACCGTGGACAGCCTGCCCGCCCCGGGTGCGTCCCAGAGGGTCACCCCGTCGTGATGTTTCGCCACAGGAATGACATAGTCGGCACCAGCTCGGTGGAAGAGCCGTGCCCACTCGGACGCATCAAACTGGCTGGGGTTCCAACGGTCGAGGAACGTGTCGTAGGAGTTGTCCCCGTACTCCGCGATGTGGTGAAGTGCTGCCGGCGATCCTTCGATCCGGGAGGTGTTGGCGTACCACTCCGCGTACGCGTTGTGGGCGAACCACTTCTCTTCCGGGACAGCACCCCATGCGCCGGTCGGCTCCGCCCAGGCCGGAACCGAGTACGGCCCCCAGTGGATGAAGATGCCCAGAGTGGACTGCCTCGCCCATTCGGGCAGGGTGGGACTATCGGTCATTGCTCTCTCCTCGGGATGACTCGACGAATCGCCACGTGGCGCCCCGCCTGGTATGTGATCTTCGTTTCGCGACACAGCGAAACGACTAAAGGTCTGCGGATCGTGGGTAGACTCCGGGCAACATCGTTGATGAGCGCGAACGGTGGCGACACTCGCGATACGAAGGACCGGAATTGTCGAAAAGCACCAGATCTCCCGCAACGTACAAGGACATCCAGCGGCTGACGGGCTTGTCGCTGGCGACGATCTCGAAGTACTACAACGGGCGAAACGTTCTTGCCTCGAACAGGGAAGCGATCGAGGCGGCGGCTGCGGAACTGAACTACCGGCCGAACGCGTTCGCCAGCAGCCTGCGGCGCGGCGTCACCCGAACCGTCGGCGTTCTGCTGCCGTCTTTTCAGAATCCCTTCCACCTCGAGATCGTCGTCGGAATCGAGAAGTATCTGCGCACTCACGGCATCGGCGTGCTGGTGACTTCCAATGAGCAGGATGGGACCCCATCCAGCGTCAACGCCGTCGAGCTGCTCCTCAGCAGAAGAGTCGATGGCATCATCGGCGTTCCGGCACTGTCGGACTCGTCGGCGCTCGCAACCGCCGTCTCTATCGGCATCCCCGTCGTCACTGTCGACTGGCTCCCGAGTGGACTGGACGCTGACTCGGTCTCGCTCGACAACGTGCAGGCGGGCAAGGTCGCAACCCAGCATCTGATCGATCACGGCCATCGGACCCTCGGCGCCCTGGTCGGCGAAGAGGGAATGTGGAGCCTGCAGGGCAGGCTCGATGGTTTCCTCGCGGCGGCTCGTGCCGCCGGCGTCACCATCGCCGACGACCACATCCAACGCGCCCCGATCAACGTGGACTACGGGTATGCGGCGATGATGCGGTTGCTCGCGGCGGAGACGCGCCCGACGGCGGTGTTCGCTGGGAACTACGACCTGACCGTCGGCGCCGTCGCCGCCGTGAACGATTCCGGGCTCCGCCTCGGGCACGACATCTCTCTCGTCGGCTTCGACTCCGTCGAGCTCGCCAAGGTGACGAGCCCGAAACTGACGGTCTACGTGCAGCCCGTCGAGCAGATCGCGACCGAGGCCGCTCGAATCATGAACGCTCGACTGGACGACCCGGATTCGACGACGAGCCACGTGATGCTCGAGCTTCCCGGACACCTCCAGATCGGCGCATCTGTTCGACGGCTGACCGACTGAGTCGCAGAGCCGGTCCGCGCACGCAGGACCGCTGGGAACGACAGAAGAACCAGCCGTAGACATTGGGCTCCTCGACGTCGGGGTGGCGAAACGATTCACTCAGAGTAGAGCGGAACGCGTCGGAAATCAATGGCAGGGCTTGCCTTGACGCAGTTCTTCGCATGTCGTAACGTTTTGCTCGATTGCGGGAGCCTCCCCGCGCGCTTACCGATCTCAAGGAAGAGAGAAGTAGATGAAGACCGTTCGGCTCACACAGCGAAGGAACCGGCTGACTGCCATATTCCTCGCAGCGACACTCGCGGCGGGTGCGCTCGCCGGCGCCGCCACGGCCCCACCCGCCCAGGCCACGACCGGAAGCGCCAGCGCATCAGACGATTTCGAACGTGCGAACGGCGGGTTGGGAACCGCGTGGACCGCTGATCGCGGTACGTGGAGCATCGCATCAGGAAAGGCGTTGTCCGCGGGCTCACCGGGGAACAACGTCGCGACCCACCGAACACTGCAACTCGGGCGGTCGTACACAGTCACCGCTGATATCGACATCGTCGCGTCCGCGCCCGGCGGCGCCGAGTGGTCAGGGATCGTCGCCAACGTCCAGGGCACCACGTCGCTGAACTACTACGTGCTCCGGGCGACGACCGCCGGTGGCACTCGATCCGGCCAGTGGCAGCTGCTGAAGATGGCCAACAATGCGACCCCCACGGTCCTCACGCAGGGCACGATGACCGCTCCCTATGGGACGCGCCTGCAGCTGAGCTTGGCGCGAGACGGCGCACAGTTCCAGGTGACGGTTCGCAACGGGGCGACGGGAGCTACTCTCGCCACGGGTGCACACACCCTCGCCGTCATCGACCCTGCGCGAGTCGGCGGCTACGCCGGGCTCTACTCGAATTCGGGCAATCTCCAGGCGCGGTCGTTCGATCTCACCACCGCCACTCCGGCCATCACCCCGCCGGGCGCCGTGGCCTGCAAGCCCACCGGGCAGTACGACTTCCCTGGCGGCAGCGGAGAGGTTCTCGAGACGGTGCCGGTGGGCACCACCTTCGCCGGAATACCCGTGACGCAGCGCGTCCTGACCGACGGCGACGACCAGTACGTCGCGTACTACAACGCGCAGCGCGGCATGACCATCGCGCATCGCAGTCTTTCCGCCGCGACCCCCACCTGGACGACGAAGGTCCTCCCCACCACGCTCGGCTGGGACAGCCACAACTACATCTCCATCGGGCTCGACCGCAACCGCAACCTCCACGTCGCCGGCAACATGCATAACGTCGGCCTGATCTACTTCCGCACCACGACGCCGGGCAACGTCAACTCCCTGACACGCGTGACGAACATGGTGAGCGCCAGCACCGAGAACTCGGTCACGTACCCGGAGTTCGTGAACAGGCAGGACGGCAGCCTCGTCTTCAGCCACCGCAATGGCGGCTCCGGGGATGGCGTCACGTACTTCAACGTCTTCAACGAGACCTCCGACACCTGGTCCCGGCTCGTCGACCAGCCCCTCTTCAACGGAACCGGTTCGGCCACCAACCCCTCGGGCACGTGGAACGCCTACTTCGAGAACCCGCTTCTCGGTCCGGACGGCAACTTCCATATGGTCTGGGTCTGGAGGGACACGGGTGACGCGGCGACGAACAGCATGCTCACGTACGCGCGCAGCGCGAACCTCGTCGACTGGTTCGACAGCGCGGGCAACCCGCTCACGTCGCCGTTCCGCTATGGCGATGCCGACGTCGTGGATCCCGTTCCCGACGGAGGAGGACTGCTCAACGGCAACGCGAAGCTCGGCTTCGACGCGGATGGCACGCCCATCATCAGCTACCACAAGTACGACGACACGGGTCGCTCGCAGATCTATGTCGCCCGTGCGGACGGCACAGGCGACTGGGACATCAGCCAGGTCAGCAACTGGGAAGGACGCTGGAGCTTTGGCGGCGGAGGAAGCCTCGACTTCAAGGTCATCATGGGCGGATCTCAGGTCATGAGCGACGGGAACATCCGCGTCGACTTCCGGTGCGAAGGATCACCCCAGAGCATCGTGGTGAACGATTCGCTGACCGGGGTGGCTCAGGCGCCCACACCGCCCCTGCCCGCATCGGTCACCACCGTTCGCGGCACCTACCCGGGGCTCAAGGTCAACCTCCAGACCGACCTCAACGGAGCCGCCGCTGCGGGAGGAACCTGGTACCTCCGCTGGGAGTCGCTGCCCAGCAACCTGGACCAGCCTCGCGCTGAGTGGCCACAGTCAGGGAGTGGCATCGAGCTCGTTCGGATCGGAGTCCCTGAGGAATAGACACTCCTGACCGCAAGACACGGAAGCCGCCCACTGCACCCCCGGCAGTGGGCGGCTTTCGTGGACGGCATGACGATATCGCGGAACTGTGCTCCGCACTCCAGCAACCAGGAATCCCCGCCTAAGTGGGGATTTTCACTGCGGAGACGAGGGGATTTGAACCCCTGGTCCCCGTGAGGGGACTCCACCTTAGCAGGGTGGTGCACTCGGCCGGACTATGCGACGTCTCCAGGCATCCGACCCGAAAGCACGGATGCACCTAGCCATCATAACGGGTCCGATGGGCAGGTACGAACCGAGCGGATGAGCGCCGTCGTCAGGCGTCGAGGAGGCGCTTGGTGGCGGTCGACATGTGGATCGCCATGGCCGACGCCGCGGCATCCGGATCGCCGGCCCGCACGGCATCCAGCACGGCGCCGTGCTCGGCGACCGCCTGCTCGGCGTGCGCGGGGTCGTGCACGGCACGGTCGGCGTAGACCTGCAGCAGCGATCGCACGACGTGCACGTGATCGGTCAGCGTCTCGTTCCCCGCGGCCTCGGCGAGCGCGTGGTGGAAGTCCAGGTCGGCGCGGGCGAACGTGGAGAGGTCGTCGATGCTCGCTCGCATCCGCTCGACGCTCTTCTCGAGGCGCGCGATGATCGCGGCATCGGCGCGGGCCGCGGCCAGGCGCGCGACGAAGATCTCCAATCCCTCGCGCAGCTCCAGCAGCTGGGCGGTGTTGCGCTCCCCGATCAGCAGCCCCCAGCGGAGCGTCTGCGGCAGCAGCTCGCTCGCTGCCCCCCGGAGATACGTGCCGGAACCGGGCCGCACGTCGACGATCCCGAGGATCTCCAGGGCGGCGAGCGCCTCACGCACCGCGGATCGCCCGACGCCGAGCGACGCGGAGAGCTGGCGCTCAGGGGGCAGACGAGTACCCGGGGCGATGGAGCCACCGGTGAAGAGGTCGAGGAGGCGACGGGCCACCTCCGACACCGGCGTGCCCGACGGCATGGCCGTCAGGGCGGCGGCGATGTCATCCACCGGTTCTCCGGGAAAAGCGGGCATGGGAGCAAACTTACCGGCACCGTCGCAGAAGACGGACTTGCAATTGGTCAACCGGTTCGCCAATATGGATGTGCGCACAGAACGAAGTCCTGCGCGATCACCGTCGATACAGGAGTCACCGTGGACACCACCCAGACCGAAACGCCTGTCGCGAAGTCCGCGATCCGCAAGGTCTCCATCCGCCTCGTGCCGTTCGTGGCGCTGATGTTCTTCATCAACTACCTCGACCGCACAGCGATCGGATTCGCCTCCCCCAACGGGATGAACGACGACCTCGCCCTGAGCGCCGCGCAGTTCGGCTTCGCCTCGGGGGTCTTCTTCATCGGCTACATCCTGCTGGAGGTGCCGTCGAACCTCGCCCTGCACAAGTTCGGAGCGCGTCGCTGGCTCGCCCGCATCATGGTCAGCTGGGGCATCGTCGCGCTCCTCTTCACCTGGGTGGGGAACTTCGAGCAGCTCGTCGTGCTGCGGTTCCTGCTCGGCGTCGCCGAGGCCGGCTTCTTCCCCGGCGCGATCCTCTTCCTCAGCCTCTGGGTGCCGTCGCAGTACCGCGGGCGCATCCTCATGCTCTTCTACCTGGCCCAGCCGCTGACGACGGTGATCGGCGCCCCGCTCGCCGGCGCCCTCATCCAGCAGCACGGCGTCTTCTTCGGACTCGAGGGCTGGCGCTTCATGTTCATGGGTGTCGCGATCCCCGCGATCGTCGTCGGCGTGATCGCCTGGTTCTACCTCAAGGACAAGCCCTCCGACGCGAAGTGGCTCACCCTCGAGGAGCAGACCTGGCTCACCTCCGCCCTCGAGGCCGAGCGCAAGACGACCGCCGCGAGCCAGAAGCACGTCTCCGTGCGCTTCGCCTTCTCCAGCGGACGCGTCTGGATGCTGTCCTTCATCTACTTCGGCTTCATCTACGGCCTGTACGCGCTGGCGTTCTTCCTGCCCACGATCATCGAGGGCTTCCAGACCGAGACCGGCGGCACCTTCGACGTGCTGCAGAAGGGCCTCATCACCGCGATCCCGTACCTGCCCGCCGCCATCGTCATGTACTTCTGGTCGCGGGATGCCGGCAAGCGCGGCCTGAAGACCTGGCACATCGCGGTCCCGGCCCTCGCCGGCGCGGTCTCCATCCCGCTCGCCCTGTTCACCGGGTCCCCGGTGGCGACCATCGCCGTCATCACGGTCACGGCCTGCGCGATCTTCGCCGCACTGCCGAACTTCTGGACGCTGCCGACGCAGTTCCTCACCGGTGTCGCAGCCGCGGCGGGCGTGGCGCTCATCAACACGATCGGCAACCTCGCCGGCTTCAGCGCTCCGTACATCACGGGTGCCGTGCACGACTGGACCGGTGGCTACCAGGTGCCGATGTTCATCGTCGGCGGTTTCATGCTGCTGTCGGCCGTGCTGATGGTGATCCTCGCCCGTCGGAGCCGCGTCCTCCCCGGTGCCACCGCCGCCACGCCCGTCGTGGAGGAGACGCGATGACCAGGCTCTGGAACGATCCCGCCGACTTCGCGGACGAGATGATCGCGGGCTTCATCGCCGCGAACGAGCGCTCGGTGCGCGGGGTTCCCGGTGGTGTGGTGCGCAGCACGGTCGTGCCCGAGGGTCAGGTCGCCGTCGTGATCGGGGGCGGCTCCGGCCACTACCCGGCGTTCGGTGGACTCGTCGGCCAGGGCCTCGCCCATGGTGCCGTGATGGGCAACCTGTTCGCCTCGCCCTCCACCCAGCAGGTGCACACCGTGGCCAAGGCGGCCGACCGCGGCGCGGGAGTCTTCCTCAGCTACGGCAACTATGCGGGCGACGTACTGAACTTCGACGCCGCGCAGGAGAAGCTCCGCGCCGAGGGCATCGCCTGCGAGACCGTCACCGTGACCGACGACATCTTCAGCGCCTCGGCAGAGGAGAAGCACAAGCGACGCGGCATCGCCGGCGACCTCACGGTGTTCCGCACCGCTGCCGCCGCCGCCGAGGCGGGCTACGACCTGGCCGGCGTCACCCGCGTCGCGACGCTCGCCAACGAGCGCACGCGCTCCTTCGGCGTCGCCTTCAGCGGATGCACGCTCCCCGGAGCCCCCGAGCCCCTGTTCACGGTCCCCGCCGGACGGATGGCCATCGGCCTCGGCATCCACGGTGAACCGGGCATCGACGAGACCGACATCCCGACGGCCGACGGCCTGGCCGAGCTTCTCGTCAGCCGTCTGCTCGACGAGGTTCCGGACGGCGTCGAGACCTCCGGTGCCCGCGTCGTGCCCATCCTCAACGGCCTCGGCTCGCTGAAGTACGAGGAGATGTTCGTCGTCTACCGCCGCATCGCCCAGCTGCTCGCGGATGCGGGTCTGGTCCTCGTCGATCCGCACGTGGGCGAGTACTGCACGAGCTTCGACATGGCCGGTACCTCCCTCACGCTCTTCTGGCTGGACGACGAGCTCGAGCAGCTCTGGGAGACCCCGGTCGACACCCCCGCCTACCGTCGGGGCTCCGTGATCGCCGCCGCACGCGCGGAGGTCACCGAGGCGGATGCCGTCGCCGAGGCCGCGATCGAACGCGGTGACGACGAGTCGGTTGCCGCTGCCACTGTCGTGCAGGCCGCCGTGCAGCGCATCGTGGACACGGTCGACGAGCACGTCGAGGAGTTCGGCCGCATCGACGCCATCGCCGGAGACGGCGACCACGGCATCGGCATGCAGCGCGGCTCACACGCCGCGCTCGCCGCCGCCACCACCGCGGCCCGAGCCGGCGCGGGGGCGGCGACCACCCTGTCGCACGCCGCCGACGCCTGGGCCGACCGGGCAGGCGGCACCTCGGGCGCCCTGTGGGGCGTCATCCTGAACGCGATCGCCGCACGCCTCGGCGATGCGGGACGACCGGATGCCGCAGCCGTCGCGTCGGGCGTCGCCGCCGGAGCGCGCGGAGTGATGGAGTACGGCAAGGCGGAGGTCGGCGACAAGACCCTGGTCGACGCCCTCGTGCCCTTCAGCAGCACCCTGACCGCCGCGGTCGACGGGGGCTCCTCCCTCGTAGACGCCTGGCGGACCGCTGCGGATGCCGCCACCCGCGCCGCCGCCGCCACGGCCGACCTGCTCCCCCGCATGGGCCGCGCCCGCGCCCACGGGCAGCACAGCGTCGGCACACCCGATCCCGGCGCGCACTCTCTCGCCCTGATCGTGACCGCTGTCGGCGACCTGCTCGCCGACCTCGAAAGGAACAGCAATGACTGACACCCTCCGCCTCGTGATCGGCAGCGACGACGCCGGCTTCGACTACAAGGAGATCCTGAAGAAGGACCTCGAGCAGAACGGCATCGTCGCGAGCGTGGTCGACGTCGGAGTGGATGCCGACGGCCACACCGCGTACCCGCGCGTCGCGATCGCCGCCGCCGAGCTCGTCGCCAAGGGCGAAGCCGACCGCGCCCTGCTGATCTGCGGCACGGGACTCGGCGTCGCGATCGCCGCGAACAAGGTCCCCGGCATCCGTGCCGTCACCGCGCATGACTCGTTCTCGGTCGAGCGCGGCGTGCTCTCCAACGACGCGCAGATCCTCACGATGGGTCAGCGCGTGATCGGCATCGAGCTCGCCCGCCGCCTCGTGCGCGAGTGGCTGACGTACCGCTTCGACCCGAGCAGCGCCTCGGCCGAGAAGGTCGCGGTCATCGGCGAATACGAGTCCACCGGATCCTGCTGATGGCCAAGGTCACGGTCGGCGTGAGCCTGAAGATGTACTTCGGTCATCGGCAGGCGGCGACCTGGTTCGACGCGGTCGCCACGCGGGTCCGCGCGCACGACGCCGTGCAGTCCGGAGCGGTCGAGCTCTTCGTCACGCCGACGTTCCTTCAGGTGCTCCCCGCGATCGCCGCATTCGCCGGCACCCCCGTGCGGATCGGCGGACAGGACGTCGCCGCAGCCGACACGGGCGCGTTCACCGGCGAGGTCTCGGCTGCCGAGCTCGCCGAGGTGGGCGCCTCGATCGCCGAGATCGGCCACGCCGAGCGCCGTCGCCTCTTCGCCGAGACCGACGAGGTCGTGGCTGACAAGACCGCCGCCGCCCTGCGCGCCGGGCTCACGCCGCTGCTGTGCATCGGCGAGACCTCGCATCAGGAGCCTTCGGATGCCGCCGCCGTCGCCGTCGCCCAGCTGCGTGCCGCCCTCACCGACGCCCCCGCCGGCGCCGTGATCGTCGCCTACGAGCCCGTGTGGGCGATCGGAGCCCCCGAGCCGGCGCCGCACGACCACATCCGTGTCGTCGCGGCCGCCTTGCGTGCCGCGCTCGATGGCGATGCCGACCGCACGGACTCCACCGTCATCTACGGCGGAGCCGCCGGCCCCGGCCTTCTCACCGCGCTCGGCGACGACGTCGACGGCGTCTTCCTCGGCCGATTCGCGCATGATCCGGATGCCCTCGTCGCCGTGCTGGACGAGGCGGCGGAGCTGGCGGCCCTTCGACAAGCTCAGGGACCCAGCGGAGCTCAGGGGCCCAGCGGAGCTCAGGGACCCAGCGGAGGCGACTCATGATCGGCCTCGGCACCTACGCCTACTTCTGGCAGCACTCCGACCGCGCGCCCGAGCCGTTGAGCCTGATCGGCGCTTTCGAGGACACCCGCGCCCAGGGCGTCGACCTGTTCCAGATCTGCGACTACGCGCCCCTCGAGCGGATGAGCGACGACGAGGTGCGAGACGCTGCCGCGGCCGCCCGTGACCTCGGCCTCACGATCGAGCTCGGCACGAAGGGCATCGTCCCCGCGCACCTCTCGCGCTTCCTCGAGCTCGCCGCGATCTTCGACGCACGGCTCGTGCGGAGCATGCTGTACGGACCCGACTCCCGGCCGACGCTCGACGAGGCGGAGACCTGGCTGCGCGACAGCATCCGCTCCTACGAGGCCGCCGGCGTGACACTCGCGCTCGAGACCTACGAGCAGGTGCCGACCGCCGAGCTCGTCGGCATCATCGAACGCGTCGGCAGCCCGAACCTCGGCATCTGCCTGGATCCGGCGAACGTCGTCGCCCAGCTGGAGAACCCGAAGACCTGCGTCGAGCTGACCGCGGCGCTCACGAAGAACATCCATGTGAAGGACTTCGCGTTCGCCCGTCAGCCCGGCTGGGTCGGCTTCACCTACTCCGGTGCCGCCATGGGCACCGGGCTGCACGACTACGCGCAGCTGCTCGCCGCCGTGCAGCCGCGCGAACGCGGCATCAACGAGATCGTCGAGCACTGGCTGCCCTGGCAGGACGACGCAGAGACCACCATCCGAACCGAGCGGGAATGGACCCGCACCGCACTCGACTACCTGAGGAGCACGACATCATGAGCACCACCTACAAGATCGCCGTCATCGGCGCCGGCGGCAAGATGGGCATGCGCGTATCGAACAACCTGGCGAAGACCGATCACACCGTCTGGTACGTCGAGAACTCGCCCGCCGGACAGCAGCGCACGATCGACGCCGGGCGCGAACTGACGGATGCCGCGACGGCCGTCGCCGACGCCGACATCCTCGTGCTCGCCGTCCCCGACCTCGCCCTCGGCCCGGTCACCGCCGAGCTCGTGCCGCAGGCCAGGAGCGGAGCCATCGTGCTCACCCTCGACCCGGCGGCCGCGTACGCGGGACTCCTCACGACGCGCGACGACGTGATCCAGGCCGTCGCCCACCCGTGCCACCCGTCGATCTTCCTGCGGCGGGAGACGCCGGAGCAGTGGGCCGACACGTTCGGCGGCATCGCCGCCCCGCAGGATGCCATCGCCGCGATCGAGAGCGACGACGACGCCAAGAAGGACATCGTCGAGGCGACCGTCCGCGCGATCTACGCGCCCGTCATCGACGTGCACTGGGTCACGATCAAGCAGCTCGCGCAGCTCGAGCCCACCCTCGTCGAGACCGTCGCCTGCATGATCGGCGACCTGCTCAACGAGGCCCTGCAGGAGACCGTGAACACCATGGGCGTTCCGGAGGCGGCGGCACGCAGCATCCTCTACGGTCACACGCAGGTGGCGCTCGCGAACGGACTGCGCGGCGACAACCCGTTCTCCGACGCGTGCCTGATCGCGATGGACTACGGCCGCGAGAGCATCATCAAGGACGACTGGAAGAAGATCTTCCGCGACGACGAGCTCGACAAGAACCTTGCGCGGATGCTGCACCTCGACAAGATCGAGCGCTGACCCGGACACTCTGCCCGAGCACCTCGACAGGAGAAGTGCGCTTCCCCCGGACCGTTTCCGCAGAAACGTCCGAGGGAAGCGCACATCTCCTTGGCGAGCGCCCGGATGCCGGGGCGCCCGCCCTTCCTCAGCGCGCGATCGACGCCCCCCGGAGCCACTCGCGCACGTCATCCCGGCGGGTCTGAGCGCTCGCCGTCTCTCGCGCCCGCTCCAGCACATCATCGATCCGCACCCTCGCACCGGTCTCCGCCGACGCCACGGCACCCTCGACCATCGCGAGGCTCCGCAGGTTCGTCCGGATGCTGTTCTCCGGTTCGGCTCCGGTGCGCAGGGCGTCGACGAACGCCTCGAGCGACCCGGCGATCTCCTCGCGGATCGGCGGCGCGGCGACCGTCACGGACTCACCCGCGTCCGGTCGATGCACGATCGGCGACCCCTCGCCGTCCCAGGTCGCCGTGCCCTCGGCGGCACTCACACGCCATGAACCGTTCCACGACGTCTCCTGCCCCGGCGCGCACCAGCTGCCGTTGTAGACGTAGCGGGTGCCGCCCTCGAACTCGAACACGGCGGCCGCGTTGGCTGCACCGGCGTACCAGCTCCACGACGGGTTGTACTCCTCGCAGTACACCGAGACGGGTTCGGCGCCGATGACGAAGCGTGCGGCGTCGAAGGCGTGGATGGCCATGTCGACCAGCAGCACGTGCGGCATCTCCTCGCGGAAACCGCCGAAGTGCGGAGCCTTGAAGAACTCCGTGCTCACGGTGCCGATCGTCCCCAGCGCCTCAGCCTGCCGCCGCAGCTCCCTGAGGGAGGCGAAGTACCGCCGCGACTGGCTGATCATGAGCAGCCGACCGGAGAGCTCGGCGATCCCGGCCTGGATCAGGGCGGTCACCACCGTCGGCGCCGCGGGCTTCTCGCACAGCACCGGATACCCCGCGCCCAGAGCCTCCTCGTTCACGACGAGATGCGCCTCGGGCACCGTGACGTTCACGACGGCGTCGGCACCGACGGCATCCGCGACCTCCGCCGTGCTCCTGCCGACTTCGACGCCGTGCAGTCCGGCATCCGACAGCGCGGCGCGAGCCACGTCGAGGTCGAGGTCGACGAGACCTGCCAGCTCGACCTCCGGGCTCTCGGCGATCGTGCGCAGCCACGCGCGCCCCATCCCACCGGCGCCGACCTGCACCAGGCGCAGCGGGCCCGTCATCGCTCCATCGCCCCCTCGTACCCGCGCCCGTTGTAGAAGTCCTCGGTCTCATAGCGCAGCAGGACGGGGATATCGCGCTTCGGACGCAGCGTCTTCGCCCATTCCACGCCGTTCGCGATCACCTTCCGCACCTCGGCCTGGTGATACACCGGATAGTCCTGATCGCCGGGGCTGAAGTAGAAGATCTTCCCGAAGCCGCGCCGATAGGTCATCCCGCTGCGGAACACCTCCCCGCCCGAGAACGTCGAGAGGAAGACGAGCTCGTCCGGAGCCGGCACGTCGAAGAACTCTCCGTACATCTCCTGCGCGGGGATGAGGAACGGATGCGGGATGCCGCGCGCGATCGGATGCGTCGGGTCGACCGTCCAGACGATCTCGCGGTCGTCCTTGGAGCGCCAGCGCAGGGTGCACGTCGTGCCCATGAGGCGGCCGAAGATGCGCGACCAGTGCCCGGAGTGCAGCACGAGGAGTCCCATCCCCTCGAGAACGTGGCGCTGCACGCGGTCCACGACCTCGTCGGAGACCTCGTCGTGCGCCGCATGCCCCCACCACACGAGCACGTCCGTGTCGGCCAGGACCTCTTCGGTCAGGCCATGCTCCGGGTCGTCGAGCGTGACCGTCGTGACGACCGCCCGCTCGCGGAGGTTCTCCTCGATGCCCTCCTTGATGGTGGTGTGCATGCCCGACGGGTAGATGTCGCGCACCTTCTGCTCGACCTGCTCATGTCGGTTCTCCCCCCAGACGACGACGCGGATGGGGTGCTCGGGGGTGGTGGTGCCGCTCATTTTCTCTTCTTCCTTCTGCGCTCGGGTGCGGGGGTCTTCTGCGGGGTGTCGGGTGTCTCGGAGCTACTTCACGGCCCCGCCGGTCGCGCCGGCGGCGATGTACCGCTGCGCGATGACGAGCAGCACGATCGCGGGGATCGAGGAGAGCACCGCGGTCGCCATGACCGCGCTCCAGTTCGCGACCTGCGTGCCGAGGTACTGGTAGATGCCGAGGGTGACCGGGGTGATGTCGTCGGTGGTCGTGAGAGTCAGCGCGAAGAGGAAGTCGCTCCACGAGAACAGGAACGCGAAGAGCCCTGCGGTGATCAGCGAGTTCTTCGCGACCGGCAGCACGATCGACCAGAACGCACGAACGTGCCCGGCGCCGTCCACGCGCGCCGCCTCGATGATCGAGGGCGGCACGCTCATCATGAAGGCCCGGAGGATCATGATCGAGAACGGGATGGCGTGAGTGGCGTCGGCGAGGATGAGCCCGGGGATCGAATTGAGCATGCCGAGGTCGTTGTAGGCCGCGTAGAGGGCATTCGCGATGACGACCCCGGGGATCATCTGCGCGATCAGCACCGCGAGCAGCGCGACGTTGATCCAGCGATAGCGGAACTGCGCGAGCGCGTACGCGGCCGGGGCAGCGATCGCGAGGCTGAAGACGACCGTGCCCACTGAGATGACGAGGCTCGTGACGAGGTTCGGCCCCTGGTCGGCGAACGCCTTCTCATACCCCGCGAAGCTGGGGTTCAGGGGAAGGAGCGACGCGGTGAGGGTGTTGCCCGACGGCTGCAGCGAGGCGTTGAACATCCAGTAGACGGGGAACAGCATGATCGCGAGGAACGCGACGCCGAGCGCGGTGAAGAGGATGTCGCGCCCGGAGCGACGCGTCGCCCGCCGTTTCGCGGCGCCGTCGGTGACGATGGCCATGGTGGTCATTGCTCTGCCTTCCTACTCGTCCACCTGTTTGCGGTTCCCGCGGAGGTAGAAGATCGCGAACACCAGCGAGATGAGGATGAGGATGTTGCTGAACGCGGCGCCGACGCCGAACTCGAAGTCGACGAACGACGACTGATAGGAGCGGATCGCGATCGTCTGCGTCGCGTTCGCCGGCCCGCCGTTGGTCAACCCCAGGATGATGTCGATCACCTTGAGCGTGTAGACCACGCCGAGCACCAGCACCACGTTGATCACGGGGCGGAGGTTGGGCAGCGTGATGTGCCAGAACGACTTCCAGCCGGTCGCCCCGTCGAGGGCTGCCGCCTCGTAGAGCTCCTCCGGGATGTCCTGGAGACCGCCGTACAGGATGGTCACGTTGAACGGGATGCCGATCCAGATGTTCACGAGGATGACGGCGATCAGCGCCACATCCGGACTGTTCAGCCAGGGAACCGCCCCGAGCCCGACCGAGGCGAGGAACTCGTTGAGGATGCCGCTGTCCTGGTCGAGGATGGATCGCCAGGTCGCGCTCGAGACGATGAGCGGAAGCAGCCATGGCAGCAGGAGCATCGCGCGGAGGAACCCGCTGAGCGGGAACCGCCTCCGGAAGAACACGGCGAGCGCGAGCCCGATCACGAACTGTCCGGCGATGGAGCCGACCGTGAAGAGCGCCGTGTTCAGCATCGCGGGCCAGAACAGCCCGCTGTTCACGACAGTCGCGTAGTTCTCCCAGCCCACCCACGGCGCCTCGCCGGTGAAGAAGGTCTTCGTCGTGTACTCCTGGAAGCTCATCACCAGGTTCTTCACGACCGGATAGCCGAAGAAGAGCAGGATGTAGAGCGCGGCCGGCGCGAGGAACATCGCCTTGACCACGCCCTCCCGCCGGAATCGGCTGGTCGGTCGGGCCGTGGGCGTGCGCTGTGCGCTCACCGCGGGTGCTGTCGCTGTCGTCGTCATCACGTCGATTCCCTCCTCGGTGCCCCGCGATCGCCGCGGGGCACCATCGGATGCCGATCGGGTCAGCCCTTGGCCGCCTGCTCGAAGGCCTCGTCCGGGGTGGCCTTGCCGGTGAGAGCGAGCTGGATCGCGTTGTAGATCACGGTCGCCTGCTCCGGCCAGTCCTCGCCGAG
This sequence comes from Microbacterium luteolum, assembly GCF_039533965.1. Lineage (NCBI taxonomy): Bacteria > Bacillati > Actinomycetota > Actinomycetes > Micrococcales > Microbacteriaceae > Microbacterium > Microbacterium luteolum. Next base: position 1,878,675 of record NZ_BAAAUN010000001.1, read on the forward strand.
CTCGCCCGTGCGCGAACGCGCGTTGACGACCTGCTCGGCGAAGGCCTCCATCGACGGCACCTTCTCGACGTACTCCGGGATCAGGTCGGTCCTGGTCGGGACCGTGAACCGCGACTCCGCCGCCTGCAGCTCGATGTCGTCGCCGGACATGCACTCCACGAACTCCGCCGCCTTGGCCTGCTTCGCCTTGTCACCGGTCTGCGGCACGGTCCACACCTCGCCGCCGAGCGGTGCGACGGGCGTCTGTCCGACCTTGTTCACCGGCACCTGGACCGAAGCCCAGTTCACGTCGGTCTCGTTCAAGGCGGGGATGTTCCAGGGGCCGTTCACCATCATCGCGGCCTTGCCGGCGACGAACTGGTCCTTCACGTCGCCCTGGCTCCAGTTGATGACGCTCTCGGAGGCGGATCCGCTGCCGACGAGGTCGACCCAGAGCTGCAGCGCCTCGGCGTTCTCCGGGGTCTGCAGATCGGTCTCGTCTCCGCCGTTGGTCCACATGAACGGGAGGAACTGCCAGCTGCCCTCGTACGTCGCGATCGCCGAGAAGGCGATGCCGTACTGGTCGCCGGAGGTCAGCACCGCAGCGGTCTCCTTCAGCTCGTCCCAGGTCGTGGGCGGCTGGAGGCCGGCCTGCTCGAAGAGGTCGACGTTGTAGAACAGGCCGAGGGTGTTCACGACGGGCGCGAGGCCGTACACCTCGCCGTCGTAGGTCGCGGCATCCAGGATCCCCTGGGCGAAGCCCGAGGTGTCGACGTCGAAGTCGCTCAGCGGCGCGAGCCCGCCGGTCGCGGCGATCTCCTGCACATCGGGGTTGTCGAGCATCAGCACGTCGGGGAGCGTCTTGGACGAGGAGCGCTGGAGCACCTTCTGGATGAGGTCCTTGCCCGGCACCGACTCGCGCTCGATGGTCACGTCGATGTCGGCGGCGCACTGGTCGAGCAGGTCCTGCACCAGCGTCTTGTCCGGCTCGTTGTTGTAGTAGTCGAGGATCGTGAGGGTGTCGGGGTCGCCGCTGGATGCGGAGCCTCCCCCGCCGCAGCCGGCCAGGGCGAGCGGCAGGACGGCGGCCCCCGCCACCAGGGTGATCAGTGTCTTGCGTGTGCGCATCGTCTACTCCTTCGTGTGTGATGCAGGATGTGATTCAGGGTCGATCCGCGTCGACCGGCGTCCAGCCGGCGTCGGCTGCTGCGCTGCGCTCGACGGCGTCGAGCACCCGCTGCACGTAGAGGCCGTCCTCGAAGGAGGGCTCCGGCGTGCGTTCTTCCGCGATCGCACGCACGAAGTCGGCGACCTCGTGCACGAACGCGTGGTCGTAGCCGAGTCCGTGGCCGGCCGGCCACCAGGCACCGGCGTACGGATGCGACGGCTCCGTCACGTGGATCCGACGGAACCCCGCCTCCGACGCATCGACGGTGTGGTCGTGGAACCACAGCTCGTCGGCGCTCTCGAAATCAAAGGAGACGGAGCCGAGCGAGCCGTTGACCTCGAGGCGCATCGCGTTCTTGCGTCCCGCCGCGAAGCGCGTCGCCTCGAAGGTCGCGAGGGCGCCGCCGTCGGTGCGGCCGATGAACACGGCGGCGTCATCGACGGTGACCGGGCCGTATCCGCTGCCGGCCGTCGCGGCGAGCGCACCCGTCGCGGCCGGTAGCGGGCGCTCTCTGACGAACGTCTCGGTGAGTGCGCTCACCCCGGTGAGCCGCTGGCCGGTGACGAAGACGGCCGCATCCACGATGTGCGCTCCGATGTCACCGAGCGCGCCGGAGCCGGCGCGCTCGCGATCGAGGCGCCACACCAGCGGGAAGTCCTCCGCGACGATCCAGTCCTGCAGGTACTGAGCACGGATGTGGCGGATCGTCCCGAGGCGACCGGCGCCGACCAGCGCCCTGGCGTGGGCGAGCGCCGGCACGAAGCGGTAGCTGTACCCGACCATCGACTGGATCCCGCGCTCGCGCGCCGACTGTGCGGCCGCGACCATCGATTCGGCTTCGGCGAGCGAGTTGGACAGCGGCTTCTCGCACAGCACGTGCTTGCCGGCCGCGAGCGCCTCCTCCGCGATGACCGCATGCAGGTCGCCCGGCACGCAGACGTCGATGACGTCGACGCGCGGATCGTCGAGGAGGCTGCGCCAATCGGTGGACGACCGGGCGATGTCGTTCCGCGCGGCGAACGCGGCGGTCCGCTCCGAATCCTGACCCGCGACGGCGAGGACCCGAGGGGTGAGCGCGAGGTCGAACGCCCGCGATGCCAGGGTCCAGGCCTGTGAGTGCACGCGGCCCATGAACGACGTTCCGACGAGACCTACGCCGAGCTCACGGCCGTCAGACATCTCTGTCATCACCACTCCTGTTCGTCATCGCACCAGAGTTTCGGTTAAGCGTTTAAACTCACCGTTGTCCGAGTATGCAGACATATGTTGGACTTGTCAACATATTCATCAGCGATGATGGACGCACCCGTAACCCCGCGGGATCGCCTCGCCCCGAGAGGATCGACCATGGTCACCATGCACGACGTCGCCGCCCGAGCGAACGTCTCGGTGGCGACGGTCTCGTTCGTCGTGAACGGCACCAAGCCGATCTCGCCTGCCACGACGTCGCGCGTCGAGCAGGCGATGCGGGAGCTCGGCTACCGTCGCAATCCGGTCGGAGCCGCCCTCGCCCGCGGCCGCACCAAGATCATCGGGATGCTGTACCCCGCGCTGCAGCGCCCGCTGAGCGGCACCGTCGGAGGGTTCTTCACCAGCGCCGCTGTCCGCGCGCAGGAGCGCGGCTACCAGCTCGTGCTGTGGCCGATCAGCAACGAGTCCGACGAGGCGATGGCGCTGGCCGACACCGGGCTGGTCGACGGCGTGCTGCTGATGGAGGTGCAGCTGAACGACAATCGCGTGCCGGCATTGGTCCAGGGCCGCACCCCGTTCGCCCTCATCGGACGCACCGCGGACCCCGAAGGGCTCGCGTACGTCGACGTCGACTTCGGCGCCACCGTGACGACCGCGGTCGAGACGCTCGTCGCCCTCGGACACCGCGATTTCTGCCTGGTCACGGGCGGCTCCCGCGCCGGTCGATTCGAGGAGCACGGTCCCGCCGAGCGTTCGCGTGCCGCGTTCCTCGCCGATATTGAGGCCGCAGGACTGACCGGCGCCGTGCGCTACTGCCTCGAGGACTCGCGCGAGGGCAGGGCGTTCGGACGCGCGTTCCGCGACGAGCACCCCGACGTGACGGCCATGCTGCTGCTGAACGAGCACGCGGCGCCGGGAATCGTGATCGGTCTGCGCGAGGCCGGCGTGCGCGTGCCCGAGGACCTCTCGATCATCTCGTTGGGTTCCTCGGCCCACATGGCGAACATGGTCGACCCCGCCCTGACGTTCCTCCGCTCACCGGCCGACGAGCTGGGGCGCCTCGGCGTCGACACCATCATCGACCGGATCGAGAATCCCGACGCGGGGCTGCCCGCCGTGCTCATCCCGTGCGAGATGGTGCCGGGCGGCTCCATCGCCGAGGCCCCGGGCCGCGCCTAGGCGACGGCGGGCACGATGAGGTCGAGCCCGAGCCCCGGAGCCGAGGACACCGTCGCCCAGGCGCCCTCGATGCGCACGGGCGAGGGCGCGGCCAGGATGCCGAGTGCGTCGAATCCGGCATCCTCCACGTCCTCGACCCAGGTCGCACGCGGAAGCGTCACGGCGAGCTGCGCCGAGAGATCGGGCAGGAGGTGCGGAGCGAGCGTGACGCCGCGCTCCTCGGCCAGGCCGGCGATCTCGAGGAAGGGAGTGATCCCTCCTACGCGGATGACATTCGGCTGGACGACCGCGGCGAATCCCGCGTCGAGCGCCTCCCGGAAGCGGTGCACGGTGTGCAGGTTCTCACCGAGGGCGATCGGCGTCGTGATGCGCCGGGCCAGCTCGCGGTAGCCGGCGGTGTCGTCGGAGCGCAGCGGCTCCTCGATCCAGGTGAGATCGAAGGGGGCGAGTGCACTCATGGCGCGCGTGGCCCGATCGACATCCCACCGCTGATTCGCGTCGATCATGAGCTGCCGGTCGGCACCCAGGATCTCCCGCACGAGCGCGACCCGCGCCACGTCCTCACCGAGGTCCGGCCGCCCGACCTTGATCTTCACCGCCCGGATGCCGCGCTCGACCCACCGCTCGACCTGTGCGGCGAGCTCGGCCTCCGTGTAGTGCAGATTGACGCCCGAGCCGTAGACCGGAAGCCGCTCCTGCGTGCGGCCGAGCAGGTCGGGCACGCCGACCCCGCGTGAACGCGCGCGCAGGTCCCAGAGCGCGAGGTCGAGGCCTGCCATGGCGATCGTGGTGATTCCGCCTCCACCGGCCTCGTGGAGATGAGCCCACAGCGCGGGCCACAGCACTGTCGGGTCGCTGTCGCGACCGAGCGCGAAGCGGCGGATGTCGTCCTCCAGAAGCGCGGCGACCGCACGGGCTCCGATCGTCGGCGTCCAGGAGAATCCGCTCCCCACGCCTCCGTCGCGATCCTCCACGTCGACGCGCACGAGATGCAGGTCGGGGGCCTCCGGCACCCAGGGCCGCGGCATCCGCACCGACAGGGGCCGGACGTCGATCCGGATGATCTCGCTCATGAGCCGCCGAGCATCCGCTCGCCGGCGTCGAGGATCCGGCGCAGCTCCTCCGAGTGGGCATCACCCGGGTCGGTCAGCGGGGGACGGACGCCGCCGACCGGGGCTCCGCTCAAGCGCAGCCCCGCCTTGATCAGCGCGACCGCGTAGCCCGGCGTCGTGTCGCGGAGGGCGACGAGCGGATGGTAGAACCCTTCGAGCAGACGATCGCACGCGGCGCTGTCGCCGTCGACGTACGCGCGGTAGAAGGCCGAGGCGATCCGCGGCGCCATGGCAAAGACGGCGGAGGAGTAGAGCGGGATTCCGATCGCGCGGTACGCCGCCTGGCTGGCCTCGGCGGTGAGCAGGCCGTTGAAGAACTGCACGTCGTCGCGCACGCGGCGCGCCGCGAGGACGATCGCCTGGGCGAGGGCCACGTCTCCGATCCCGTCTTTGAACCCCACGATCGTGGGCTGCTCGGCCAGCAGGCGCGCGAACGTCTCGGCGGTGAAGCGCGCGCTGCCGCGGTGGTAGACGACGACCGGGAGGGTCGACGCCTCCGCGACCGCGCTCACATAGCGGACCAGCCCCTCCTGCGAGCTGCCGACGAGATACGGCGGAAGCAGCAGGATGCCGTCGGCCCCCATCCCGGCCAGCTCGCGGACCGACGCGATCGCCTGCCCGACCGGTCCGCCGACGCCGGCGACCACCGGGACGCGCCCCGCGACCGTGTCGATCGCGACCCGCACGACGCTGAGGGATTCCGTGGCGGAGAGGGCATGGAACTCGCCGGTGCCGCAGGCGGGGAACACTCCGCCGGGTCCGTGCTCCATCCCTTCGGCGAGCACCCGCGCCGTGGTCGCGAGATCCACCTCGCCGTCGGCGTCGAAGGCCGTGACCGGGAAGTAGAGGGGGCCATCGCGGAATGCGAGTGTCATCGGGAGGTCCTTCCGTCGGGAGCGGATGTGGATGCGGCGAGAGCCGCGAGAGCATCGGGGTGGAGTTCGGTGCGCCAGGAGCGTCGCGGGACCCAACCCGTGTCGCGCGTCGCTGCCGTGTTGTCGAAGGCGCTGGAGGTTCCGCGCAGCGCAGGGGCCGCGTCGCGCGTGCCGGGGTGGAAGCGTGGCAGCAGCTCGTCGAGCGGGTCGACGGCCAGGGCATCCGCCGCGCCGACGAAGTAGCGGGCCCCACTCGGTGCGGCATCCGCCGCGAGCCAGGCGTCGATGAAGACGCCGACGTCGCGGGCGTCGACGTAGTTGAACAGCGAGACGGCGGCGAGCGCCGGGTCCCGCAGCCGGTCGAGGACCGTGTGCCCCTGCTGGGTGGGAGCCCCGTCCCACTCCTCGGGCGTGATGACGTAACAGGGGCGGAAAGAGGCGAGACGCACGGACGGTGCGGAGCGGGCGAACGCGGCGACCGTCTCCTCCACGCACACCTTCGACAGGGCGTAGGCGTTCGCGGGGGCCGTGGGAGCCGACTCGTCGAGCGGCAGCCGCTCCGGGGTCCAATCCGGGGTGCCGTAGCCGAGCACCGTCGGACTCGATGCGACGAGGATCCGCGTGACGCCGGCGGCGACGGCGGCCTCGATGGCGGTGAAGGCCATGCCCGTGTTCACGGTGAAGATGTCCCGCTCTGGCGCGCTGAACGGCACCGCAATCGCGGCGAGGTGGACGAGCGCCTGCGGTGCGATGCCGCGCAGCAGGTCGGCTGTCGCCTCCGCATCGGTCAGGTCGATCTGCGTGATCTCCTCGCCCGGGGCACGGTCGAGACGCTGCACCTCGTGTCCCGCGGCGACGAGCACGTCGACGACCGCGCGCCCCACGCGTCCCGATGCGCCGGTGACTGCTACTCGCATGTCTCTCCTCCCCCGTGATTCTGCTTCCGCATCAGCTCTCGCACCAGACCCGCACGTCCCATGAATCGAGCTCGACGAGGGCGCCGGCGTCATGGGCGGCGCCGTCGAGCACCGACGAGACGGCGCGCTCCGGACGGATCGTCTGCGCTCGGCCCGACCAGTTGTGCAGCACCCACACGCGCCCGCGCACGCCGGTCAGCGAGTGGGCGGTGATCGACCTCGGACGGTCGCCGAACATTCCCGACGAACGGGGCGGTGGGGCGGATTCGGCGATGACGCCCGCGAGAGACGAGCGGTCGGGAAGCGTGCCGACGACCGTGATCGTGCCCTCCCCGACAGATCGACGGGTGACGGCGGCCCAGCGCCCGTAGTGCGGATGCCGGTACCCGAGAAGCACGTCGGCCTGGTCGGGCTCCAGCGCGTCGATCCAGCCGCGCGCTTCGCCGACGACCGTCCCATCGCGCTCGAGCGGCACCGGCGTCGGCGGCGCCGCGAACTCACGGTAGGCGACTCCGGCGAGCGGCCCGAGCACCGCCGGCGCCGTGACCGCCCGCATCCGCCCCTGATCGTCGGCGTAGCCGGTGCGCGGTCCGACGACGAGACGACCGCCCAGCCGCGCGTACTCGGCGAGGATCTCGAGCGTGCGATCGGATGCCGCGATGAGCCCGGCTGCGATCAGTGTCGGATACCGCGACAGCAGCTCCCCCGCATCCGTCAGCTGCCGCTCGTTCACGTACTCGACCTGCAGTCCCGCATCGATCGCGGCACGGCCGAAGGCGCCGACGATCCGCGCGTAGGAGCCGCGGTCCGGGGCGCCGCCGGGCGCCGCCAGCGGAGGCTCGAACGCCATCATCCACTCGCTGTCGTGCGCGTACACGATGCCGATGTCGGCATCCGGCACGGCATCCGCCAGCCATCCCGACGCCACGGCGAACTGCCGTCCGATCTCCGCGATCTCGTCGTACACCCGGCCGGGCTGGAGATCGTGCCCGAGGATCCCACCCCAGTGCACCTCCGCGCCCGAGTGGAGCGTGTGCCAGTGCCAGTAGGAGACGAGTCGTGCGCCTCGCGCGACGAGCAGCCACGCGGCCTGCGCCAGCTGCCCGTCGTACGGCGGCCGGGTCAGCGAGGCCGCGCCGATCGACGCCGCTCCGGTCTCGGTGACGAGAAAGGGCGCCTGCCTGGTCGCCCGCATCCGGTCGGCGCTGAGGATCAGCTGCGGCACATCGTCGGCGTACCACTGGCCGCCGGCCCACTCGCGTTCGTAATCGAGGGAGTCCTGCGCCAGGTAGTAGGCGTTGCCGCTGGCGATGTCGAGGTGGGCGCCGACGGCGACGTCGTCCATCGCGGGGCGCTGATAGGCGATGCAGGTCGTGAGCACCGTGTCGTCGGCGACCAGTTCGCGCGCGATCCCGGCCTGCCAGCCGATGAACTCCGCGGTGAGCTCGGCCTGGAAGCGTCGCCAGGCGAGGTCGTACGCCGGCGTCGTGTTGCCCGCCGGGGCCCACAACTCATCCCAGTCGGAGATCCGATGCGACCAGTAGGCGAGGCCCCATTCGCGATTGAGCGTCTCGACGTCGCCATAGCGCTCCGCGACCCAGCGGCGGAAGCGCGCGACCACGTGCGCATTGTGGATGAGGTGCAGACCCGCCTCGTTGTCGACCTGCACGCCGATGACGGCCGGATGCCTGCCGTAGCGCCCGAGCACCGCGCGGATCACGCGCTCGGCGTACCCGCGGAAGACCTCGGAGGTGAAGTCCACCTCCTGCCGCCCGCCCCACGGGACCGACGACCCGTCCTTGCGGACGACCGCGAGCTCGGGGTGGAGCCTGCTGAGCCACGGCGGAACCGCGTAGGTCGGGGTGCCGAGGATCACGTCGATCCCGTGCGCCGCTGCACCGTCGAGCACCGGCGCGAGCCACTCCAGGTCGAACTCGCCGTCGCGCGGCTCCCACGTCGACCACACCGACTCCCCCACCCGGATGCAGGTGATCCCCGCCTCGACCATGAGCCGGAGGTCCGTCGTCAGCCGGGAGGGGTCTGGAAGGTACTCGTTGTAGTACGCCGTGCCCAGCCGCGGGCCGTCCGCCCATGCGGTCCGACGGCGGGACCCGCTCTCGGCCACGGTTCAGACCTCGACGCGCGTGATGCGGAGCGCGATCGGCTTCCCCGCGGGCAGGTCCACCGGCGCGGAGTCGCGGTCGAAGGCCTCGTTGCGGGTGACCTCGGTGAGGGTGAAGCGGCGCCCCACCGGCGTGACGGTCATGTTCCAGGTGTCGATGACGTCGACCTCGAAGACATCACCCTCCTCCGGACTCTCCCCGGGCTGTCCGACCGGGAGCCGGAACGACCACGACGCCGGCGCGGAGCGCCCGAGGTACTGCACGTACTGCTGCCGAGGCCAGCCAGCCACGTACGCGGGGTCGTCCCATTTGTCGATCGGGTCCAGGCCGGGTACGACCAGATCGTCGAGGATGCCGCGCAGGAAGGCGATCCGCGCCGGGGACTCGCCGCGCAGCACACCGCCCTCGACCATGTGCAGGCTGCCGCTCTCGGTGAGGAAGCTCTCTCCGTGCGAGGCGTAGCATCCGGCCACCGTCGTGATCCAGAAGCGGTGCACGAGTTCCTGGCCGTCGAGGTGCCCCCAGCGATCGGGGATGTCGCCCTCGTACTTGATCTCGTCGAGCACGACGGGCTTCTTCCAGACGTCGCGGTACAGGTTGGCCCGGCCGAAGTCCTCTGTCGCCGCGCCGTTCTGGATCGAGGCGTGCGTCACCCACGGCTGGTTGTTGTCGTAGATCTCGATCCAGTTGTGGATCGAGCGCAGGTGGTCGTGCGGGTCGACGGAGGCGAGGAGCGCACCGGTGCGGTCCCAACGGTCGTCGGGGCGCTCGAGCTGGTCGAACTCGTTGCACAGCGACCACCACACGTGCGCGTATCCCGACAGCCGCGCGACGAGGTACCGCAGGTAGACGGCATCCTCTTCTTCCGTCAGGGCGTCGAGTCCGAACTGGCCACGGTCATAGGCGTCGAAGATGAGCACGTCGGCCTGGATGCCCCGCGCGCCGAGCATCTCGACGGCACGGTCGAGATGCTGGAAGAACTCCGGCACCGGACGGCTGACGTCCCAGTGCCCGTCCGTCTTCTCGAACGGCATCAGCGCGGGCACGTGCTCGATGTAGCCGCCGCCCTGCGGGAAGACCATGAAACGAAGCTTGTCGAACCCGACCTCGGCGATGTCGTCGACGGTCTGAGTGAACAGCGGTTCGTCCTGATGCAGCCAGTTGTACGCGGTCGTGCCGACCGGACGGTAGGGCGTGCCGTCGGCGTGCGCGAAGTGGAAGCGGTGCGCCACCCGCACCGGACCGTGCGCGGCTCCCGGCGTGACCTCGAAGCTCCCGCTCGATCGGTCGAGCGCGGTGCGCGCGCCCTCGACCTCCCACGTCCAGGTGCCGTCCGACTGGGGGCAGACCCGCACGCGGTAGGTCGTCCCGCCGTCCCAGAATCCGGGGACGACGATCTCCTCCGCGCCGTTGCGCAGGCGCACCGAGAAGGGCGGCTCCGCACCGACCGGCAGACGATCGGCACCCTCGAAGACGAGCTCGACGGTGTCGTACCTGGGGAACATCATCATCCTCCTGCGTCGGCGGCCACCCGTCGTCGGGCGTCGATGATCCCCAGTCTTGCATAATCCGCGCCTGATGAATCTCTATTCATCGAGAATCTGAGAGAATATACTTTCATCAGCGAATCTCCATCCGATCCGCGCTGAAGCAGGAGGACCACCGTGTCGTCGACCCCCTTCGCCACCCCCGTCGACGGACAGCTGCGCCTGCTCACCAAGGTGGCGCGAATGTACCACGAGCGCGGCATCCGCCAGTCGGAGATCGCCGCAGCCCTGAGCATCTCCCAGGCGAAGGTGTCGCGACTCCTCAAGCGCGCGGAGACCGCCGGCATCGTGCGGACCATCGTCACGGTCGCCCCCGGCGTGCACGCCGAGCTCGAGGAACGACTCGAAGCGGGGTACGGGCTCGCGGAAGCGGTCATCGTCGACGTCGAGCCGGATGCCGACGAAGCCGAGCTGCTCGCCGCCATCGGAGCCGGAGCCGCCGGCTACCTCGAGGCCTCGCTGTCGGGCACCGATCGGATCGGCGTCTCGTCGTGGAGCCGCTCCGTGCTGGCGATGACCGACCGGATGCGGCCGCTCCCGACGCGCGGGGCGACCGAGGTCGTGCAGCTGCTCGGGGGCACGGGCGCGCCCGAGGCGCAGAGTCACTCGCACCGCCTCCTCAGCTCGCTCGCTCGGATGCTCGGCGCCGACCCGATATACGTCCAGGCCCCCGGCATCGTGGCCGACCCGGCCGTGCGCGACAGCCTGCTCAAGGACCCGTCCATGCAGGAGACCATGCGCCACTGGGAGTCGCTGACGATGACCATCATGGGGATCGGCAGCATCGAGCCCTCCGACGTGCTGTCGACCAGCGGCAACGCGTTCGCCGACGACGAGCGCGCCCAGCTGCTCGCCGAGGGCGCGGTCGGCGACATCTGCCACCACGTCCTCCGCATCGACGGTTCCGCGGTGACCGGCGAGATCGACGACCGCGTGATCGCGATCCCCGTCGACAAGCTCCTGCGCATCCCGCGCCGCGTCGGCATCGCCGGCGGCGAGCGCAAGCTCGATGCGATCCGGGGTGCGATCGCCGGCGGATGGGTCACCGCGCTGGTGACCGACCTGCACACGGCAGAGCGCCTCGCCGAGACGATCTGACGACGCCGGGGGCGCCGCTCCTAGAGCGCCGCGACGGCCTCGCTCAGTCGCCGGATGCCGGGGTCGAGGCTCGTGAGCACCCGTGCTTGCACATCGACGCCCTCGGCCGCGCTGGCCATCGACGCCTGCGCGAGCACGACGACGTCGGCATCCGCGGCCAGGCGCTCGATCGCCGCACCGACCAGCCGGTCGTGCGTGGCCCTGTCGCCGCCGGAGACGGCCGCGAAGGCTCCCTCCACGACCTCGCTGACGAACTCCGGCGCTCGTCCCGCTCGCTCCGCGCGCTCGTGGAGCAGGGCGAGGGTCGGGGTCAACGTCGTCGGGAGGGTGGCCAGGACGGCGATCCGGTCCCCCGCGGTCACGGCGTCATCGGCCATGGCCTCGTCGATCCGCAGCACGGGGATGCCCACGGCATCCGCTGTGGAACCTGCCAGGTGAGAGATCGACGAGCACGTGAACATGACGACATCGGCCCCGCCTGCACGGGCCGCTTGGGCAAGGTCGATCAGGCGCTCCGGAACGGATGCCGCGCGCTCGGGATCCCCGAGATCGGCGACGATCTTGTCATCGAGGTAGTTGACCGTGGTCACCCCGGCGAGGTGCTCGCGCGCGAGATCCGCGACCGGCGGGATCACGACGGCCCCGGTGTGGATGAACGCGACACGCGGAATGGAGGAGGTCATCGGATCATCCTTTCAGGGCACCGCCGGCCATGCCGGCCATGATCTTCTTGTTGAGCGCCAGGAAGACGATCATCAGGACGAGGATGTTGAGGCTCACGGCCGCGAACAGCGGACCGTACTGCGTGGAGCCGTACTCGTCGCTCAGGCTGAGCAGTCCCACCTGGATCGTCGCGAGCTCGGGTCTGGTGGTGAACGTCAGCGCGATCAGCAGGTCGTTCCAGACGCTGAAGAACTGCACGATCCCGACCGTCAGGATGGCGTTCTTCATCATCGGCATGCCGATCAGGAAGAACGAGCGCAGCGGACCCGAGCCGTCGACCGTCGCGGCCTCGAAGATCTCGCGCGGCACGGCGCGGAAGTACGTCGCCATCAGGAAGGTCGTCAGCGGCAGACCCATCACGGTGTAGGTGATGATCATCGGCAGCATCGTGTTCGTGAGACCGAGCCGGAAGTAGACGATGAACAGCGGGACGAGGATCATCTGCCCCGGCACCATGATGCCCGCGAGGACGTAGAGCAGGACCGCGTTGCGGCCCCTCCAGATCATCACCTCGAGCGCGTACCCGGCAGCGACGCCGATGAAGACGATCAGCAGCACCGACGGGATCGTCACGATGATGCTGTTGAGGTAGTTCCGGGCCACATCGCCGTTCGTGAGCGCCGAGATGTAGTTGTCGAACTGCCAGGTCTTCGGGAGCGACAGCGCCGGGTCCGAGAGGAACTCCGACTGCGTCTTGAAGGATCCGAGCACCATCCACACCTGCGGATAGAGCACGACCACCATCAGGAGCGCGACCAGGATCCAGACCGGGATGCGACGGATGGCGCGCATCGCGGCGCGGCGCCCCTGACCCGGTCGAGGCCGCTGCACCGTGGGCGTGGCGACCGTGAGCTGTGTCTGCGTCTGCAGCGTCGTCATGATCAGACCTCCGCCTTCTGTCGCTGCGATCGGAAGATCGCGAGGGTGAAGACCAGGCACAGGATCGTGAGCACGAGTGCGATGGTCGATCCGTAGCCGTACTCGGCGTACTCGAAGGCCGTGCGGTACATGTACAGGGTCAGCGGGGCTGTCGAGGTTCCCGGCTGACCGTTGTTCAGCGCCAGGAGGCTGTCGAAGACCTTGAGCGTGGAGTTCAGGCTGAAGATGATCGACGACAACAGGATCGGGAGCGACAGCGGCAGGATGATGTTCTTCACCAGACGCAGACCGTTGGCGCCATCGAGCCGAGCGGACTCGATGATCTCCTCGGGGATGTCGAGGAGGCCCGCGTAGAGCAGCACCGCGTAGAACCCCATCGAGCTCCACAGCGTCATGACGATCGCGGTCGCCATCGTTCCGGCCGTCGACGCGAGCACCTCGACGCTCTCACCGCCGAAGAAGTTGATGATGTCGTTGACCGGCCCCTGGTTGTCGCCCACGGCCACGAAGCTCTTGAAGAGCAGCGCGACGGCGACGGTGGGAAGGATCGCCGGGAAGAAGACGATCGTGCGCACGAGCGAGGAGCCCTTGCGCAGCACGAAGACGTAGAGGAGCGCGAGGCCGTAGCCCAGCGCGACCTGTCCGACCGTCGCGACGATGGCGAAGAAGACGCTGACGCCGAGCGACTGCAACGCGGCCTTGTCGGTGAAGAACGTGGTGAAGTTCTCGATGCCGACGAAGTCGAACCCGCGCAGCGTGTTGCCCTCGAAGAACGAGAGGCCGAACGACCACAGCACCGGCACCATCTTCAGCAGCGTGTAGAGCAGCAGCGCGGGGCCGAGCAGGATGAAGATCGTCTTGCGATCTCCGAAGATCGAGTTCATTCGCTCGGTCCTTTCTCGGAAAGAAGCCGACTCCTCACCCGGACGGCGAGGAGTCGGCTTCCGGGTCAGCGGTTGGCGTCGATGCTGTCCTGCAGCGCCGCCATGTAGTCCTCCGGAGACATCTGACCGGTGGTGAGGAGCGTGCCGTTGGTGGACGCGAGCGAGTTGCTCTTCGGGTCCATCAGCGCCTCGAACCACAGTACGGTCTCGTCGATGCCGGAGATGCGCTCCTGGATCTCGAGCGTGTTCTCACTGATGTCGGACACCTCGCCGTTGACGGCGAAGCCCGAGATCGAGCCGGTGTCCTGCAGCGCCTGCTGGCCGTAGTTCTCGGCGATGCAGGCGACCCAGTCCTTGACCTTCGGTCCGAACTGCCCGGCCGCGATGATCATTGGCGCTCCCGCGTTGGCGGGGTACTGGTCGATCGAGCCCTTGCCGCCGTCGACCGCGGGGAACGGCATGAAGCCGACGTTCTCTCCGCCGATCTGGTTGCGCTCCGGGTCGTTGATGGCGCTCAGCAGCCAGGTGCCGTCGTAGGCCATGCCGGCCTTGCCCGTGAGGAACAGGTTCGACGTGGCGTCGGGGTCGCGGGTCGAGAAGCCCTCGCCGAAGTAGCCCTTCTCGGCGTACTCGGCGATCGCCTCGGCGCCGGCGACGTACTCGGGGTCGGTCAGCTTCGCGTCGCCGTCGGCGACCGCCTGCATGGCCTCGGGTCCGACGTTGCGGAAGATGTACATGCCCAGCAGACGGGTGAGCGGGAAGCCCGCGGCACCTGCCTGGGCCATGGCCGTGTACCCGGCGTCCTGCAGCTCCTGAGAGACCTCGGCGAGCTCATCCCAGGTCTGGGGCTCCTCGAGGCCGAGCTCTTCGAAGATCTGCTTGTTGTAGAAGATGCCCTCGATGTTGTACTGGTACGGCAGCGAGACGAACCCGCCGTACACCTGCTCGACGGTGGATGCCGCAGCGGGCAGCACGTTGTCCCAGGCGTCCTTCTCCTCGAGCGCCGCCTTCAGGTCTCCGACCAGGCCCGCAGCGCCGAGGTCGCCGGTGGGGCGGATGAGCGCGGTGCCGGCGATCGTGTGCGTGGGAAGCGCATCCTGGCTGGCCAGCAGCGTGATGCGCTGCACGGTGTCGGCCTGAGCGATCTTCTGGTGCTCGATGGGGAGCGCCTCGTTCTCGGCCTTGCACTGGTCCGCCGCGAGAGCGTCGAGCGTCGGGCCGATGACCGTGTTCTCGTTGGCCGTCATCACGGTGAAGGCCTCGGGGTCGGTGCCGCCGTCGGACGAGCCACCACCACCGCCGCCGCCGTTGTCGCCGGAGCCGCCGCAGGCCGCGAGCGGCAGGGCCGCCGCGACGACGATTCCGAGCGCGAGCCACTTCCGGCTGCGGGTGCTGTGGATGTTCATGACGTCCTCCTTGACGAAGTGCAGGGCGATGCGGGGTATGACATGAGAATAGAATCGTTTCAACGGTGTGTCAACAATCAGTATTGAAAATTTATTCACATCGACCCTGATTTCGCGCTAACATGCATGATCATGCAGTCCTGCGATGACTTGCAGAACGCACGATCTGACTGCTGCCATCGACGGCAGCCGCCTCGGAAGGAACACGTCATGTCGACGACGAACACTCTGCGCGAATCGAGCCCGCTGCGGCCGCTCGGAGCACAGAGCGCCCGCTGGACCCACGGCTTCTGGGGCGGCATCCACGATCGCACGCGTGATGTCACGGTCCCGCAGATCTGGTCGTCGCTCAGCGATCCGGCGGTGAGCCCGGGGCTCGCGAACTTCCGTATCGCCGCCGGCCTCGAGGAGGGCGAGCACCTCGGCCCCTCCTTCATGGACGGCGACTTCTACAAGTGGCTGGAGGCGGCGATCGCCAGTCTCGAGACTGACCCCGACGAGGAGCTCGCCGCGCGCATCGAGGACATCGCCGCGCTGATCGCCTCCGTGCAGCGCCCCGACGGCTACCTGCACACCCCGACGATCATCGCGGATCGAAACGATCTGGACGTCGCAGCCCTCGCCGACCGCTTCCACTTCGAGACCTACAACCTCGGCCACCTGATCACCGCCGGCGTGCGGCACCACGAGGTCACCGGGTCCGACACTCTTCTCGACGCGGCGCGCAGAGCAGCAGGCTTCCTGGAAGACCTCGCCACGAACAAGCCGCTGGAGCTCGCCCGCAGCGCCATCTGCCCCTCGCATTACATGGCCGTCATCGAGCTGTACCGGGTGACGCGCGAGGAGCGCTACCTGCGCCTCGCCGAGGCGTTCGTGCGCGTGCGTGACGACTTCGAGGGCGGAGACGACAACCAGGACCGCGTGCCGATCCGCGAGCAGACGGTCGTGGCAGGTCACGCCGTGCGTGCCAACTACCTCTACGCGGGCCTCGCCGACCTGGTGCTCGAGACCGGCGACGCCGAGCTCGAGGGCGTGCTGGAGCGGCTGTGGCAGGACGTGGTCGACACGAAGCTCTACATCACCGGCGGATGCGGCGCGCTCTACGACGGCGCCTCCCCCGACGCCTCCCCGTGGCAGCGCGACATCAGCCGCGTGCACCAGGCCTACGGCCGCGCGTATCAGCTGCCGCACACCACCGCGCACAACGAGTCGTGCGCCAACATCGGCATGATCTTCTGGAGCGAGCGCATGCTCGCCCTCACCGGCGACGCGAAGTACGCGGATGTGATCGAGCAGGTCGCCTACAACAGCCTGCTCGCGAGCATCAGCCTCGGCGGCTCCGAGTACTTCTACACGAACGCCCTGCGCCAGGTCCGCGACCTCCCGTATCCGCTGCGTCGTCCCGGCGACACCGCGATCCACCCGACTCCCCCGCCGCCGCCCTCGGATGAGCGCCTGCGCGAGAGCTACCTCGCCTGCTTCTGCTGCCCTCCGAACATCGCGCGCACGCTCGCCCGGTTCCATGAGCGCGCTGCCGGTCTCGGCGACGACGGCCTGTACGTGCACCAGTACGGCGGCAGCGAGCTGAACGTGACGACGGAGGACGGCCGCTCCCTCGCCCTGCGCGAGGAGAGCGACTACCCCTGGAGCGAGACGCTCACGTTCACCGTGACCGCGGCATCCGGCGGCGGGCTCCCCCTGCATCTGCGCATCCCCGGCTGGAGCGAGGGCGCGACCGCGACGGTCAACGGCGTCGAGGTCGCGGTGTCGGCACCGAGCACGTACACGCGGATCGAGCGCGACTGGGTCGAGGGCGACGTGGTCGTGTTGACGCTGCCGATGCCGGTGCGGATGCTGCGCGGTCACCGCCTCGCCGAGGAGACGGCCAACCAGGTCGCGGTGCGCCGTGGACCCGTGGTCTACGCCCTGGAGAGCGCCGACCTGCCCGACGGGGTCGTGCTCGAGCAGGCGGCGCTCCGGCGCGGGGCGGCACTGACGCCGGTGCCGACCGAGATCGACGGACACCGCGTCGTCGCCCTCGACACCGAGATCGCCGTGCTGCCGACCACGTCGGAGGATTCGCTCTACGACCTGCTCGGCGACGCCGAGGTCGCCACGGCTCCCGCCCGCCTCGTGCCGTACTACACGTGGGGCAACCGGGGAGCGGGCGAGATGTCCGTGTGGCTCCCCCTGGTGTGGTGACTCGTATGAGCACGCACCACGTCATCGCGACGTATGTCATTGAGACCTCTCTTCCGCTACAGCACGCGGCCGAGGTGCTGGCCGGCGAGCAGTCCACCGGCACGTTCGTCCGCGTGCAGCGCGAGTCCGACGACCTCCGGGCGCGGTTCGCCGCCCAGGTCGAGTCCCTCCAGGAGATTCCCCTGACCGGAGCCTCGCCGCTGCCCGGCGCGGTCGGCGATCCCGCCGCACGGCGCAGGGCCGTGCTGCGGCTGCGCTTCCCCCTCGACAACTTCGGGCCTTCCCTCCCGAACCTGCTCGCGGCCGTCGCCGGGAACCTCTTCGAGATCAAGGAGCTCTCCGCGGTGCGCCTGATCGACCTCGATCTGCCGCCCGCGTTCGCCGAGCGCTACCGCGGTCCGCGCTTCGGGGTGGCGGGCACACGCCGGTTGATGGGCGCGTCCGACGGCGCCATGATCGGCACGATCATCAAGCCCAGCATCGGCCTCGCCCCGACCGAGCTCGCCGAGGTCGTCGGGGAGCTCGCCGAGGCGGGCATCGACTTCATCAAGGACGACGAGCTGCAGGGGAACGGTCCGTCCTCGCCGCTGTCGGCACGCGTCGCCGCGGTCATGCCGGTGCTGCACCGATACGCCGACCGCACC
Organism: Microbacterium luteolum; assembly: GCF_039533965.1. Lineage (NCBI taxonomy): Bacteria > Bacillati > Actinomycetota > Actinomycetes > Micrococcales > Microbacteriaceae > Microbacterium > Microbacterium luteolum. Next base: position 1,896,602 of record NZ_BAAAUN010000001.1, read on the forward strand.
GGCCGCATGCCGATGTACGCGTTCAACATCACCGACGACATCTCGCGCCTCGAGGCGAACCACGACCTCGTGGTCGCCGCCGGCGGCACCTGCGTGATGGCGTGCGTCAACCTCGTCGGTCTCGCCGGCCTCGAATTCCTCAGCGCGCACACCGCCGTGCCGATCCACGGGCACCGCACCATGTTCGGTGCGATCGGCCGGTCGGAGCAGGTCGGGATAGGCTTTCGCGCGTGGCAGAAGATCGCCCGCCTCTCGGGCGCGGATCATCTGCACACCAACGGCATCAGCAACAAGTTCTACGAGACGGACGACGAGGTGCTCGACTCCATCGCCGCGGTGCGCGAACCGCTTCTGGGGATCGCCCCGACCGTTCCGGTGCTCTCCAGCGGCCAATGGGGAGGCCTCGCGCACGCCACCTACCGCGCGGTCGGCACGACGGATCTGCTGGTGCTCGCCGGCGGAGGCATCCACGGCCACCCCGACGGCGCGGCGGCCGGCGTGAGCAGCATGCGCGACGCCTGGGCGTCGGCGGCCCGCGGCGAGACGGCTCAGGATGCGGTCGACCGATCGGCCGCTCTGCGCCGGGCGACCGAGGTGTTCGGCCCCGTCCGTGTCTGAGGTCCGGCATGTCTGAGATCCGGGCGGCGTTCTACGGCGACGACTTCACCGGGAGCGTCGACGCGCTGCTGCAGTTCGCGCGGCGCGGATGGTCGGGACGTCTCTTCACCACGCTCCCCACGCCCGAGGCTCTGCACGCGGCGGCGCAGACCGTCGACGTGGTCGGGATCGCCGGCATCGCGCGATCGCTCTCACCGGAGCAGATGGATGCCGAGGTCACCCCCGCGCTACGGGCTCTGCTCGCGACCGGTGCTCCGATCGTGCAGTACAAGGCGTGCTCCACCGCCGACTCCGCGCCGGAGGTCGGCAGCCTCGGACGCGTGATCGAGCTCGGGCGCGAGATCGTCGCACCGCACCCGGTGCCGATGCTGTTCGCCCAGCCGGACTTCGGGCGCTTCACCCTGTTCGGCACGCACTTCGCGTCCGAGAACGGCGTCGTGCACCGGTTGGACCGGCAGCCGACCATGTCGAGTCACCCGTCCACCCCGATGACGGAGGCCGATCTCGCGATCCACATCGGCCGGCAGACCGCCCTGCCCATCGGAGCCGTGTCGCTCACGGTCTACGCCGACCTCGCCGAGCGCCTCCGCCATGCGGACGCGGCGGGCGTCGTCCTGGATGCCGTGACCGACGCGGATCTCGTCACCGTCGGCGCCGCCCTTCGCGACCTCCCGGTTCCCGTGTTCGCGATCGGCTCCGGGGGCCTCTCGCAGGGCATCGCCGCAGCGGCGCCCGGCACGAGCGCGCCGGTTCCCGTCGCCACACCGGCCGCCGGTGCGGTGCTGGTCGTCTCGGGCAGCCGCTCGCCGCAGACGCGTCGGCAGGCTGAAGCCGCCGCGGCCGCAGGATGGCTGGTCCGGCCGCTTCCTCTCGACGTCGCCGACGCGGCCGAAGCCGCGCAGGATGCCGTGGCAGCGCTCTCCTCCGGCCGCGGAGTGGTCTTCACCTCCGCCGACGCCGACGTGTCAGGGGCTGGTGAGCGTCCGGTCCTCGAGGCCATCGCGGAAGCATCCGCGATCATCGTCAAGGCCGCCGCGCAGGCGCGGGCCGCGCGCCGCGTGATCGTGTGCGGCGGTGACACGTCCAGTCGCATCACGCGGCTGCTCGGCATCGAGGCGCTGTCCATCGCCGCGAATCCGTGGGGCAACGTCGTGCTGCTGCGGCCGCACGCCACGGACCCCGCGATCGACGGGCTGGAGCTGCTGCTCAAGGGCGGCCAGGTCGGTGCCGACACTCTGTTCCTCGACGTGGAGGCGCTCGACGCCTGAGCGCGAAGCCGGACCGAGAGCTCTAGGCGCTCCCCGCGCCCCATCGTCCGAGAGCCGTGATCGCCTCGCTGAGCGCCACTCCGCGCTCGGTCAGCGCGTAGGCCCGGGTGTTGTGCCGGAGCGGCAGCCGCGTCAGCACTCCGGCCGCTTCGAGTTCGCGCAGGCGCGTCGCCAGCATGTTCGTCGGCGCACCGAGGTCGCGCTGCAGGTCGCCGTAGCGCTGCGGCCCGTCGAGCAGTCGCTCCACGATGAGCAGGGCCCACCGCGCGCCGACGATGTCGAGGGCCGCGGCGAGGTCGCTCACGCGGCGGATTCGTCCGCCGGCTTCATCCAGAACGGGGAGTAGTGGTAGCCGTCCGGATCGTCGAACTGGCGCTGGTACATGAAGGGGTAGTCGTCGGTGTCGCCGATGCGTCCACCGGCGGCTCCGGCGCGCTCCACGAACTCGTCGACCGCCTCGCGGCTGCCGAGGTCGAACGAGACCGTGACCTTGGAGGGCGTGTCGGGGCCGCCGATCAGCTCCTCGACTCCTCCGACGCTCGCGTACATCTCGCGGCTGCCGAGCATGACGTACTGCTCGGGCGCGATCGCGAAGCACGACACGTTGTGATCCGACATCTCGGCATTGAGGGTCCAGCCGAGGGCCGTGTAGAAGGCGGTCGCGCGTTCGACGCTCTCGACCGGGCAGGTGATGAAGAGGCTCATGCGCTCATACTTGCAAAATACAAGTGCCGCATCAAGCCTCTATTTCAGCGAGGTGCAGCAACTACTTTCGTGGTGTCATCCGACGGATCTGCGCGGCGTAACCATCGAGGACGCGGAGTATCCCCTGGTGCTGCCAGACACGATTACGCCCCTTGCCGGTCGTCTCGACGAGCACACCGCGTTCGGCGAGCGCGTCCAACGCGCGCAGAGCCGCCATCTCACCGAAGCCAAGCGTGTCCACGAGGTACGGAGTGTTCACGGCGGGCTGTCCGACGAGTGCGGGAAGCAGGCTCCACGCCGCGGCGTCAGCGCGGAGGCCCTGCATCCGGGCGCGCGACTCTTCCAGCTCGGCGACGAGGTCATCGACGAGCTGCACCCCCGTCGTCGCGGCGATTCGGCTCGCGGCGGCGAACTCCCGGATGATCGGCCCCGCGTCCCCCGCTCGAAACGAGGTGAGGGCGGCGAAGTAGCGCCCGGTGTCCCGGAGAAGGCCCGCAGAGATCGGCACTGCGGTCGAGCCGACGAGTCCCTTGTTCCGCAGAATCGACTGCGCCAGCGCTCGACCAGTTCGGCCGTTGCCGTCGACGAACGGATGAATCGTCTCGAACTGCGCGTGCGCCACGGCTACCTGGACCAGCACGGAGAGGTCCTGCCTTCTGATGAACCGAATGAGATCGGCCATCGCTGCGGGAATGAGGCTTGGGCGAGGTGCGACGAATTCGGCGAGACGCGGGCCCGCGCTCCCCGCCCCGATCCAGACCTGCTCCTGACGGTACTGCCCGGCGTCCTGCTCGGACCCGGCCTGATGCCGCAGGAGCGCCGCGTGCATCTGAAGGATGGAGCCTTCCGTGATGTCGGTAGAGAGCGCCAGTGCCGCTTCCATCGCGCGGACATTGCCGATGACCGTGAGCGCGTTGCTCTTCCCACCCTCGTCGATCTCGGCAAGGGCGAGCTGTTTCGCTGATGTCGTCAGCTGCTCGATCTGCGAGCTCGACGCCGATTCAGTGCGGAGCAGGATCGCTGCCATCGGTCCGAGGACGGGGCTGCCCATCCCGAGCCTGCGCTGGGCGTGGTCATCGAATGCGACCAGCCGGCGAGTGGCGTCTTCGATATCGGCCGCATCTTCGGCGGAGACTTGAGGTCTCCATTCAGCGATTGCCGCAGTGATCGTCGCCGCGTACGCTCCCGTCTGCCTTTCGACCTCCGCCCGCGAGTACATCTCGGGCGCGCGCGGCGTCCAGCGCAGAGTCTCCTGCGAGACCGCATCTACGGGGATGCGCATGGTCGAGGAATGTGTCGGCATGCCACCCACTTTACCAACACTTAGCTCAATAAGTGTTGGTAACGCCGATGCGCACCAACAGTTGTCCTTCCCCTGTCAACCGACGGAAAGCCGCACGCTCCAGACGGTGTGCTCGCGCGGCACGCGGTACTGCTCGGGGAGTGCAGGACCGACGGATGCCGAGCCGATGCCCTGCTGTCGATGATCGATGTTCAGCCACACCCGGTCGCCGGCGACGAGATCGCTCGGACGACGCGCCTGCTCGAGCTGTTCCGACGTCCACCGCCGCGCCGTGAAGTCGAAGGGGTCGCCGTCCACGTGGAGCGTGGCCATCTCCTCTCCCGACACGTCGAGCCAGCGCGTCTGCGTGTGGTTGCCGTTCTCCTGCGGGATCGGATACGGCGTCTGCACGGAGTCGATCGTGCGCGCGAAGCGGCCGACGCGCGCACCCTGGACCGAGTCGACGTACGTCTCCTCCGGCCCCCGCCCGAACCACGCGACCCGGTCGGCGGCGGTGGGCAGGGCGAAGCGCAGCCCCACTCGCGGCACCCAGATGTCGCGATGCTTGTACGGAGTGTCCGCCCAGGGCCCCACGAAGTCGACGGAGGTCTCCAACCGCACCCCGTCGCCGTCCGGCACCCACGTCATCGTCCAGGTGACACCGTGCGGGTGCGTGCGCGGCGCGGTCCGTCCGCGCACGACCAGGCGCTCTCCGTCGAGCCCGACGTCATCGACCCGGTGCAGAAGGCGATGCAGGCCGGTGGCGTGCCACACGGCCGCCAGGTTGTTGTTGTCTCCCTGTCCGCGGTCGTTCTCGGTGGGCGCCCGGTACAGGTCGATCCAGGGGCCGTCGATCTGCAGATCGCCGAGCCCGAGGAGGCGGCCGGTGGCGGCATCGAACGACGCCTCCCCGACCCGGATGACGTCACCGTCGCGCGAGGTCGCCCCTGCGGGATTCCCCGTTCGGCGCACGGCATCCTCGACCGGCGCCGCGATCTTCTGCGCCCAGGCGATCACATGGCCTTCCGGCGCCCACAGCGTCTCCGCCGCGAGCGTCGCCTCGACCGTCAGCACCGCGTCCGTCGCACGCAGAGCGGATGCCGCGGCATCCGGGATCGCGATCTCGACGCGCTCTCCGCGGGCGATCGTCGGCACGTCGAGCAGTCCGTCGGCGACGCTCCGCCCGTCCGCCTCGACCGACCAGCGGAACCGCAGATCCGAGGTGTCGGCCGCGTGCCGCTCGTTCGCGATGCGCACGCGCTCGCCGACCTCGATGTCGATCACCTCGTGCGCCTTCGCGAGCTCGGCGAGCGCCGGCTTCGGCGTGCGGTCGCTCAGCACCAGGCCGTCGAGGCTGAACCGGCCGCCGCGCGGTTCGTAGTCGATGTCCTCGCTCTGCAGAATGAACGCGCGACCCTCGGCGTCGACCGCGTTGATGCCGTGATCGATCCACTCCCAGACGAAACCGCCGCAGAGCCGGTCGTACGAGCGGAGCACGCGCCAGTAGTCCTGCAGCCCGCCGGGTCCGTTGCCCATCGCGTGGGCGTACTCGACCAGCAGGAACGGCAGCCCCCGACGGCGCTCCTCCTCAGCCTCGGTCACCCCGGCGGGAAGCGGCTCGTCGGGGCCGTCGAACACCATCCCGTGCATGCTCAGCTTGCCGCCGCGCGGCTCCTCGCGCCGCCCGATGCTCTCCAGCAGCTCCAGCGACGGATACATCAGGGAGTAGAAGTCCGAGTCGCGATAGCTCGGGTCGCGCTCGTACAGCACGACCCGCGACGGATCGCGCTCGTCGAGCCAGCGGCGCATCTCGGTGAAGCCGTCGCCCGACATGCTCTCGTTCGCGAGCGACCAGACCACGATGCTGGGGTGGTTCTTGTCGCGCTCGACCGTGCGATGCAGGCGATCCATGATCGCCTCGCGCCACTCCGGCAGCGCGGGCGGGTTGTGCTCCCACCCCTCGTAGATGAAGCCGTGGGTCTCCAGGTCGACCTCGAGAACCACCCACAGTCCATACTCGTCGCACAGGCGCAGGAACTCGGGGTGCGGCGGGTAGTGGCTCGTGCGCACCGAATCGATGTTCGCGCGCTTCATCATCACGATGTCCTGGATCATCGTCTCGCGGTCGAGCGTGCGTCCGGTGTCGGGGTGATGCTCGTGGCGATTCACTCCCCGGAACGTGAGCGGAGAGCCGTTGACCACGAACACCCCGTCGACGATCTCGACGCGGCGGAATCCGATCGCGAGCTCGACGGACTCCCCCGCCGCGCTCAGGGTGCCGCGGTAGAGGCGCGGGGTGTCGGCGCTCCAGGGCTCCACCGGAAAGGCGACGGTCTGGCCGGTCGGCATCGAGATCCCCAGTTCGGGGATCTCCACCACGGCATCGACCGAGGCGTCGACACGCAGGGTGCCGACTCCGCTCACCGGGTCGTAGTCGGCGTGCACGAAATGGTCGTCGATCGCACCGGCCGGCCGCGCGAGCAGCTCGACGTCGCGGAAGATGCCCGGCAGCCACCACATGTCCTGGTCCTCGAGGTACGTCCCGGCCGACCAGCGGTGCACGCGCACCGCCAGCACGTTCCGGCCGGCGCGCACCGGTGCGTCGAACTCGAACGGCAGGCGGCTGCCCGTCGACCAGCCGAGCTCCTCGCCGTTCAGCCAGACCTTCGCGCACGAGTCCACACCCTGGAAGCGCAGCACGGCCGCTCCGAAGTCGTCCGGAACCTCGAACACCAGTCGGTAGTCGCCGGTCGGATTCTCGGTCGACACGTACGGCGGATCCAGCGGAATGGGATACGCGGTGTTCGTGTACAGCGGGCCTTCCTCGGTGCCGAGCATGCGGCGCGCAGGACCACCGGCCAGCGGCGTGAACTCCTCGAGCACCCAGTGCGAAGGGACGCGCATCGCGTCCCAGTCGGTGTCGTCGAACTCCGTCGCGAAGAAGCCGTCGCCGGTTCCGGCGGCGGTCGGCGAGAGCCGGAAGCGCCAGACGCCGTTCAGGCTGCGGACGGCGGCGTCACTCACGGCATCCGCACGCGGGGCGCGCCTGCCGGCACCGGGCAGCGTGCTCTCCCAGTAGCGACCGGTCATTCGTCGTCTCCGTATCCGCTGTCATCGATGGGCGACGGAGCCGGACCGAGCGCGTCGAGCTCATCCCACACCGCGTCGGGGACCACGGTCGCCGCGAGCTGCAGGAGCGCGTCGAGGCGCGCCGGAGAGGAGACGCCGACCACCGTGCCGTCGATCGTCTGCTCGCGCAGGGAGAGCGCGAGGGCGACGGCGGGCAGCGAGACCCCGTGGCGCGTGCACACGAGCTCGGCCTGCGCCGTCCAGTCCACGAGCTCCTCGGATGCCGGCCGGTAGTGGTACCGCGCACCGGCACGCGGCCCGCGGGCCAGCAGGTCGCCGCCGAACGGCGCCGCGTTGAAGACCTGCCATCCACGCTCGTGCGCATCGCGGAACATCGACGCGGCGCTGCGGTCGACGAGCGTGTAGCGGTTGTGGCAGAGGACCGCGTCGAACAGCTCGCTGTCGAGGTAGCGCTGCAGCAGCGGCACGGGACCGGCCGCGACGCCGATCGTCGCCGCGACGCCCTCCTCACGCAGCCGGACCAGCGCAGAGACCGCCCCGCCGCGAGCCAGAGCTTCACGGACCGTGACGACGTAGGGATCGTGCAGATGCAGCAGCGGCACCGTGTCGACGCCGAGCCGTCCTAGACTCTCCTCCACCGAGCGCAGCACGCGGTCGGCGTCGAAGCGGCCGGTCTCCGGATCCCGGTCGACCTTCGTGATGATCCTGCGCGCCGCCGCGATCCGCTCCTCGGGGGCCAGCGCAGCCAACCCCAGGCCGAGGATGCGTTCGGATGCTCCACCGGAGTAGTTGTTGGAGGTGTCGATGAGGTGCTCGCTGCGCAGCAGCGCCACGGCGGTCTCGACCGCGGCTTCCTCATCGCCGGAGCCGAGCCCCGAGGTGCCGAGCACCAGAACAGTCGGCCGCTGCCGGGACGTCATCGTGGGATCTCCTCGCCGCGAGTGCTACGGTCGGTCATGAACCGTTTCAGCGCAAGTTTATTCATAGGAGAATTCACATGTCAACGGCATCGACACCGGCGCTGATCGCGTCGGGAGCGGAACTGGAGCGCCTCGCCGACGGCGCCGTGTGGAGTGAAGGCCCCGTCTGGCTGCCCGAGACCCGACGCCTGCGCTGGAGCGACATCCCGAACGACCGCATCCTCGAATGGGATGCGCGCACCGGCGAGGTCTCGACCTTCCGCCAGCCCGCCGAGTACACGAACGGGAGGGCGCTGGACCACGAAGGCCGGGTCGTGCAGTGCAGTCACGGGCGCCGGGCGATCGAGCGCGAGGGGGCAGAGGGCCCGGAGATGATCGTCGACCGTTGGAGCGGCGGCCGCTTCAACTCCCCGAACGATCTCGCGGTGGCATCCGATGGAGCGATCTGGTTCACCGACCCGCCCTACGGCATCGACCCGAGCGGTCGCGAGGGTCACCCCGGCACCTCCGAGTACGACGCCTGCTACGTGTTCCGCTGGGATCCGGTCACCGGCGAAGCGGTGCCCGTCGTGACGAGCATGGTGCACCCGAACGGCATCGCCTTCTCCCCCGGCGGCACGCGGCTCTACGTCGCCGACACGGGGTTCTACGCCGACCGTCCGGAGGCCCAGCAGATCCTCGTGTTCGAGGTCGACGGGGCGACCGTCGTCGGGCCCGGCACGGAGTTCGCGAAGCCTCCGGTCGGCGCCTCCGACGGGTTCGCGGTCGACCGCGAAGGCCGACTCTGGAGCTCGGCCGGCGACGGGATCTACGTCTACGCGCCCGACGGCGAGCTGCTCCAGCACATCCCGGTGCCCGAGACGGTGTCGAACTGCACCTTCGGCGGCGACGACGGCCACGACCTGTTCATCACGGCCTCGACGAGTCTCTACCGGATCCGCACCACCACGACCGCGGCCTGAGCGATGTTCACGTACGCCGCCTACAACGCCGCACCTGCCGAGCTCGCCGCGGCCGCACCTGCCGAGCTCGCCGCGTCCGCACACACGGAGAACGAGTGGTACCGCCTCCTGCGCGCCGAACCGCTCATCGGCGGGCTCGAACTCGGCTTCCTGCATGGCCTGCACCCGCACGGCATCGGGCGGCTCTCCGCCCTGCTCGACCCCGGGTGGCGGAACATCGCCACCACGATGCCCCACACGCTCGCGGCGGTCGACGTCGACCCCGCCTACGGCCTCGCCTCCGCCGACGCGGACGGCCGTCGTCGCGCGGTCGATGATGTCGCGCAGTTGCGCGACGAGGTCTTCGCGCTGCGCGAGGCGCTCGGACCGCTCGCCGTGACTACGGTCGAACTGCAGTGCGCCCCCTCGGCGGCCGCCGGCGCGGCGGGAAGCACGCACCTCGCCGCCTCGCTGACCGAGATCGCCGGCTGGGACTGGTCGGGTGTGCGGCTCCTCGTCGAGCATTCGGATGCGGCGACCCCGACGCACGCGCCGGCCAAGGGCTGGCTGTCGCTGGACGAGGAGATCGACGCCGTGCGCACGGCATCCGCACGGACCGGCGCGCCCATCGGCCAGGCCGTCAACTGGGGACGCTCGGTGATCGAGACACGCGCGCCTCGCGGCGCCGTCGAGCACCTCGAACGACTGCGCACGGCGGGGACGCTCTGCGGGTTCACCGTCTCGGGGGTGTCGGGACAGCCGACCTCCCGCAGTCTTCCGTGGGAGGACGTGCATCTCGCGATCGCGGACGTCGACCCGGAGTCGCTCCTCACCACGGCCGCACTCGTCGATGCCGTCGCGGTCGCGCGGCGAGCGAGCCCGCTGCAGGTGGGGGTGAAGGTCGGCGCACCGGCCGCACCGACGACGCTGGAGGAGAGGCTGGCGCCGGGTCTCGCGACCCTGCGCGCTCTGGCCGACGCCTGGGCGCACGTCGACGCGGGTCCGTGACGCCGGTCCTCCGGCGAGACCGACGCGGTGCCGGTCGCCTACGACGCCGGCTGCGGTGTCGCCGCGTACTCCTGACGCCACAGGTGCACGGGCTCGAACCCGAGCCGGTCGCGCGCCTTGTCGATCGACATCAGCGTCTCGAACTCGCCGAGCCCCTCGCTGAGCGGCACTCCCGGATAGTTGCGCGCCGCATATTCGGCGGTCGGGGTCGATACGCCGGAGTCGGACGCCGCGACGTTGTAGACCTCGAAGCCGGGGGTCGCGTGATCGAGCGCGAGGGCGACAGCGGTGGCGGCATCGCGCGCGTCCACATAGGTGCCGAGCAGGTCGCGGCGGTAGTCGGCGACGCCGGCGCGCTCGAAGGTCGCGTACTCCCCTTCCGCGACGACGTTGGTGAACCGCAGCGCGGTGATGCTCGTGCCCTCGGCCCAGTGCACCAGCTGCGCGGCGATCGCCTCTTCGGCGACCTTGCCCAGCGCATAGGTGTTGTTCGCCTCGACGTAGGCCTCATCGACCGGGAGCGACGTCAGGTTCGCGAAATCGGGGAAGCCCATCGCGGTGATGCTCGACGCCTGGACGATGGTGCGGATGCCGGCGCGCAGGGCTCCGTGGAGCACATGGAACGTGGCGTTCATGTTGTTCGTGAAGGTGGCGGCATCCGGAACGAGCCCGTTCACCGGCAGAGCGGCGAGGTGCACGACGGCGTCGAGGCCGTCGTGACGGGCCGTGACGCCGAGCAGCGCATCGAGCACCTGGCCGTAGTCCTGCAGGTCCACCCGGACGAAGCCGGGACCGGGCGAGCCGACGATGTCGAATCCCACGACCTCGTGGCCGTCGGCGCGCAGCCGCTCCACGGTGGCACGTCCGAGTTTTCCCGAACTGCCGGTGACGACAACGCGCATGGGGATCCTTTCGTTTCCTCCATCTTCCCGCCCACCCTTGAAACGTGTCAATCGATCAGGAATGATCGAGACACACCCCGATCTGGAGACTCATGAGCATCGTCGTCGCTGCGCCCACATTCGAGCACCACCGCCACGCCCTCGGCATCGGCGAATCCACGCCCCGCATCTCCTGGAAGACGCAGGCGCCGGCCGGCTGGACGCAGGCGTCGTACGAACTCGAGGTGACGCGTGCGGACGAGGTGTCCACCGCGTCCGCCGAAGACGCCGACTCGGTGCTGCGCCCGTGGCCGTCGCATCCGCTCTCCTCGCGGGAACGCGCGGTCGTGCGCGTCCGTGTCACAGGCGGCGACGGCTCGGTCTCGGACTGGAGCGAGCCCGCCGCGGTGGAAGCCGGACTGCTCGACCCCGCGGACTGGTCGGCGATGGCCGTCGGCTCGAACGCGAACGAGAATCCGCTCAGCGACGAACGCCGCCCGTCGGTCCTTCGGCGCGACTTCGCGGCGCGCGAGGGACTCGTGTCGGCGCGCCTGTACGTCACCGCGCACGGCGTCTACGAGGTCGAGATCAACGGCGGCCGCGTCGGAGACGACGCCATGTCTCCCGGCTGGACGCCGTACCGGCAGAAGCTGCGCTACTACACCTACGACGTGACCGACGCGATCACCGAGGGGCCCAACGCCATCGGCGCCTGGCTCGGCGACGGGTGGTACCGCGGACGCATGGGCTGGCGCGGAGGCTTCCGCAACGTCTTCGGGACCGACTTGTCGCTGCTGGCCCAGCTCGAACTCCGATACGCCGACGGCTCGACGGAGACCGTCGTGACGGACGGCGACTGGCGCGCGGCGCCGAGCCCGATCCTGCACACCGGCAACTACGACGGCGAGACCTACGACGCACGGGTCGCCGCCGAGATCGCCGGCTGGTCGGAGGCGGGATTCGACGCCCGCGACTGGTCCCGCGTCGTCGCGGCCCATCGCGACCCCGCGACCCTCACCGCCCCCGAGGGCCCGCCCGTCCGCTGCACGCAGGAGGTGCCGCCGGTCGAGCTGCTCACGACGCCGAGCGGCCGGCGCGTGCTCGACTTCGGGCAGAACCTCGTCGGACGTCCGCGCTTCCGCGTCACCGGGCAGGCCGGCGACATGGTTCGGTTCCGCACCGCCGAGGTGCTGCAGCAGGGCGAGATCTACACCCGCCCCCTTCGCGACGCGAAGTCGACGGACGAGTACATCCTCGCCGGCGGCGGCGTCGAGGAGTGGGAGCCGCGATTCACGTTCCACGGCTTCCGGTACGCCGAGGTGGAATGGCCGGGCGGAGCGGATGCCCTCGACGCCGCGGTCGCCGCGGGAGACATCGTCGCCCGGGTCTACCACACCGACATGGAGCGCACCGGGTGGTTCGAGTCGTCGAACGCCCGCGTCGACCGGCTGCACGAGAACGTCGTCTGGAGCATGCGGGGCAACTTCCTCGACATCCCGACCGACTGCCCGCAGCGCGACGAGCGCATCGGGTGGACCGGCGATCTGCAGGTGTTCGCCCCGACCGCGTCGTTCCTCTACGACGTGTCGGGGATGCTCTCGAGCTGGCTGAAGGATGTCGCCATCGAACAGCTGCCCGATGGCACCGTGCCCTGGTACGTCCCGGTGATCCCCGCCGACAAGCAGTGGACGCCCATCCGCCCCGGCGCCGCCTGGGGCGATGTCGCGACCTTCACCCCGTGGACGCTCTACGAGCGCTTCGGCGACAGCCGCATCCTCCGCGATCAGTATCAGAGCGCGAAGAAGTGGGTCGATCTGCTCGAGCGCCTGGCCGGCGAGGACCGGCTCTGGGACGAGGGCTTCCAGCTGGGCGACTGGCTCGACCCCGCGGCCCCGCCCGAGGACCCCGCTGATGCGACGACCGACCGCTACCTCGTGGCGACGGCGTACTTCGCGCGCTCCGCGGACCGCGTCGCCCGGATGGCCGAGGTGCTGGGTCACGACGACGACCGGGATCACTACGCGGAGCTCGCCGCCGAGGTGCGCGCGGCGTTCACGGCGGCATATGTGCTGCCGGATGGCCGCATGACCAGCGATGCACAGACCGCGTATTCGCTCGCGATCGCCTTCGAGCTCGTGTCGGATGAGCACCTCGCGACCGCCGGCGCCCGCCTGGCCGAGCTCGTGGAGGAAGCGGGCCACCGCATCGCCACCGGCTTCGTCGGCACGCCGCTCGTCTCGGACGCCCTCACCGTCACCGGCCACGCGGATGCCGCGTACGACCTGCTCCTGGAGACCGAGGCACCGTCGTGGCTCTATGCGGTGCTGCAGGGCGGCACGACGATCTGGGAGCGCTGGGACAGCCTCCGCCCCGACGGCACGGTCAACCCCGGGACGATGACCTCGTTCAACCACTACGCCCTCGGCGCGGTGGCCGACTGGCTGCATCGGACCGTCGCCGGGCTCGCCCCCGCGGCGCCGGGCTACCGTGCGATCCGCTTCGCGCCGAAGCCGGGCGGCGAGTTCACGCATGCGCGAGCCGCGCACGAGACGCCGTACGGCCGGGCCGAGATCGCGTGGCGGATCGACGGCGAGGTGCTGCGGGTCCACGTCGTCGTTCCCACCGGCACGACCGCGACCGTGGAGCTGCCCGGCGGCGAGCGCCACGAGATCGGCAGCGGCAGTCACCGCATCGAGGGAGCCTGGAGCGCCGCATCCGGCGACGGATCACGGAACTGATGACGTCTCGCGGAGGACACCGCGCGAAGTCCTCCGCGGAACGTCATCTCCTCCGGGAGACGTCAGGGCTCGGTCAGCCGGCGGTCGAGGCGCGCACGACGAGCTCGGGACGGAAGCGCACGTTCCGCTCGTAGTCGCCCTCGGGGTCGTCGATCGACCGCAGGAGGAGGTCGACGGCCGTGTGTCCGATGAGCCGCGCCGGCTGGCGGATGGAGGTCAGCGGCACGACGGTGGCCGAGGCGAAGTCGATGTCGTCGTAGCCGATCAGCGCGATCTCCTCCGGCACACGCACACTCCCGAGGATCGTGAGCGCCTGCATCAGGCCCACGGCGAGGAGGTCGTTGGCCGCGAACACCGCGTCGGGACGCTCCGCGGCTGCCCGCGCGACGATCGATTCGCCGGCTTCCCGCCCGTGCAGCACGGTCAGCGCCGGCACCTCGATCACCTCGAGCTCGGCATCGGGCTCTTCGGCGACCGCACGGCGGGCCCCCTCGAGACGGTTGGCGACCTGGGCGATCGACCCGGGCCCGGCGAGGAAGGCGATGCGCCTGCGGCCGATCTCGAGCAGGTGCCTCGTGGCGAGGTACCCGCCCTCGACATCGTCGACGGACACCGAGCAGAACCCGCTGCCCGGGATCTCGTGGTCGACCAGGACCACCGGGGTCCCCGAATCCGCGAGTCTCTGGATCCCAGCGACATCATCGGATGCCGGCGTGATGAGCACCCCGTTCACCCTCTGCTCGCGGAACAGGTCGAGGTAGCCGTTCTCGCGCGCGGCATCCTCGTCGCTGTTCCCGAGCAGGACCGAGAGACGGTCTTCGTCCGCGCGAGCCTCGGCGCCGCGGGCGACGTCGGCGAAGAAGGGGTTGCCGGCGTCGAGCACGATGAGACCGATGCTGCGGCTGCGACCCGCGCGCAGCTGACGCGCGGCGTCGTTCCGCACGAACCCGAGCTCGTCGATCGCATCGCGCACGCGCTGGACGGTGCCCTCGGCGACCTTGTCCGGTCGGTTCAGGACGTTGGACACGGTGCCGACGGAGACGCCGGCCGCAGCCGCCACCTCGCGCACGCTCACTGCCACCGGGTGCCCCTTCCTGTCGTGCACTGTCCGCGAGTGTACGGCACGCCTCGGCCCGCCTAGTCCGCGGCCCGCCGTGCACTCGTCGTCGCCGAGACCCAACGGTGGCGTCCGGAGCCGACGACCTGAATCCGCCCGTCCGGCAGCTTCACATCCGCCTCGGTGTTCGCCGGGATCTGCGCCTCGACGACGACCCCCTCGTCGGAACGCTCCCATCGCACCCGCGCCTCCCCGTACGGGGTCAGGTGCGCGGCTTCGGCGAAGTCGAATCCGTCCAGTGGATGGGGCTCGATCGTCAGACGCGCGTAGCCCGGTGCCGCCGGCGCGAGTCCGGCGAGGGTGCGATGCAGCCAGTCAGCGATCGCCCCCAGCGCATAGTGGTTGAACGAGGTCATCTCCCCGGGGTTGATCGTGCCGTCGGGCAGCATCGAGTCCCAGCGCTCCCAGATCGTCGTCGCCCCCATCGTGACCGGGTACAGCCAGGACGGGTTCTCGGTCTGGGTCAACAGCCGCTGGGCGACATCGATGTGCCCCGTGCGGGTGAGGGCGTCCGCGATGATGGGCGTCCCGACGAAGCCGGTGCCGATCCGGTGGTCGCCCTGCGCCGTGAGCTCGGCCAGCCGGTCGCCCAGAGCCTGACGCTGCTCCGGGTCCACGATGTCGAACACGATCGCGAGGGAGTACGCCGTCTGCGCATCCGAGGTCATCCGTCCGTCCGATGAGACGTACGCCTCGAGGAACGCGAGCCGCACGTCTTCGGCGATCCGCGCATACTCCGGCGCCTCGTCGTCCCTGCCCAGCAGCGTCGCCGCGCGCGCCGTGAGGTCGGCGGAGCGGAAGACGTAGGCGGTCGCGACGATGTCGGCCGACGTCTTTGCATCTGCCGGCTGCTCGGGCGGAGCATCCGGGTCGAGCCAGTCCCCGAACTGGAACATGCCCTCCCACAGACGCCGCTCGCCGGACAGCGCGACGATGGCGTCGGTCCAGCCCTTCATGCTGTCGTACTGCCGCCCGAGCGTCTCGAGGTCGTCGAACCTCTCGTGCAGCACCCAGGGCACCACCGTCGCGGCGTCGCCCCAGGCTGCGGCCGGCTGCGCCGGGCCGAGAACGTTCGGGACGACGAACGGCACGACGCCGTCGACCTGGTCGATCGCGAGATCCCGCAACCAGGAGTCGAGGAATCCCCGGACGTCGTAGAGGAAGCTCGCGGTGGGCGTGAACACCTGGATGTCCCCGGTCCACCCGAGTCGCTCGTCGCGCTGCGGGCAGTCGGTCGGCACCGAGAGGAAGTTGCCGCGAAGGCCCCACACGACGTTCTCGTGGAGCCGGCGGACGAGCGGATGCGAGGTATCGAACCACCCGGTGCGCTCCATGTCGCTGTGGATCACCACGGCCGTGACGTCGGCCGGATCGAACACCCCCGGCCAGCCGTCGATCTCGGCGTAGCGGAACCCATGGAACGTGAACTCAGGCTCCCACTCCTCGATGCCCCCTCCGGCGAGTGTGTACCGGTCGGTCGCGGCAGCGGCGCGCAGCGGACGCGTGCCGAGCTCGCCGTGCTCGAGCACCTCCGCATGCCGCAGGGTCACCACCTGGCCCGCTTCACCGTCGACCCGGATGCGCAACCGCCCGACGAGGTTCTGCCCGAAGTCCAGGACCGTCCTCCCGGACGGCGTCGTGATGACCTCGACGACCGGCAGCTCCTCGATCCGTCGGACGAACGGCGAGACGCGGGCGCCCGGCACCGGCACGTCCTCGACCACCGCGACCGGCGCCCACGTCGATGCGGTGCGACGTGCGTCGTGGTCCTCCCCGGCGTACAGGCCGCTGGCCGTGATCGGGCCGGGGGCGCTCTGCCAGTCGGCATCCGTCGCAATGGTCTCCGTGCGCCCGTCGGCGTACTCGATGAGAAGCTGCGCGGCGAAGCGCGGCTGATCGCCGTAGACGGTGGCCGCCTCGTCCCGGAAGCCGTACCGCTCCGTCGCCCACGCTCCCGCCAGCCGCACCGCGAGAGTGTTCTCCCCCGCAGCGAGAAGACCGGTCACGTCGGTGCTCTCATGCACGGTGCGGGCCTGGAAGGGCGTCCATCCCGGCTTCAGCACCTGATCGTCGACGTCGACGCCGTTGATCGATGCCTGATAGACGCCGACCGCCGTCGCATACAGCGTGGCGCGGCGCACGTCGCCCTCGAGCGCGAACACGCGCCGCAGCTCGGCCGGCTCCGCCGCGGATGCCGGTGCCGCGATGCCGACGGTCTTCGCCTGCCATTCACCGTCGGCGAGGAAGCCTGCGACGATGCGACGCGGGGCGCTCCAGTCCGACACCTCACCGTCGGCGCCCGTCACCCGCACACGCAGCTGCACCTCCTCGCGGGGACGCAGCGGGCGGAACGGCCAGCGGACGCGGACCGACTCGCGGCCGCGGACGACGTGCGTCTGCACGCCGTCGCCGGTGAGCTCGAGTTCCGCGGCGTCCTGCGTCCATCCCGGCACGGAGGCCTCGGTCACCCAGCTGATCGCCGGAGTTTCCACGGCCACCGCATCGCTGCGGTACGGCGCATCCACGTCGACGCGCGCCACTGTCAGAGTCATTCTTCCCGCCTTCTTGCCGAGGTCCACGGTTGTCATTCCCCGCATGCGCTCCCTCGCTGCACACGAGACGATACTGAAACGATTCATGATCGGATGTCAAGGTCTGGACGCACACCGGTGCCGGATCGGTCGCACCGCGGATGACTCGGGTTCTGACGATTCGGTGACAATCGTTGACACTCGCTCCGGATCGTCGTACGTTACCGACGTTGAATGGTTTCAACCCATCGACGAAAAGACGTTCTCGGTGCGGAGATCGTCACTCAAGAGTCAGCTTTTACATGGAGGTAAAAGAATGGACAACACCCGTAGTCGGAGGGTCCTCCTCGCCGCAGCAGGCGTCGCAGCCCTCGCCATCCCCCTCGCCGCCTGCAGCACCGGCGGAGGAGGCGAAAGCGCCGACGGCAGCGTCGAGATCACCTTCCTCGTTCCGACCGCAGGGACCAACATCGAGTCCGCGGAGGCCATGGTCGCGGCCTTCGAGAAGGAGAACGACGACATCACCGTGAAGGTGGAGTCGCAGCCGGCCGGCACCGAGGGCGACAACCTCATGAAGACCAAGCTCGCCACCGGCGAGATGGCCGACGTCTTCTGGTACAACTCCGGTTCGCTGTTCCAGGCGCTGAATCCGGACCAGAACCTCGCCCCGCTCACGGACGAGTCCTGGGTCGGCGACATGCAGGACACGATGAAGGCCGTCGTCGAGACCGACAACGGCGTCTACGGCGCACCGTTCGGTGCGACCCAGGCCGGCGCCGTCGTCTACAACAAGAAGATCTACGCCGACCTCGGCCTCGAGGTGCCGACGTCGTGGGACGAGTTCGCGGCCAACAACGACAAGATCAAGGCGGCCGGCATCACCCCGGTCATCCAGACCTACGGCGACACCTGGACGAGCCAGCTGTTCGTCCTCGGCGACTTCGGCAACGTGCTCGCGCAGGATGAGGACTGGGGCACCGAGTACACGGCGGGCGAGCGCAAGTACGTCGACGAGCCCGCCCTGGCCGGCTTCGCCAACCAGCAGGAGGGCTTCGAGTCGGGCTGGTGGAACGAGGACTTCGCCTCCGCCCTGTACGACGACGGCGCACGGATGGTGGCGACCGGCGAGGGCGCGCACTACCCGATCCTCACCGGCATCGTCTCGACCTTCCAGCAGAACTTCCCCGACCAGATCGATGACATCGGCGTCTTCCCGCTGCCCGCGCAGAAGGCCGAGGACACCAAGCTGACCGTCTGGCTCCCGAACGCCGTGTACGTGCCCAAGACGACCGAGGGCGCCCAGCTCGAGGCAGCGAAGAAGTTCGTCGCGTTCATCAACTCGCCGGCCGGATGCGACGTGCAGAACACCGCGATGGTCCCCTCCGGCCCCTACGCGATCAGCACGTGCGAACTCGGCGACGACGTGCCCGGTCTGCTGAAGGACATGCAGGTCTACTTCGACGAGGGCAACACGAACCCCGCGCTCGAGTTCCTCTCGCCCATCAAGGGACCGAACCTCGAGAACATCACCGTCGAGGTCGGCAGCGGCATCCGCCCCGCCGAGGACGGCGCCGCGCTCTACGACGAGGACGTGAAGAAGCAGGCCCAGCAGCTGGGCCTCGACGGCTGGTGATCGCCGACTGATCCCGGGGTGCGGGCCCGATGCACGGGCCCGCACCCGCCGACCTCACTCGACGGAGAGACCCATGACCGCCATTGCGACGCCACCCGCCGCCAAGACCTCGCCCCGCGGGCGAAAGGGGATCAGGAGCTCCTACCCGACGTGGTTCTACATCCCGTCGGCGGTGCTCTACATCGTCCTGTTCGCCATCCCGACCTTCGCCTCGTTCTACTTCAGCCTCACCCGCTGGTCGCTGTTCGACATCCAGTTCATCGGCTTCGACAACTACGTCCAGTTCTTCACCGAACCCATGCTCGTGCAGGGCTTCGTCAACACGTTCGTCTACGGCTTCGTGACCTCCGCTCTCAAGGTGGTCCTCGGGCTCGCGCTCGCCCTGCTGCTGACGGGTTCGATCCTCGGTCGCGGTTATCTGCGGTCCACGATCTTCTTCCCCGTTCTCGTCTCCACGGTCGGCATCGGCATCACGTTCAAAGTGCTGATGGACCCGTTCGACGGTCTCATCAACCAGACCCTCTCCCTCATCGGCGTCGAGGGGCCCGGATGGCTCACCGATCCCGCCTGGGCACTCCTGTCCGTCGCACTCGTAGACGTCTGGAAGGGCGTCGGCATCGCCACGCTCATCTTCATCGCCGGGCTGGTCGCGATCCCGCAGGAGTATTTCGAAGCGGCCAAGGTCGACGGCGCCGGCGCCTGGGCGCGATTCAAGAACATCACGCTGCCGCTCGTGCAGCCCGCCACCGCGACCGTCATCCTGCTGTCCCTGATCGGCGGACTGCGGTCCTTCGAACTCATCTGGGCCATGACCAAGGGCGGACCCGGATTCACCAGCGACGTGATCGCCTCGGTCATCTACAAGCAGTACCAGGCGGGCTTCTACGGCCTGTCGACGGCGGGCAACGTCGTCCTCTTCCTGGTGGTGACCGCGATCATCGTGCCGGTCCAGTACATCCTCAACAAGAGGCAGGTGGAGCAATGACCCTCACCCGCACCATCACGACGGCCGGCGCCTCGAAGGCGAAGATCCGCCGTCAGGACCGCCGCCCGATGACCCCTCGACGATTCCTCAGCCGCTACGTGGTGGGGATCCTCGCGATCATCGCGTCGATCGTGGTCTTCATCGTCCCGTTCGCGTTCATCGTGCTCACGGCTGCCAAGAACCCGGCCGAGGCCTCGCTGTTCGAGTTCTCGCTGCCGGCGCAGGGCTGGTATCTGTGGGAGAACGTCGTGACGGTCCTCGAGACCCGCGACTGGATGCTGGTGCGCGCGTTCATCAACTCGACCGTCCTCACGGTGGCGAGCGTCGCGATCATGGTCGTCTTCGCTGCGATGGTCGGCTACATCCTGCAGCGGCGCAAGTCGCGGTGGAACCACGTCATCAACGTCTTCGTGCTGGCCGGCCTCATCGTCCCGCCCGCCGTGGTGCCGACGATCTGGGTACTGCAGGGCATCGGGCTCTTCAAGACCATGCCGGGCATGATCCTCATCGAGGCGACGTTCGGTCTGAGCTTCTGCATCCTGCTGTTCCGCGCGTTCATCTCGACGATACCGCGCGAGCTCGACGAGGCGGCGGTGATCGACGGAGCAGGTCCCCTGCGCCTGTTCTTCACCGTCGTGATGCCGCTGCTCAAGCCGGTCGCGATCACGGTGATCGTGGTGCAGTCCGTCGCGGTGTTCAACGACTTCACCGGACCGCTCTACTTCCTGCCCGGCGATGCGAATGCGACCGTGCAGCTGACCCTGTACAACTTCCAGAGTCAGAGCCTGAGTCAGTGGAACCTGCTGTTCATGAACATCCTGCTCATCACCATCCCGCCGCTGGTCATGTACGTCTTCTTCAACCGGCAGATCGTGGCGGGTATGACGAGCGGCGCCGTCAAGGGCTGACCGGTGTCAGAAGTATTCCGCCGGCGTCGTGCCGCGCAGCCACGCGAGCTCGTTGTCGCGGATGAAGATCGAGAGGGATTCGTCGCGCGTCTGACCGTCACCCAGCCAGTCGTCCAGAATCGTCGTCAGCGCCTCCGCGGATGCCGTCGACGGCTCGGCGACCAGGCGGTCCCAGGCCGCGACGAATCCGTCGGGAGCGGGCACCTCGCGCACGAGCCCGTGGATGTACTTCGGCCCCGGCATCAGGCGGTGGTCGGCCGCGATCGCGGCGCGCGCTGCGGCGAGCGCCAGGTGCACGGCCGCGTGCTGGAGCAGGAAGGGGTCGCCGTGCTCTTCGGCCTGGCGGAGGAAGTACCCGCCGTGCAGGTGCGCCTGGGCGATGTGCGAGCGCACGCGGCCGACCCAGACGTCGTCGCCGAGAACGCTGATCGCGCGGACGAGGGGCTCGAGCTCCTCGGCGCGGCTGAACGCGACGCGCGCTCCGGCGAACGACGCCCTGGTGGGATCATCGGCGCGGTCGACCGCCGCGCGCAGATAGGCGAGGTCGGCGAGCTTCACGTCGATGTACGACCCCGGGTAGTCGACGCCGTGGCGATCGATCCATGCCCATCGGTCTTCCGCGCCGGCGAGGGCGAAAGCCTCCTCGGTGACGACGAGGTACACGTCGACGTCGGAGTCCTCCCGCTCGGTGCCGCGAGCCAGCGACCCGATGAGGACGACGCCCAGCACCTGCGGGTCGGTGGCCACCTGCGCGATGTACGCGGCCAGCGCGCGTTCCTGATGCTCCATAGCGACACCGTAGCGCCGCAGTTGCATCGTCCCCCCATCCGACTTACACTTGAAACGATTCATTTCGCGGTCGACGTCGACCGCGCCGACACCGAAGGCAGCGCCCCATGAGCATCCTCTCGACCGAAAACCTCGCCGCCCTGGAGCAGCAGGGCATCGAGCTCCCCAGCTGGGCGTTCGGCAACTCCGGCACCCGCTTCAAGGTCTTCGGCACGCCCGGCACGCCGCGCGATCCGTGGGAAAAGATCGCGGATGCCGCGCAGGTGAACGCCTACACCGCACTCGCGCCAACGGTCGCGCTGCACATCCCGTGGGACCTGGTCGACTCGTTCGACGACCTGCGCAAGCACGCCGAGGACCACGGCGTCACCCTCGGCACGATCAACTCGAACACGTTCCAGGACGACGACTACAAGTTCGGCGCCCTCACGCACGAGGATGCGGCGATCCGCCAGAAGGCGATCGATCACCACCTCGCCTGCATCGACGTGATGGATGCCACGGGCAGCCGCGACCTCAAGATCTGGCTCGCCGAGGGCTCGAACTACCCGGGCCAGGCCGATCTGCGCGGACGCCAGGACCGGCTCCAGGAGTCGCTCCAGAAGATCTACGACCGGCTCGGCGACGACCAGCGCCTCGTGCTCGAGTACAAGTTCTTCGAGCCGGCGTTCTACCACACCGATGTTCCGGACTGGGGAACGTCCTACGCCCAGGTGAGCGCGCTCGGCGACAAGGCCATGGTCTGTCTCGACACCGGCCACCACGCCCCCGGCACGAACATCGAGTTCATCGTCATGCAGCTGCTGCGCCTCGGAAAGCTCGGCTCCTTCGACTTCAACTCGCGCTTCTACGCCGACGACGACCTCATCGTGGGCGCTGCCGACCCGTTCCAGCTGTTCCGCATCCTGTTCGAGGTCATCCGCGGCGGCGGCCTCAACAACCCCGACGTGGCCTTCATGCTCGACCAGTGCCACAACGTCGAGGACAAGATCCCCGGCCAGATCCGCTCGGTGCTGAACGTGCAGGAGATGACGGCGCGGGCCCTGCTCGTCGACCGCGACGCTCTGACGGCGGCACAGAAGTCCGGCGATGTGCTGGCCGCGAATGCCGTGTTCATGGACGCGTTCTACACCGACGTGCGTCCGGCCCTGGCCGAGTGGCGCGAGTCGCGCGGCCTCGCCGGCGACCCGATGGCCGCCTACGCGGCATCCGGCTACCAGCAGAAGATCGCCACCGACCGCGTCGGCGGCGTGCAGGCCGGCTGGGGCGCCTGAGCGCCCGCCACCCACCGAGACTTTTCGAACCGAGGATGCAGAACATGACGACCCCCACCGCTGCCGCCCTTCTCGCGCGGTCCAACCGCCTGGGCGCCGACCCGAAGAACACGAACTACGCCGGTGGGAACACCTCGGCCAAGGGCGCCGCGACCGATCCGGTCACGGGACAGCCCGTCGAGCTGATGTGGGTCAAGGGCTCCGGCGGAGACCTCGGCACGCTGAAGGAGGCGGGCCTCGCCGTGCTGCGCCTCGACCGCCTGCGGGCACTCACGGACGTCTACCCCGGTCTCGAGCGCGAGGACGAGATGGTCGCAGCCTTCGACTACTGCCTGCATGGCAAGGGCGGTGCGGCTCCCTCGATCGACACCGCGATGCACGGCCTCGTCGACGCCGCGCACGTGGATCACCTGCACCCCGACTCCGGCATCGCGATCGCGACCGCCGCCGACGGCGAAGCGCTGACGTCGGCCATCTTCGGCGACAAGGTCGTGTGGGTCCCGTGGCGCCGTCCCGGCTTCCAGCTCGGACTCGACATCGCGGCGATCAAGGCGGAGAACCCGCAGGCGATCGGCTGCATCCTCGGCGGGCACGGGATCACCGCGTGGGCTGACACCTCCGAGGAGGTCGAGGCGAACTCGCTGTGGATCATCGACACCGCCGCCGCCTACATCGTCGCGCACGGCAAGGCCGATCCCTTCGGCGGCATCCGCACCGGGTTCGAGGCGCTGCCCGAGACCGAGCGCCGCGAGCGCGCCGCCGCCCTCGCTCCGACCATCCGCGGAATCGCCTCGCACGACCGTCCGCAGATCGGCCACTTCACCGACGCCGACGTCGTGCTCGACTTCCTGGCATCCGAGAAGGCGCCGGCGCTCGCCGCCCTCGGCACGAGCTGCCCGGATCACTTCCTGCGCACCAAGGTCAAGCCGCTGATCCTCGATCTGCCCGCCACGGCGACCGTCGAAGAGCAGGTCACGCGCCTGCACGAACTCCATGCGGAGTACCGCGCCGACTACCAGGCCTATTACGACGCGCACGCGACGGCGGACTCCCCCGCGATCCGCGGCGCCGACCCGCTCATCGTCCTGATCCCCGGCGTCGGCATGTTCTCCTACGGAGCCAACAAGCAGACCGCCCGCGTCGCCGGCGAGTTCTACGTCAATGCCATCAACGTGATGCGCGGCGCCGAGGCGCTGTCGACGTACTCCCCCATCTCCGATGCCGAGAAGTTCGCCATCGAATACTGGGCGCTGGAGGAGGCGAAGCTGCAGCGCATGCCCAAGCCGAAGACGCACCAGGGGCGCATCGCGTTCGTGACCGGTGCGGCATCCGGAATCGGCAAGGCCATCGCGACCCGGCTCGCTGCGGAAGGCGCCTGCGTCGTCGTCGCCGACCTCGACCTCGAGAAGGCCCAGGCCGCTGCGGCGGAGCTCGGGAACACCGACGTCGCCATCGGCGTTGCCGCGAACGTCGCGGATGCCGATGCGATCCAGGCCGCGCTCGATGCGACCGTGCTCGCCTTCGGCGGTGTCGACCTTGTCGTCAACAATGCCGGACTCTCGCTCTCGAAGCCGCTCCTGGAGACCACGGAGAAGGACTGGGACCTCCAGCACGACGTGATGGCGAAGGGTTCGTTCCTCGTATCGAAGGCCGCCGCCCGCGTGCTGATCGACCAGAAGCTCGGCGGCGACATCATCTACATCTCGTCGAAGAACTCGGTCTTCGCCGGACCGAACAACATCGCGTACTCGGCGACGAAGGCCGATCAGGCGCACCAGGTGCGACTGCTGGCGGTGGAGCTCGGGGAGTACGGTATCCGTGTGAACGGCATCAACCCCGACGGTGTCGTGCGCGGCTCTGGCATCTTCGCCTCGGGCTGGGGCGCGAACCGTGCCGCGACCTACGGCGTGGCCGAGGAGGACCTCGGCCAGTTCTACGCGAACCGCACGATCCTCAAGCGCGAGGTCGTCCCCGAGAACGTGGCGGATGCCGTCTTCGTGCTGACCGGACCCGAGCTCAGCCGCACGACCGGGCTGCACATCCCGGTCGACTCCGGCGTCGCCGCGGCCTTCCTGCGATGACTTCCCCGGCGATGCGTTTCGTCTCGCTTCGCTCGCTCAACGACCGAAAGAGACCCCGGTCGTTGAGCGAGGAGCGCAGCGACGAGACGAAACGCGCCTCCTCGGTCGGGACGACGTCATGACGGTGCGCGCGGTCGCGGCCGTCGACCTCGGGGCGACCAGCGGGCGTGTCATGATCGGGCGCGTCGGCGACGGCGTGCTCGAGCTCGAGCTCGTCTCGCGCTTCCGCAACGGGCCCGTCGAACGCGAGGACGGCCTGCACTGGGACTTCGCAGCCCTGTACGAGCACATCGTCGAGGGGCTGGCCCAGGCGATCCGCCGTGAGCCGGCGATCGAGAGCATCGGGATCGATTCCTGGGCCGTCGACTACGGACTCCTCGCCGGCGGAGAGCTGCTCGCGGAGCCCTTCCACTACCGCGACGAGCGGACCGCGCGCGGGGTCGAAGAGGTGCACGCGATCGCGCCGTTCGCCGAGCTCTACCGCCGCAACGGCCTGCAGTTCCTGCCGTTCAACACGCTCTACCAGTACCGCGTCGACACCCGTCTCGCCGACGCCGACGTAGCCCTGCTCATCCCGGATCTCCTCGCCTTCCTGCTCACCGGCGCGCGCGTCGCCGAGCGCACGAACGCGTCGACGACCGGTCTACTGGGCGTCGAGAGCGGCGAGTGGGACACGGAGCTCGCCGACCGCCTCGGCATCCCGTCGGCGCTGCTGCCCGAGCTCGTCGACCCGGGGACCCTGATCGGCGAACTGCGTCCGGAGCTCGCCGCGCGCATCGGCGCGACGCTGCCCGTCATCGCGGTCGGGTCGCACGACACCGCTTCCGCCGTCGCAGCCGTGCCGATGACCTCGCCCTCTGCCGCCTACATCTCCTGCGGCACGTGGGGACTGGTCGGGCTCGAACTGTCGGATCCGGTGCTGACGGATGCCGCGCGCGACGCGAACTTCACCCACGAGCTGGGCGTCGACGGCCGCTACCGCTTCCTGCACAACGTCACAGGGCTCTGGCTGCTCAGCGAGACGGTGCGCGCCTGGGAATCCGAAGACGGCGCACCCGTCGATCTGCCGGAGTTGCTGGCCGCGGCATCCGCCGTCGACGGGACTGTGCCGCTCTTCGATGCGAACGATCCGTCACTCAACGCCCCGGGTGATATGCCGGGGCGCATCGCGGCACTCCTGCGCGCGACCGGCGCTGAACCGCCGACCGACCGGGCCGCGTTCGCCCGCAGCATCGTCGAGTCGATCGCCGCCGCCTTCGCCGAGGCGATCACCACAGCTGCCCGGTTGTCCGGACGCCCGATCGACGTGATCCACCTCGTCGGAGGAGGCTCACTGAACGCCCTCCTCTGCCAGGCGACCGCCGACCGCACCGGGCTCACGGTGCTGGCGGGTCCTGTCGAGGCGACAGCGCTCGGCAACGTGCTCGTGCAGGCTCGCGCCCTGGGCGCCGCGCCCGCGACGCTGGAGGAAATGCGCGCGCTCGTCGCCGCGACGCACGCCCCGCGGCGCTTCACACCGCATCCCTGACATCGGCGGAGCATCTCGCGCCACCTTGACACCTGTTGCCGCAATCAGCAGGCCGTAGCGACAACAGGTGCCACCTCCGAAGCACTCGCACATCGGAACTTGACACCTGTTGCCGCTATCAGCAGCCCATAGCGACAACAGGTGTCACCTCCGCAACTGCGGTGTCACCTCCGCCACTAGTCGGCGACGGCACCGCCGGCGTTCGCGGCCGCGAGCAGCTGCTCGACCTGCTCGTGCGACACGTCGACCCCGGGGAACCCGATGAGACGCCCGATCGGGAACGAGGCCATCATCTTCTCCATGGCCTCGTCGTTCGGCATCATGGATGCCGCAGAGGAGTCGGCGCCCGACAGCTCGCCGAGGAAGCCGCCGAGCGCACCCATGACGATCGGGCCTGCGACCGGGTGCGCCACGACATCGCCGATCGAGGAGTTCAGGTTGAGCGGCAGCAGCACGTCGTCGCCGTCGACCTGCACGGATGCCGACGAGCGGATGTCGCGGCTCGACGCGGCGACATCCACCGTGTACTCGCCGCCCTCCACGATCCAGCTGTCGACCCGTACGTCCCAGTACGCCAAGTCCTCGCGGCGCACGACCAGCTCCACCGTGCGGGTCTCCCCCGCGGCGAGCGGCACCGAGGCGAACGCCTTGAGCTCGCGCGGCGCGCGCTGCACGATCGATCCGGTCCGCGCGACGTAGACCTGCACGACCTCGCGACCGTCCACGTCTCCCGTGTTCGTGACGTCGAGGCGCACGACGATGTCGCCCGCCCCGTCGACCTGTGCTGTCGCCGGCCCGTATCCGAAGGTCGTGTACGACAGCCCATGGCCGAACGGGAACGTCACGTCGAGTCCCTTGGCGTCGTACCAGCGGTAGCCGACCAGCAGCCCCTCGCCATAGCGGACGTGGCCGAACTCGCCGGGGAAGTTGCCGAAGGAGGGGTTGTCCTCGAGGCGCACCGGAACCGTCTCGGTGAGCTTGCCCGAGGGGTTCACGGCTCCGTAGAGCACGTCGGCGACGGCGCTGCCGCCGGCCTGGCCGAGCAGCCAGCTCTCGACGATCGCCGGGACGCGATCAACGAAGGGCAGGGCGACCACGCCCCCGTTGGACAGCACGACCACGGTGCGCGGGTTCGCCTCGAGCACCGCGTCGAGCAGGGCGAGCTGCACCGCGGGGAGATCGATGTGCTCACGGTCGAAGCCCTCGGACTCCTCCGCCGCGGGCAGCCCGAGGAAGACGACGGCGACGTCCGCGGCCGCGGCGACCGCGACCGCCTCCGTGCGGAGTTCATCCGCCGAACGGCCGGATGCCGCGATCGCGCCGCCCTCGACGGCGTAGCCCGCAGCGTGGGAGACGTTGTCGCCCCCGACGGCACGCAGCTCGTCGAACGCCGCGTCGACACGTGTCGGGTTGATGAGCGAGGACCCCGCGCCCTGGAACCGGGGCTCGGTCGCGAACGCGCCGATGACGGCGACCTTCTTCGCGGGAGCCAGCGGCAGCAGCGCCCCGTCGTTCTTCAGCAGCACGATCGACCGACCGGCGGCTTCGCGGGCGAGTGCATGGTGCGCATCGACGTCGAGCGGGCCGGCGACCGCGGGCCGCTCTCCGGCCTTGCGCACGAGGTCGACCACGCGCGCGGCGGCGGTGTCGAGCACGCTCTCATCGAGTGCTCCTGCGCGCACCGCCGCAACCAGCTGCGCGTCGGTGCGGCCGCCGGATGCCGGCATCTCCAGGTCGAGCCCCGCGGCGACGCCGGCGACGCGATCGTTGACCGCGCCCCAGTCCGAGACGACGAGCCCGTCGAAGCCCCAGTCATCGCGGAGCACGCTCGTGAGCAGCCACGGGTCCTCCGAGGTCCAGACGCCGTTGAGCTTGTTGTACGAGCACATGACCGTCCACGGCGCAGCATCCTTCACGACCCGTTCGAAGCCGCGCAGGTAGATCTCGCGCAGCGGGCGAGGATCGACGTCCGAACTTGCACGCATCCGGTCGAACTCCTGGTTGTTCGCGGCGAAGTGCTTGAGCGAGGTGCCGACGCCCTGCGACTGCACGCCGCGCACGGATGCGGCACCGAGGATGCCGGAGACGATCGGGTCCTCGGAGAAGTACTCGAAGTTGCGACCGCACAGGGGTGAGCGCTTGATGTTGATGCCCGGCCCGAGGACGACCGCGACGTCTTCGATCGCGGCCTCGACGCCGATCGCCGCGCCGACGCGCTCGATGATCTCGGGATCGAAGGACGAGCCGATGCCGACCGCGGGCGGGAAGCAGGTCGCCGGGACGCTGCTGGCGAGACCCAGGTGATCCGTGCCGCCGCTCTGCTTG